>JAXLXC010000060.1:0-12673 GCA_046328155.1 Chloroflexota bacterium
CGGCACCAAGGGGTCCGACTGGTCCATCAGCGGCGGCCTCAGCAACACCAAGGGCTCGTCCGAGACGCGTGGCTTCGAGGTCGCATGGGAGTTCGACCTGGGCCAGCCGGCGGGCCGCGATGCGTTCGAGCTGTATGCCCGCACCGGGCTGCCGCCGATGGGGGGCGCCAAGCTCCGATCGGTCACCAGCAGCGGCTCGGCCGAGGACCCTGACAACGTCTCGATCCCACTGCTGGGCACCGCCAAGTGGACCGGCACGACGTGGGAGGTCGACCGCCAGGACGCGAGCGGCAGCCACCAGGAGTTCGGCGGCCAGCAGGCGCACGACCAGGACCCGAGCTGGGTGGGTCGCAAGGTCTTTGGCGAGGACCGGGAGCACTCGAGCGCGCAGATCGTGTCCACGCTCGAGGGCAAGGACGGCAGGCAGACCGCGGGCTACCAGGCGCAGGTCAAGGTCAGCGGCGACTCCGGCGACTACAACCGTCAGGAGCTGGGCAAGATCTTCACCGGGGCCACGCACGCCGGCTCCGCGAAGGCGTCGGGCGAGTGGACGCTCACCGCGGAGATCTCGCCTGCGGTCATCCGGGAGCTGGAGCAGGTCCATGCGGAGATGCGCCGGGCGAGGACCAAGGCCGAGAAGATGCGCATCTACAGCCAGCTCGTGAAGCAGAATGGCGCCGCGATGGTGGGCGCCCAGGTGGGCCTGGGCGGCGACGCCACCGCGTGGACCGTGGAGCTCAAGGGCGACGCCAACTTCCCGGGCGAGGCCGGTCGCAAGGCGCTCGACGCCAAGCGCGCGGAGCTCAAGGCGCGCCTGCGCGGCGGCGTCGCGGATGCGCGCGCCGTCGTCGACGAGGCCAAGCGGACGCTCGCCGCGCTCGACGCTCGTCGGGCCGCCGTCGCGGACCGCGCGCGCTACACGGACCTCCCGGATGGCCTCCGTGACCAGCAGCTCAAGCTCATCGACGAGCACATGAACGACTTCCGCTTCCTGCGCGACACGGCTGGCCAGGAGGCGGTCAAGGTGGCGCCCGGCGAGACCATCGAGACGGTGCGCGCGCGCATGGCCGACAAGAACGGGTATCGGGCGGCCGAGCGGTCATCCGAGGGCGCCGAGATGGCCCGACTGCGTGACCGGATCGCCGACAAGGAGGCGGGCATCCGGGAGGTCGACCCGCGCATCCTCGAGGCCATCGAGGCGGTCCAGCGCGCGCAGTCGCGGGTCATGTCCATGCCCAGCGGCTACGCCCGAGCCCTGTCGGACCGACGCGCGGAGTACAACACGCACTGGGACACGGCCATCGGCTACAACGACCGGCAGTGGGCGCTCAAGCCGCAGGCGGATGCGTTGCGCACCAGGCTCCTCGAGGCCACGTCGCCCGCCGACCGGAAGGCCACCGCCGAGCAGCTGCTCAAGGTCCTGGACGAGCGGCTGGGCTTCATGGGCTTGCTCCACGACGAGCTCCGGTCCGCCGCCGAGGCGGTCAAGTCCTTCACGACGCCCAGGGGCATGCAGGGGCACGAGGCCTTCTGGGCCACCATCGCGAGCGAGCCCCTGGGCGGCGAGGACGACTGACCGCTGCCCGGGGCGGACGCCCGGCAGCCAGTGGCGCGGTGCCTCCAGTGGCGCGGTGCCCCCTAGGCCTCGACCTTGGCCCGGATGCAGTCGAACGTCTGGCCGATGAGCTTCTTGGCGGTGCCCTCGATGAGCCGGGCGCCCACGCTCGCCAGCTTGCCGTGGATGGTCACGTCGGCGGACCAGTCCATGAGCGTCGCGCCATCGGGGCCGTCGGAGAGGTCCATGCGCGCCGATCCGTCCACGGCGCTGCCGGGTGCCTTGCCGGAGGCCGTCAGGCTGGCGAAGTCGGGCGCCTGCTCCTCCGCGCGCGTCACGTCCACCACGAACGTGGCCCGGATGATGCCGATGCCCACCTTGGCGGTCACCTTGAGTGCGAGTCGTCGACGACCTGGAAGCGCGCTCCACGCCAGGGCCGCGACGCGACGAAGGTGGGGTCGTTGACGAACGACAAGACCGTGGCGCGGTCGGCCTTGATGGGCACGCTGCCCTCGAAGTGCATCCTCATCCCCGTCACCGGGCGTCGGCTCCCGGACCGTGCCCATGGTAGCCGGCGATGGCCGGACGCCCGGCGCGCCTACCCGGTCGCGGCACGCTCCCGCATCGGCACGCCGGTGCCGCCGAACCGGGCGGCGACCACCTCGGCCATGATCGAGAGCGCGGTCTCCGCGGGCTCCCGGCCACCCAGGTCGAGGCCGGTCGGCCCACGCAGCCGGTCGAGGTCCTCGCGCGGACGCCGACCCCCAGCAGCCGGGCGCGGCGGTCGGCCTGGGTCTTCCGGCTGCCCACCGCGCCGACGTACCGGCAGCCGCGGGCGAGCGCCGTCACGATGGCCGAGCCGTCGAACTTGACGTCGTGCGTCAGCACCACCACCGCGTCGCGCGGCCCAGGGTATGAATCGCCGTGCAGCAGCTCGTCGCCCGGCCGCCGGCAATGTCGGCGCTCGAGCTTTCCCAGGTCGCGGCTGGCGCGCGCGCCTCGTCGATGACCACCGTCGGTAGCCCAGCGTCCAGGCGATGGCATCGAGGACATGGCCACCTGGACGGCTACGATGACCAGCCGCGGCTGGCGAAGGCCTCCACGAACCACGAGCGCCGGCCACCCGCTTCCACCGTCCAGGACCGACCGCGCTCCAGCACGTCGGAGGCCGCGGCGCGCAGGTCGGCGTCCAGCGTGGCGTCGCCGGTCGTGCCCTGGAGCAGGGCGCCGCCTCGCCGACGACCAGCCTGGCGGCGGGCGCCGCGAAAGCGCTCGCCGGGCTCGTGCGGGCCGAACGCGGGCCCTGGCGAGTCGGCGGGCAGGGGCGTGATGACCGCGTACCCGAGCTCGTGGGCCGCGCGCTCCACGACCGGGTCGAGGGACGGCTCCACGAGCACGTCCACGATGGTGCCGCCGCAGGCCAGGCCCACGTCCAGGCCGCTCGTCGCTGATGCCGCGGATGACGCGTGCCCTGCCGGTGTCGCGGGCGTGCTCCACCTCCTCGAACGCGGCGCCCTCCACGCAGCCGCCGCTGACGCTCCCCCGCCAGCCGGCCCATCGCCGCTCACCAGCAGCGCCGCGCCCTCGGGTCGCGGCGCCGACTGACGTGCGCACCACCACGGCGCGGCCGGTGCCCAGCGCGACCCCCGACCAGGCGTCCATCTCGCGCACCGGTCCTTCATCGGTCGGCCCTCATCGAAGCGACGCCCCGGCCCGGGCGCCTGGTCGGCCTCCAGCGCGTGCGCCGGCGCTCTCCAGGCTCGCAAGGTCGTGGGATGGCGGGAACACGTCGATGTGGGGCCACGCCGCGGCCATGCCCGCCGCCAGCGGGCGATACCCGGCCGCGCCCGCCAGCGGGTTGAGCCAGATCGACCGGTGGCAGGAGCGACGTAGCCGCGCCGTCTCGGCGGCCACCTCGCGGGGTCGCCCGGTCCCAGCCATCGGACACCACGAGCACGATGGACGAGCTGCGCAGCGTCCGACCGCGACCAGCGCATGTTGAACTCGCGGAACGCCGTGCCGATGCGCGTGCCCCCCACGACCAGTCGCCGACCGCGGCGCTGATGCGCTCCAAAGCCTCGTCCGGGTCGCGGTGGCGCAGCTGCGGCGTTGATCCGGGTGAGCCGCGTCCCGAAGCAGAACGCCTCGGTGGGCACCTCGGTCGGGCGAGCGCGTGGCAGAAGCGCAGCAGCAGGCGAGCGTGCCGCTCCGCTGGACCCCGAGATGTCGCACAGCAGCACCACGCCCCGCGGCCGGGTCATGCGGCGGCGCCACGGCCACGCGACGGGTCGCCGCCCGTGGCCAGGTTGCGGCGCATCATCTGGCGCGGCGCCAGCAGCTCCCCGGCGATCAGGCTCCCAGCGCCGCGTCCGGCCCACGGGCATCCGCAGCACCATCCGGTCGATGAGCCCGCTCCGCCTCCCGCAGCTCCTGGGACGTCATGCGGTCGAAGGCCCGAGTTGCGCAACCGCTCGCCGGCGCTCCAGGCCGTCTCGGACAGGGTCGACTCCTCCTCGTCGGGCTCGCCGGACTCCACGCTCTGGGTGTCCCGGACGATGCCCGTGGCCACGACCTGCGCGTCCTCGGCCAGCGAGTCCTTGGACGGCTGCGCCTGCGGTCGACCTCGGTCGGTCGCTGGTCAGCTGCGGCAGGCCGGCGAGGCGCGAGGCCACGGCTGCGCCAGAAGCGCTCGAACGCCCGGTCGTATGGGTCGATCTCGTCCTTGCGACGGATGAACAGCGCCGCGCCCGCGGCGCGCACCTCGCGGTCGCCGATGTCGACCAGGTCGAGGGCGCGCACGAAGTCGAGCACGGCGGCCAGGTCCGCCGTCAACCCCTCGCGCTTGAGCTCGCGACCGAAGCCCAGGACGCTCGCCAGGAACGCCGGCCCGGAGACCGGGAGCTCGACGGGGACTCGTCGGTTGCCAGCCTGCCAGTCATGCGCGACAGCGTATCGCGCCCACCGTGCGTCGGGCCGGATGCAGGCACGAGCGCCGACGTCGCGGGGCGGTGGCCGCCACGACGAGGCTGGATGCGAGCATGACGGTCGCGACCGGTACCCACAGGCGGCGCTCCCCGGCGCTTCGGCTGGCCAGGTTGAGCACCACGGCGACCAGTGCCATCGCGACCACGAGCCAGATGAGGACGCGGGCTGCATCACCAGCCCGGGGAACGCCAGACCGGCGCGCGCCAGGACGATGGCGATCGCCACCCCCAGCAGCAACGCGCGGATGGCGGCTGCGACGCGCAGCCTCGGCGGGAACCGCCCGGGGGATGTGCCGCCCATCGCGTATGCGCCCCACGGTGCGCCCAGGGCCAGGGCGACCTGGAACAGGATCGCGCACACCGTCGCGATCGTGAATACCCACGCGGCCGCGTCGGACAGCGTCATGGTCCCGCCGAGCCCGCGCGGCACCGACCAGGCGTCGGTCACGCACGCTACTCCAGGCAGCGTCACCCGCCTGGACCTCCGCGAGATACGCCGCCGCCCGCTGACCGCGGATGGCACACGTCCTCTCGTACTTGAGCAGGACGCCGAGGGTGGGGTCGATGACCTCCGGGGACAGGCTGGGTGCCCCCAGCGCCAGCAGCGCGGCTGCCGGTCGAGCGTCTCCGCCACGCCGGGAGCTTGGTCAGGTCCACCTGGCGAAGCCGCTGCACGAAGCCGACCACGTTGCGTGCGAGCGTCGCGTCCATGCCCGGCAGCCGCGCGTGGACGATGACGTACTCCTTGTCCGCGAGTGGGGTAGTCGATGCAGTGATAGAGGCAGCGCCGCTTGCAGGCGCGTCATGCACCTCGCGCGTCCGGTTCGGGGTCAGGATGACCCGCGGCGGATGCTGCGCCTTGATGGTGCCGATCTCCGGCACCGTGACCTGGAAGTCGGACAGGATCTCCAGGAGATAGGCCTCGAACTCCTCGTCGGCGCGGTCGATCTCGTCGATGAGCAGGACCGGCGGTGCGCCGTCCGTCGACTCCAGCGCCTGGAGCAGGGGTCGCTTGATGAGGAAGTCGGGCCCGAAGATGTCGTGGGCGTTGGTCCGCGTCTCGCCGCGCGCCTCGCGCAGCCGGATCTCCAGCATCTGGCGCGGGTAGTTCCACTCGTAGACTGCGGTCGTGACGTCCAGCCCTCGTAGCACTGGAGGCGGATGAGGCGGCCGCCCAGCATCGCCGAGAGGACCTTGGCCACCTCGGTCTTGCCCACGCCCGCCTCGCCCTCGAACAGGATCGGCCGGCCCAGCTCGAGGCCCGGGAAGATGACCGTGGCGAGCGCGCGGTCCGCCCACGTAGTCGTGGCTCGCCATCTCGGCCTGGATGCCGTCGATGGAGCGCGCGTGGCGGCGGGGCGATGGTCGGCAGTCGTGGTCGTGTCGGTCACGCCCGAAGGGGTAGCGCGTGCGCGTGTGGGCAGGTCGACCGCGCCAGGGGGCCGGCGGCCACTTCAGACGGGCGGAGGCCGCGCCGGGGGGCCGACGGCCGGCGCTCCAGATTCGGGGCCTATCGACGAGGGACCATGCCGATGGCCGGGCGACCTCATCCGGGCCGCCCAAGGATGTGGGCAGATTGACGATGACGGGCTCGGTGCTGGTCGGCACGCCCAGATTCCGGGCGCAGCGACGAGCGGCAACGACGTTGGGGCGGCCGGCCCGCGGCCCCGTCGTCGGTACGCCCAGATTCCGGGCGCGACGAGGGGCGTCGACGTCACCGACCGACGGATGGCCGACGGCACCGACCGACGGATGCGTGGGCCATGCACGTGCAAGGTCGCTATGGTGGACATGTGACCATCCACGACCGACTCGACGCTACCACTGGGACGCGGCCGAGGAGGCGGGTCAGCCGGGGGAGCAGGGCTTCGTCCACATCGCGTGCTTCCTCGCATGGGTGTTCGCCCACCGGCTGCATGCGAGGCACCAGTGGCCGTCCGGGTTCGTGCGACGCGCGACCACGGGCAGCGCGACGCTCCAGGAGTACATCGACGCTGCCGACGAGAAGCTGCTGGACGCGGAGCTGACCGCCGAGGGGCGAAAGTTCGCGGCGCATGCCTATGACGGCTACCTGACCGCGTATGACGCGGCGTTCCCCGACGTGCCCGACTACGCGGTCCCATTCGATGCGGCGACCCGCTCCATCACCGCGGCGATCCTGGACGACCGGTACGCCGACTGGGTGGCGTCCGGACGCCCGGAGCCGGAGGCACGCGTCGAGACCGACGAGCTGACGGCCGACGAGCTCGCCGAGCTCGATGCGCAGGTCGAGCAGGCGATGGAACGCCTGATCGTCATCCCCGAGCGCGACCGACGACGAGATCGAGACGCGCTCCTTGACGGGATCGACGGCGCGTATTCGACCGTGACGCTGCCGCGGGGCTGGACCGAGCAGGACCTCCAGCGCCTGTACCAGACGCCGCACGAGCGACCCGACCTCGAGGCGCGGCTGCCGCCCACCATCGGCGGGGCCGCGCCGCTCCTCTACTCGGAGGCCCGCAGCGACCCACCGCCCCAGCGCATGGTCGACATCCTCCGCGAGCCGGTGGCCCAGGCGGGCCTCGACCCGGACGGTCTGGGATTCGCGCGAGGGACCTACCCGATCGAGGGCCGCGACGAGGGCGATTGCTTCGTGATGGACCTCTGGTCGCTTCCCGGACACCCGACGAGCAGCCTCGCTGCGGTCATTCGGGATTCGATCCGGTCCGGCCGCCGCTCCCTCGCATGGACCGAGCGGGCGGATCGGGGCGTGCGGGCATGGACCGCCCAGGTCCGACGTCCGGTGCCGCTCACGCTCACGGTCCTGGCGGCCGACGATGTCGTCGTCTCCCTGGCGGACGACGACGAGGCATGCATCGACGAAGCCGTCGCCTGGTTCCGCGACCACCCGGGCCCGGACGAGGGTTCCTAGCCGTCCGCGGTCTCGGGCCAGCAGGCGGCGATGGGCGCCGTCAGCCCGTCGATGCTCTCGACGTTGTGGGTGCGGCGGTAGTCGTCGAGCCGCGCCGGCCCGCGGTTGCGCGCCCAGCGGTCGAGGGTGTCCCGATCCTCCACGAGATCCATGCGCGGCACCGCGTAGCCGCAGCTGGTCTGGACCCGATGGATGTCCGCGACGATGGCCTGGCGCACGCCCACCAGGTCGGGTGGGAACAGGCCACGCAGGCCGTCCCACTCGGCGTCGCCGGGGAGCACCGTGCGACCAGTCCCGAACAGCCGCAGGATCTGGGGCGGCCCCCCGAACGCGCAGAACATGAAGGTGATTCGGCCGTTCTCCGCGAGATGTGCCGAGGTCTCGTTGCCGCTGCCCGTCAGGTCGAGATAGGTCACCCGCTCCGGGCCGAGCACCCGGAAGGTGTCGAGCCCCTTGGGCGACACGTTGACATGGCCATCCGCGGCGAGCGGCGCGGACGCCACGAAGAACATGGGCTGACGCTCGATGAACTCGCGGAATCGTGGCGTGATGGCGCGGTGGATGTCACCCAAGGCTCGGCCTCGAACGATCGCGGCCCTGATAGGTCGCATACCACTATCAGAGCGCTATGATAGCGCGCATGAGGACGGTGTCCGCGCTGGAGGTTCGGAGGCGCTTCGGCGCGATCCTGGACGAGGCCGCCGCCGGGGAGCAGATCGTCATCGAGCGCGCCGGCCAGCCGATCGCGGCCCTCGTGCCCCTGACCGACCTGCGCGATGTGACCCCCGAGGCCCGCAAGCGGCACCGGCTGGAGGCCATCGCGGAGATCAAGCGACTCGCCCGGGAGTACCCGATCGACATCCCCGACCCGGCGGCACTCGTCCGCCAGATGCGCGAGGAACGGGATGCACAGATCATGGCGAACGTGCTCCGCGACCGCGAGCGCCATCGGTGAGCATCTCGGTGGGTCCCACCGCGGTCGTCGTCGATGCCTCGGTCACGATCCGCTTCCTGACCGATGAGGGGCCATGGCCCCAGCGGTGGCTGACATGGGCGGAGGAGGGTGCCTTGCTCCTGGCGCCAACGCATTTCCGGTCCGAGGTCGCCGACGGGTTGTTGCGAGGCACGAGACTCGCCCGCGGCGAGGTGGCGGGCAAG
The DNA here is from genome assembly GCA_046328155.1 of Chloroflexota bacterium. GTDB lineage: Bacteria > Chloroflexota > Limnocylindria > Limnocylindrales > CSP1-4 > JAFMJV01. The sequence continues at coordinate 8,609 of JAXLXC010000060.1, forward strand.
CTGAACCAGTTGCGACGGACTGGCGTGGACGTGACGGACCGGGGCTGGCATGGCCTGGTCGAGTCGATCCAGCTTGCCACCCGGCACGGCTTGACGGTGTACGACGCGATGTATCTCCAGCTCGCGCTGGACATCGACGCGCCACTGGCGACGCTCGACCGGGCCCTGGCAGCCGCCGCGCGCTGCTGGAGGGCATCGAGGTCATCGACTGACCGTCAGCCCTCCGGTGTCTCGGTCCAGCCCCTGCACCTGCACGGCTCCTCGTCAGTGGATCCGGCCGCTCCGCAGGTCCAAGAGGCCGGTCGACCGACCATCCAGACGGCCTTCCCCCTCCACCACGAGCCAGCGACCACCAACCGCCGCGCTGCCGGTATCGGACGCGCTCCGCGAGCACGTGGTCGCCCGCGGGCCTGACGCCCGGGTCGGCCCATGGCCGCCGATACACCAGGACCTGGGTTGGCCGCTGCCGTCCGGCCAGCACATACAGCGAGAGGCCCGTCGGGGACCATCGATGGTCGAACACCGTGCCCGCGGGGAGCGAGACCTCCGATAGCGTCTTCGTCACCCGACAGCCATGCTCGAAGGCGAAGCCGCGGCGGTATCGGTCGAGGATCGTCCGTTCGCCCGTCGCAACCTGCTCCCAGCCATCGAGGCCAAGGAAGACCGCCAGCGGACAGGTCCCACGATGTGGCCGCAGCTCGCCCGTGGCCGCCGACACGGTCGCCATCGGCATGCGGTTCTCGCACGGCGGCGGGTCGTCAGGGCCTCGTCCGCGTACACCACGGTCGGCGGCGCGAGGACCAGACGCCGGCTGTCCACCGTCCAGCCGATGACGTCGGCGCCGGACCAGGCCGGGGGCGGGGTGATGGTCCGCAGCAGCCGCAGCGCGCCGTCGAACACCGCGAAGCGCCGCCCCGAGGACCCGACGCGCACCACGAGGCGCCGACCGTCCGGCGACCACACCGGACCCCAGAGCGCCCGGAAGCCCTTAGCGAGCGGACACGTCGCGGCTCCTGCCCGGGCGTCCATCGGTAGACCCACGGCCGCTCCCACCGGCCCGCGAGGATGAGCACGTCACGATGGCCTGGGCGTGCCGCCGCCGTGACATCGAAGTCACCGGGGTCGTGGGCGGGACGGCACCGTCGCCTCGGATCGGACGACCACCCCGCCCGATGATGGCGTCAGCACCTGGATGCGTCCCAGGTAGCCGCCCTGGCCATCCTCCTCGACCTGCGTGACCAGGACGCTCGGTGCGCCGTCGATGACCGTGCCGGGGTCGAGCGGTGGGCTTGGTGCGAGCGCGAGGTCGCTGCTCGGCGGCACGCTGCCTGCCAGGAGCCCCACGGGGTCGACGACGATGCTGACGTCGGCCGGCATAGGATGGGCGTCGCCCCGCTGCCGTCGAGCGCAGCGAGCAGGGGCGATGGGTCGTCGTAGTGCGGGTGCAGCAGCACGTATCGCCCCTCGCGGGTGAGCATCGGCTCGGGGTAGCCCTGCCCCGGTCCTTGCCACACCAGGCGAGCCGCTGCTTCGCGCACCGCGTAGAGCGCGAGGTCACGGCGAGGCGGCACGCCCGTCTCGTCCCGCGAGGTCACCCGGGCCAAGGCCACGCGACCCGTGGCGTCGTAGCCCACTGGATCGGCGCCCTCGGGGAGGCCGGAGACGACGGTGTCCGACCCTGTGCGCAGGTCCCGCACCACCACCCTCGGCTCTCCGGTGGCTGGGTCGTCGCTGCCTGCGATGGCCTGACCGAGCGACGGGGACAGCGTCGAGAGCCCGATCCGCCCAGTTGCCCCGACGGTGCCCCACGGCACGCGCCCGCGGTCACCCGTCGCAGGGTCGAGCCGCCAGAGCGTCGGCAGGTCGTCGTCGTCGAGCGACTGTACAGCAACCCGGACCCATCCGTCGCGAACCCGAGGAACTCCCAGTCCTCGGGAGTCTCAAGGTCCCGGGTCGTGCCGTCCGCGACGTCGGTCAGCGAACGCCCGTCGCCCCACCCATCGCCCATCCGACGACCACCAGACCTGCTCCCCGTACAACCAGCGCCGATCGAGCCGCCAGGATGGCGCGTCATCCCGGAGCAGGATCGCCTCGAGACCGCCGACGATGTCGTCGTCGGGGCGTCTCCCGGCGGGGCTCCACGCGGATGACCACCGAGCCGTCTGGGGAGAGGAACCAGCTGCCCTGCGGATCAGTCGATGATGTCGGCGGCAGCCTCGCGGGCCGCGTCGGCTCTGGCTGGTGGGCGCCATCGAGGACACGGCGGTACAGCCGGTCATGCCCGCCGCCGATCGTCCGATAGAACACCGTTGGCGCCGTCGCGTCCGCGGACGCCGACGGTTCGCCCTGGGCGACCGTCGCTGACGGCAGCGACACGCTGGCCAGCAGCACCACGGCCAGAGCGGCGCGGTCCATCCCCGCTCGGCGGAGCCATCGATGGCGTGACTGGGTCATCGCGGGCTGGGACGCCTGCCGCGCTGATGTGTCACGCGGCCCGCGTGGCTGAGTGAGCATCGCCTAGCCATCGGGGGCCTCCAGCTCGGCGGCATATGCCGGGAACCGGAAGCGCTGGTCGCGCGTGAGGATGCCGCCGTGGCCCAGCCGGGCGATGGTCGCACGGGTTGGTGGTGCGCCGGACAGGAGCCACGGGATGAGCAGGTCGGCGGCGGTCGCCCTCGAATAGGCGCCGCACGTCGGCAGCCCCAGGACGGTCGCGCGGCCCAGACGACCCATCCACAGCATCGAGCCCGGGTGCGCGGGCACGCCCCGCCGAACGATCGCGCCGCCCAGCCGCTCGATGGCCACGAAGAACGGGTCGAGCGGGTCGGTGCTCGCGGAGCCCGCGGTCAGCACCAGGCGAGCGCCGTGTGGGCCCGAGGTCAGCTCCGCCAGGGCCTCGGCCACCGGCTCGACGTCATCGGCCACGTAGCGCACCTCCCCGAGCACCGAGCCCAGGCCGTCCACCCGCTGCCGCATGGTCGATTCGAAGCGCTCCCTCGCCGGGGCGTGGATGGCCTCCTTGACCACCACCCCGACCAGCCACCGGCGGTAGGACAGCACGCGCACCAGACCGCCACGACCGATCGCCCGCTCCGCAGCCTCGACGAGCGCACCCGGCACGACGTGTGGCGCGACCTTGACGCTCGCAGCGATGTCGCCCGCCGAGACCACCTGACCGTCGAGCCGGGTGAAGACCTCGACAGCGTCCAGTCGATCGACGTGCGCCAGCGCGCCAACGCGGACGCGCAGCACGCCGTCGTGCGCGGCCACCAGGTCGATTCGGCTCTCGCTCGGCCCCCGAGCGTCGACGCCCGGACCGGCGACCGCGGCGGCCAGACGCTCGGCGGCCTCGTCCTCGTGCAGGTCCCCGGCCTCCAGGACCAGGAGCGTCACCGGGCGCGGGTCGGTCGCCTCGCGGGCCAATCGGTCGACGTCACCCGCGTGCAGGCGACGTCCCTTGGGCCAGCGGTCCCCGCCGACCATGGTCGTGCGTGCGAGGACGGCGACCTCGTCCCGCCCGAGCCCAGGCGGCAGGGCCTCGCCGGGCACCACGCGCACGATCCGCATCTTCCCAGTGTCGCGCCTCGCGGATAGGATCGCGGGCGATGGACGGATGGGCGGTGGCGGTCGGGCTCGGCGTGGTCCTGTCGCGATTCCTGGTGCCGCTGCTCATCCCGCTCTGGCCGCTGCCCGCGATGATCGCGGCGCTGGTCATCGATGCCGTGGACCAGACGGTGTTCCAGGCGGTGGCGCCAGGGGCGGACCTCGCGTGGTACCAGGGCTACGACAAGGCGCTCGACATCTACTACCTGTCGATCGCCTACCTCGCGACGCTCCGCAACTGGACCAATCCGGCCGCCTTCCAGGTCAGCCGGTTCCTGTACTACTACCGGCTGGTGGGCGCGACCCTGTTCGAGGCGACCGGGCTGCGTTGGCTGCTGCTCATCTTCCCCAACACGTTCGAGTACTTCTTCGACGCCATCGAGGCCATCCGGACGCGCTGGGACCCACGCCGGGTGAGCGCGGGTCTCGTCGTCGCCATCGCCGCGTTCATCTGGATCGTCA
>JAXLXC010000061.1:0-11998 GCA_046328155.1 Chloroflexota bacterium
CGCGCTGGGTCGGCACTGGCGGCTGCTGGAGCGCTACGGGTTCCCCCGCGACTACTGGACGGCGCGGCTGGCCACGTTCTATGGCGGCGCGATGGCCGACTACGCGGCACGTCGCGGCAAGGCCCGCTGGGCGGACAAGGACCCCTCCAACACGCTCCTGCTGCCCTTCGCCCAGGAGCTGTTCCCGGATGCGCAGTATCTCCACCTCATCCGCGACGGTCACGATGTCGTCGCGTCCCACAAGGAGCGCTGGGGATACCGGTCCGGGGTCCGCGCCGCCCGCGGCGCATGGCGGAAGTACGTGGAGGCGGCGCGCAGCTTCGGCGCGACCCTGCCGCCCGGCCGCTATCAGGAGATCCGCTACGAGGCGCTGGTGGCGGAGCCGGAGACGCAGCTCCGAGCCATGTTCGACTTCCTGGGCGAGGCCTGGGACCCCGGCGTGCTGGAGTACGACAAGGCCGAGCACGACGGCGTGGACCGCCACGCGCGGTTCACCGCCCAGCGGCGGAGCGAGGGCGGCGAGACCTCGACGATCTATCGCTCGCGCGTCGGGGCTGGCAGGTCGAGCCTCGACCCGGTCCTCCGGACGATGCTCCATCGGAGCTCGGGCGACCTGCTCCGGGAGCTGGGCTACCTCGACTGAGCCTGCTCGACCGCCTCAGAGTCGGTCGACGCGTCCCTCGGCGATGAGCCGCTCCACCACGAGCTTCACGTCCTGCGCGGCGTCAGCGGCGCACACCAGGAGCGCGTCGGGTGTGTCCACGACCACGGTGTCCCGGAGGCCGACCACGACCACGAGCCGCTCGCCATCGGCGCGAACCAGGGTCCCGGCGCCTCCCACGACGATGACCTCGCCGGCGCCCTCCACGCGCACGGCGGCCGGGTCATCGCCCGACTCCAGGAGGGCGTTCCAGCTGCCCAGGTCGCTCCAGCCGACATCCGCCGGCACCACCGCCACGCGTCCCTCGGCGGAGGCGGGTTCCAGCAGCGCGTAGTCGATGGATGTCGAGCGCACGCCGGGGTAGGCCGCCGCGATGGCACCCGCGCCGCCCGCGACGGCGGTCACCATCGCCGCCCAGATGTCCGGCGCGTGGCGGGCGAGCCCGTCCTGGACCGCGGCCCGCTGCCACACGAAGATGCCGCCGTTCCATGACGCCCGACCGGATGCGATGAGCGCCTCCGCCCGCCCGAGGGCGGGCTTCTCCACGAACCGCTCGACCCTGAAGGATGCCAACCCCTCGACGGTCGTCGCCTCCCCCGTCGAGACCACGTAGCCATAGCCGGTCTCGGGTCGGCTGGCCGCGATACCCAGGGTGACCAGGTCGCCGTCTGCGGCACGCGCGGCAGCCGCCGCGAGCGCCGCTCGGAAGCGAGGCTCGTCGATGCTTCGCTGGTCCGCGGGCAGCACCACCATGACCTCGTCGGCGGGCCGGTCGATGGCCGCCGCCGCGTACGCCACCGCCGCCGCCGTGTTGCGACCCATGGGCTCCGGCAGCAGGTTGGCCGTCGGGACGTCTGGCACCTGCTCGGCCACGATGGCAGCGTATCGGGCGTCCGTGACCACGTAGACGTCTCGCGGCTCGATGAGCGGCGACAGCCGCGCCACCGTGGCCTGGAGCAGCGTCGTGTCGCCCAGCAGCGGCAGGAACGGCTTGGGGCGTGCCGCACGGCTGAGCGGCCAGAGGCGCGTGCCGCCACCGCCCGCCATGATCACCGCGTACATCGGTCTATCCTACGGGCCGCGCGCGCCCGCGACCGGTCGCCGTGGCCCGACCGCATCCCAGCGCCAGGGAGCCCCGTGACCGACGTCCCCACCACCGCCATCGGCTGGATGGCCGCCGCCGAGGCGGCCGGCCTCGACCCCGCGCCCACGCCCATCACCCCGCGAACGCTTCCGGACCTCGCGATCCGCACGCTGCGCACCGAGATCAACGGGCGCCGCGCCCTCGGCCGACGGCTTGAGCCACGCCCGGGGCGGATCCTGGCCTCGCTGGTGCCGACCCTCGACCGGCCCGTGTTCCTGGTCGGCGCCGCGCGGTCCGGGACCACGTTCCTGGGGGAGGCGTTGGGCGCCCTGCCCGAGGTCAGCTATCACCACGAGCCGGTGGCCACCAAGGCCGCCGCCCGGTACGTCCACGATGGCCTGTGGACCGAGCGTCGCTCCCAGGCGTTCTACCGGCTGGTGTATCGCTGGCTGCTGCGCGTGGGGTTCGACGGCGGGCGACGGTTCGCCGAGAAGACGCCCTGGAACGCGTTCCTGCTGCCCTTCCTGGCGCGGACCTTCCCGCGTCTCCAGGTCATCCACATCATCCGCGACGGTCGTGACGTGGCCGCGAGCCACATCCGCAGGCCGTGGCTGCGGGCCGACGCGGCCACGTCGGGCACGCGCGAGCCGGGGGGCTACCTGTACGGCCCCTGGGCCCAGTTCTGGGTCCCCGAGGACGACCGGGCCGCGTTCGAGACGGGTCCCGATGTCCTGCGCATGAGCATGGCGTGGCGCCTGTTCACGGAGGCCGCCCTGCGCGACGGGCCGGCACTCGGCCCGCACCGGTATCTCGAGCTGCGCTACGAGTCGCTCGTCACGCAGCCCATCGCCGAGGGCACGCGGATCCTCGACTTCCTGGGCATCCACGAATCCGCGTCGCGCGCGACGTTCCTGGGTGCCGTGGAGCACGCCGACCCTGGCTCCGTCGGGTCGTGGCAGCGCGCCTTCGACGAGACGCAGCTGGAGCAGCTGCTGGCCGACGCCGGCCACCTGCTGGAGCAGCTGGGCTATCTGGGCGAGGGCTGAGCCGAGTCAGGCAGCCACGCCGCGCGGGCGGGACGCGAGGTTGGGTCTCAGGCGGTGACCGCCGCCGGCACCTGGAGCCCGCAGGGGCGTGACGCCCCGTCGGCCTGATCAGGCCGGGACGGCCTCCGGCGCCTGGATGCCCGCCGCGTCCGCGAGGATGGCGGCCTTGTCCGTGCGCTCCCAGGGCAGGTCGAGGTCGGTCCGGCCGAAGTGGCCATAGGCCGCGGTCTGGCGGGTACATCGGGCGGCGCAGGGGTCGAGGTGCCACGCGATGCTCGCCGGGCGCAGGTCGAAGTGCTGCTCGATGAGCGAAGGATGTCCCCCGTCGGGGATCTGCCCGGTGCCGAACGACTCGACCGAGAAGCTGATGGCCTGGGCGACGTCGATGCCGTAGGCCACCTCGACCTCGAACCGGTCCGCGAGGCCCGCGGCGACCACGTTCTTGGCGACCCAGCGCGCGGCGTACGCTGCGGAGCGGTCCACCTTCGTGGATCCTTGCCGCTGAACGCGCCGCCACCATGGCGGGCATACCCCCCATAGGTATCGACGATGATCTTGCGGCCGGTCAGCCCGGCGTCGCCCATGGGGCCACCGGTGACGAACCGACCCGTGGGGTTGACGTGCATCACCGGGTCGGTGGGTCGCAGCTCGCTCGGGATCGTGGGCAGGATGACCGCCTCCACGATGTCCCGGCGGAGCCGCTCGGGCAGGTAGTCGGCGCTCATGCTGGGACGAGACGACGACCGTCTTGACCCGCGTGGGGACGCCGAACTCGTACTCCACGGTGACCTGGGTCTTGCCGTCGGGGCGCAGCTGCGGCAGCTGGCCGGACTTGCGGACCTCGGCCAGCCGGCGTGCCATGCGATGCGCGAGCGCGATGGGCATGGGCATCAGCTCGGGGGTCTCGCGGCACGCGAAGCCGAACATCATCCCGGTCGCCGGCGCCCAGCTCCTGGTGGGGCGCCTTGTCGTCGCGCACCTCCAGGGCCTCGTCGACGCCCATGGCGATGTCGCCTGATTGCTCCTTGACCGACACGAGCGTGCCGCAGGTCAGGTAGTCGAAGCCATAGTCGGCGCGCGTGTAGCCGATGTCCTTGACCGTCTCGCGGACCACGCTCTGGAAGTCGACGTACGTGTCCGGGGCGACCCTGCCCAGGACCATGACCAAGCCGGTCGTGGTGGCGGTCTCACATGCGACGCGGGCGTCCGGGTCCCGTCGATGATGGCGTCGAGGATGGCGTCCGAGATCTGGTCGCACATCTTGTCCGGGTGACCCTCGGTCACCGATCTGGACGTGAACAGGTACTGCGCGGCGTCGACGATGCTGGTCATGGGGCTCCTTGCGTTGGGACGCGCGAAGGGTAGCACGGGGTCCCGGTCACCCTCTCCGGACGCACCCGGCCTGGGGCGTCGCGGCACCGCTGCCGCGGGCCGAGTGCTCCCTGCACGGCCGAACGCCACGGCGGGAACGGAGGCCCTCCGCCAACAGGCCCTGGTGGCCGCCTGGCGTGCCATCCACAGGCGCCCGTGGCGGCAGGAGCCCACGCCACCGACACAACGAACAGACTGCTTGTCATCGCGAACCCCATCTGGTACAAGGCGCACCACGGACCGGGTGGCGCCACCGTGCCGATAACGGAGCCAGAACGACATGCGAGCAACACGACGACGGATGGCATGGCTCGCCGGATCTGCAGGAGCTACGCTCCTGGCGATCGCCGCGGCAACAGCCGCAAGGCCCGCCCCCAGAGCGGTGCCCGACGGCTTGGCCAAGGCGCTCGAGGGAGGGTGCAGCGTGACAAATCCGTTGTCCGACAGTGCCACGGCCAGGGTGCTGGACAAGGAATATCACCCGATGACGCCGCCGCGACCGCGGAATCGACCCATGGATTCGTGGCCAGCGATCCGCCTAACGTCCATCTCGCAAGCGTTACCGTGCTCGACCTACATGTAGGCGACGACGAGACTTCCTGCCATCGACGATCGACCGGCCTATGTGGTCCAGATGACCGGCCTAGACATCTTGGCGAACGGTGGGCCACCTGTTGGAGACAAGGATGCGGCACCCATGCCGCATCAATCCGAGATGGACGCGCTCATCGACGCTATGACCGGCGACCTGCTCATGGGCGCGACCTTCCGCTGACGAGCGATGGCGACGAGCCAGCGAGGCGACAGGGGGCCGACGCTCGCCGAGCGTCAGCCCCCAACCGATACCGATCCGAGCCGTGCGCGGATTAGGTCCCCTGCTGCCAGGACGCCACGTAGCGGGCCTGCTCCTCGGTCATGGTGTCGATGGTGATGCCCAGCGCCTCGAGCTTGAGGCGAGCGACCTGCTGGTCGAGGTGGTCGGGCACCACATAGACGCCCGGCTCCATCGAGGCATGCTCCTTCGCCACATGCTCCGCGGACAGCGCCTGCGCCGCGAAGCTCATGTCCATGACGGCCGCCGGGTGCCCCTCGGCCGCGCCGAGGTTGACGAGGCGCCCCTGGGCGATGACGAACAGCCGCTTGCCGCCCAGGTCGTACTCCTGGACGTTCTCGCGGACCTCGCGGACGTGGCCCTCGGCCATCTCCTCGAGCGCCTTGAGCTCCAGCTCCGCGTCGAAGTGACCGCTGTTGGCCATGATCGCGCCGTCGCGCATCTCCACGAAGTGCTCGCGCCGGAAGACGTTGAGGTTGCCCGTCGCGGTGACGAACACCTCGCCCCAGCGGGCGGCCTCCGCGGCGCCCATGACCTCGAACCCATCCATGTGGGCCTCGATGGCCTTGACCGGGTCGACCTCGATGACCGCCACGCGGGCGCCCATGCCCTCGAAGCGCATCGCGATGCCCCGACCCACCCAGCCATAGCCGGCCACGACGCATCGGCGCCCGGCCAGCAGCAGGTTGGTGGCTCGGAGGATGCCGTCCACCGTGGACTGCCCGGTGCCGTAGCGGTTGTCGAACAGGTGCTTGGTCTGCGCCTCGTTGACCGCGATCACCGGGAACGTCAGTGCCTTGTCCGCGGCCATCGCCTTGAGCCGGATGACGCCCGTCGTGGTCTCCTCGGTGCCACCCCAGATGTTGGGCAGCTGGTGCCGCCGCTCCTGGTGGAACAGGGAGACCAGGTCGCAGCCGTCATCCATGGTCATGTTCGGGTCGATGTCCGCGACCGAGTTGAGGTGCGAGTAGTAGGTGTCGCGGTCCTCGCCCCGGCGGGCGAAGGTCGAGATGCCGTAGCGCGCCACGAGCGCGGCCGCCACGTCGTCCTTGGTGGACAGCGGGTTGGACGCGGACAGCGCCACCTGGGCGCCACCCGCCTTGAGCGTGCGCACCAGGTTGGCGGTCTCGGTGGTCACGTGGAGAGCGGCGGCGATGCGCACGCCCGCGAGCGGCTGCTCGCGCTCGAAGCGCTGGCGGATGAGGCGCAGGACGGGCATCTCCCGCTCCGCCCATTCGATGCGGCGGACTCCCTCGTCCGCGAGGCCCAGGTCCGTGACGTCGTGTGCTGGCAGTGAGGCGGTCTGGCCGTTGGCGGCGTCACCGGGGAAGGGCTGCGTCGATGTGGTCGGGGCGGCGGGATCCGTCACACTCACTCCTTGCTGTCGGGATCCCTCCAGGACGAGGGGATCCAGCGCTTGATGGACCGGGGGATGCTATCCCAGACGCTCCCCTTGCGGTTCACGAGGCGCTCCTCGAAGCGTGTGTGCTCCTGGTAGCCGAGGGCGCGGTAGGCACCCAACGCAGGCACGTTGTCGAGGCGGACGTTGAGCACGACCTGGTCGCAGAACCGGAGCAGGTCCTGGGTGACCGCGCCCGTGACGACCGTGGCGAACCCTCGGCCCCGGAAGGCGCGGTCGGTCAGCACGTTGCCCACCGCGGCGAGCCCCATGGCGCGGCTGATGACGTGGGTGCCCGCGGCGGCCACCAGCTGGCCGTTGACGCGCACGCCGTAGTAGAGCCCGTTGGCGACCGCCTCGGAGGGCAGCCACGACCCGAGACCGAAGTCATACAGCCGATTGAGGTCGCCGACGTCCGCCGCCACGAGCCGGATGGCGTTGGGGGCGGCGGGCCGGAAGGTGGTGCGGTCGACCCACATCCGGACCATCGGCGGACCGTCCGACACGCGGTATGCGGCGGCGACCGCCTCCAGCAGCTCGGTCCGCGCGGCGAGGTACGCGGTCCGCGGCCGGATGATCTCCCGCAGCACGCCCGTCACGCCTGCGGCCTCCCCCATCACGAACAGGGGTTGGGGCGAGCTGCCGAGGTACTCCAGGGCCACTGCGACGGGCCGTCCCTGGTCCAGCGCCACGCCCCAGCGGGTGCGCCCGAACTCGCGGTCGTCGAGGTCGCACAGGGCGTACGCCGCGAACAGCCGGTCGGCGCCCAGGAAGTCGGCCAGCATGTCCCGGTCGCGGGTGGCACGGATCTCCAGCGAGGGCCGGAGGATGGAGCCGGTGCGAGCGACCGAGGCCATCAGGCGGCGCCCTGGGTCGGGATGCCAGCCGGGCCGGTGGGGTCGGCGACGTCAGACGGGCCGGATGGGGTGGCGACGTCAGTCGGGTCGATCGGGTCGGCCGGGTCGCGGTGGGCTGACGGCCCGTGGATGGGCCGTCGCGCCTCGCGCTCCTCGAGTGCCGCGGTCATCGCCAGGCCATCGCCGGGCGCGAACGCGCCCATCTCCGTGACGATGGTCCCGACCCACGCGCGGGGGACGACGTCGACACCGGGGTTCCAGCCGCGGGTCCGCGCCAGACGCGTCCCGGTGACGTAGCTCTGGAGGTCGCGGCTGGGACGGTCGTCGGTGGGGATGCCGCGGCCGTCCGCGGTCAACGGGTCGAACGTCGCGATGGGCGCCACCACGAACACGGGCACCGGCCCGCCGCTGGCGGTCGCCGCCATGCCCGCCACGACGCGGCTGCCCGAGATGGCGCCCACGTCCCCGTTCGCGGCGACCCATTCGCCGCCCAGGAGCACGGCATCGATTCGCTCCCGCTCGAACAGCGCACCGACCGCGGCGTCAGGCAGCACGGTGTGCTCGATGCCCAGCGTGGCCAGCTCCCACGAGGCGAGCCGCGCGCCATCCATGAGCGGGCGGGTCTCGGTCACCCAGATCCGCATGGGGGCGCCCGTCGCATGGCGGCTGGCGATGGCCGCGAAGACGGGGCTCACCAGACCGCTCGACAGCGCGCCAGGGTTCCCGTGGACCAGCAGCTGGAGCGGCCCATCCACCGGGTGCGGCAGGGCGGCCTCGAGGTGACGTGCCATCAGCGCGTGATCGAGGTCCGCGTCGGCGGCTCGCGCATCGGCGTCGGCGCGCAGCCGCGCCGCGGCCTCGGCCCCATCGACGCCGCCGGGGAGCGCGTCGGCCAGCGCCCACGCGCGATCGACCGCCCATCGGAGCAGGCGCGAGCCCGGGCGTGCCTGGGCGAGCGTCCGACCCACGCGTCGGAGCTCGGCCCGCCGCGACTCGGTCGGGCGGTCCCGCACGTCCAGCGCCGAGAGCGCGAGACCGTACGCGGCGAGCTGCGCCATGAGCGGCCCGCCACGGGCAGCCCCCACGCGCAGGTAGAAGGCGACGTCCGAGCCGCGTCGGCAGACCTGCTCGTCGGAGGCGTCCGGCAGCTTGCGTTGATCCAGCAGGTGGATGGCGTCACCGGCGACCCGATAGGCGCTCCGATACGGGGCGTCGGCGGCCGGCGTGACGGCCGGGCGGGACGTGGGAAGGGGTGCCGGTCGAGGTGGCGAGGCGAGGTCGACCAGGCCGGTCAGGGCGTTGGTCGGCATCTGGGAGACGGCGCTCGCCATCCCCGCGACCTGTGCCACGGTCTGGACGGCCTGTCGCCCGAACAGCCGGAAGAAGGCGCGCCGCTCAGGGTCGTGGGTGTCGGCAGGCCCGGCCGATGGCGACGCGTCGGGCGTGGCAGCCGAGGACGAGCCGGGAGCGACCGACGACTGGCCGTCGGGCTCCGCCACGGACGGATGCGGCTCGCGACCGCTCGGGTCGCGGCCTTCAGTACTGGACGACGCTGTGGATCTCGTATCCACCCAGTCGGGCCCGTCCCTTCAGGAACAGCAGCTCCACCAGGAAGCTGAGACCCACGATCTCCGCCTTGAGCTGCTTGACCAGGTCCATGGTCCCCAGGACCGTGCCGCCGGTCGCGAGCAGGTCGTCCACGATGAGCACGCGCTGCCCTGGCGCGATGGCGTCCTTGTGGACCTCCAGGGTGTTGGTGCCGTACTCCAGGGCGTACTCGACGCTGATCGTCTCGGACGGCAGCTTGCCCAGCTTGCGCACGGGCACGAAGCCGGCGCCCAGGCGGATCGCCATCGGGGCGCTGAAGATGAAGCCCCGCGACTCCATGCCCACGACGAGGTCCACCTTCGCGTCCTTGAACGGCTCGGTCATGAGGTCGATGGCCTCGGCGAACGGCGCGGGCTGCTTGATGAGCGTGGTGATGTCGTAGAACAGGATCCCGGGCTTGGGGAAGTCAGGGACCTCGCGGATCTGCTCGCGAAGGGAGTCGACGGACACTGGGCCCCCTGGTCGTGGCGACGGGTCGGTTGGCTCGCGCAGTCTACCGCACGGGTGGCCGCCAGACGCGTGCGGGGCGCCGCGGAAGGCTCGGCTGCGGCCTCCTCTGGGGTGAGGAAGGGGCGCATCACCCGCGGTCGACGCGACCCGCTCGCCGCATGCAGCGACCATCCGAGAGCCAAGCGCACGCGCCTGGTCGCGTCACGATTGCGACGGTGACACGTCGAGACACGCGGAGGTGCACCGATGACGGCCAGGAACCACCGGATGAGGGTCGCCGCGACGCTGACCGCCGCGACGGTCGTCGCTGTGCTCGGGGTCACCATGCCGCCAGCCGCGGTCGCCGCCCGGGACCTCCCCGCGCTGCCGGACTACAAGCTCATGATCGGCGACGCGGCCTATCTGTGGAGCCTCTCGCCAGGTGCCGAGAAGCCCGACGCAGCATCCGCACCCGCGGGGACCTGGACGGTGGATGCATCGCCCATCGAGGACGGCGTGGTGGATCTCCATGTCCGGGCGGAGCCGCCGCTGGCCCTGCTGCCCGTGGAGGCAGGACCTGCGATCCTGGTCACGGCGGTGGCACTCGGCGGCGGGACGGGCGGCGATGTGGGCTACGAGCGACTCGTGCGCGTCAAGTCGACCGCGCTGCCGGCCTGCGCGGGTGACCCATGCACGTTCGAGGCCGATGTCTCGGTCGACCTTCGGCGGCTGCCCCGGCTGGCATCGAAGGTGCGCGGGCTGGAGGAGGCATACGCGTCCATCGGCTTCACGCTGGTCCGGAGCTTCGGCGACGGGACCTGGCTCCAGGCACTGGAGACGAACCGGCCGAACGGCACGTTCTACTCGGGCACGCTCAGCGCTCCCGAGCCGTGGGTCGGCACCACGCCGCGGCTGGGCCTGTTCCCTCGCGCCGGTGCGGGAGTGAGCCTCGGGAGCGGTCGCACGCCCCCGGACCTGCTCGGCGCCCTGGAGACGGCCCGGCTCGAGATGGTCGACACGACCTCACCACCAGACACGACCGATGTCCGGCTGGTCGCCACGTTCGTGGGCTGCGAGCCTCGCGATGGCGACGCGTCGCTCGATCGGATCCCCGCGCAGATCCAGACCAGCGCCGGCGACCGGGTGCTGTTCCGACGCCAGAAGGGTCGGGACTTCGTCGACGCCACCGTGCCACTGCCTGTCGGCACGACCTGGCGGGTGGGGTGGGAGTCGGACCCGGCGACGACCTTCGATGTCGCCGACCGACCCCTCCTCGTCACAGCCGTCATCCGGTGCCCGAGGGACGACGCGCCCAAGGTCACCGACGTCATGGTCGCCGAGGTTGTGACGCCCTCCGGCACGCCGGCGGCGGTCGCCAGCCCGGCTGCCTGACTCAGGCCTCGACCTTGGCCCGGATGCAGTCGAACGTCTGGCCGATGAGCTTCTTGGCGGTGCCCTCGATGAGCCGTGCGCCCACGCTCGCCAGCTTGCCGTGGATCGTCACGTCCGCGGACCAGCCCATGGTCGTCGTGCCGTCAGGGCCGTCGGAGAGCTCCATGCGCGCGGTGCCGTCCACGGCGCTGCCGGGCGCCTTGCCGGACGCCGTGAGGCTGGCGAAGTCGGGTGCCCGCTCCTCCGCGCGCGTCACGTCCACCACGAACGTGGCCCGGATGATTCCGATGCCCACCTTGGCGGTGACCTTGAAGTGCGAGTCGTCGATGACCTCGACGCGCTCGACGCCAGGGCCGCACGACGCGACCTTGGTGGGGTCGTTGACGAACGCCCAGACCGTGGTGCGATCGGCCTTGATGGGCACGCTGCCCTCGAAGTGCATCCTCATCCCCCAGTCACCGGGCGTCGGCTCCCGGACCGTGCCCATGGTAGCCGGGGAAGGCCCGACGCCCGGTGGCTACCCGGTCGCCGCACGCTCCCGCATCGGCACGCCGGTGCCGCCGAATCGGGCGGCGACCACCTCGGCGATGATCGAGAGCGCGGTCTCCGCGGGCTCCCGGCCGCCCAGGTCGAGGCCGATCGGCCCACGAAGGCGGTCGAGGTCCGCCGCGCGGACGCCGGCCTCCAGCAGCCGGGCGCGGCGATCGGCCTGGGTCTTCCGGCTGCCCACCGCGCCCACGTATCGGCAGCCGCGGGCGAGTGCCGTCACGATGGCTGGCTCGTCGAACTTGACGTCGTGCGTCAGCACCACCACCGCGTCGCGCGGCCCAAGGCCGATGTCGTCCGCGAGCTCGTCCGGCCAGCCCACCAGCAGCTCGTCGGCACCGGGGAAGCGCTCCCGGGTCGCGAACGTCGCCCGCCCATCGATGACCACCGTCCGGTAGCCCAGCGTCCGGGCGATGGCATCCAGGGACATGGCCACCTGGACCGCCCCCACGATGACCAGCCGCGGCTGGCGGGGGAAGGCCTCCACGAACCACGAGCGGCCACCCGCTTCCACCGTCCGGGACCGACCGCGCTCCAGCACGTCGGAGGCCGCGGCGCGGAGGTCGGCGTCCAGCGTGGCGTCGCCGGTCGTGCCCTGGAGCAGGGCGCCGCCCTCGCCGACGACCAGCTTGGCGGCGGGCGCCTGGCCCTCGCCGGGCTCGTGCGGGCCGAACGCGGGCCCTGGCGAGTCGGCGGGCAGGGGCGTGATGACCGCCTGCCCGAGCTCGTGGGCCGCGCGCTCCACGACCGGGTCGAGGGACGGCTCCACGAGC
>JAXLXC010000062.1:0-11360 GCA_046328155.1 Chloroflexota bacterium
CGGTGGCCCCACGATACGCTACGTGTCATGTCGGAAGAGCGTGACGGCTCGGTCCAGGAGGGGACCTCCGGTGCCATCGGGGGCCTCGCAGGACTCGCCGCCCGGTCCCTCGCCGACCTCGAGGCCTCGGCGTCGGCCAAGGCCGCCCGCGGTCGCCCCCTCGTCGTGGCCGCGGACGGCTCCGGGGACGTCCGGACGATCGGAGAGGGCATCGGGGTGGGTGGGGCCGGCGCCACCCTGCTCGTGCGGCCCGGGGTCTATCGCGAGGCTCTGGAGCTGGCCGCCGACGTCGAGATCGAGGGCCTCGGCGAGACGTCGGCCATCAGGCTGGTCGGGCCGGATGACCGTCCCGCCGTGTCGGTCTCCGACGGGCGCCACGCCATCCGTCGCATCACCATCTCGGGAGGTCGCCGGGCCGACCTGGAGGAGGAGTCCTGGGTCGCGGGCGTAGCCGCCGTCAAGGTGACCCGAGGGACGCTCGAACTCGATGGCGTGGCCTTCGTCGACTCGCCCGAGACCTGCGTCTACGCGAAGAGCAAGTACGCCATCGCCAACGTCCGTGACTGCGACGTCCAGTCGGAGGGCGGCTACCTCATCGAACTCTGGGACGGGGCCGGGGGTTCCGTCGAGCGGTGCGTCCTCCGGGGTCGCCAAGGCCGCCCGCTGGTGCGCCTGGAGGGCCATCAGACCGACGTCGAGCTCAGCGGCAACACGCTCGTCGGCGGCGGCGTGCTCGTCCAGGACCGTGCGACACCCCGGATCTCGGGGAACGCCCTAACGGACCAGCACGGCATCGCCATCAAGGTCACTTCAGGCGCCGCTCCGGTCGTGGTGGACAACCGCATCGAGCTCCGATGGGCCTCGGGTGTCGTCGTCGAGGGGCCGAGCACGGGCCCCATGCCCGTGTTCGAACGCAACCGCATCACCGGCGAGCGGTACAGCGACGCCGGCTTCCGGCTTCACACGGCCGCTGGCGCACTCATTATCCGGAACCACGTGTCCGGGTGCTTCCAGGCTATCGACATCACTTCGACGGGCGTGAGCGCCGAGCTTCGCGACAACACCTTCGAGGACTGCGGCACCGGCATCAGCGTGCCCGTCGAGGAGGGTCGGGGCCGAGCCGCGCCCTCACTCTCGATTTCCGGGACGACCAATCGCGAGGTCAACCGTGAGTTCTCGTTGAGCCTGCAGGGCTTCTCGTCCGTGGGTCCCATCACCCTCGGCGAGGCGCCGCGGCTCGACCCGATCCCGGGCCAGTCGGACGGATACGGCCGCACAGACTTCGCAGCGTCAGAGGTGTCGGTGCGGGATCTCGGGCCGAAGGTCTGGACCTCGGTCGATGAGCTGGTGGCCCGCTTCACCGGTCCCGACGGATCGCACGAGGTCATCGCGACCCTCGATGGCCCGGCGCTCTGGCGCTTCCGAGCCCTCGCACCAACCGCCACGCGCGACGACCGCCTCTCCAGCGTGTGGCTGACCTTCGACGGGGATTCTTGTGAGGCAGCGGCGACTGACAACCATGGCCTCGCCACTGAGCTGATGCCCGCGATCGTCGCGGTCCCTGGGACGTATGCGATCCGCCTTGGGAGCACCTCCTCGGTGGCATCGCTCGGACGGGTCTCGGGCCCGGTCACGATCCTCCGGCACGAACAGCTCCTAGCCCTCACATGGGACGGCGGGCTGATCGTCACCAAGCCCGGCGAGTCCGACCGTCCCGACTTCGAGCGAGTCCTGAGCCCGGCGCCGAGCGGCTGGGTCGGGCTGCGCCTCGGCGACTTGGAGCAAGCCATGGCGGACGCGACGACGCAGGGCCAGGCCGCACGCGGTCGCGTCTGGTTCGCTCATCACGAAGGTGGCGGTGTCGCACTGGGGTGGAAGGCCGAGGGCGGCGAGAAGTGGCGCACGCTCGAGGGCCGAGGGCCGATTCCTGCGACGCTCCGCGTTGAGCTCAGTCGGCGCTACCTCACCCAGATGCTCGCCGGCTGGCCTGCCGGTGACATTCAGCTCGGGATGGTCGGAGAGGGGAAGCCGGTCCATTTCCGGTCTGTGGCCCATCCGAGGCTTCGCTACGCGATCATGCCACTCCGGCCAGAGGCGAATGAAGCCTAGGTCTGCAGGGTCCGGCCAATCGACTAGTCGAGTTGTGGCGACCGTAGTGCCAAACTCGCATGGCGTCACATCAATCACCTGCGATGGCAATAGGCACACGTGCCCGGAGCCAAGCCATGTAAGCACGTACCGGGTCTCTGCACAGGAGCGTCAAGCGGCTTGGAGCCTACATTCGGGAGTCCTCGCAAAGGCGATGGCCTATCGGCCGAACGCCACCTTCTGGAGCCCACCGACCTCGCAGGAGTCGGTCGGGCCTTCGACAACTCCGAAGCCAGCATCGGCTCGAGTCGTTGCCACTCCGCGAGCGCCGCTTCCAAGGCGGTACGAGTGGACCTAACCTTCTCCTCGAGCGCCCATGCGCGACGGTTGACAACATGTTGGGCCTTGGCTCTGACTACCGCGGCTCGCATAGGCCCTTTGGTGGAGCTGGCTATCTGGTCGGATGTCTCACGAACGAGGACGGCGTACCTGGATTCAAATTCGGCAAGATCCTTGCACGCCGCGCGGTGTGCTGTGGTAGCTGCTTCGAGGACGCGCCCAACCTGTCCCACCTGCTCCATGACGGTGCCCTTGACAGCTCTGGCATCCGCAGCAGCCGGTGAGCGTGTACGGCGCGCCTGCTTGTGCCCCCTTGTGGGTTCCGCGCCTGGCACGTCAGCCGCCCACTCAGACCCGAAGCCGCCCGCGACGCTGGGGATCGCGGCCGTTCTGGGTGACGCGCTTCTGGAATTGGTCGGTCAAGCCTGTGGGCACTCGCGCTTCGACTTCCAAGGTCGCGACTGAGCCGGCGCCGGAGGATCGTGAGCGCGATGCCGACCGCGTTGCCGCGCCCACCAGGCAGCGGGCGAGGTCGCCGCGGGCCATCAGCTCCCGAATCAGGAGGCCGGTCATGATCGTCTTGCCGGCGCCCGGGTCGTCTGCGAGCAGGAAGCGCAGCGGCTGGCGTGGCAGCATCTCCTGATAGACCGCGGTGATCTGGTGGGGCAGCGGCTCCACCTCCGAGGTGTGGACCGCGAGGACCGGGTCGAACAGGTGGGCGAGGCGGATGCGATTCGCCTCCGACACGAGGCGGAAGGTCGCGCCGTCGCCGTCGAAGGCCCAGGGTCGCCCCGCCTCCACGACCTCGAGGCGCGGCTCGTCGTGCCGGAACACGACCTCCTGGGCGACCTTGCCGTCCGGCGCCTTGAAGGTCAGCTCGACCGCGTTGTCGCCGAACCAGGTGGCCGCGACGACGCTGACGGTCGCGTTCGGCAGCAGCCCGCGGAGGACGACGCCCGGCGTGAGCGCTTCGAGCGCGGCGATGCGTCGCCTCCCTTCTCCCCCACCCCGGTGCGCCAGACGGCTTCAGGCCATTCTACGGGCGACCGCCGCGGATGGCGAACGTCCGCGGCCGTGCCACCTCGATCACTCCGCCCCTGGAGGGCCAGCCGCTGGGCAGGCGTGAGTGCGTCGATGTCGGGTCGTGCCGCTCCACGGTCTCGGATCAGCGTGATGAGCCGGCAGTCGTTCTGCTGCGCGACCGCTGCGTACAGCGCGTCAGCCGCACGAAGTCGCCTGTCCGCGAGTCCGCGGCGTGCGACGTGGCGCGCATCCAGCGGATGGAGGACGACGTCAGGGTTCGGAGCAGATAGCGGCCGGTTCGCGCGGCGAGCGATCCGATGTGCATGCGCCGCACGACGGCCGAGACGACCTCCACGACCGCGATCGCTGGATTTCGTGCAGCGTTGTGCCCGAGATCCGCGATCAGCTCGAGCACCCGGAGGAGTCACCATGCGCCGCCTCGTCCGCCAGGACGCAGCGACGAAGACCGACGCGTCGATCGTCAGCAATCAGCGCCGCTCGGAGATGATGATCTCGCTCAACGGGCGAGGATGGGTCGAACTGCACTCGATCTCCTTGCCGAGCTCTTGCCACCCCGCCAGCCATTCCGCCCCCGACAGCGGGGCGCTCAGCTCGGACCCCGGCGCCTCGCGATCGCCCAGCCATCGTTCATAGAGTTCGATGGTCACGTCGCGGACGGCGCGCCCATCGAGCGCCGCACGGGCCTTCACCCGCCGATACAGCGCGTCAGGGACGTCCGATGGTTGCTTTCATGCTTCCTGTATAGCCGTACCGCGAGAAGCAGTCAAGGCGCCGTGCAGACCGTGGGGTCCACATGCGCGGGTTGCCGGGGCCGCTGCGGCACCAGCCGCCCGTCGATTGGGCGCAAAGAGCCTGGTCTCGATGAGTGGCGTCGTCACCACGCTGCATCCGGCCGCAGTCGCCCAGTCGGGCCCAGGGGTCTACGATGGAGATGGGTCCGCACGCAGTCCGATGGCATCCGGGTGACGCGCATGGCAGCCGAGCCGACCATCCCATCACGTGCCGCTGGGGGTGCCTGACGCTGTGCCTGCGACCACGGATGCCGAGCTCCCCTTCGCCGCGCTGCGAGGCGGTACGGAACGCCCGTCTACGTCACGTCTGTGGCGATGCTCTCGGCCGCCGCGGAGGCGCTGACCACCGCGTTCCCCGGACCCATGGCTGCGCAGCTTCTCGGTCAAGGCCGACGTGCCCGCCGTCATCGAGCCTGGCCGCGGCATGCATGGGCGCCAACGTCGTGTCCCGCGGCGAGTGGGCTCGCGCGCGAGCAGCCGGTGTCCCCAACGACCGCATCACGCTGGAGGGCGTCGGCAAGACGCCCGGCGACCTGCGTGCGGCGGTGCGGGCCGCAACCCGATGACCCGCTGCGATGGGTCGCCCTCGAGAAACCTGGAGGAGCTCGACGACCTCGCGCGGATGGCCATGTCGGCGCGCCTCGGCACGCCCGGCCGGCCGCCGGTGGATGTCCTGCTGCGCCTCAACCCAGCGGTGGAGCCCGAGACGCACTCGGGGCTGGCGGTCGAGCGCGCCACGTCGAAGTTCGGCATGACCCAGGCGGAGACGCTCGAGGCCGCGGGTCGCATCGCCGGGCACGGACCCATCCGGCTGCGCGGGCTCCACCTGCATGTCGGCTCCCAGCTCGGCGGGCTGGACGCCTTGGCGCGAGGCGGTCGCCAGAGGTCTCGCCCGAAGTGGCACGCCTTGCGGCCGAGCACCGTCCGTGGACACGTTCGACGTCGGTGGCGGGTTCCCTGCCTCGGACGGCCATCCGCGCCGCGCCCTGCCGACTTCAGTCGAACGGTCGAATCGGTGCTGCGGGAGGCCACGACGCGTCCGCCCCGTCTGGCGATCGAACCGGGCCGGTTCCTGGTCGCGCAGGCCTGCCAGCTCGTGGCCGCCGTCCTGCACGTCCGCGAACAGGAGGATGGCGAGCAGGTCGTCGTCCTCGACACCGGGATGACGGAGCTCATCCGGCCGGCCATGCAGGGCGTCGCATCCGATCGTCGCACTGACCTCACTCGGCGATCCGGTCCGGCAGGCGTCGCTGTCTCGGCGCGCGTGGACGGCCCGGTCACAGAGCACCGACACCCTGGGGCATCACCAGCTCCCGCTGGTCCGTCGGGGGCGACCTGGTCGCCATCGAGGACGCCGGCGCGTATGGGGCGTCGATGGCCATGACCTACAACGGGCGGCCGCTGGCGCCGCAGATCTCGTGGAGCCCGATGGGACGATGGTTCGTGTCCGGCGCCAGCGGGGAGCCGGCGTTCTGACGTCCCTGGCAGCCATGTTCTGACACCGTTCGGCGCGTTGACAAGCCTGCCAATGAGTGCCTATGCTGCCCCATCGAGCAACTATCGGGCACAAGTGAGCACCATCTGTGCCCACAGTGCACAGTAGGTCGCGATTCAGTCGTGAGATCGCTCGAACCCAGCATCACGCTGCAGCGACGGCGCCGCACGGGCGTCGTCACCATGTGCACCGCTCGCCAGGGAGGTCTCGATGCGCCTGCGTGTCCCGGTAGCTCTCGCAGCTGCCTGCCTCATGAGTGTCGTGGGAGGCATATCCATCGTCGGCACCGTGGCTGCGCAGGATGGGAGCGTCGTCACCTTCAATCGGCTGGGGGAGCTGGACCCAAAGTTCCATCCGCTGTTCGCCCAGAGCAACCAGTTCATGATCGACTACCTGGTCTATGACAACCTGGTGCGGCTGGACCTGACCGACCCGACGCTCCAGGGTCTGGTGCCCGACCTCGCCGAGTCGTGGGAGGCATCCGATGACGCGACGACCTACACCTTCCACCTGCAGCCCGGGGTGACCTGGCAGGACGGGACGCCCTTCACGGCGAACGATGTGGTCTTCACCGCGACCTGGGGCGCCCAGAACATCGACTCCTACATCGGCTTCGCTCCGGTGTGGGGTGGCCTCGACGGTGCGGCCGAGGCTGCGGGAACCACGGCGGCCGTCGCGGGCGTCTCGGCGCCCGACGACCACACGGTGGTATTCACCCTCGCGGAGCCGGATGCGTACTTCCTGCGGAACCTCGCCGAGGCGCAGAACGTGATCCTGCCGGCGCACCTCTGGTCTGGGGTGGCCGCGGCGGACGTCGAGACGAACCCGCTGACGAGCAGCCCCGTCGGCACTGGGCCGTTCTCCATCACCGCGATGGAGCCGGACCAGTACATCGAGCTGACTGCCAACAAGGACTACTTCGGGGGGACGCCGGGCGTCGACAAGGTGATCTACAAGTTCGAGACGCCCACCTCGGCCCTCACGGATATCCAGGCCGGCGGTCTGGACCTCCTGCTCGACGCACCCGCGTCGGAACTGGCGACCCTCGAGGGGATCCAGGGAACGACCCTGTTCAAGGTCCCCAGCCCTGGCATCTACGCCCTCACCGTCCAGGATGACAACCCTCGCTTCGCCGACGCGCGCGTCCGACAGGCCATGTACTACGGCATCGACCGCCGGGGCATCGTCGACGCAGTCCTCGGGGGCAACGCCAAGGTCCTCATCGGCCCTCCCGGCTTCGCCGAGTACGACGACCTCGACCCGTACGCCTACGACCCGGACAAGGCCCGACAGCTGCTGGCGGATGCTGGCTTCGATGCGTCACAGCCGGTCCGGCTCATCTGGAGCCAGGATGGCGCCGACAACGCGGCCGTGGTACCCGTCATCGTCCAGCAGCTGCAGGACCTGGGCATGACGGTGGAGAGCACGCCCATGGATGACGCGTCCTATGACGACATCACGTCGGACCCGGCCCGCCGCGGCGAGTTCGACCTGTCCATCTCGATCGGCGGCAGCGAGGGACTCTCGCCCGCTCGAACGGCCCGCTACATCCTGTGCGACGAGGACCTCGGTACCTCGATCGGCTATCGCAACTGCGACATGACCGCCCTGTTCGCGGAGGCGGCGACCACCGTCGATGCGGCCAAGCAGGACGAGATCTACCATCAGATCGCCACGATGCTCAACACGGACGTGCCCCAGCTCTACCTGTGGTCACCCTTGGGGCTCCATGTCGCGAGCGACGCCCTGGGCGGCAGCTTCTCCACGGTGCCGTCCTTCACCCGCTACACGACCATGAACGCCGACGGGTGGCAGGTCTCGAGGTAGCGATCCGCGGCGATGGGGACCCAACTGCATCACCAGACGGCTCCTCATCGCCGTACCGATCACTCCCTCGGCATCGGCCTCCTGGGGTTCACCGCACTCGCACTGTCCGGGGGCGATCCGGTCACGCGTCAGATCGCCCCTGAGACCCGGCTCCACATGACTCCCGAGCAGATCGAGGCCGTGCGTCAGGAGATGGGCCTGGACGGCCCGATCTACGTGCGCTACGTCCGATGGCTGGTGGGAGTCCTCCAGGGTGATCTGGGGTATTCCATCTCGACCGGGCGACCGGTCCTGGAGGAGATCGGCGCGCGCGTCGGCCCGACGGTCACGCTCATCGGCGCGTCCCTCCTGGTCTCGTTGCTCATCGGCATCCCCCTCGGGGTGCTCGCGGCCTATCACCACCACCGGGCGCTCGACTCGGTGCTGTCGGGGTTGAGCCTGCTCACCATCAGCCTGCCCACGTTCGTGCTCGGCCTGCTGTTCATCGACTTCTTTGGCATCACCCTCGGCATCCTGCCAGTCAGCGGCATGGCGACCATCGGCGCCGACTTCGACCCGGCCGACCGGCTGGCGCACCTCGTGCTGCCGGCACTGATCCTGGGCCTGAGCTATGCGGCACCGTTGATGCGCTACACGCGCTCGAGCATGCTGGACGTGCTTGGCCAGGACTACATGGTCACGGCACAGGCCAAGGGCCTGGGCCGGTTGCTGGTGATGCGCCGCCACGGACTGCGGAACGCGATCCTCCCGCTCATCACCCTCTTCGGCCTGATGCTGCCGGACCTCATCGGCGGCGCCGTCATCACCGAGCAGATCTTCAACTGGCCTGGGATGGGCCGGCTGGCCGTGACCGCGTCGTCCCAGCGCGACCCGTCGCTGATGATGGGCGTGATGATGCTGGTGGCGGTCGGCGTGGTCCTGAGCACCCTCGTCGCGGACATCAGCTACAGCGTCGCCGATCCGCGGGTCCGGTTGTCGCGTGGTCGCTGATGCGTCGGCCGGGGCGATCCCGGCGCACCATCGCGCGGAGCCAACCGTGCGCCGCTTCGCGCGGCATCGCGCGGCGATGGTGGGGCTGGTCGTCCTCGGGGTGATCGCGGTCGCTGCGATCGCCGCTCCGCTGCTGACACCCTACGACCCCGCACGAATCGACCTCTCGCAGGTGAAGGCTCCGCCAAGCGCGGAGCATTGGCTGGGCGGCGACCAGTCGGGGCGGGACGTGTTCTCGCGGCTGCTGTACGGAACCCAGACGTCGTTGGTGGTCGGATTCGGCGCAGTGGCCCTGTACCTGCTGATCGGCACCGTGCTTGGGCTCGTCGCCGGGTATCTGGGTGGCTGGCCGGACGGAGTGATCATGCGCGGCACCGAGGTCATCTTGAGCGTCCCCACCCTGCTCATGGTCATCGTGTTCGTGTCCATCGTGGGACCCAGCCTGTGGTCGGTCATCGCGGTCATCGGCCTGCTCGGCTGGCCCTCCACCGCCCGGCTGGTGCGCGGCCAGCTGCTGTCCCTGCGCGAATCGGAGTTCGTCACCGCGTCTCGCGTCCTCGGCGCGCGAGACCGGCGGATCGTCCTCGGACACATGCTTCCGAACGTCGTCGGGTCGCTGGTGGTGGTGGCCACATCGGCATCGCCGGTGCCATCCTGCTCGAGGCGGGCCTGAGCTTCCTCGGGCTCGGCGTCAAGCCACCGGCCTCGAGCCTGGGCCAGATGATCAGCCGCCGCGATGACGCCGAGCGTGCTGCACGGGGCACCGTGGATCTGGATCCCGCCCAGCGTCGTCATCGCAGCCCTGGTCGTGGCCGTCAACCTGGTCGGGGACGGCCTTCGGGACGTGCTCGACCCGCGCTCCCGCCATCGCTGAGCACATACATCGGATGCGGAGGATGTCGTGAAGGTCTATATCTCCGTGGACATGGAGGGTGTCGCGGGCATCTCGCATTCCACCGGCCGGGATGACCAAGGCTACCCGGCCGCGGTCGAACTCATGACCGGGGAGGCCAACGCGGCCATCGAGGGCGCGCTCGAGGGTGGCGCGGACGGTGGTGGTCAACGACTCCCACGGCGGGATGTTCAACCTGCCGCCCGCGAAGATCCACCCGGAGGCGCGGTTGGTCCAGGGCCTCAAGGCCATGAGCATGGTCGAGGCGGCGGCCGACCGGCCAGCCGACCTTGCGATGTTCATCGGCTACCACGCACGTGCTGGCCATCCGGCAGGACCCTTGGTCACACCTACAGCAACCGCACCATCATCACCACCATCGGCGGTCGGCGGATCGGCGAGACGACCATCAGCGCGATGTGCCTAGGCGGTCTGGGCATCCCCGTGGCCCTCGTGAGCGGCGACGATGCCCTCGCCGAGAGGTCGGCGAGTGGCTGCCGTGGGCGACCTACGTGACCGTGAAGCACGCCACGGGCGGCCAATCAGCGGCGTCGCTCCATCCGTCGCGTGCCTGCGGACTCATCAGGGCCGCCGCGGCCGACGTGGTCCGACGGGCCGCATCGGCGGACCGCGGGGGGCTCAGGCCCCTGTCGCTGGAGGCGCCCATCGAGGTTGGGGTCGAGTTCGTGCGGCCCGTCCAGGCCGACCTGGCGGCCGTGATCCCGCATGTCGTGCGCGACGGCGACCGAGCCATTCGCTACGCGGCCGAGGACCCGACCGACGCCTACCGTGCCTTCGTGAGCACCATCAGGATGGCGAGCCTGGTCCCGTAGCCGGCACCCCGACGTCTGCCGGCCGCAGGGCGCGTGCGTCATCGCCGTAGTGGCACGCCACCCCATGCCGCATCTCGGGCCCTGGGACCGGCTCCAGCCGCGGGGCTTCGGTGGTGCACCGTTCCGGGTCACCGAGGCGAGTGCGGAGCCAGCACCGGCTGCTGAACGGACACCCTGGGGGCGGGTGCTCCGGGCTGGGCACGTCCCCCACGAGGACGATCCGGCGCTTCTCGCGCTCGATCCGGGGGTCCACCGACGGCACCGCCGAGAGCAACGCGATGGTGTACGGGTGCCGTGGGTCAGCGAACAGCTGGTCCGCGGGCGCGGCCTCCATGATCCGCCCGAGGTACATGACCGCCACCTCGTCGGCCATGTGGCGGACCACCGCCAGGTCATGGGCGATGAACAGGTAGGTCAGCCCCAGCTGTCGCTGCAGGTCGACGAGCAGGTTGACCACCTGCGCTCGGATCGACACGTCGAGGGAGCTGATGGGCTCGTCGCACACCAGGAGGCTCGGCTCGACCGCCAGCGCGCGAGCGATGCCCACGCGCTGGCGCTGACCACCGCTCAGCTCGTGCGGGTAGCGTTCGGCGAACCAGGGTTCGAGCCCAACCATCCCAAGGAGCTCCGTGACGCGGGCACTGCGCTCCTCGCGCGGCCCGAGGTCATGGATGTCCAAGGGCTCCCGCAGCGCCTGCCCGATCGTCTGGCGGTGGTCCAGGCTCGAGTGGGCGTCCTGGAACACCAGCTGGAACTGGCGGCGGGCGCGACGCAGTGCCTCGCCGTGGAGGGAGGTGATGTCGACGCCATCCAGCATCACGGTCCCCGTCGCCGGCTCCAGGATGCGCACGACCGTCCGTCCCACGGTCGTCTTGCCACAACCAGACTCCCCGACCAGGCCGAGCGTCCGTCCCTGGGCGATGGTGAGCGAGACTCCGTCGACGGCGCGCACGGCCCCACGCTGTCTCTGGAGGACGCCCGCGACGATCGGAAACGAGACGCGCAGGTCATGGATGACGAGGCCGGCCCCTGATGGATCCCTGACCGGCGCCTTGGGGCTG
>JAXLXC010000063.1:0-10159 GCA_046328155.1 Chloroflexota bacterium
CCTGGATGACGAGGCGGCCGAGCGTGCGATGCGGGCGCTGTGGGCGGAGTTCGGGCGGGTGGGCTACGCCGACCTAGCCAACGGGGTGCCCATCAACCTCCATCCCATCGCGGAGGAGGACCTGGGCGGGGTGGTGTTCGGGCTGCCCATCGGCGGCTATCTCCAGGGCGGCGCCGTCCATCACCGCACCGGCGGGATCATCCGGGCCCTGCGCCTGGTGGGCATGCAGGCGGAGGCCGACCAGCTCCTCGAGGCGCTCTCGAGCACGGTCGCGGACGACTCCGCGTTCGGTGGGGTGGGCTCCGGGCGCGACTGGCGGCTGTGGGACGGCACCCCGAGCGGGTACGAGGGGCTGCTGGCCGAGGGCTTCGGGTTCCTGTCGGTCGCCCTGGACCGCTGGGCCGCCTCGAGCGACTGACCGCACCGGGCTGACCGAGCGGCGGTACCGCCCGGTACCACCGGGGTGGTGGTGCGCGGACGCCCCGCCTGCGACCCTCCCGGCATGCGATCGCAGGCCCGGCCGTTCGGGCACGTCGACTGGGCGGCCATCGCCTTCGTCACGCTCAGCGCCTTGGGCGGGGTCGTGCTGCTGTGGGCCATCACGAGCGTCCTCAACAGCACCCACGGCCTGGGCTTCGACACGCGCGCCTACTGGGGCTATCCCCGCGACGAGGTGTACAGCCCCCTCCCCACGCTGTCGGCGGGGTATGGCTTCTATCGCTACTCCCCGGTGTTCGTGCCGCTCATGACGCTGTGGACCGCCATCCCGTGGCCGGTGTTCGTGACGGCGTGGTTCGCGGTCGGCGTGGTGCTGTATGTGTGGATGGTCGGCCCGTGGGCTCTCGCGCTGCTCGCGATCCCTGTGTTCGCCGTCGAGCTGTTCATCGGCAACGTCCATCTGCTGCTGGCGCTGGCCATCGTGCTGGGCTTCCGATGGCCCGCGGCCTGGTCGTTCGTGCTGCTCACCAAGGTCACGCCCGGCGTGGGGCTGCTGTGGTTCGCGGTCCGGCGCGAGTGGCGCAGCCTCGCCATCGCGCTGGGTGTGACGGCGGCCATCGCGGCCGTGTCGCTCGCCCTCACACCCGACCTGTGGGCCGAGTGGCTGCGCTCGCTGACCCAGACCTCGGAGCCGGGGTCGGGCAACACGGTCGCCATCCCGCTGCCCTATCGCGTCGTCGCTGCCGCGGTGCTGGTGGTCTGGGGTGCGCGCACCGACCGTCGCTGGACCGTCGTGGTCGCGGCGACCATCTCCATCCCGGTGCTGTGGCTCAACGGCCTCGCCATGCTGGCGGGCGTGGTCGCGCTCCATCGGGGCTTCCCCGAGCGGCTCCACGGCCAGTTCGACTGGCTGGCCGGACTGCTGCGTGGCCGTGGCACCCAGCCCACGATCGCGCCGACCCCACATGGCGTCGCTCGCTGAGCTGCGGTCGCGGCCGTGGGTGCCGCGGCTGCTGTTCGTCGTGTGGGTGCTCCTGACCCTCGTCGCGCTCGCGTTCCTGCTGGTCGTGGTCCAGGGGGCGATGACCCACCCCGACTGGGTGGGCTATGACGCGCACGCCTACTGGGGCTACCCGCGCGAGCCGCTGTATGGCGAGCCGGGCGTCTCGGTGGCGGGCATCGACCTGTACCGCTACTCGCCCGCGTTCGTGCCCCTGATGACGCTGTTCACGGCACTCCCATGGCCCGTGTTCGTGGCGTGCTGGGTCGGGCTCCTGTTCGTGACCTACGTGTGGCTCGTGGGGCCGTGGTGGCTGCCGCTGCTGGCGTTCGCGCCGTTCCTCATCGAGCTGCGCATGGCCAACGTCCACCTGTTGCTGGCGGCCGCCATCGTGCTCGGCTTCCGATGGCCGGCCGCGTGGTCGTTCGTGCTCCTCACCAAGGTGGCGCCGGGGGTCGGCCTGCTCTGGTTCGCCGTCCGTCGCGAGTGGCGCAGCCTGTACATCGCGCTGGGGGCGACGGCGGCCATCGTGGGTGTCTCGTTCGTGCTCGCGCCCCAGGACTGGGTCGACTGGTGCGTGTCGCTCGCGAGGACGACCCAGGACGACCCGCCGCTGTCCATCCACGTGCCGCTGCTGGGCAGGCTGGCCGTGGCCGCGCTGCTGGTGGTGTGGGGTGCGCGCACCAACCGGCGGTGGACCGTGATGGTGGCGGCGACCATCTCGCTGCCCACGCTGTGGGTGCACGGCTTCGCCATGCTGGCCGGGGTCATCGCGCTCCAGCGAGGGCTGCCCGAGGCCCGCTCGTTCGCATGGCTCGAGCGCTGGCTGCGCTGGCGGCCCGGTCGGATGTCCCAGGTCGAGGGACCCGCGGGCGCCTGAGGCACCCGACGCGTCGGCCGGCTGGCGATGAGTCTGGGGCGTCCTGGAGGTCGATCGTCATAGTGGTGATGGTGCCCGCCGGGCGCCCCGACAGGAGGACCATCGATGAGCCGTGTGCGTGTCCAGAACCTGTTCGTGTCGCTCGATGGATATGCCACCGGCGAGGGCCAATCGCTGGAGCTGCCGTTCGGCACCGCGCAGGCGACCTTCGCGCCGTGGTTCGAGCGGATCGGGGTCCACGGCGCGCAGCGTCCCACCGGCCCGTTGGGCGCGGATGAGACGCTCCTGGCTGGCTGGGGCTCCAACATCGGCGCCGAGATCATGGGTCGCAACAAGTTCCGGCCCACCACCGGCCCGTGGCCGGACGACGGGTGGCGCGGCTGGTGGGGCGAGGAGCCGCCGTTCCACACGCCCTGCTTCGTGTGGACCCATCACCCGCGCGAGCCGATGGCCGTGGGGGAGACCACGTTTCACTTCGTCTCCGGCACGCCACAGGAGGTGCTGGCCCTCGCACGGGACGCGGCGGGTGGCAAGGACGTCCGGATCGGCGGCGGGCCCACCACCGTCAACGAATACCTGGCCGCCGACCTCGTGGACTATCTCCACATCGTGGTGATCCCCGTGCTCCTGGGCCGCGGCGTGTCGCCGTGGACCGGGCTGGAAGGCATCCATGACCGGTTCGAGACCCAGTCGCTCGTGGCACCCAGCGGCGCCACGCATCTGTTCATGACCCGCACACCCCGCTGATTGGTCGCCATCGCGATCCTGCGGCTCAGGGACGGCTCCGGCTCGCCCGTGAGCGTGCGTGCGTTCGTGCCGGAGACGACGGCGCGCCGACCACCTCGACCGCGACCTCGGTCGCAGGCCACCCGCGATCCGTGGTCAGGACCTGGTCCGCGCCGGTCTCGAGCGCCGTCGCGATGACGAGGGCGTCGGGGAGGCGAAGCGTCGGACCGTGTTCGGCACGCAGCCGCGCAGCCGTCCGGGCGATGTCCCTGTCCGCGGCGAGGACCGTCGCTGGCAGCGCATCGATGAACGCGTCTGCCGTCGATACGGCGGTCTCACCGGCCCGATAGGGCCACACCAGGCACTCGGCGTACGCCGAGGCCGGCATCACGAGGCGATGGCCGGCGGCGAGCGACGCCCGGATCGCCGTGGTGGATGCGTCGTGATGGAGGTCCGTGGCGTCCAGCGCCGCGACGACGACCCCTGCGTCGAGGACGACTATCCCCACTCGTCGCGCAATCGCTCGATGGCGTCGGGTGGAAACACCCCGGTCAGACTGCCCGCGTACCGGTCGATCGCGTCGCCGACCCGGGTCAGGACGACCGTCCCGGGTCCGATCGCCTCCACGCGGAGTTCGTCACCGGTGTGCAGACCGGCACCACTGAGCACGTCCCTCGGCAGGGTGACCTGATGCTTCGGGCTGACCCGCGTATGTCCTCTGCGTCGGCTGGGCTTTACACTCGGAACCATGGGTAAAGGCTACACGGCCTACGCCTACATGGCCAGCACCCGGTAGGACTCCGCGAGCCGGGACAGCGTCCATGAGGCGTTGAGGCCCGACGGGTTGGGCAGCACCCACGCCCGGGCGCTCGTGATGGGCTCGGGCTGGAGGCCGATGGTGGCCTTGGGTGCACGGAAGGCGACGCGGTAGGTCGAGATGCCGAGGAAGGCCACCTGGCGGGGCCGATGCCGCTCGACCTTGGCCACGAGCGCCTGGCCGCCGGCACGCAGCTCCTCGGTCGAGAGCTCGGCGGCCGTGGCCGTGGTGCGAGCCACCAGGTTCGTGATGCCGATGCCGAAGCGGAGCAGCTCCGATTGCTCGGCTGGGTCGAGCACGCGGTCGACCAAGCCGGCGGCGGCGATGGCCTGCCAGAACCGATTGCCCGGTCGGGCGAAGTGGAACCCGGTCGCGCCGGACCACAGTCCCGGGTTGATGCCCACGAACAGGATGTCCAGACCGTCGGCGATGACGTCCGGGATGGACCGGCTCGTCGCGGCGGCGAGGTCGGCCTTGGAGGGTCTGGTCACCAGCCGTACCGATTGCCCGCGATCTCCCCCTCGAGCGCGCGCCCCACGGCATCCGCGGCGGCCGTCTCCAGCCGGTCCGCGTCCTCGTGGCTGATGCCGCCAGCACCTGGCCAGCGGCGCGTGAACCAGCGCAGCAGCGACGCCAGCCCGGCGACCCCCTCCGCGACCCCGGCCGACGTGCCGTCCAGGCCGCCGACCAGCACCAGGTCCCGGAGCGAGGCGTCGTCCGCGACCGCGGCAGCCAGTCGGCGCAGCAGGCCTGCCTGCTCCTCGCCATCCATGGGCGACAACGCGAACGACCACGCATCCTCCGCAGACAGTCGGCGCAACGTGCGGGCCCCCAGCGCGGACAGGCGGCGCACCATCGGTTGCACGTCGGAGATGCGGATCCAGCCACCGGCCTCCGCCGTGACCAGCCCGCGGGCCACCGTCTCCCAGCGCATCAGCAGCTCCGGCCAGCGCTGCGGCGGGTGGTCCGCCACGTCCTCGAACTCGGGTCCCAGGTTGACCGTCCTCAGCAGCCGGTAGGCCGGCAGGCCGCCCTCCGTCCGGAAGCGTGGATGCAGCCCCGCCTCGATGACCGTGGCGCGTGGCTCGGCCCAGCGATGTCCGGTCAGGGTCCCGACGGCACCCGAGTCATGCATCCCGAACCGACCAGCCCGGCCCGCGATCTGGGCCACCTCCCACGGCGCCAGGTCCACGCGCTCCGCACCGTTCCACTTGCGGGACTCGGCGAAGAGGATGGTCCGGATGGGCAGGTTGAGCCCGTGTCCCAGGACGTCCGTGGCGCACAGCACGTCCAGCTCGCCCTGTCGGAAGCGTGCCGCCTGGCGCCGCCGCTCGGCGGCTGGCATCGCGCCATAGAGCACGCCCACCCGCCCCGGATGGAGTCGTGACAGCTCCCGGGCCAGGGCCAGCACCGCCTTGCGCGAGAAGGCGATGACCGCGCTGCCGGGCGTGATGGCGCGCATGTGCACACTGCCGACGAACGTCAGTGGTGCCAGACGCTCATAGGCACGCACCTCCAGCTCCGGGAACGCGGCACGCAGCGCGGGCAGGATGTCCGCCGAGCCGACCAGGTGGAGCTCCTGGCAGGGGAGCGTCAGCATCGCCCGGGTCCATGCGGAGCCGCGCTCGCGGTCGGCCAGCCAGTGGACCTCATCGATGACCACCACGTCCCGCGGCACCAGCAGCTCGGTGGTGCACGCAACGAATGGCGCGTCGGGCGCGATGCGCTCCTCGCCCGTGCGCAGCCCCGTGACATCCGGGCCGAGCAGCTCCCGGAGGTCCTCGAACACCTCCTGCGCCATCAGTCGCAACGGCCCGCCGTACGCCCCTGACCGGGCACCGGCGAGGATGCGCAACGCGGCATGGGTCTTGCCGGAGTTGGTCGGGCCTAGGTGGGCCACCACCCGCTGCCGCTCCGGCACGGACGCGAGCATGGCTCGCAGCGGCGCGGCCACGATCTCCCGCTCCCGCGGGTCGATGCGCTGCCGGGCGGGCTTGGCGCGCGGCAGCCCCTCCGGACCACGCGGCCGTCCGCGTGTCAGGGACTGCCGGCGGCGACGCTGCCACCCGGGTGCCTTGCTCACGATCGGCCGAGCACGACGTTGCAGCGCGCGAGGACCTTCTCCACGAGCGTCACGCCGAGCGGCGAGTCGAGGTGGCGCACCACGTCGCCGGTGAGCGCGCCCGCGGGCACCCGGTCCGCGAACAGGACCAACGCCTCGTGCAGGTTGTCGCGCTTCGACATCGAGACCAGCCCCGCCGCATCGGGTGCCCAGGTGCGGATGGCGGTCGCCCACTGCTGTGTCATCGGATAGTCGACCTCGTCACACGCGGTCAGCCACGCGTCTTGGCCGACCTGTCCCAGACCCGCGGCCCCGCACAGGTCGACCACCGGCAGGTCGACGGCCAGCCGGAGGCGCGAGAGCACCCGGTCGTCGAGGCGAGCGCGTCGCATGAACCGCGCCGCCGGGTCGCGGACCACCGGGCCTCGGAGGAACGCCTCCGCGATGGTGGATGCCTTGGTCTCGCCCGCATACAGGTATCCGTACTCGCCCGCCTGGCAGTCGAAGCGGCCCTCGCTGCCATGGGTCACGGGATCCGCACGCTTGGCCTCCGCGCCCACGTCACGGAAGGCCGCGGGTTCGTGCCCAGCGCCGTGGATGCGCCAGAACGACGTGCCTGTCGCCAGGACACGGACGCGAGGACCGTTGGGTGACGGGCAGTCGGGTGGTGGGTCGGAGCGCGGCATCAGCCGACGGGCGCGAGCTCGCGTGCTGCGGCGGCCCTGACGTCCTGCGCGCGTGACTCGTCCGAGACCAGGTCGGCAGGTCGAGCGCCGAGGCCGGGGTCGTCGCCGAACCAGAAGCTCGCCACACCCCACGGGTCGTCGGCTGCGCCCAGGAGTGCGTTGATCTCAAGGGCGATGGGCCAGAGCCGTCGGCGCGGCTCGTCGAACTGGAACGAGGGGAAGACGAACCGATTGGCGACCGGCAGGGCCAGGACGCCAGGCCGAGTGCGCAACTGGCGGGCGTACTCCCGGACATTCGCGGAGCGCGAGCCCATCGCCCGGGCTGCCCGGGCCGCGTCAAACATGGGGTTGGAGAGGACCGATGCCTCAGCCTGACCGTGGACCCGGGCGATCCGCAGGACATCGTCCGGGGCGGCAGCGTCCTCCAGGTCGTCCGCCACGGCGGTGGGCATGAACGCCTCTGACACCGCCTGCGACGCGATCGCGCTCCGGAGGAGGGCACCGATGCTGGGCGCCGTCTGTGCGAGGAGCGGATCGGCGCTGACCATCTCGTGGATCAGCTCAACGAGCGCCGTTCGGTCCGCGTCGCTCGTGACCAGCTCATCACGCAGCCGCGACCCGAGCGCGGCTCCGTACGCCTCGCCCGTCGCGGTGGCGAGCCGTTCGGCGATCATCCGTTGTCGCCGTGCGTGAGCGGTGGCCGGGTACTGGTTCGACATGACGTATCGGACATATGATATCACGCGTCACGTGCGTCAGTGTCTCGGCAGGGCTGGCGCGGCAATGGGCTCGACGCTTCGACGTTATGACGCTATGCTGGCTTAATGGCGACCAATCGACGCAAGGTGACCCTGTACGTGGACGAGGACGTCCTGCGCGCCACGCGCGTGCGTGCAGCACGCACCGATCGGCGCGATTCGGACGTGGTGGAAGAGGCCCTTCGCTCGTATCTGGGCCTCGCGGTGGTGGAGCGCGTGTGGGCACACAGCGAGCTCGATGGCGACGAAGCGATGCGACTCGCCGTCGAGGAGACCCGCGCGGTGCGAGCCGGGCGAGGAGCAGGAGCCCGCTCGCGTGCCGCGCGCCGTCCTTGACACCAACGTCCTCGTCGCGGCACTGATCAGCCCCCACGGCCCGTGTGCGCGGCTTCTGCTGGAGCTTCGCGCCGGGGCGTTCGAGCTGGTCGTCTCGCCAGCATTGCTCGACGAGCTCTCGGACGTCCTGCACCGCGACCGGTTTCGATGCGTACGTCGCCCAGCGATGCGGAAGCGTACGTCGAGGCCATCGGTCCGGACGCCATGCTCGTCGACGACCCGCCCCGTCAGGACGCTCTCGCGAGCGACCCGGACGACGAGTTCCTCATCGACCTCGCACGTGCAGCCCAGGTGGATGCCCTCGTCTCCGGCGATGCCCGGCTCCTGGAGCTCCGAGGCCGCCTGCCCGTGCTCAGTCCTCGCGAGTTCCTGGAGTCACTGGACCGGTCATAGGCGAAGCCGCATGAACACGCGGGTCGACCAATCGAAGCCAGCGGCCTCCTGCGCCTGCGCCCGGGCCTGGAGATCATCGGTCCAGCCATCGACCGGGATGGGCTCGAAGCCATGTCTGGCATACCAGGGCGCGTTCCACACGACGTCCGCCTGGGTGTCGAGGATCGGCGACGGTTCGCCGGACGCGCGGGCGCGCTCGATGCAGTCGCGCAGGAGCGCCGTCCCGATGCCGTGGCGGGCATGGGCGGGCTCGACACACACCTGGGACAGCAGCAGCTCCGCACCGAGCCGGTCGACGGCCAGCCAGCCGACGACGATGCCGTCCAGCTCCGCGACCCTGAGCCGGCGCTCAGCGATGGCCCGAGCAGCGTCCGCGTCGCTGATCTGGTGGGGACCCACGAACTCCGGGTGTCCGACGGTCGCGAAGAGTGCGTCGCCGCGCGCCTCGATGGGCGCGAGGGACGGGATGTCGTCGGGCGTCGCGTCGCGGATCAACATCATGGTCGCCTGAGGCGTGCGCAGTGCTACAGGGGGATGCCCAGGAATACCTGTGGATCGAGCTTGGCGCGCTCCTTGACCGAGCCATCCAGGACATATACGCGCGGGTCTCGAGCGAACCCGTGCACTCGGTAGAGCGAGAACGCATCGGCTCGGCGCTCCGAGAACGAAACCTCGCCCTTGGTGATGAAGAAGGGCGTTCGGACGCCGTAGTTGGTGGTCTTGACCTCGATGAAGCGCTCGCGACCGTCGGGAAAGAAGCTGGCCACGTCGTAGCCCAGGCCATCGCCGACGTCTCGTGCGGCCCAGACGACGCGGTCGGCCAGATCGCTCCGCCCGGCGCGCGCGAGCTGCTCCTGCTCGAGCTCCATCACCCATTCCTCGCCCGCGTCACCGAGCACCTTGGTTTGGAAGTCTCGAAGTGCCGGGATCGTGCCACCGACCAGCCCGACGCGGGAGGGCGCGTTGCTCATCCGGCCTGTGGCACCTGGAGCGGCGACAAGCACATCGTGCGTTGCCAGGCGGCCGGTCTGTGGCGCAACGAGGGCGGTGTTGCCATACACCTCGAAGGCTTCGGCCAGACGCCGCTGCGTTCCGACGGCGGTCATGACGCCAACGGCCAGTTCGTCCTGGTAGTTCGACAGAGGCTTGTAGCCGTCGATCCACGGGAGCCCGATCTCGTCGAGGATCGCGCTGATGTTCTGGAACTTGCGTTCGACGGAACCCTTCGACCGCGCCGGAAGGAGATGGGCCAGCTCACGCACGACGTCGGCTTTGACGTACAGCTCGCCACGGCGCTCGCTCTGCAGCATGTCGAGGTAGGCCGCGACCGCGGCGTCGATCTCCCAGCGATTCCAGGCCTTGCCGGCCTCGCCCTGCGCGAAGTCGATCACATCTCACCCCACGGGCTGGTCGCGTGCCAGGGTACCCTCGCGAACGTGGGTCGGTGGCTCGTCCAGGAGGTGGCCTAGCGATGGAGTCGGTGGCCCGAGCTGTCGATGGACACGGACCGTACATGTCCGACGCCGATGAGGACGAGATCATCCGCCGCATCGACGCGTCCGACGACGTGGGTGACCTCGCGCTGCGCACCTGCATGTGCGGCCGGCGGCTCGACGGCTTTGATGAGTACTTCGAGCACTTGCAGGCGGTGCTGAGAGAGGCGTCGACGAACCCCTGATCGCAGACTCGCGGAGCTGTCCGGCCGCAGCCTTCCATCGGTCGTGGATCTGTCGGCGAAACCCTGCCCGTACGGCGAGAGGACGGCCACCCGCTCTCGTGCCGTCTCGGGACGCATGCCGACGTAGATGCAGCGCACGAGCACCTCGGACCAGAGTTCCTCCTCGACCGACGTCCAGGCCGCCTGATCGCTCACGCCATGGCCACCTCGACCAGCCGGCAGAGGGCGTTCGCGAGGCGCATCTGGGTCGGGGAGTGAGCCACGACATCCAGCAGCGCAGGGCTGCCGACCACGATGGCCAATGCTCGTGCCCGTGACGTGGCCACGTTCAGGCGGTTCGCGGAGTAGAGGAAGTCCATGCCGCGTGGCGCGAGGTCCGCGGACG
>JAXLXC010000064.1:0-9730 GCA_046328155.1 Chloroflexota bacterium
GAAGCCCGCCGGAGGGTCAGCGGCATGAGCACCAGCGACGTACCTGGCGTAGCCGGGGGCAACCGCAGCGCGGGGGCCAAGGGGTCGATCCGGATCTTCGACACCACGCTGCGGGATGGGGAGCAGGCGCCGGGCGCCTCGCTCACCATGAGCGAGAAGCTGGAGGTCGCCCGCCAGCTGGTGCGGCTCAACGTCGACGTCATCGAGGCCGGCTTCCCGGCCGCGTCCCCGGGCGACTGGGAGGCGGTCCACCGCATCGCCCAGGAGACCAAGGGCGTGGCGGTCGCGGGACTCGCCCGATGCCGCGACGGCGACCCGCAGCGCGCCGTGGAGGCCATCCGCGTCGCGGAGCAGCCGCATCTCCACGTGTTCATCTCCACCTCGGAGATCCATCTCCAGCACCAGATCCGGATGAGCCGCGAGGAGGCCCTCGCCGAGGCGGTCAGGTGGGTCCGCTACGGTCGCGAGCAGCTGGGTCGCGACGCGGAGCTGGAGTTCAGCGCCATGGACGCCACCCGCAGCGACCCGGAGTACCTGCTCCAGGTGTGCGAGGCGGTCGTGGCCGCGGGCGCCACCACGGTCAACATCCCGGACACCGTGGGCTATGCCGTGCCCACCGAGTTCGGGCCGCTCATCCGGCGCGTCGTGGAGCGCATCGGTCGCGACGCGGTGGTCAGCGTCCATTGCCACAACGACCTGGGCCTCGCGGTGGCCAACAGCCTGGCGGCCGTCCAGAACGGGGCACGCCAGGTGGAGTGCACCATCAACGGTCTCGGCGAGCGTGCCGGCAACGCCGCGCTGGAGGAGGTCGTCATGGCGCTCGCCACGCGTGGCGCCGCTCTGGACGCCCACACCACGGGCGTGGTGACCGAGCAGATCGCGCCCACCAGTCGCCTGGTGAGCTATCTGACGGGCTTCGTCATCCAGCCCAACAAGGCGATCGTCGGACGCAACGCCTTTGCGCACGAGTCCGGCATCCACCAGGACGGGGTGCTCAAGAACCCGCTCAACTTCGAGATCATGACCCCCCAGTCGGTGGGCCTCACCAGCAACCGGCTGACCATCGGCAAGCTGTCGGGGCGGCGGGGGCTCCAGGACAAGTTGCACAGCCTGGGCTTCGACATCCAGGGCGAGGCGCTCGACGTCATCTATCGGGCGGCCATCGCGCTGGCGGACCAGAAGAAGGAGGTCACCGACGCCGACCTGATGGCCATGGTGGGTCAGCAGGCCTCGGGCTCGATCGCGCTCCCGGACTCGGCCGTGACGCTCGAGGGATGGAGCGTCACCAGCAGCCATGGCGGCTCGTCCACGGGCAACGTGGCGGTCCGCCTCCAGGGCGAGAGCCTCACCGCGGAGGAGACCGGCAACGGCCCGGTGGACGCGCTGTATGGCGCCATCGACGCCGCCGTGGAGCCGGTCCTGGGCTGGCACCCGCAGCTCGTGGACTACGAGATCCGCGCGGTGTCGGGCGGCGAGGACGCCCAGGGCCAGGTGACCGTCAAGGCGCGTCGGTCCATCGATGACGGGCGCGTCGACTCGGTGACCGGCCACGGTCTCTCCACCAACATCATCGAGGCGTCCGTGGAGGCGTACGTCCACGCGCTGGAGAAGCTCCTCACCGAGGAGCCGGTCGCGGCGACCCAGCCGGCCGCGCTCCCATGACCGAGGCCTGGCGCGTCGTCGCCATCCCGGGTGACGGCATCGGCCCCGAGGTGGTCGCCGCGACGCAGGTCGTCGTGGACGCGGTCGGGGCCAGCGCCGGGTTCCGCGTGGAGTGGTCGCCCATCCGGATGGGCGGTGCTGGGATCGACGCCTATGGCACGCCGCTGCGCGACGAGGACCTGGCGCTGTGCGCATCGGCCGATGCGGTGCTCCTGGGTGCCGTGGGCGGCCCGAAGTGGGACGACCCCACTGCCAAGGTCCGTCCCGAGCAGGCGCTGCTCGGGCTGCGCAAGGGCCTGGGGCTGTTCGCCAACCTGCGCCCGGTGACCGCGGAGCCCGCGCTCATCGATGCCTCGCCGCTCCGGCGGGACCTGGTCGAGGGCGTGGACATGCTCATCGTGCGCGAGCTCACGGGTGGTCTCTACTTCGGGGAGCGGCGCGAGACCCACGACGGCCCGGACGGCCGCCAGGCCTACGACACGCTCATCTACACCGAGCGCGAGGTGGCCCGCGTGGCGCGGCTCGCGTTCGAGCTGGCACGTGGCCGTCGGAAGCGGGTGACCAGCGTGGACAAGGCCAACGTCATCGCCTCGTCGCGGCTGTGGCGGCAGGTGGTCGTGGAGGTGGCCGCGGAGTTCCCGGACGTGGAGCTGGAGCATCGGCTGGTCGACTCCTGCGCGATGCAGCTCATCACCTCGCCCGGCATCTTCGACGTCATCGTCACCGAGAACATGTTCGGGGACATCCTGTCCGACGAGGCGAGCGTGCTCGCCGGGTCGCTGGGCATGCTCCCGTCGGCGTCGCTGGGCGAGACCCGCACGACGCACGGGATCCTGGGGCTGTACGAGCCGATCCATGGCTCGGCGCCCGACATCGCGGGGAAGGGCGTCGCCAATCCCGCGGCGACGATCCTGTCCGCGGCGATGATGCTCCGCTGGTCCTTCGGCCAGGCGGACGCGGCCGCCGCGATCGAGTCGGCGGTCCGGCAGGCCCTGTCCGATGGCTTCCGGACCGGTGACCTCCTGGGCGCCGGCGGCGAGGGGCTGACGCAGGTGGGCACCGACGGGTTCCGGGATGCGGTGCTCGAACGCCTGGGCGTGGGCGTCGCCGCATGAGCGAGCCCGCGCTCCAGCCGGTCATCTTGTATGACACCACCCTGCGGGACGGCACCCAGGGCGAGAACATCACCCTCTCGCTCGCGGACAAGATCCGCATCGCGCGGATGCTCGACGAGTACGGCATGCCCTATGTCGAGGGCGGCTGGCCGGGCAGCAACCCCAAGGACATCGAGTTCTTCGCGGCGGCGCGGACCATGACCTGGCAGACGGCCCGGCTCGCGGCGTTCGGGTCGACGCGCCATCGCGCCAACCGGCCGGAGGCCGACCCCAACCTGCGGGAGCTGGTGGCGGCCGAGACGCCGGTGGTGACCATCTTCGGCAAGAGCTGGCTGCTCCATGTCATCGAGGTCCTGGGCGCCACGCCGGCCGAGAACCTGGACATGATCGCGGAATCGGTCGGATTCGTGGTCGATCGCGGCCGCGAGGCGGTCTACGACGCGGAGCACTTCTTCGACGGCTACACGGCCGACCGCGACTACGCCCTGTCCACGCTCCGCGCGGCCCGCCAGGCGGGCGCCCGGCAGATCGTCCTGTGCGACACCAACGGCGGCACGCTCACCTCCGAGCTGCTGGCGATCCTCGCCGACACGCGCGGCTCGCTGGACGGGGACCCAGACGCGCCCGCGGTGACCTGGGGCATCCACACCCACAACGACGCCGAGCTGGCGGTGGCCAACTCCATCGCGGCGGTCCAGGCCGGGGTGCGCCATGTCCAGGCGACCATCAACGGCTATGGCGAGCGATGCGGCAACGCCAACATGGTGAGCATCCTCGCCAACCTCGCGCTCAAGACCGAGCTGCCGCTGCTGCCCGCGGGGGGCGGCGACGTGACCGACCTCACCAACCTGTCACGCACCGTCGCCGAGATCGCCAACCAGGTCCCCAACGACTACCAGCCCTACGTGGGTCGGAGCGCCTTCGCCCACAAGGGCGGCGTCCACGGGGCGGCGGTGGCCAAGGTGGAGCGGAGCTATCAGCACGTCGACCCGGTGGCCATCGGCAACCAGGGGCGGCTGGTCGTCTCCGAGCTGGGTGGCAAGGCCAACACCCGGATCCGCGCGGAGCAGCTCGGGCATCACCTCGAAGGGGTCGTCGACCCCCAGACGCTGTCGCGGCTCATCAAGCAGCTGGAGGCGGACGGCGCATCGTTCGAGGGCGCCGAGGCGTCGTTCGAGCTGCTCATCCGGCGCAACTCTCCCGGCTACGAGGCGCCCTTCCGGGTCGTCGACTACACCGCGCTCGTGGAGCAGCGCGAGGGGCGCGAGCAACTGGCCGAGGCGACCGTCAAGGTGGCCGTGGACGGCGAGGTGCTCCACACCGCCGCCGACGGCAACGGACCCGTCAACGCGCTCGACACCGCGCTGCGCAAGGCGCTGTCCGCGTTCTACCCGGAGCTCGACTCGGTCCACCTGGTGGACTACAAAGTGCGCATACTCGACGGCACCGCGGCGACGGCCGCCCGGACGCGGGTGGTCATCACCTCGTCCGCGGGCACCCTCGAGTGGTCCACCATGGGCTCCGCGACCAACATCATCGCGGCGTCCGCGATGGCCCTCGCCGACTCCCTGGAGTACGCCATCTGGAAGACCGGCGCCGCCCTCCGCCGCCGCGACGAGCGCGGCATCGAGGCGCCCCGCTCGGTGGCTGCCTCAGCCTGAGGCAGGTCAGCCTTCGCCCGGTGAGGCGGCGAGGCGATGGAGGACGCCAGCGAGCCACTCGGCTGCGGCCTTGATGATGTCTCTGGCAGCCGACACGGAGTCGGTCGTCGCCACGTCGGTCGAGGGCAGCTCGGCATCCGTGGCCGGCAGCCCCAGGATCGACCGTGCCTCGGCGACCGTGGTGCGCCGGAGGCCCGGCTGGGGGTCTCGAGGACGCCGGTCGAGGACGCCTGCCACCGAGACCCCGCTGTCGACGCGATCCGGTTCCGGACCGAACCCCAGGACCAGTCGGTCGCCGGCATCCACCTCGATCCCCGGCGCGCCGGTGCACTTCGGCTCATCGTCGGCCATCCCCTGCGCCCCGAACGTCCGGATCGTCATGTGACGCGGCGACTCGCCGACCAGCACCTCCTCGACCGTGAGCCGGAACCGCGGTGGTCGCCATGTGCCGCCCGGATAGACCTTGTCGACCCGGACGACCACGACCCGATCGGCCTTCGGCAGCCATGTGTCGAGGTCCGGCCATGTGCACAACAAGCCCGTGCCGCCTGCACGCACAGGGGTCATGGGCCAAACGCCCGCCGACATGACCCAGCCCATCGACAGCAACAGCAGGACGCGTGCGAGGACCCGCGTCGTCATCAGCTGCACGCCGAGTTGGTGCATGGCTCGATGGTGATGCCCTGGTACTGCTCGAGCTCGTACTGCGCGTAGTGGACCGTGGTGAACCAGCTCTC
Organism: Chloroflexota bacterium; assembly: GCA_046328155.1. GTDB lineage: Bacteria > Chloroflexota > Limnocylindria > Limnocylindrales > CSP1-4 > JAFMJV01. The sequence continues at coordinate 5,176 of JAXLXC010000064.1, forward strand.
GTCCGCGCTGCTGCCACTCTCCGAATCCACGTGGCTCCCCATCAGTCGTGTCGTGCTCTCCCCACCCTCGTGCTCGACCACGGTGCCGCCGCTGTCGCCGGGCCACGAGTCCAGTCCCAGATCTTGAGGTGATGGATCATGTTGCAGGTCCCGCTCCCGCAGATCTGACGGCGGCGATCGGTCACAGCGAGGCTGTCGGAGTCATATGCCGGTCAGGAAGTCCGTTGCCGCCGGGTCGAGGTACGTCAGCCCCTTGACCCCCGCGAACCCGCGGTCTGCGCTGACGAGGGCGTCCGCCGACAGCCAGATCGCGGCCGCCGCGAGGACCGCATCGAACGACCCGATGTTCGGCGTCTCCTCGTAGATCCGCAAGCCTGCGGACAGCATGCTGGCATCGACCATGAGCAACGGGCGGAGCAGGCTCACGAAGTCACGGGCCGTGCGGGCCGTCTCAGCACGGGTAAGTCGGCGCGCCCGCACATGGACGTACTCCTGGATGACCTCGGGCGTGGTCGTGGCCACGATCCGGCCCTGCGCGATCATGTCGATGAGCTGTTGGCACGGCGTCCGGAGGGGGTGCTCGACGCCCGTGGCGTAGACCAGGATCGTCGTGTCGAGGACGATCATCCCCGGCGGCCGCGCAGCGCGTCGAGCTCTGCCAGAAGCTCGTCGACGTCAGGGACCTCCATCTCCGGCGCCGCCAGGATCCGCCGCCCGGCCTCTCGCCGCAACACGTCGTCCTCCGCGCCCAGCTCCCGCTCCAAGGCGTCCCGGACGACAGTCGAGACGCTCACCTTGCGTCGCCGGGCAGCTCGCTCGACGCGCCGATACTGACGCTCGTCCACGAGGATCTGGAGGCGTCGGGTCAACATGCTCATACACTAGCATGTGACTGTCCGTGTCGCGATCGACGATGGCCGGCGCGAGGGTACGCGAGGAGGAGGTGCGCGAAGAATCGTTCGGTCTCCGGTCATCGGGACCGCCGAGGGCCCAAAGGCACCGTCATGGCACCGTCTGCGGTCGCCGGCGATCCTCCGTGCGACCGAGTCGTGCTCCGAACCTGCCCTGGTATGCCGTTCCCGGCGTCCCAAGGGGGCGTCCGGGACCGCGTGGTACGTCGGACCGGGTCCGTGCGCGGCGGGCACGCCGTACCCTTCCGCGAATGAACGACGACATCCTCAAGACGGCGCTCCTGGCGCGGGTCTACGAGGTTGCGCAGGAGACGCCGCTGGAGTTCGCGCCCGTGCTCAGCGAGCGCACCGGCAACCGCGTCTGGCTCAAGCGCGAGGACGAGCAGTCGGTGTTCAGCTTCAAGGTGCGGGGTGCCTACAACCGAATGGCCGCCCTGACGCGACAGGAGCTGGCAGGCGGCGTCGTCGCCTCGAGCGCGGGCAACCATGCCCAGGGCGTGGCGCTGTCGGCTCAGAAGCTCGGCTGTCGCGCGGTCATCGTCATGCCGCGCACCACGCCCGACATCAAGGTCCGCGCGGTTCGCGCGTGGGGCGCGGAGGTCGTCCTCCACGGCGACACCTATGACGCGGCGTACGGACGAGCGCGCGAGCTGGGGGCCGAGCAGGGCCTCACGTTCATCCACCCCTATGACGATCCGCTCGTGATCGCCGGGCAGGGGACCATCGGCGTCGAGATCCTGCGCCAGATGCGCGAGCCCATCGATGCGGTGTATGTGCCGGTCGGCGGCGGTGGGCTCATCAGCGGCATCGGCGCGGTCATCAAGGAGCTGCGGCCAGAGATCCGGGTCATCGGCGTGGAGCCCGAGGACTGCGACGCCATGGCACGCTCCTTGGGGGCTGGGGCGCCGGTGACCCTCGACCATGTCGGTCGCTTCGCGGACGGCGTCGCGGTCAAGGGGTGGGCGACCTGACCTTCGCCATCGCCCGCGAGGTCATCGACGAGATGGTCATCGTCAGCAACGACGAGATCTGCGCCGCCATCAAGGACGTGTTCGAGGACCAGCGCTGCGTGCTCGAGCCTGCCGGAGCCCTGGCGTACGCTGGTCTCAAGCGCCATGCCGCCGAGGCAGGCCTCCGCGACCAGGTGCTGGTGGCCGTCGCGTCGGGCGCCAACCTCAACTTCGACAGCCTGCGCCACGTCTCGGAGCGCGCCGAGATCGGTGAGCAGCGGGAGGCCATCCTCGCCGTGACCATCCCGAGCGACCAGGCAGCTTCCTCGAGTTCTGCGGCTCATCCGGTGCGCGCAGCGTGACCGAGTTCAACTACCGCTACGCGAGCGATGCCGAGGCCCACGTCTTCGCGGGGATCCGGATCGCCAACCGCGAGGAGGCCCACGAGCTCATCGACACCTTGCGGAGCGCAGCCACGAGGTGGTCGACCTGACCGACGACGAGCTGGCCAAGCTGCACATCCGCCACATGGTCGGCGGGCGTGCGCCAGGCGCTCGCCACGAGCGGCTGTTCCAGGTGGTGTTCCCGGAGCGGTCAGGGGCGCTCCTCGACTTCCTCGAGGGCATGAGCGCCGGCTGGAACATCAGTCTGTTCCACTACCGGAACCGCGGCTCCGACTACGGCCGGGTGCTCCTGGGCATCCAGGTGCCGGACGAGGAGCTCCGAGGCGCTGCATCGCCTCCTTGAGGGCCTCGGCTACGACTACAACGACGCGACCGGCGGCCCCGCCTGCCGTCTGTTCCGCTGACGCGGCGCCCGCGTCCGATTACCGGCCCGATGGTATCGGTCTGCGGCAGCACGCCAGGCGCCACCAACCTCCAGGCCGCCGTCGAGGGTGGTCACTCGATACCGATCGTCGTAGAACTCTGCCCGAGTGAGGAACGGCACGAGCCGCACCCGGCCGTGCTCCAGGAGTCGATAGGCGACGGTATTCTTGTTGGACGGGAACTCGAGGTCGCTCGTGCTCACGAGGTAGCGGACGCCGCGCTTGAACTCGACCGGGTGGCAGCCATTCTGCGGGGCATAGACGTGGTAGCTCAGGTCCGCCGGAACGTCTCCCGCGATGACGCGCTCCACGTTCCAGCGGTCTACTGCCGAGGGGTCGCCCTCCATACCCGTTCGCTTCACGAAGGTGCCGATCCACGTGTACCCATGCACGCTGTCATTGACACCGTGACCCATCGCATCGCAGTCCGCGAGCGCGGGGGCAGAAGCGATCGTGGCACAGCCGAGGATGACGAGCGCGAAGACCAGCCGCAGGAGAGGTGGCCGACAGCGGTATCTCATGACTAGCACTCCTCCACAGAGTCAGCCCATTGACAGACCTCCATTGCGAACTCGACTCCTGCTTCAGTCCTGGCACTGTAGAGGCGGTTGATGCTGCTGTACACCAGCGGATCGTTGTTGCATGGCGAGTCGTCGGTCTTCTTGCACCCGCTGACAACTCCCCGTGCGTAGTCATCGATAAACACCGGTCCCCCGCTGTCTCCGGCCGAAATCTCCGCAGTCGCCCAGACCATCGTGTTGAGCACGACATCACCGTCCTCACGTGACGAGGTGTAGTCGATGGACTTGATCCCTCCGGAGCCTGTGTTGGTGGCAATCCCTGCGTACTTGACTAGGTCACCGACAGCGTTGGTCTGTCGAGCGTGCACGCTCCGCGTCTTGTAGTCGTTGTTTGCGTAGTAGCGATGACCGGACATGCTGTCTTGGACGCTCGACGGCAGGTTGAGCAATGCGAAGTCGGTATCACTCCCGTCCCAATACGAGTTCTTGCCTGGATCGCCGATGCTGTGGCCGTCGTGATAGCGATCCTCGTTGCCATACGTGTCGACGCAGTGACCCGCGGTCAACATCCGGCGTGTGTGGCTCGTCGGTGGCGGCCCGCGCGTCGAGGTCTGCTGCCTCCGCCGCCGACAGCGGATACCCCCATGTGCGATCGGCATCCGGGTCGTTCGCCAGTTCGGAGGCGTGCTGAGGATTCGTCGACAACCCGAGCGAGTCCCGCCACGCGAGCGCTCGGCCGAGGTCGTCGTCACCCTGGGCCAAGCCCACCCCGTGCACTGGAAGGAGGGCCACGACACCAAAGGCGATGACGAGTACCGCTGGTCGCCATGATTGCACCATCGCACACCTCCTGTGGCTGGCCGGAACCGCTCCGTCGCGGCCAATGCCTTGCGGAGCAGGTCCGGAAGCCCGACGACGCTAGGCTCGCCGGCGGGCTCCGTCAATCCGTGGAATCACGCAACGCCAGTCGGTGGAATCACGTACCGCACGTTGAGACGCCGGACCGTTCCTTATGTTGCGGCGCCGCTGCGTCCCACTCTGTGGCCGCCTGTTCGGCATCGCGCAGGAACATCAGTCTGTTCCACTACCGGAACCACGGCTCCGACTACGGCCGGGTGCTCCTGGGCATCCAGGTGCCGGACGAGGAGCTCGAGGCGCTGCATCGCCTCCTTGAGGGCCTCGGCTACGACTACAACGACGCGACCGACGACCCCGCCTGCCGTCTGTTCCTGCGCTGACGCGGCGCCCGCGTCCGTTACCGGCCCGATGGTATCGGTCTGCGGCAGCGCGCCAGGCGCTACCAACCTCAGGGCCGCCGTGAGGGTGGTCACTCGATACCGATCGTCA
>JAXLXC010000065.1:0-8973 GCA_046328155.1 Chloroflexota bacterium
GAAGCGCAGGATGGTTCCCTTGCCGTCGCCCACCTCGAAGAAGCACATCACCCGGCCCCGGTACTCGCCGTGCTTGGCGTCGACCACCCGGCCCTCGATGGCCGCCGCGATCCGCTCGGCCACCACGGGCGCCTCGAAGTGCGCCGTGGAGCCTGCCTTGGAGAGCGGCAGGTCGGTCGCGTCGCCCAGGGCATACACGTCCGGGCGCCCACCCACCTGGAGGGTCGCCCGATCGGTGGGCAGCCAGCCGCCGGGTGCCGGTGCGAGCCCCGAGTCCATGAGGAACTGCTGGCCCTTGTGGGGCGGCACCAGGATGAGCAGCTCGTAGGGCAGCTCCTCGCCCTCCAGGCTCTGGACCACCTTGCGGTCCGGGTCGATGGACTCCACGTTCCAGAAGGTGTGGAGCTCGATGCCCCGCGACGCCAGGATGGGCGTCGCCATGTCCGACACGCTCTCGATGGTGAAGGCGCGTCCGATGGGCGAGCAGAAGTCGATGGCCGAGGCATCCCGGAGGTCACGCTTCCGAAGCTCGTCCTCGATGAGGAACGCCACCTCGAGCGGCGCGGGCGGGCACTTGTAGGGCATCCCGGCGATGCCGATGACGATGCGCCCGCCCTGGAAGGCGTCGAGCGCCGCCCGGAGCCGGGTCGCGGCCTCCGCGGTGTAGAAGTGGTGGGCCTCGGCCTCGAAGTGCTCGATGGCCTCGGGCACGATTCGGGCACCCGTGGCGATGACCAGGAAGTCGTAGGGCACCGGGTCGCCCTTGGCGAGGACCACGCTGCGGTCCGCCTCGTCCACCCGCACGACCTCGTCCACGATGAGGCCGATCCGATGGTCCAGCAGGGAACGCTCGGGACGCGTGAGGTTGGCGGCGCGCTCGCCGCCCATGGCCAGGTACATGAACCCCGGCTGGTAGGTGTGCGCGCCCGTCTGGTCGACGATGGTGACCTGGACCTCGTCCGCGTCGATGCGTCGACGGAGCTTCTTGACCAGCAGGTTGGCGGTGAGCGTCCCCCCGACGCCACCACCCAGGATGACGATGCGGACCATGGCGTGCCTCAGTGGGTCTTCTCGACGACGATCTCGTCGTAGCCGTCATGGGTCGTGACGCCGACGAGCCGATGGCCCGCCTTCTCGACCCACTTCGGGATGTCGGTGCGGCTCCCGGAGTCGCTGGAGTAGACCGCGAGCAGGGTGCCCGGCTCCGACTCTCGGATGCCCCGGATGAGCTCCATCAGGGGCCCGGGGCAGAAGCTGCCGCGGGCATCGATGACACGGGGCGCGGGCTGCGTGGCGACGTCGACCATGACGGGTCTCCTCTCAGATGAACAGCGAGGCGTCGGCCTCGGTCATGAGCTCGATGGCGGTGGCGGCACCCGCGGGCTCGCCCATCTCGTCGATGAGGTCCTCGCGCTTCAGGCCGAACATGTCCATGGTCATCTGGCATGGGACGAACTCGACGCCCATGGCCGTCGCGGCCTCCAGCAGCTCGCGTGGGCTGGCGACGTTGTACTTGCGGCGCAGGCTGTCCATCATCCAGGGCCCCATGCCCAGGAAGTTCATCTTGCTGAGCTTCAGATGGTCGATGCCGGGTCGCTGCATCAGCGACAGCATCTTCTGCATCCAGTTGTCGCCCACGATCCGCTTCTGGTCCTTGACGAACGGCAGCAGCCCCCAGAAGGTGACGAACACCCGGCAGCGCAGGCCGCTGGCGGCCGCCGTGGACGACAGGATGAGGACGGGCCAGATCTTGTCCAGGTCCCCCGACCAGTCGACGATGACGAGCTGCTTGGTGGCGACCTCGGACGGTGCCTCGGGCTTGGCCTCCTCCTCGGGCCAGCCCTCCGCGTCGGCGATGGCCTCGGCGAGGGGGTCGAGCGCGACCGGGTGCTCCAGGGTGGCGGTGGTCATGGCAGATGCCTCACTTCCGCCGCAGGACGAAGCGGTACACGCCGCCGTCCGCGGACTGCTCCACGAGCTGGTTGCCGGTGGTCCGGGACCACGCGGCGAGGTCCTTGACGCTGCCCGGGTCCGTGGCGAGGACCTCGAGCAGCTCGCCTGGTGCGAGCGACTTGATGGCCTGCGCCGTCCGGACGATGGGCATGGGGCACGAGAGGCCCTTGGCGTCGACGCGATGTGCGATCCGCTGGGACATGTCGTCGCTCCTAGATGAACACGACCTGGCCGTCGCCGGCGGCGAGGTAGAAGGCGGTCACGCCCTCGACCCCGTCCACGAGCGGGTCCAGGTCCGACTGGTCGAGATGCAGCAGGTCCATGGACAGCGAGCAGGCCTGGATGTCCACCCCGCCCAGCTCCTTGGCCTGTCGGAGGGTCTCGGACCAGCTCGCCTGGCCGGCCGCGCGCAGCGCGTCGACGGCCGCCCGGCCCGCGGCGCCCGCCTCCAGCGCGAGGCCGTGGTCGCGGTCGATCCGGTCGGCCCGGAACGCGTCGAGCGCCCAGTACTGGAGGAACAGGTTGACCGGCTTGCCCAGGGCCGCGGCGCCCGCGGTCAGGACGGCGGCCGCCTGGAGCTTGTCATCGGTGCCCGAGAAGAGCACCAGGTTGAGGGGCTGGTCCATGGGCGTCACCTCGTCACTGCCACGGCGCCCCATCCGTCCGGCACGCCGGCCATCCGGCCGAGGCGCGCGAGCCGTCGCTGGAGCACGGTGCGCATGAGCCCGCAGGCGACCATCACGTCGGGGTCGCTCAGGCGGTACCTGACTTCGCGCCCGTCACGCTCCGCGTCCACGAGGCCCGCCGCCCGGAGGACGGAGAGGTGCTGCGAGACGTTGGGCTGGGAGGCGCCGATCCTGCCCGCCAGACGGCCGACCTCGATGGGGCCCTCGGCGAGGACGTGCAGGATCTGGATGCGGCGCGGGCTCGCGAGGGTCTTGAGGACCTCGGCCTGGAGGATCGTGAGCTCGTCCATGCCCACGACTATCGACATGTGCGCAGTCGCGCATGAGTGCCGTCCGGCCCGTCCCGCCCGGGCCGGAGGTCAGCCGGCGCGGCGCGCCAGGTCCAGCAGCGTCGGGTCGGTGGGGATGGGGTAGGCGCGTGCCGTGGCGCCGCCGTCGACCGGGATGACGGCGCCCGTCACGAACGAGGCCTCGTCCGAGAGCAGGAACGAGGCCACGGCCGAGATCTCGGTCGCCTGGCCGGCCCGGCCCAGCACCGCGTACGACTCGAACAGTCGCTGGGATGCCGCGGGGTCGTCGGCAGCCGCGATGGCGTTCTCGTTCCAGGGGGTCCAGATGGCGCCCGGCGCCAGGGCGTTGGCACGGATGCCCACCGGCCCGTACTCCACCGCGACGTTGCGCGTCAGGCTCTCGATGGCGCCCTTGGACGCCTCGTAGGCCGCCCAGCGGGGATACGCCGCCCGCGCGTGGAGCGACGAGATGGACACGATGGCCCCACCCAGGCCGTGCTCCAGGAATGCCAGCACCGCCTCCGAGCATCCCCAGTAGGTGCCCTCGATGTTGACCCGGATGAGCCGCCGCACCCACTCGGGGTCGGGCCGGTGCACCGAGTCCTCGCCCACCACGGCGGCGTTGTTGACCCAGCCCCGGAGCGGCGCGGCGGCGCTGGCCAGGTGGCGCGCCTCCTGAAGCGTGGCGACCTCCGCGACGTCACCGATGACCATGTCACCCGCGTCGCGCAGGATGTCGCGGACCTGGGCGCCGGTCGCGGGCGACAGCTCCACCCCGACCACGAACCAGCCGTCGGCGGCGAGCCGCTCGGCGATGGCCCGCCCGATCCCCTGCCCTGCCCCCGTCACGACCACGCTGCGTTCCCGTGCCATGCCAGCCTCCCTGATCAGCCCTTGACCGCGCCCGCGGACAGCCCCCGCAGCATGCCCCGCTGCGCGAACAGCGTGAGCACCGCGACCGGCAGCACCAGCGTCAGCGACGCGGCGGCCATCTGGCCCCAGTCGATGACGTCGGCACCCACGTAGTTGACCAGACCCACCGTGGCGGGCGTGGTGCCGGTCCCTGCCAGCAGGAACGGGATGAAGTACTCGCTCCACGCCGCGATGGCGATGAGCACGCCCACCGTGAGCACCCCCGGCACCGCCAGCGGCAGCATCACGGTGAGGAACGCACGACCGCGCGACGCGCCGTCGACCCGCGCCGCCTCCTCGATCTCGATGGGGATGTCCTCGAAGTACGAGGCGCACATCCAGACCGTGAACGGGAGCAGTCCCGACATGTACGCCAGCACCAGCCCCTGATACGTGTTGATGAGCCGCAGCTGATGGAAGAACAGGAACAGCGGGATGATGAAGATGACGGGCGGCATCATCCGGCTGAACAGCAGCCAGCCACCCAGGAACCGTCGGCCCAGGAACCGTCCCCGCGCGAACGCGTAGCCGGCCGGGACGCCGATGACCAGCGTGGCGACCGTGGTCGCCACGGTGATGACCACCGAGTTGCCGAGCGAGCCCAGGAAGGGCCCCGAGAGCAGCTCCTCCCAGCTCTTGAACGAGAGCGGCGAGATGATCTTGGGCGGGATGGCCGTGGCGTCCACCTGCCGCTTGACCGACGTCAGCACGATCCAGAGGTACGGGACCATGGCCACGACCAGGCCGACGAGCAGGATGCCGATGCTGATGACGGAGATCCGGCGCGCATGACGATGCATCAGGCGGCCCTCATGCCCAGCGCCGTCGGATGAGGAACACCAGCAGCAGCGACAGCGCGATCATGGCGACCATGACGATGCCCCAGGCCGCCGCATAGCCCACGCGGTGGTAGTACAGCCCCGTGTTGTAGATCTGGAGGTTGATGGGCGTGCTCGCGAGGCCTGGCCCGCCACCCGTGAGCTGCTGGATGCCCTCGAACTTGCGGAACGCGTCCATGAACCGCAGCACGATGACCACCAGCAGCACGGGGCGGATCCAGGGCAGCGTGATGTGCCAGAACGTGCTCGCGCGGCCCGCGCCATCGACCGCCGCGGCCTCCTTGAGCTCGCGCGGGACGGTGAGCAGCGCGGCGAGCAGCAGGATGGCCTGGAAGGGCACGCTGGTCCACGCGTCCGCGATGATGACCACGGGCATGGCCAGCGTGGGGTCGCCCAGCCACACCGGCGTCGGGAGACCCAGGATCGACAGGCCGTAGTTGATCCAGCCCGCGTCGTTGTGGAACATGGCGCGCCACGTGAGGGCGACCACGATGGGCGCGGTCATGATGGGCAGCAGGTACAGCGTGCGCACGAGGCCCACGCCCCGGAACGAGCGCTCCATGAGGACCGCGAGCCCCAACCCCACCGTCGTGGGGATGAGCGTCGTCGCCACGACCAGGTAGATCGTGTTGATGATGACGATGGGCGTCTGCCGGTCGCGCAGCAGCTCCTCGAAGTTGCCGAGGCCGATGAACCGCCAGTCGTCGGAGCGGACCAGGTCGTAGTTCGTGAACGCCAGGCCGATGGTGATCGCGAACGGGACGGCCGTCACGAACAGCATCACGACGAGCGCCGGCCACGACGCGACCTGGAGGAAGAAGCGCTCCCAGAGCGCACCGATGGAACGGCCCCCGCCACTGGGGGGGGCCGGAGCGCGCACCCCGGCCGGGGCGCGCGCCGAAGGTTCGGTGGATCCGATGGTCAGCCTAGAACTCCGGGAATTCCTTCGGGTAGCCGGCGTCGGTCATGATCGCCTGGATGCCCGCGCCCATCTCGGCCATCACCTCGGCGACCGGACGGTCGGTGGTGATGAGCTCCTGGAGGCCCTGCTGGATCGGCGGGATGATCGCCACGCCCTCCGGGATGAAGGGCAGCAGCGTCACGTTGGGGTGCTGGAGGATGTGGGTCAGCGCCTCGGGGAAGGTCGCCGGCAGCGCCGCGATGGTGGCCGGGTCCTGGAGCACCGACAGCCGGGACGGCGTCAGCAGGGCGCCCGCCTGGGCGGCCCGGGCCTGGACGTCCTTGGAGGTCAGGAACTGGACCAGCTGCCACGCGGCCTCCTTGTTCTCGGAGGCGTTGTTGATCCAGGTGCCGAAGGGCTGGACCAGCGCGCAGTGGTCGGGGTTGACCTCCTGGCACGGCATGGACCAGAACGCGGTCTCCTCGGCGACGGTCGACTTCTCGGGGTCGAGGACCTCGGGGATGGTGCCGGAGTCGTCGTGCCACATGGCGACGCGACCCTGCTGGAACGCCTGGAGGCAGTCGGTCACCTTGTAGGTGCTGATGCCCTCGGGCGCCGCGGTGGTCAGGATCTCGCGCCAGAACTCGCCGAACTCGCTGGCATATGGCTCCTCCGCGAGCAGGACCGACCAGTCCTGGCGGAAGTAGTTGCCGGTGACCGGGTTGTCATAGGGGTAGAACCACTGCCACAGCTGGAACGCGTCGTAGAGCGCCTGCGTGATGTCGGCGCGGACGCAGAACCCGGCGTGGTCCGCGGTGTTCAGCTTCTGGGCGATCTCCAGCAGCTCCTGGGGGTTCTGCGGGGGCGCGGTGATGCCGGCCTCCTCGAACATCCGGGTGTTGTAGTAGAGCAGCCCGCCGCCGGTGTGCGAGGCGATGCAGTAGGTGACGCCGCCCGACTGGCAGGCCGACTCGACCGCCGGGGCGATGTCGCTGAAGTCCCAGTCCGCCGCGGTCAGGGTGGCGTCGTTGATGAAGTCGTCGAGCGGTGCCACGCCCGAGATCCCGACGTACGAGCCGATGTTCTCGGCACCCGTGAAGAACACGTCGAGTGACGGGTCCTTGGCCGACAGCTGGAGCGGGATCTTCTGGTCCTGCGCCGCGACGGGCTGCTGGACGTAGTTGACCGTGATTCCGGTCTTCTCCGTGAACTCCGGCATCAGGGTCGCGTAGAAGTCGAACTCCGGCACCGCCGAGTAGGTGGAGAGGTTGAGGGTCACGCCCTCAAACGGCTTCGCGGGATCCTGGGCGAGGGCCGCCGGGGCCGTCGCGATGGCACTGGCGGCGACGACGCCCACGATCGCCAACGCGACCGCGGGCCGCCCCCGGCCGTGACCGGTACGGGTCATCTGTGCTCCTCCTCGAGCGACTGGGGTGATCCCGGCTCCCGGCCGATGCACCCCGCCGGAGGAGACCCCGACGCTGGGTATGGGATGACGACAGCCCTCCCCCACCCAGCGCACCGGATCCCCCCCAGTCGTCGTGCGCCCGCTCCGATCCGCCGGTCCCACCCGGGCCAACGTTGCGGATCGAGTATGGCACGGTTGCGGTGCCGAATGTCAAGATACCAAGATATCGTATGCCATTCACGGCGGCGACCAACCCGACCGCCAGTCGACGGCCGCGAACGAGCGCTACAGCCCCTCGCGGCCCTCTGGCAGCTCCACCAGGATGATGGTCACGCCGTCGGGAGCGCGGCACACCTGGACCTTGATGACCCCGCCATCCGGGAGCCGCTGGGGCACGAGCTCCGAGCTGGGCGGGTAGCCGCCGGCGCGCAGCCGCTCCACGACGGCCTCGATGCCCGTGACGCGCAGGTTGACCGACAGGATCCCCGCATCGGCAGGCTCCCGCTCCACCGTTGCCCGCCCCTGCGGCCGCGAGAAGCGCACCAGCTCCAGCTCGGAGCCATCGGGGCAGGACACGACCACGGCATGGACCCGCGGGTCGGGATAGCCGAACAGCGCCGAGATAGCCGCCGGGTCGTGGTCGTCGTCGAACGTGACCCGCAACCCCAGCAGGTCCCGGTAGTAGCGGACCGCCTCGTCCAGGTCGCTCACGCTGATGGCTGGGTGGAACACCCCCGCCACGTCTCCCGCCATCGGAACGCCTCCCTCGGTGCCGCGCTGGCGCCGACCCACGGCCGGATCCCGGGCACATGGAATATCGTATCTTGCGATCGGGGCCGGGCGGACGGCCCGACCAGCCCGGAGGCGACCGTGACCAGCGACCCATCGCCCACGCACTGGCGGATCACCGCGCTCGACACAGGCACCTCCCACCTCGACCAGTCGATGCTGACGTACACGGTGGGCGTGGGCACCGTGGTGCGCATCCCGCGCGTCATGTGGGTGCTCCAGGGCCCCACGACCGTGGTGGTCGACACCAGCGTGCCCATGCGGCGTCGCCCGTCGGAGTTCATCGGCGAGGAGTTCACCCGGAGCCACGCGCAAGAGCCGGCCAATGCGCTGCGGGACGCCGGCATCGACCCGCGCGATGTCGAGCACGTGGTCCTCACCCACCTCCACTGGGACCACGCGGGCAACTGCGACCTGTTCCCCGAGGCGCGCGTGGTGGTCCAGCGCGCCGAGCTGCGCTATGCCATCGACCCTGGTCGGTTCTTCCGCAAGTCGTTCCTGTCGCCCGCGTCGGGCTGGGGCACGCCGCCCTGGCTGCTGCCCAACATCGACACGGTGGAGGGCGTCGCCGAGCTGGCGCCCGGCCTTCGGCTGGTGCCCACGCCCGGGCACACGCCCGGGTCGCAGGCGCTCATCGCCGACACGGCGCTGGGCTCGTTCTGCATCGCCGGGGACGCCATCAGCCTGTACGCCAACATCGAGCAGGACATCCCACCGGGCTTCCATGTCGACGTGGACGACGCGGTCGACTCCATGGACCGTCTGCGCGGCTTGGCCGACCACTTCCTCCCGTCGCACGACTACGCGGTCCTGACCGAGGGTCTGGTCACGCCCATCGGCGCGGCGCATGCGGCACGACCCCGCTACGCGCCGCCCATCGTGGAGGCGTGGGACCCGGCGCCGGACGCGGCCGGGGAGACGCGCTGATGCGCGCCGTCCGGCTGCCCGCCCCGGGTGCCTCGACGCTGGAGCTGGCGGATGTCCCGATCCCCGAGCCCGGCCCAGGCCAGGCGCGCATCGCCGTGACGGGCGCGGGCCTGTGCGGCACCGACCTGCACATCCTCCACGGCGACTACGCCAGCCGGCCGCCGGTGACCCTGGGTCACGAGGTGGCGGGCCGTGTGGATGCCGTGGGGGCGGGCGTCGACCCGGGGTGGGTGGGCGCGCTCGTGGCGCCCGAGACCGCGTTCGGCAC
>JAXLXC010000066.1:0-8100 GCA_046328155.1 Chloroflexota bacterium
CGGGCGAGGTACCACAGGAGCGCGCCGGCGAGGATGGCCTGGCCGATGCCCCAGCGCCAGTCGGCCATGGCGAACATCGAGAAGACCGCGCTCATGAGCGAGAACACCGCCATGATCTGCGCGAACATCAGGGCCCAGGGCTGCAGCCCGTAGAGCGCGGTGCCCGCGCCGACCCAGATGATGCCGACGATGAACGTCAGCAGGCCCGAGAGCCAGACGCCGTTGCCGGACTCGACCGGCCCGAACGTCACGATGCCCATGAGCTGGATCCCGGCGATGAGGTACAGGACCCCCGCCATCACCGCCAGCACTGCGAGGATCAGCACTCCCAACGGACGAGACACCTGTCCACCACCTCCTACGGATGCCCGGAGCATGGTCGCTCCGGGCACAGGGTAGCGCTCCCACGCGCGCTTGGATACGCCACTGCTGCGCACGTCGGGCGGGGCGGGGTCTCAGGACCCCCAGTCGACGACCACGTTGGTGGGCTGCGTCGGGTCGATGCGGAGGGCCACCGTCGCACCGGGGAGTGCCCGCGCACGCGCCGCCGCCGGCACCAACGCGGCGGTGCTCACGGGATAGGGCGCACCACCCTGGGGCGTGACGTCGAGCATCAGCTCGACCACCGAGTCGCCCTGGATGACGAGCCCGCTGTCCCTGGCCTCCCGGATGAACGCGCTGCCGGGCAGGCCGTTCGCCAGGAGCTGTGCCTGTGCGGCCTGACCGGTGGCCGGCTGGCGCAGGTCGATGGTGGTGGTCGGTCCGACCGTCACGGCGGCTTGGCCCAGCACGCCCGGGTCGATGCTGATGCCGGCGCGCGCGAGCTGGTCCATCACCGCGCCCAGCGCCGCCGCCTGGCCCTCGGGCATCTGCCATGTGGCGGCCTGGGGGGTGCCCGTCGACGTCGGCAGGTCGGAGGTGAAGGTGTTGGGCGCGGCACCCCGCATGGTCGACAGCGTGTTGGGGACGACCTGCCCGGTCGGTGTCTCCGGGCGCGGCGCACCGCTCCCGGCCTGGCCCGGCGCACCCGCCGCGACCGTGGCGGCCTGGCGCATCGCGACCGCCTCGCCCGAGAGGTCGATGGTCAGCCTGGTCGGGTGCCTGGGGTCGATCATGACCGGCACCGTGGAGCCGACGGGCAGTGACGCCATCGCGAAGATCGGGACCAACTGCCGGTGCCGGACCTGGTACGGCGGGCGGCCTGGCATCGCGACCGACAGCTGGAAGGTCATCAGGTAGTTGACGTTGTTGACCACCATGTTGCCGCCGCTCACGGACAGGATCGTGGCCTGTCCGGGGATGCCCTCCCGCAACAGGCGGTTGCGGCCCGCGCTCAGGCGACCGAACGCGACCCCGATGACCGTGAACACGATGCCCATGGGGATGAACGTGAGGGCGGCGATGCCGGCGCCCATGGCCCCGAAGCCACCCATGGAGCCACCGGCGGGCATCGCGGACATCACGAGGAGGCCGACGCCGAGCACGAGGAACAGGACCCCGAGGATGGTGAACACGCGCATGCCGGCACTCTGCCACGCCGTCGTGGGGCCGGAAACCGGTACCTTGCGCCGGCAGCGATACCATCGGACCTCGTGACATCCACCGGTGGCCCCGAGCCCGCGATCGTCGTCAGCGGGCTGCGCATGGCATATGGCGACCATGAGGCGGTCCGGGGCATCGACCTCCGGGTCGGGCAGGGCGAGGTCGTCGCGCTCCTCGGACCCAACGGCGCGGGCAAGACGACGACCCTCGAGATCCTCGAGGGGTATCGGACCCGCACCGGTGGCGAGGCGCTCGTCCTGGGCGCCGACCCGGCGCGTCGCGACACGGCGCTCCTCGGGCGGATCGGGATCTGTCTCCAGGCGACCGGCATCGAGCGGTACCTCACGTGCGCCGAGGTGCTCACGCTGTACGGCGGCTACTACCCCCGGCCGCGACCGGCGGCCGAGCTGCTGGAGCTGGTGGGGCTCGCCGAGCAGGCGACCACGCGGGTCCGACGCCTCTCCGGCGGCCAGCGACGCCGGCTCGACCTGGCGCTCGCGCTCGTGGGCGACCCGGAGCTGCTGTTCCTCGACGAGCCGACCACGGGCTTCGACCCGGAGGCCAGACGACAGGCCTGGGAGCTGGTGCGCGGGCTCGTGGGGTCCGGGCGGACGGTGTTGCTGTCGACGCACTTCATGGACGAGGCACAGGCGCTGGCCAAGGCCGGCTGGTGATCCTCGTGGCCGGGCGCATCGTGGCCGACAGGACGGTCGACCAGGTCATCGGGGACCGCGCCGGCGGGTCAGTCGTCCGGTTCCGGCTGCCGTCGGACGCCCCCCGGACTGCCGGAGGGGCTCGCGGCGGTCGCCCGGCGGGCGCCGGACGGGGTCGTCGAGATGCCCACGGAGCGACCGACCACGCTCCTCCATGCGCTGACGGGCTGGGCCATCGACTCGGGGGTCGAGCTGAGCGACCTGACGCTCGCCCGTCCCAGCCTCGAGGACGCCTACCTCTCCCTGGTGGCGGAGCACACGAGCGTGGTCGAGGGTCAGGCGTGAGCCGCGCGACGCTCATCGCGCGTCAGGTCCGCTACGAGGACATCGCGTTCTGGCGCAACCCCGTGGTCGCGGTGTTCACGTTCGCGTTCCCGCTCATCTTCATGGTCCTCGCGCAGCTCGTGTTCGCGGGGCACGTCGATGGCGGCGCGTCGGCGTTGTTCTACACCCCGGCGATCGTCACCCTCTCGGTCGTCAACGTGTGCTTCGTGTCCATCGCGATGACCGTCAGCCTGTCGCGCGACCAGGGGGTGCTCAAGCGGATCCGCGGGACCCCGCTCTCACCGCTCTCGTACCTGCTGGCGCGGGTCGTGCACGCCGTGCTCGTCACGCTGCTGCTGACGATCATCGTGGTCGCGTGCGGCGCGCTCCTGTTCGGCGCGCCGCTCCCGTTCGACCAGGTGCCCGCGCTCGTGGTCATCGTGATGGTGGGTGCGGCGGCGTTCGCGGCGCTCGGCCTGGCCATGGCGGGGCTCATCCCCGACGCCCATGCCGCCCCGGCGGTCGTCAACGCGATCGTGCTGCCGCTGTACGTCATCTCGGACGTGTTCATGCCCGTGGACCCCGGGTCGGTCGTCGCGCTCGTGGCCAGCCTGTTCCCGGTGCAGCACCTCGCTCGGGCGCTCGGCTCGGTGTGGCAGCCGACGACCATCCCGCTCGACCCCGTCGACCTCGCGTGGGTCGCCGCGTGGGGCGTGGCGGGGCTCGTCGTCGCCCTGCGCACGTTCACCTGGGAGCCCCGCGCGTAGGCGTCCCGACGCCCGCCGACCCCGGGCGGACGGGGCTATGCGGACGGGGCTATAGCGCGGCGATCGACCGCGGCGCCATGCGGGGCCCGTAGCGGGGCGCCGTGACACCGGCCAGCTCCAGCAGCCGCACGACCCGGGCGCGCTGGCCGCGGTACGGCTCGAGCAGCTCGAGCATCCGGGCGTCGTCGGCGCGTGCCTCGCCCGCCAGCGCCCAGCTGACGGTGTGCGGCGTGTGGAAGTCGCCCACGCTCACCGCGTCGGGGTCGCCGTGCGCCGCGTGCACCGTCTCGGCGGCGGTCCACGGCCCGATGCCGGGCATCGTCAGCAGTCGCCCCAGCGCCTGGCCTGGCGGCAGCCTCGCGGCCGCCTCCAGCCAGGTCGCTCGGGCGCCCACCCGACGGATGACCTCGGCCCGGCGTCGCTCGAGCCCACCGGGTGGAGCTCGAAGTAGGGCACCGCCGCGAGCGCCTGGGCTGTCGGGCTGGAGGCCGACCGCCTGGCCCTGACCCGCCGCGTCGTCCCAGGGACCGGGCGCGGGCTCGCCCCCACCGGAGCACGATGCCCCGCCACGCCCGGTGCGCCTCGGTGGCGGTCACCTTCTGTTCGCAGATGGCCGGGACCAGCGACTCCAGCACGCGATCGGTGGTCTCGAAGCGCACGCTCAGCATCGAGATCGTCGCAGCAGGGGATGCGCGGGCGCGAGGTCATCGGCCGGTCGTCCGCACCCAGGAGCCGCGGCAACGTCGCGACCGTGCGCTCGGCGCCCGGTCCCCACGCCCGGGCCAGGACCTCCCCGCGGCGAGGCTCCACCCACAGCGTGGCGGGGCCATCGGGGGTCCGCGACACGCCAGATCCTGGACGGCATCAGCCGGATCGTCGGGTCTGCTGGGCCGTCGCAGCGGCGCGAGCGTGCGCCACGTCGAGCTCGAAGCCGGGGCGCCAGACGGTCTCGATCACCACGCCCCCGAGTTCGCCACGCACACGATGGAAGGACGCCGCGACGACGGCGAACGGGCGAATGTCGCGGCGGGGAGTCCCTGGGGTCCGCCCTCGGGTGCGTCACCCCATGCCTTGCCCATCGCGTCCGGGGCGGGTGGCTCGACGCAGCTCACGGTGGGGTTGAAGCTCTCGAACATGCCCGTCGGGTTGCTCCGCCAGACCTGCCGCGTGGAGCTGGTAGAACGAGGGCAGCTCGTAGCGGTTGGGCTCCGGCACCAGATGCAGCTCGTGACCCAACAGCGTGGGGCTGACTCGTGCTCGGCGTCCCAGGCCTCGGCGGCGACACGTACTCGACGCCCACGACGCCGAAGCTCGCCGACGGCGTCGGGATGATGAGCGCCCGGGCGCTTCGTCGAGGATGGTGTCGCCCACGAGGTCGCCGTTGACCTGATGGAAGCCCATGCCACCAGTGCCGTCCTCATCGATGTCAGCTCGAGGGGCGTGCCCGTGAGCACGCCGTAGCCGGCGGCCTCCGAGGCCGCCACGTCCTGAAGGGCGTCGTCGCCTTCGCTGATCGCCGTCACGTCCGCGGGCGCCGCGGCGGCGGCCGGGTGGTAGGCGATGCGGCCAGCAGGCCGTCGCCATCAGCAGGGTGGTCGTTCGCGTCGGTCGCATCGTCAGACTTCCACCGTCAGTTCGTGATCTCGTCGGTCGGATGGCCGGCGCTCGTGGATGCGCAGGATGGGCTCTGGAGGGCCTGGTCGCGAGGCAGAACACCTTGCCTGCCCGGGTCGAGCCATGCGCGCTCGAAGTGGACGCCCTCGTCCGCCTCGATCGCGAGGTCGCGGTCGTGCGCCTCGGCGAGCCAGCACCGGTGACGCCCACGAAGCCGCTGTGGACGTCCATGAACCTGGCCATGTCAGGTATCTTCGTGCTGTGGTCGCCGGAAGCCCGGCACGCCACGAGGTTCGGGTCCCGGCGCCCATCGGTCATCCGTAGACCGACGGATTGGGTGATCGGTGGACGATCA
Organism: Chloroflexota bacterium; assembly: GCA_046328155.1. Classification (GTDB taxonomy): domain Bacteria; phylum Chloroflexota; class Limnocylindria; order Limnocylindrales; family CSP1-4; genus JAFMJV01. Next base: position 5,256 of record JAXLXC010000066.1, read on the forward strand.
CCGACCCACGGCATCGAGCGCCACCCATGTGCTCCAGCCGCGCCGGTGACGCACACCCGAGCGCCCAGGTCCGCCCGAGCGGCGGGGCGTCCATCCTCGTCGGCCGCGACGACCTCCTGGCGCTCGCCGAGCGTCGCGCCACCGAGGCCGCGGCGGCGCGGGCACGTCCTGTTCCTGGCGGGCGAGGCGGGTAACGGCAAGACCTTGCCCCCGCGCACCATCGAGGCTGCCCGCGCCGACCGTGGGTTCGGGGCGATCCGTGGCGCTGCCTTTCCCGGAGGACTTGAGCTGGTCGGCGCCGTGTTCGAGGACCTCGCGCGCGTCGCGCGCCGGTCGGGTGACGCGAGCCCGGCGCTGGCGGTATCGGGACGCGTCTGGGTCGGCGAGGACCGAGGGCGACGCCCATCGGCAGCGACGTCTGCTCGTGCTCGACCTCTCGGCTGGTCCTGGGCCTCGCGACCGACCGGCCGACGGTGGTCGCGCTGGAGACCTGCACTGGGCCGACGACCTCACGTCAGGAGGTCCTGGCGCATGTCGCGCGTGGCGTCCGGGAGCACCTCGCCCCTGGTCGTGGGCACCTATCGGAGCGACGAGCTGTTCCTCGCACGCCCATGCAAGCGAGTGGCGGTCCTGGCTGGTGACCTCGCGGCTCGTGGAGGAGGCCCGGCTGTCGCGCTTCTCCCCGCGCCCAGACCGGCGAGCCGCCGCGGCGCTCGCCCCGGACGACGCTGCCGGTCGACCTCGTGGACGCCATCCACGACCGGAGCGATGGCATCCCCGCCCACTGTCGAGGAGCCCCTGGGCGCCATCCGCTCCGACTCGGGGTCGGGGCCTCGAGGGCACGCGCACGGCCGTCCCCGCGTCCCTGTCGGAGGCCGTGCTGGGGCGGCTGGGGCCCATGGACCCGGACGTGGTGGCTGGTCGTCCACGGCCGCGGTCATCGGTCGCTCGTTCGACCTTGACCTGCTCGCGGCATGCGTGGACCTGCCCATGGACCGTTCCTTGGGCGAGCCCATCGCCTGGCTCCAGACGCGGTTCGTCATCGTGCCCACGCCCGATGGGCGCGGCTACGACTTCCGGCATGCGCTCATCCGCGACGCGCTCACGAGGACGCCGCTCCCCACCCGCCGCGTGCTCCATGGTCGGGTGGGCGATGCCGTGGCGGCGCAGCACGGGGCGTCGACGACGCGTCGCTCTCGATGCACTACGAGCGCGCCGGACGACGCGAGGACGCGGCACGCCATGCGCTCCGGGCCGGTCGTCGGCGGCCGCCATGTCCGCGCATCGGGAGGCGTTCGAGCCACCAGGGCGCTCGCCAACCTCGCCCCGGACGCACCCGCGACCGACCGCGCGGCGGCACTCGTGGCGCTCGCCGACGAGGCGGCCGCGACGGACCGAAACGAGGCGGCGGCGAGGCGTACGCCCAGGGCCGGGTGCTCCTGCCCGGCGACGGCCGGGGCGTGGAGGCCGACCTGGTGCCCCGTCTCGCAGCCGTGCGACACCTGCTGGGCGATGACCTGCAGACGCGCGTGGCGCTCATCGTGTCGGCCACGCGCGACCTCGAGGGCGCGGACTCGAGGCGGCGGAGCCCGTGCGTGCACGGCTCGCGGCGGCCAACGCGGGCCGCCCACATGCTCGACCGCTGCGCGACTCCATCCTCCTGGGCCAGGTGGCGCGGGACCTCGCCGTCGCCGCCGGGGACGTGGTGACGGAGCTCAACGTGTCCGCGACGCTGGGGTCGTGCCTCGTGTTCGCCGGACGCATGGACGAGGGCTGGTCGACGCTGGGGCGGACCATCGATCGGGCTCGAGCGACGGCCCAGGAGGCGGAGGCCGCGCGGGCGTATCGGATGGTGGGGAGCAGCGCCTCCGTGCTGGTGGAGTACGCGCGTGCCGAGCGGTGGCTGCGCGACGGCATCGACTACGCGGAGCGGGTGGAGCTCTGGAACCACCGGCACTACATGGCCGCGCATCTCGCGCACGTGGCGTGGGCGACCGGCGACTGGGACGCGGCGGGATCGGTCGCCGAGCACGCGCTCGCGGACGGTCGTGGTGGCATCACCACGCGCGTGACGGCGCTGTACGTCCGCGGGTACGTCGCGCTCGGGCGCGGCGACTGGGCGGGCGCGGAGCGGACGCTGGGCGAGGCGCAGGCGATCGGGGAGCGGATGCGCGAGCTGCAGCGACTGTCACCGCCGCTCTGGGGGCTCGCGGAGATGGCGCTGCTGCAGGGCGACCACGCACGAGCGACCGAGCTGTCCGAGCACGGCCTGCACGCCTCGGCGGCGGTGGAGGACGCGGCCTACCTGTTCCCGTTCCTGGTCACCGGCACGCGCGCACGCCTCGAGGGCGGCGACCCGCTGGGCGCCGCGCGCTGGGTCGATGCGGTGGCGGCGGTCCTCGAGCGCGTGGCCATCCCGGGCACGCTGCCCGCGGTGGCGCATGCCCGCGGCCTGCTGGCGCTCGCGGCAGGCCAGACGCGACAGGCGCGGCTCGCGCTCGAGGAGGCGCGCGCGGGATGGCTGGCCCGAGGTCGCCTCTGGGAGGGGACCTGGGCCGCGCTCGACCTCGCCCGGTGCGCCGCGCGCACCAACCGGGCACCCGAGGCCACGCGGCTGGCAGGGGAGGCGATGTCGGTCGCCGATCGTCTGGGGTCCCGCCCGATCGCCGATGCCGCGCGCCCGCTGCTCGCGCGCTCGGTGCCCACCGGTGGCGAGGCATGGGCACCGCTGACGGCGCGCGAGTTCGAGGTCGCGCGGCTCGTCGCCGACGGCTGGACCGACCAGGAGATCGCGCACGAGCTGGTCCTCTCGCCCCGGACCGTGGGCTCGCACGTCACGCACATC
>JAXLXC010000067.1:0-7644 GCA_046328155.1 Chloroflexota bacterium
CCCGGGGGCCTCCTGCCGGTCGCCCACGGAGGTTCGGTCAGCGTCCTGGGACCACCCTCGTCCGATTCTCGTGACTGGTGGTCACGGGCCAGCCCAAACGCGGGCCGGCCAGCGACCCGGCCAGTACCTCACCCCGATTCTCGTGACTGGTGGTCACGGCCCAGCCCAACGCGGGCGGGCCACAGCCCAGGCCCACGAGCAGCCCGAAGGAGCGTCCCCGGTCAGATGGGGGCGGGCTCCAGGTGTCGCGGCGTCGTCCACGAGTGGAGCGTGGCCCGGTAGTTGGCCCGCTCGAAGGCCGACGGGTCCTCGACCGACGCCTGGCTGACGCTGCCGGTGAGCTGGGCCACCGCGACATACTCCTGCCGCTCCATCCAGGCGCGCAGCTCCTGCTCCACCACGGCGACGTGAGCCGGGCCATGGCGCAGCAACGCCGAGGTCATCATCGCGACGTTCGCGCCCACCAGCAGCGCCTTCAGCGCGTCGGTCCCGGACTCGATCCCGGATGTCGCCGCGATGGAGAAGCCGGGCGCGAGCTGCGGGCGGAGGATGGCGATCCATCGGAGCGGCATGCGCAGCTCCCAGGACCGGCTGAGCTCCACCTTGGGCACGATGTCGAGGGTCTCCAGGTCGAGGTCGGGCTGGTAGAACCGGTTGAGCAGCACGAGGCCATCCACGCCGATCAGCGCGACCGACCGGGCGAACGACGCGAACGACGTGTAGTACGGACTCAGCTTGACCGCCAGCGGGATCGAGACCGCGTCCCGGACCGCCGCGATGAGCTCCAGGTCGGCCTGCTCCACGTCGTCGCCATCGCGGCGCGGGTCGGCCGCCACGTGGTAGACGTTGAGCTCCAGGGCATCCGCGCCGGCGTCCTGGAGGCGCCTGGCGTACCGCACCCAGCCGCCCGTGGTCGTCGCGTTGAGGCTCGCGACGATGGGCACCGTCGCGCCATGGCGCACGCGCTCCAGGTCGCGCACGTACCGGTCGCCTACGCCCCGCATCTCCCGGACCTCGGGGAAGAAGTCGAGCGCCTCGGCGAACTGCTCCGCACCCACGTCGAGCGCTCGGTCCAGACCCAGCTCCTCGTGGAGGATCTCCTCCTCGAACAGCGAGGGCAGCACGATCGCCCCCACGCCGGCGTCCTCCAGACGTCGTGCGTAGTCCGCGTCGCGCGTCAGCGGCGAGGCGGAGGCGACGAGCGGCGACCGCAGCTCCAGGCCCAGGTATCGGGTGGTCAGGTCGACGCTCATGCCTGGGCCTCCTCGGTCGCGGGGGCGCCCGCGACCTCGCCGTCGCCCGCGCCGTCCTCGTGCGGCTGCAAGTGCGGCATGGCCCGATGGATGCCCGCGAGCTGCTGGTAGTAGTGCCAGCGCTCGTTCGCCTCGCTCTGGGTCAGCTCCGCGAGCTGGGCGGCCCGATCGGGGTCGGTGCGCTGGAGGATCGCGAACCGCGTCTCCGCGGAGACGAAGTCCCGGATGGGGATGGTTGGCGCCCCCGAGTCGAGCTGGAACGGCTGGCCGTCCTCCACCTCGCTGGGCCGGTATCGATACAGCGGCCAGTAGCCGCTCTTGACGGCGTCCTTCTGGTGGCTCATGGAGGTCGACATGTCGATGCCATGGGCGATGCACGTGGAGTAGGCGATGACCAGGGATGGCCCCGGCCACGCGTCCGCCTCGAGCAGCGCGCGCACCGTCTGGGCGTCGTTGGCGCCCATCGCGATCTGGGCCACGTACACGTTGCCGTAGGCACGTGCGATGGCACCCAGGTCCTTCTTGCCGGTCGACTTGCCGGCCGCCGCGAACTTGGCCACGGCGCCGCGGGGCGTCGCCTTGGACGCCTGGCCACCGGTGTTGGAGTAGACCTCCGTGTCCAGCACCAGGATGTTGACGTTGCGACCCGAGCTCAGGACCTGGTCGAGGCCACCGAAGCCGATGTCATAGGCCCAGCCGTCGCCACCCACGATCCAGACGCCCTGGCGGACGAGGTCGGCGCTGAGCGCCAGCAGCTGGCGGGCGTCCGCCGCCTGCGCACCCGGCGGGTCGGCGTCGATGAGGGACTGGAGCGCGACCCGCAGCTGCGCGACCCGCTCCCGCTGCGCCGCGACGCCCGGCTCCGTGTCCTGGTCCGCGCCCAGGATCGCCTGTGCCAGCTCCTGGCCCACGACCGGCGCCAGACCCGCGAGCAGCCGCTCCGCGGTGCGGACCTGGGTGTCGAGCGCCAGCCGCATGCCCAGGCCGAACTCGGCGTTGTCCTCGAACAGCGAGTTGGACCATGCCGGTCCGCGGCCCTCGGCGTTGACGGACCACGGGGTGGTGGGCAGGTTGCCGCCATAGATCGAGGAGCAGCCCGTGGCGTTGGCGACGATCATGCGGTCCCCGAACAGCTGGGTGACCAATCGCAGGTAGGGCGTCTCGCCGCACCCGCCGCAGGCACCCGAGAACTCGAACAGCGGCTCCAGCACCTGGGAGCCCTTGATGGTGTCGTGCGGGATGAGGCTCCGGTCGAGCTGCGGGATGGTCTGGAAGAAGTCCCAGCGTCGTCGTTCGATGTCCCGGTTCTCGAGCACGGGCGCCATGTCGATGGCCTTGTGCTTGGCCTCCGTCTTGCTGCGCGCGGGGCAGATGTCCACGCACACGCCGCAGCCGGTGCAGTCGTCCGGGGAGACCTGGATGGTCAGCCGATGGCCCGGCAGGTCCCGTGACTTGAACTCCTTGCTCAGGAACTCCACTGGTGCGTTGGCCACCGCGTCCTCCGGGAAGACCTTCATCCGGATGGACGCGTGCGGGCACACGATGGCGCACTTGCCGCAGTCGATGCAGATGGACGCATCCCAGACCGGGATCTCCTGGGCGATGGCTCGCTTCTCGAAGCGTGCGGTGGCCGTGGGGAACGTGCCATCCACGGGCATCGCGCTCACGGGCAGCAGGTCGCCGTCGCCAGCCATGAGCACCCGTGTCACGCGTTGCACGAAGTCCGGCGCGTCGGCGGGCACGAGCTCGCGCAGCGGCACCTCGCTGTCCACGGGGCCCAGGGGCACCTGGAACAGCCGCTCGAGGGAGCGGTCGATGGCCGCGAAGTTGCGCTGGACCACGGCCTCGCCGCGCTTGGCGTAGGTCTTCTGCACGAAGCCCTTGATCCGCGCGATGGCGTCGCTCGCGGGCAGCACCCCGGCGAGGTGGAAGAAGCAGGGCTGCATCACGGTGTTGATGCGATTGCCCATGCCCACCTCGGCGGCCACCCGGAACGCGTCGATGACCCACAGGGTGATGTGCTTGTCGACCATCTGCTGCTGGACGTGGCGGGGCAGGTGGGACCACACCTCGTCGGGCGGGTAGGGCGCGTTGAGCAGCAGCGTCGCGCCGTCGCGGGCGTGCTCCAGGACCTTGGATCGCTCCAGCAGCCCGAACTGGTGGCAGGCCACGAAGTCGGCGCCGTCGATGAGGTAGGTCGAGCGGATGGGCTGGGGGCCGAAGCGGAGGTGGGACACCGTGACCGACCCCGACTTCTTGGAGTCGTACACGAAGTAGCCCTGGGCGAACAGGTCGGTGCCCTCGCCGATGATCTTGACCGACGCCTTGTTGGCGCCCACGGTGCCGTCCGAGCCCAGGCCGAAGAACAGGGCATGGACCTCGCCGGCAGGCCGGGCGACCTGGAACGCGTCATCGATGGGCAGGCTCAGGTGGGTCACGTCATCCACGATGCCCACCGTGAAGTGGCGCTTGGGCGTGGCGCGGGCCAGCTCATCGAAGATGGGCTTGATCATCTGGGGCGTCATCTCCTTGGAGGAGAGGCCGTATCGCCCGCCGATGACCCGGGGCGCCACCGCGAAGGGCGGCTGGCCCTCGTCCATGCGCTCGGTGAGCGCGGTGACCACCGCCTGGTACAGCGGCTCGCCGACCGCGCCCGGCTCCTTGGTCCGGTCGAGGACCGCGATGGAGCGGACGGTGGAGGGGAGCGCCGCCAGCAGCTCGTCGGCGGGGAACGGCTGGAACAGGCGGACCTGCAGCATGCCCACCCGCTCGCCGGCGGCGTTGAGCGCCTCGACGGTCTCCTCGAGCGCGCCAGCGGCCGAGCCCATGACCACGACGACCCGCTCGGCATCCGGGGCGCCGTGGTAGTCGACCAGGTGATAGGCCCGGCCGGTCTGCGCCGCGAACTCGTCCATGACCTCCTGGACGATGCCCGGCAGGGCGAGGTACCAGGGGTTGGCCGCCTCGCGCGCCTGGAAGAACACGTCGGGGTTCTGGGCCGTGCCCCGCAGCACGGGCGCCTCCGGCGTGAGGCCGCGCCGACGGAAGGCCAGCACGTCCTCCTCGCGCACCAGGGCGCGCATGTCGTCGAACGTCAGGGGCACGATCTTGCCGACCTCGTGGGAGGTCCGGAAGCCATCGAAGAAGTGGAGGAAGGGGACACGCGCGCGGAGCGTCGCCGCATGGGCGACGAGCGCCAGGTCGTGCGACTCCTGGACCGAGCCGGAGGAGAGCATCGCCCAGCCGGTCGCGCGGGCGTGCATCACGTCGCTGTGGTCACCGAAGATCGAGAGCGCATGGGTGGCGATGGCCCGCGCCGCGACATGGATGACCGCAGGCGTCAGCTCGCCCGCGATCTTGAACATGTTGGGGATCATCAGCAGCAGGCCCTGGGACGCCGTGAAGGTCGTGGCCAGGGCGCCCTTCTGGAGCGCGCCGTGCATCGCGCCGGCGGCACCCGCCTCCGACTGCATCTCCACCACGTCCGGGACGCTGCCCCACAGGTTCGGCTTGTGGGCCGCGGCCCAGTCGTCCGCGTGCTCCGCCATCCCCGACGCCGGGGTGATGGGATAGATCGAGATGACCTCGCTCAGGGCGTACGCCACGCGCGCCGCCGCCTCGTTCCCATCGAGGCATTCCCATTGCCGATCCATCCCGACCTCCAGACCTGATTCCCGCAACATGGGGCCATGCTGGGTGTCGGGTCGGTGGCATCGATAGGGCCGGTCCGCCCGCAGGACTGGGACCCGGGGAGGCCCTTCGGGACCTTCGGCCCGGCCCGCACCGACTCGCCGAGCCGTGGGCCCATGGCCGGCATCCTCGACTTGGTGGCGCAAGCGCTGCGGTAGCCGTGGTCGAGACTTGCGCCCGGCCCTGGCGGAGGCGGACCCTCACCGCCCGATGACGAGTGCCCATCCGTCGGGGACCGCCGGGAGCTCCTCGCCCTCGTTGCCCGACCACCGGATGAGCTCGTCGCCCGTGAACACCAGGGTCGAGCCGCGGAGGATGCCGCCAGGGGCCCGGGGCATGGTGAGGCCAGTCCCCCGTGGAGGGGTCATACGCGTGGGCGTCGTCGATCACGAGCGACCCCGTCCAGATGCGGCCGTCCGTGCGAGCCGGACATGCCGTGTCGATCGCCTGCCAGCCGTCCGTGGAGGGGACGTACCATGCGTCCCACGTGCCGGTCTCGCCAGGATTGCCACCCAGGAACAGGACCCGGCCGTCGACCGGCAGGCCGCCGCCGCCTCGGAGGGGCGTCGGGACGGCATCGGACCACGTGCCGCTCGGGGCGTCGTACCGGCTCATCTCCAGCGGGCCGGCGGCCGGCCAGGGCGACCCGAACGCGAGCAGCGCCTCGCCGGTCCAGACGAGGTCGACTCGTCCCGGCACCGGCGGCCGCTCGATCTCGCACCACAGCCCGCGCCCGAGGTCGTACGCGGCCGCGCCCGGGGCGATGGCCGGCCCGTCCTCGATGACCGTCCCGTCGGTCACGACGACGATGCTGGTGCCGGTCCACGTGGAGTCGACCGGCACGCCGCCGATGGGCGGGTCGGGGAGCCGTCCCCAGGTTCCCCCGCGGTCGGTCGCCACCGCGCGCAGGGACTCCGAGGGGTCGCGGCCGACGATCACGAGGACGCTGCCCGTCCAGACTGCCTCGGGCCCCGGGAGGAACGCCACCGGCGACGGCGGCAGGTCGGCCCAGGCGTCGGTTGCGGGGTGATAGGCGGCGGCCTCCCTGCTGCCGGGGACGACGGAGACCATGCGGTCGCCGGCCCAGACGCTGATGCCGACGTCGGTCGCGAACGGCGATCGGGCGATCGGAGCCCAGGCGCCGCCCAGCTCCTCGACCCTGCCGGTGCCGGCCGGTTCCGGAGGCGGGCTGGTGCCGGGCGCCCGACCGGCGGCTGGCGGCCCCGCGGGTGCGACCGCGCAGGCGGGCTCGCCCTGGCCGGGCGGTGCGGCGACGGCGACGGAGCCGACTGCCATGGTCGCGACGAGAGCTCCCCCCGCGATCATGGCGACGCACCGCCGAGGAGAACCAGCCGAATCGACCCACGTCATCGTGTGCCACCGGGCCAAGCTCCCATCCGCCGACCGACCCAGCCTTGTGCCCCTTGCATCGTCGCCCCGCGCCCCTCGTGACCCCCGTGGGCGGCCCTGTCCGGGTGGCTGGTGACATCCCTGACACAGGACGCCTCGTGGCCAGCATGTGTGACGCTGGGTTCCGGCTCGGTACTCTGGGAGGTCCGGTCGGCCCCAGGAGTTGACGTCGGCCAGACGCCGAGCCACTCCCAGCTGGTGCGAATCCGGCCATCCAGCCCGGCAGCTGGAGCGCGGCGCCACCGACGCTCGCGTTGCCCGTGACAGGTCGCGTGCTACCATCGGGCGGCTGAGCGGGAGTAACTCAGTTGGTAGAGTGCAACCTTCCCAAGGTTGATGTCGCGAGTTCGAGCCTCGTCTCCCGCTCCAATCCCCCTTTTCCGGTCCGGGTATGGGCTTTGCGCGTCCCCCGGGACGGCATCGACATCGTCTCGCCCGCAGGGCTTGCTCATGGCTCGATGGGGTGCCAGAGCCGGCAGACGCAGCCGGCCCGACGCCGCCGGCGCGCGCGTGCCATCGTTGGCGGATGCCCCTCGATGAGCAGCGCCGCATCAATCGGCTGAGCTGGGACGAGCTGGCGCCTGCGCACGCGGCCTCGCCCGAGTACGCCTTCGAGCGCTTCGCGGCGGACCCGGGCCACATCTCGGACGTGGTGCGCTTCGACCTGCCGCGCCTGGGCGACGTCACCGGCCTCCGGGGCGTCCATCTCCAGTGTCACATCGGCACGGACACGGTCTCGCTGGCCCGACTCGGCGCGCGCATGACGGGTCTCGACTTCTCGCCCGCATCGCTCGCGGAGGCACGGCGCCTGACCGCCCTGGCCGGGGCTGATGTCGACTTCGTCGAGGCGGAGCTGTACGACGCCCCGAGCGTCCTCCCGGCCGAGGCCTTCGACCTGGTCTACACGGGCGTCGGTGCCCTGTGCTGGCTGCCGGACATCGGGCGCTGGGCGGAGGTGGTGGCGAGCCTGCTCCGACCTGATGGCCGGCTGTTCCTGCGCGAGGGCCACCCCATGATGTGGACGCTGGATGAGCAGCGGGCGGACGGGCTCATCGCGGTCGAGTACCCGTACTTCGAGGAGGCGGGCGCGGTCGCCTTCGACGAGCCGGGGACCTACGTGACCACCGACGTCCAGTTCGAGCACACGGTCACGTGGTCCTGGAACCACGGCCTGGGCGAGATCGTGACGGCGCTGCTGGACGCGGGGATGCGTCTGACCATGCTGGAGGAGCACCGGTCGGTCCCGTGGCAGGCCCTGGACCATGGCATGGCGTCGTCCGAGGACGGCGAG
>JAXLXC010000068.1:0-7619 GCA_046328155.1 Chloroflexota bacterium
CCTCCTCGCCCAGTCCGCGACCGCGGAGGTGGCGATCCTGTTCCGCGACCAGGGCGACACGACCCGAATCAGCACCCGGACTCGTGACGGCGGCGTGGATGCGATCGAGCTCACCAGCACGTTCGGTGGGGGAGGGCATCCACGTGCCGCCGGGGCAACCGTGCAGTTGCCCATCGAACAGGCGCGGCAGGCCGTGCTCGCCCGGGCCAGCGACCTCATCGATGGTCGGGGGGCTCGCTGACATGGCCGGGGGAGCCACGCCGACGCGGGAGCGCCGACCGCGCCTGGCCATCGACGGGATCCTGGTCGTGGACAAGCCGGTGGGGCCGACGTCGCATGACGTCGTGGCCATCGTGCGTCGGCTATCGGGTGCTCGTCGGGTGGGGCACGGCGGGACCCTCGACCCATTCGCTGCTGGGGTCCTGCCCGTGTTCCTGGGCCAGGGGACCCGGATGGTCGAGTACCACCTCCGGGACGACAAGGCGTATCGCGCGGTGATGGTGTTCGGCGCACGCTCGACCACCGACGACCTGGACGGCGAGCTGACGCCCTCCGAGGGCCTTGCCCCCAGCCGCGAGGCCGTCGAGGCCGTGCTGGCGGGCTTCGTGGGCACCATCGAGCAGCGACCGCCCGACTACTCCGCGGTGCGCATCGCGGGGCGCCACGCCTACGAGCTGGCGCGTCATGGCGTGACGCCCGAGCTCAAGCCGCGCATCGTCACGTTCCACGAGATCGCGGTGGTCGAATGGGACGACCGCGACCCCGATCGGCCGGCCGCAACGGTGGACCTGCGCTGCTCGGCGGGCACCTACGTCCGCGCGCTGGCACGCGACGCGGGCGATGCGTTGGGGACCGGCGCCTATCTCGGTGCGCTCGTGCGCACCGCCAGCGGCCCGTTCCGCCGGGAGATGGCCCAGCCGCTCGACCGCGTACGCGAGATCCTGTCCGAGGGGAGGGTCGGGGAGCTGCTGCTCCCCGTGGACGCGGGCCTCGACGCCTGGCCTGCGGTCAGCGTGGACCCAGCGGACCTCGCGGCACTGCTGCGCGGCCAGGTGGTGCGAGCCCGTGGGGTCTCGCTGCCGACGCCCGGGCCAGGCGACCAGGTGCGGGTGCTGGCTCCGGATGGGCGGATCGCGGCGATGGCGCACGTGTCGGCCGGCAGGCTCCACCCGGAGAAGGTCCTCCTCGACCCGGGCGCCCTCGGGTCCGCCACCGAGCACTGAGCCAGTCATGGTCCTCGTCGTCGACGACATCGACCACCTGCGCCCAGGGCTTCGGTTCGTGGCGACGGTCGGCGTGTTCGATGGGGTCCATCTGGGGCATGCCCACGTCCTGGAGCGGCTGCGGGACCTCGCGGCCGACCTGGGCGCGGCGCCCGTGGCCGTCACCTTCGACCCACACCCCCAGGCCGTCATCACGGGACGTGCCCCCGACCTCATCTGCGACCCGCTCGAGAAGCTCGCGCGCATCGCGGACGCCGGCGCCCAGGCCATCGTGGTCCAGCGGTTCGACGAGGCGTTCCGGGCCCAGACCGCCGAGCAGTTCCTGGAGCGGCTGGCGCGCGGCCGGGACCTCGTGGGTCTCGTGATGTCCCATGAGTCCGCGTTCGGCCGCGATCGGCAGGGCACCGTGGACACCGTGCGCCGGCTGGCCGCCCGGGACGGCTTCCGGCTGGTGGAGGTCGACACCCTCGAGGTCGATGGGGAGCCCGTCTCGAGCTCGCGGGTCCGCGCGGCCGTGGCCTCGGGCAACCTCGCGGCGGCCGAGCGGCTGCTGGGGCGGCGGTATGCGGTGACCGGGACCGTCGCCTGCGACGCGGGCGGCCGATGGATGCTGACCCCGAACGGCCCCGTCGTGCTCCCGCCGCCGGGTGCCTATGCGGTCAAGGCCTCGTGGCATCGCGCGGACCCTGACGACGCGGACGACACTGCCGCGGTCCTGGGCAGCGGTGGCGGGTCCATCCCACCCGACCAGGATCCGATGCTGCCCGGTGAGGTTGCCCTCGGCTCGGCGACGGTGCGCGATGACGGCGCGGTCGTGTTGGACGTGCAGGCCCAGCCAAGCGATGCGCGAGATGGCGTGAGCCGAGCGCAGTTCGTGGCGCGCCTGGGGGACTCGAGCGCGACGCCTGCATCCGTCGAGCGGGCACTCGACGGGGCGCGTGAAGGTGAGGCCCATGTGCGGTTCGAGTGGGACGAGGATGTCCCGGAACCCTTGGGCGGTTGGCGGCTCCCGGCCGGCTTCGTGCCACCCGCGGGTGGCTGGGTGGTGCCTGCGGAGCCGGTCGGCGAGGTTCCGTCGGGACTGGTCACCGCCACCAGATATGTGGTCACGTGGGACATGGAGGGCACGTCCGCTGGACTCCTGGAGTGCAGCTTCCGTGAGTTCGAGACGCTCGACGCGGCCCTCGACTGGGCGCGCCAGCGCACGACGCGCGTCGCGCTGTCGCTGCCAGCGACCTGGCCGCCCCAGCCCGCGATCCGGGACGACGGTGACCGATGGGTCGACTTCGATGACTGGTCTGCCGGTGACGAGCCGATCGACGGGCTGCCCGAGTGGGACGGCCGAAGCCCCGGCTCGGGCTGACCCCCAGCCGCCTGTCGCATGGTTGCGTGGTGATGGCGACCGACACAGTGGGGCTCAGGGACGCGCGCGGGCTCCCTTCCGAACGTCCGTGCTACACTCCCGCGGAACAAACAGGAATGGATGGTTGGAGGACTCTGTGCCGCTCACGCGGGAAACGAAGGAAGGCGTCATCACGGAGCATGCCACCCACGAGGGTGACACCGGCTCCCCGGAGGTCCAGATCGCTCTGCTGACGGAGCGAATCACCGGTCTCACGGAGCATCTGCGGGCCTTCCCGAAGGATCATCACTCGCGGCGCGGCCTGCTCAAGCTCGTTGGCCAGCGTCGCCGACTCCTCGCGTATCTCATGCGCAAGGACAACGCCAGGTATCGCGCCGTCATCAGCCGGCTGGGGCTGCGCCGCTAGCGCACCGCCTCGCGACGGCGATGTATCGGACCGTCGCGCGATCACGCTGACAGAACGGCCGGTGAGGCCCGTCGTGTGACGGGTGGCTCACGGGCAGCCGTGGAACAGGGTCCGTCATCCCTCCGCGTGGAGGACACATGCCGGTAACCACCCTGACCGCCGAGTTCGGCGGTCGCACCCTCACCATCGAGACGGGCAGGCTCGCCCGACTGGCTGGGGGCTCCGTCACCGTGCGCTACGGTGACACCGTCGTGCTGGGCACGGCCAACCGCTCCGAACCCCGCCCCGGGCTGGACTTCTTCCCGCTCACGGTCGACTTCGAGGAGCGGATGTACGCCGCGGGCAAGATCCCGGGCGGCTTCATCAAGCGCGAGGCGCGCCCGTCGGAGGCGGCCATCCTGGCGGCCCGCCTGACGGACCGACCCATCCGGCCGCTGTTCCCCGAGGGCTACAAGGACGACGTCCAGATCGTCCTGACCGTGCTCTCCACGGACCGCGAGAACGACCCCGATGTGCTGGGCACGGTCGCGGCGTCCGCCGCGCTGACCATCAGCGAGATCCCGTTCCTGGGCCCCGTGGGCGCGGTCCGGGTGGGTCGCATCGGTGGCCAGTTCGTCATCAACCCCACCTTCGAGGACCTCAAGGAGTCGGAGCTCGACCTGGTCGTCTCGGGCACCCGCGACGCGATCATGATGGTCGAGGCCGGCGCCAAGCTGCTGACCGAGGACGTGATGGCCGAGGCCATCCTGTTCGGCCACCGCTCGCTCCAGCCGCTCATCGACCTCCAGGAGCAGCTGCGCGCGCAGGTCGGCAAGGCCAAGCGCACGCCGTTCCTCGAGCCCAGCACCGACTCGGTGCTCGACTTCGTGGACGCCGCCGCCGCGGGCCGCCCGTTCGTGGTGTTCGACCTCGAGACCACGAGCGTCGACCCCAAGCTCGGGCGCATCGTCGAGATCGGCGCGGTCAAGGTGGAGAAGGGTGCCGTCACCGAGCGCTGGTCGACCCTCGTCGACCCGGGCAAGCCCATCGTGGGCAACCAGCTCCACGGCATCACGGACAAGGACGTCAAGGGCGCACCGGCCGCTGACAAGGCCGTCGCGGACCTCCTGAAGTTCGCCGGCGACGCGCTGCTGGTCGGACACAACGTGGGCTTCGACCTGTCGTTCGTCAACGCGATCGCCGCGACCAAGGTGGAGCAGGGTCGATATCTCGACACGCTCACCCTGGCGCGCGAGGCGTACCCGGACCTGGGCGTCTACAAGCTCGCCGACGTGTGCCGCTTCTTCTCGCTGCCCGAGCCCACCCACCGGGCGCTGCCGGATGCGGAGGCGACCGCCGCGCTGCTCATCCGTCTCATCGGCGACGTGCCGGTCCGGGTCAAGGCGCTCAAGGAGGCCATCGCGGCGTCCATCCGGTCGCGCGTCTCGGGCGACAAGGACGCCGCCGACGCCGCGCTCGAGGCCGCCAAGATCGACTCGGGGCTGTCGAAGGGCCTCACGGGCCTCGTCCACAAGAAGGTGGTCCGCGAGCTGGTGCTCGCGGAGGGCATCCGCATGGACGGCCGGGACACGGACACCATCCGACCCATCTCGGTCGAGGTGGGCCTCGTCCCCCGTGCCCATGGCTCGGGCCTGTTCACGCGTGGCGACACCCAGGCGCTCACCGTGGCCACGCTGGGGCCCAGCAGCGACGTCCAGCGGATCGACACCATCGGCCCCGAGGAGTCGAAGCGCTACCTCCACCACTACAACATGCCGCCCTACAGCACCGGCGAGAACAAGCCGATGCGGGGTCCCGGCCGCCGCGAGATCGGCCACGGTGCGCTCGCCGAGCGGGCCCTCGTGCCAGTGCTCCCCAGCCACGAGGAGTTCCCGTACGTCATCCGGCTCGTGTCGGAGTGCGTGACCTCCAACGGCTCGACCTCCATGGCGTCCACCTGCGGCTCGACCCTGGCGCTGATGGACGCCGGCGTGCCCATCAAGGCGCCGGTCGCCGGTGCGGCGATGGGCCTCGTGACCGAGGGCGACCGCTTCGCGGTGCTCACGGACATCCTCGGCAAGGAGGATGCGTTTGGTGACATGGACTTCAAGGTCACCGGCACGCGCGATGGCATCACGGCGCTCCAGATGGACATCAAGGTCCAGGGCATCAACGAGGCGATCATCCGGACCGGTCTCGAGAAGGCGCGCGTCGCACGCCTGACCATCCTCGACAAGATGCTCGAGGTCGTGCCCGCGCCACGTGGCGAGATGAGCGAGTTCGCCCCGCGCATCACCACCATCCACATCAACCCCGAGAAGATCCGGGACATCATCGGCAAGGGTGGCGCGACCATCCGCAAGATCCAGGAAGAGACCGGCACGGAGATCAACGTCGAGGACGACGGCACCGTCGAGGTGGCCGCGGCCGATGGCGAGGCCTCCAAGAAGGCCATCGCGTGGATCGAGTCGATCACCCGCGAGGTGGAGATTGGCGCCCTGTATCTGGGCAAGGTCACGCGAATCATGGGCTTCGGCGCCTTCGTGGAGATCCTGCCCGGCAAGGAGGGCCTCGTGCGCATCGGCGAGCTCGCCGACTACCACGTGCCCACCGTCGAGGATGTCGTCCAGGTCGGTGACGAGATCATGGTCGTGGTGACCGAGATCGACCGCCAGGGTCGCGTCAACCTGTCCCGCAAGGCTGCCATGCAGCGGCACCAGGCCAAGGCCCCGGCCTGACCGACCGGGCGGCGCGAGCCGCCCATGCCACGCCACCAACGACGACCCGTCCCGGTCCCCGGGGCGGGTCGTCGGCTGTCCCGGCCGGCCTGCATACGGGGCTGGCAGAGGCCTCGCCGATGCGTCATCGTGGAGGTCGACGATCCGCCTGGGGGGCAGGACGGCGGGTCCACAGAGAGGAGGTCGCGCTCATGCCGACCACACGTACGACGCGCCTGGTGGCGCTGGGGGCAACCGGTCTGCTCGCGCTCGGGACGGTCGCCCCCGTCGCGGCGCAGGGCACCACCATCGAGATGATCCAGTCCGGCTACTCGGACCAGATGCAGCCGTACTTCGATGCGCTGGCCGCCAGCTTCCACGAGGCGAACCCGGACATCACGGTGAACGTCCAGGTCGTGTCCTGGAACGACATCTACGACGTGTTGAACACGCGCGTCTCGTCGGGCGATCCGCCCGACATCATGAACCTCAACTACTTCGCCAACTTCGCGGCGGACGGGCTGTTGTACACGGCCGACCAGATCGTCTCGCCGGATGTCCTCAACGACTTCATCCAGACCTTCCGCGACAACTCCATGTACGACGGCACCGAGTACGCGGTGGCGGACCTGGCCAGCGACCGGCTGTTCTTCTACAACAAGGACATCCTGGACAAGGCGGGCATCGCGGCGCCGCCGGCGACCTGGAGCGAGCTGCTCGACGCGTGCGACAAGATCAAGTCCACGCAGCCGGGGATCATCCCCATCGCCATCCCGCTGGGCAAGGAGGAGGCGCAGGCCGAGTTCCTCATCTGGGCCGGGGGCAACGGCGGCGGCTACTTCAAGGATGGCCAGTGGGTCATCGACAGCGCCGAGAACGTGGAGACGCTGAACTACCTCCAGCAGCTGGTGGACAAGGGCTGCACCCAGCCCAATCCCGGCACCACCGACCGGACGTCGGGCGCCTGGCCGCTCTTCGCCCAGGGCGTGGCGGCGATGGTCAACGGCGCCGTCTTCTATCCGGGCATCCTGGCCGAGCAGGGCTCGACCGTGAACTTCGGCGTGGCACCCTTCCCGCACAACGACGGCAAGGAGAGCGTCACGCTGGGCGTCCAGGACTACTTCTTCGGCTTCAAGAAGGAAGGCAACCAGGAGGCCGTCCAGAAGTTCATGGACTACCTCTTCCAGGCGGACAACTACGCTGGCTTCCTGAAGGCGGCGGGCACGTTCCTGCCGGCCACCAAGTCGGCTGGCGAGGCCATGTCCTCCGACGAGGCCCTGGCGCCGTTCATCGCGGCCCTCCCGTCGGCGATCTTCTATCCCAGCGACCAGGCGTCATGGCCGGCGGTCCAGACCGCCGTCCAGCAGACCATCGGCACGGCGTTGTCCGGCACGGACAAGCAGCAGGTGCTCGACCAGATCCAGGCTGCGGCCACGGCCGAGGCCACGGCTGGTCCCTCCACGGCGCCCTGAGCGTCACGCGGGGGCCCCGGTCGCTCGACCCGGGCCCCCGCACCGCATCGCGGGTCGCTGATACCTGACGGAACCGCCTGTGGCGCAACAGGTCTCCCCCACGACAGCTGGGCGACGGGGCGCCCCGCGCCGGATGCCGAGACTGGGCGCACTGCCCTGGATCGGCCCGGCGCTGCTGCTCATCTTCGGGGTCGTGCTCTGGCCGGCCCTCGACATGGTGCGTGCGTCCCTCGAGGACATCAGCATGTCGGGGATCAGCCGCGGCTTCGCAGGCCTCGACAACTTCCGCACGCTGTTCGCGAACCCCGAGCTGTTTGGGATCGTCGCCCGGACGCTCGTGTGGGTGGTGGTGGTCGTCGGGGTGACCATCTTCATCGCGCTGGCGCTGGCGGCGCTGCTCAACGCCGCGTTCCCGGGCCGGCGGCTGGTGCGCTGGGCGCTCATCGTGCCCTGGGCGGC
>JAXLXC010000069.1:0-7273 GCA_046328155.1 Chloroflexota bacterium
CGCGTCCCCGACGCCGCTCGGGTACCATCCGGGGATGCAGCACGAGGTGGGCATCCGACGCGGGACCGGGGCACGGTTCGTGCTTCCCGGGAACCACCAGCGCGACCCGCGATCGGGGCTGCTGCGGCTCTTCCCGGTGCGTTCCCAGCAGGGTCAGGCGATGCGCGCGGCGGCTGCCACGCAGCCCGTGCGCGCGATCCGGCTCGCCGCCCGCTCGGCGGTGGGGACCGTCGCCCAGCGTCCGCATCGAAGCCCCGTCCTGGTGACCCCTGACCACACCCGCTGGAACCCGCCGCGCTCCCGCCTCCGCGACCCGCGCGGGGCCGCGACCCCATGGCGAGGCTGACGGACCAAGGCAGACGGCGGATGCCCTCCGCCCGCGCCACCTCCGCTGGCGGTGTCGTCCTCCGACAGGGCGCGTCGGGCACCGAGTTGGTCCTCGGTCGTCGACGGCGCGAGCGTGACGGCATGACCTGGTCCCTGCCCAAGGGGACCCCCAACGGCGGCGAGACCATCGAGCAGACCGCGCTTCGCGAGGTGGAGGAGGAGACGGGACTCCAGGTGCGCATCCTCGCGCCCATCGGCCCCATCGAGTACTACTTCGTGCAGTCGGGGACGCGGATCCACAAGACGGTCCACTACTACCTCATGGAGGCGGTGGGCGGGGACCTGAAGCTCCACGACCACGAGTTCGACGAGGTCCGCTGGGTGCGCACGGACGACGCCTCCACGCTCATGACGTTCCCGACCGAGCGCGAGGTGGTGGCGCGCGCCCTGCCCCTCGCCGACGAGGCCTGAGCCCATGACCGCCCAGCCTCGACGCACGCCCCTGTTCGAGGAGCACGTGGCCCTGGGCGGACGGCTCATCGACTTCTCCGGCTGGGAGCTGCCGGTCCAGTACTCCGGCATCGTCGAGGAGCACCGCCAGGTGCGGGCATCGGCGGGCCTGTTCGACCTGTCCCACATGGGCGAGGTCTGGGTCGCCGGTCCGGGGGCGGGGGACGCGCTGGCCCATGCGCTGGTCAGCGACCCACGCACGCTCGCCGTGGGTCGTGCCCAGTACTCGCTCCTGTGCGCCCCCGACGGGGGCGTCATCGACGACCTCATCGTGTATCGCACCGCGCCCGAGCGGTTCCTGGTGGTGCCCAACGCCTCCAACGCCGCAGTCGCGGCGGGGCTCGCCACGCGGGCCCGGGGGTTCGACGCGACGGTCGACGACGCCTCGGACGGACCGCGCTCATCGCCGTCCAGGGGCCACGCGCCCTGGAGCTCCTGGCGGCCCTGGTGGACGCGCCCATCGGGGAGCTGCGCTACTACGCGGGCCTCGAGGCGCACGTCGCCGGCGTCCCGGCGTGGGTCGCCCGGACCGGCTACACCGGCGAGGACGGCTTCGAGCTGTTCGTGGCCAACCAGGACGCGGTGCCCACCTGGCGCGCCGTGCTGGGGTCCGCGCCGGCGGGCGCGCTGCTGCCGGTCGGTCTCGGCGCCCGCGACACCCTGCGTCTCGAGGCGGGCATGCCGCTGTACGGCAACGAGCTGGACCTGGACACCCACCCCGACGAGGCACGTCTGGGCCGGGTGGTCAAGCTGGACAAGCCGGGTGGCTTCGTGGGCCGCGACGCGCTCCTGGCGGCGCACGAGGCCGGGCCCCGACGCCTGCTCGTGGGTCTCGTGCTCCGGGAGCCCGGCATCGCCCGTCACGGCTACCCCATCCTGGCCCCGGACGCCACGCCCGGCGCGCCCGGGGAGCCCAACGGCATCGTGACCAGCGGCTCGCACAGCCCCACGCTCGGCACGGCCATCGCCATGGGCTACGTGCCGCCCTCCCTCGCGACCCCCGGTACCATGGTGCGCATCGGCATCCGGAGCTCCACACCCACCGCCGAGGTCGTCGAGCTGCCGTTCCATCGCCGACCCCGACCGACCGGCTGACACCGGCCGCCGTCATCGACGCCTGACCAGAGGAGACGCCGCTCGTGGATGTGCCCAGCGACCTGCGCTACAGCGACGACCACGAGTGGTTGCGCCCGGAGGGCGGCGAGGGGCTCGTGGGCATCACCCGGTACGCCGCCGACGAGCTGGGTGACGTCGTGTTCGTGGAGCTGCCCGCCGTCGGCCGGACGCTGACGCGTGGCGAGACCTTCGGGGTCATCGAGTCCGTCAAGACCGCGAGCGACCTCTACTCGCCCGTGAGCGGCGAGGTCATCGCGGTCAACGGCGAGCTCGCCGGTGCGCCCCAGCTGGTCAACGAGGCGCCCTACGAGGGCGGCTGGCTCATCCGCCTGCGGCTCGCCGACCCGTCCGAGTCCGAGCTGCTCCGCGACGCCGACGGGTATCGCGCGCTCATCGGCGGCTGACGACCAGATGGCCTACCAGCCCCACACGACGGGGGACCGCGAGCGGATGCTCGTGGCGCTGGGCATCGACTCGGTCGACGCCTTGTTCGAGGACATCCCGGCGACCGTCCGGGCGACCGGCCTCGACCTGCCCGACCCGGAGCCCGAGCTGGTGGTCCAGCGGCGCATGGCCGACCTCGCGGGCCGCAACCGCGTCGACCTGGTCTCGTTCCTGGGCGCAGGGGTGTACAACCACCACATCCCGGCCACCGTCGACGCCATCATCAGCCGGGGCGAGTTCGCGACCGCCTACACGCCCTACCAGCCGGAGATCAGCCAAGGCACGCTCCAGACGATCTGGGAGTACCAGTCGCTGCTCGCGGAGCTGACCGGGCTGCCCGTGGTCTCCGCATCGCACTACGACGGCGCCACCGCGACGGCCGAGGCGGCGCTCATGGCCATCCGGGCCACGGGTCGCACCCGCGTGCTGGCCAGCCGGGCGATCCACCGCCACTACCTCGACGCCACCCGGACCTACCTGGGCGACGACGTCCACACGCTCGAGGAGCTGCCCACGCTGCCCGATGGCACCACCGACCTGGAGGCGCTGGAGGCCGCCCTGGCCGACGCCGACCGCCCGGTCGCCGGGGTCCTGCTGGGCCAGCCCAACGCGTTCGGCGTCCTGGAGCCGATGCGCGCAGCCGCCGACCTCGCGCACGCCGCGGGCGCCCTGTTCGTGGCCGTGGTGGAGCCGGTCAGCCTCGCGGTCCTCGCGCCACCAGGGGAGTACGGCGCGGACATCGCGGCCGGCGAGGGGCAGCCGCTGGGCATCGCGCCCCAGTACGGCGGGCCGTACGTGGGCATCCTGGCGACCACCGAGCCGCTCACCCGGCAGATCCCGGGACGCCTGGTGGGGCGCACCACGGACGTGGATGGCCGCCGCGCCTATGTCATGACCCTGCGCGCGCCGAGCAGGACATCCGTCGCGAGCGGGCCGCCAGCAACATCTGCACCAACCAGGCGCTATGCGCCCTGGCTGCAACGGTATACATCGCCACCCTGGGGCTGCACGGCCTCGCCGACGTGGCCCGGATCGGCGCGGCCGCGGCACGCCGCCTGGAGCGGGCACTCGCGGCGGCGGGCGTGCCGCGGGTCCACACGGCCCCGTACCTCAACGAGTTCGCGGTGCGGGTGCCGGACGCCGAGGCGACCCACGCGGGCCTCCTGGACGCGGGCGTGCTGGCCGGGCTGCCGCTCGCCCGGTGGTACCCGGATGACCCGGCGCTGGCCGATTCGCTGCTGCTCGCCGCCACGGAGCTGACCACCGACCAGGACATCGACCGACTGGTGGCGGCGCTCGCGGCACGCTCGGCGGTGGCGGCATGAGCCTCGCGGAGCGGCCCATGGACGTGGGCCTGGACCAGCGCCCCCGCGATGGCGGCACGCTGGGCCCCCGCCGCTCCGTGGGCGCCGAGCTCCAGCCCACCATGGCCGAGCTCTCGGTGCCGGGCCGGCGCACCGACCAGGTGCCCCACGCGCCCGCGGACGCGCTGGAGGGCATCCCGACGGACCAGCTGCGTGCGGCGCCCGCCGGCCTGCCCGAGCTGTCCGAGCCGCAGGTGATGCGCCACTTCACCAACCTGTCGCATCTCAACCACTCGGTGGACGGCGGGTTCTACCCGCTGGGCTCGTGCACCATGAAGCACAACCCCCGCATCAACGAGGCGGCCGCCCGGCTGCCCGGCTTCGCGCGGCTCCACCCGCTGGCACCCGACGCGCTCGCGCAGGGCACGCTCCAGCTGATGTGGGAGCTCCAGGCGATGCTCGCCGAGATCGGCGGGATGCACGCGACCACCCTCCAGCCCGCCGCGGGTGCCCACGGCGAGCTGACCGGAATCCTGGTCATCCGGGCATATCACCGCGCCCGAGGCGACGTGGCGCGGGACGAGGTCATCGTGCCCGACTCGTCCCACGGCACCAACCCGGCGACCGCGTCCATGGCGGGCTTCCGGACGGTGACCATCCCGTCCGCCGCGGACGGCGGCGTGGACGTGGACGCGCTGCGGGCGGCGCTGGGGCCGCGGACCGCCGCGGTGATGCTCACCAACCCGTCCACGCTGGGGCTGTTCGAGCGACGCATCACCGAGGTGCTCGAGGCGACCCATGCCGCGGGCGGGCTGGCCTATATGGATGGCGCGAACATGAACGCCATCCTGGGTCGCTTCCGACCTGGCGCGGCCGGGTTCGACGTGATGCACTTCAACACCCACAAGACGTTCTCCACGCCGCACGGCGGTGGTGGGCCCGGTGCCGGCCCCGTGGCCGTTGCCGAGCACCTCGCGGCGTACCTCCCCGAGCCGCTCGTGGTGCGCGAGGACGACGGCAGCTTCCGGCTCGAGCGGCCAGGGGAGCGACCCGGGACGATCGGCCGGATGCGCGCCTACCAGGGCAGCCTGGGCGTCCTGGTCCGTGCATACGCATACATCCGGACGCATGGCGGTGCGGGGCTGCGACGCGTCAGCGAGGACGCGGTGCTCGCCGCGAACTACCTGCGCCAGCGGGTGGGCGAGGCGTGGGAGCTGCCGTACCCGGGGCCCTGCAAGCACGAGTTCGTGGCGTCCGGCCGACGGCTGCGCGAGGAGACCGGGGTGCGCACCCTCGACGTCGCCAAGCGGCTCATCGACCACGGGTTCCACCCGCCCACGATCTACTTCCCGCTCATCGTGGAGGAGTGCCTGCTCGTGGAGCCCACCGAGACCGAGACGCTCGAGGACCTGGACGCCTTCGCGGAGGCGCTGCTGGCCGTGGCTCTCGAGGCCCACGAGCGACCCGAGCTGCTCCACGAGGCGCCACTCACGACGCCCGTGCGTCGGCTGGACGAGGCGACGGCCGCCCGGCGACCCGAGCTCCGATGGCGACCCATGACCGGCGCCGAGACCCCCTGCCCGCAGTGACCGGATGAGCGTCGCGCGATGGCGGGCGGCCGGGGCCCTGTGCCTGGTCCCCGCCCTGGTGGCGGGCTGCCTGTCCATGGACGAGCCCCCGCCCACCGCGAGCGTGCCGCCCCCATCGGCGCATGCCAGCGTGGCACCGCCCACGGTGACCCCGTCGGAGGCGCCCCGGCGCCAGGACGAGCTGGTCATCGCGGTCCCGGAGCTGCCCGACAGCCTCCTGCCGCCCGCGACGGACCTGGCCGATGGCATCGCGCTCGACCTGGTCAACCGGAGCCTGTACCGACTGGACGACCAGCTGGTGCCGCAGCCGGACCTCGCGGCCAAGCTGCCCACGGTGTCCAAGGACGGGTTGACCTGGACGATCGACCTCGCGCTCGACGGGGCCCGCTTTGCCAGCGGTCGTCCGGTCACCGCGGACGACGTGTCGGGGTCCCTCGACCTCGCGCGATCACCGACCTGCAAGCTGGGCAACGACCTGTGCGGCACGGCCTTCTCCGCCCTCGAGTCCACGGAGGTCGCCAAGGACGGGACCGCGGTGGCGCTGCACCTGAAGCAGCCGTTCTCGCCGCTCCTCGCGGAGGTGCTCGCGCGCGCTCCCGTGCTCGACATGACCGCAGTCGATGGGGCCGCGACCTCGATCGTGAGCGCGGCGGGCGAGCTCGACCCCACCGCCCCCGACGACCTCGTCACCTCCGTCTACCGCGCGATGGGTGCCGACGACTGCCTCACGGAGCAGCCGCCGGATGGCTGTCGGATGGTCGACCATCGGGCCGACCTCGAGGCGATGCTGACGCAGGCGGGGGTGGCCCTGCCGCGCCTGGGCCCGTTCACCGACTCGACCGGGCAGGTGGACGCCGCCGCCTACGCGGCCGCGCTCCTCGACCGGGTTGCGGCGCTGGGCCAGGTCCTCACCGGCGAGGGCCGTGACCGCCGCGCTGCGGCGCTCGGCCTGCTCGACGGGTTCGTGCCCGCGTTCGGCGCCGGACCCTACCGCGTCATCTCCGTGGCACCTGGGGAGCGGATGGTGCTGGAGCCCGTGCCCGGGCAGTCGGACCCGCCGTCCATCGGTCGTGTCGTGCTCCAGGCCGTGGCGGACACGTCGATCGCCGTGACGATGCTCCAGGCGGGCGACGTGGACTGGGTGCCACGCATCGACCACGCGCTCGCCGACGCCATCAACGGCTCGGGCCGGCCGGCGACCGCCGGGCTGCGCCCGCTCGAATCGTCGTGGCTCGTCGTGTTCAACACCCGCAAGGGCCATCCGTACGCCGACGCGCTGACGCGGGCCGCCTTCGTGGCGTGCATCGATGCCCCCGGGCTCACCGCGAGCGTGGGTGGCGGCGAGGCCATCGTGGCCGACACGCCGCTCGCCGCAGGCTCCTGGGCCATGGGGCCGGCGAAGGGGCGCGGGCGTGACGTGGCATGGGCCGAGCGGCGCCTTGACTCGGCCGGCTGGACGATGGGCTCGGATGGCATCCGGGTCCGCGACGGGCAGCGCCTGTCCACCTCGGTGGCGCTGCGAGGCAGCCAGGTGGCGCTGCTGGCGATGATGCAGGCGGCAGCCGGGCAGCTCCGCGAGTGCGGCATCGAGCTGGCCATCGAGGACCTGGACGTCACCGGCGACCGGCTGCTGCAGCAGATCCGCTGGCCCAACGACTTCGACACGCTGATCATGCTGCGTGCCCTGGGCGCCGACCCCGATGCCGACCTCGAGGCGTTCGAGAGCGATCACGCGACCTCCGAGGACCGTCCGTCCGACTTCAACCCCGGCGGCTTCAAGTCCTCGGGCGTCGACCGGCGGGTCGCCGAGGCGCGCGAGACGCTCGACCAGGACGAGCGGACCACGCTGTACGGCGAGGTCCAGGACCTCCTGACCACCGAGGCACCCGCGTGGTGGGTGTGGTACGAGACGGGCTGGTCGGCCGTCGCCGACCGGGTCCGGGATGGGCAGGGCGACCAGATCGACCCCACGCGGCCCCGCTA
>JAXLXC010000007.1:0-119953 GCA_046328155.1 Chloroflexota bacterium
GGCGGCGCGGCACCGCGGCCCGGCGCGGCGCGGGACCGGTCTCGGCGCGGCACCTCGGCCCCGGCGGTGGCGCGGCGGCCCGGCGCGGATGTCGCGGTACCGGACCGAGTCGGCGCCGGCCGTGACCCCTACGGGGCCTGGCTCGCGTCCGGGGTGTCGACGGGATCGGGATACGTGGGCGTCTGGAGGATGCCGATGGTATCGAGCGGCCAGAACCGGAGCCACGCCCGACCGATGATCTCGGACGTCTGGACCACCCCGAACTCGCGCGAGTCGCGCGAGTCCTCCCGGTTGTCGCCCATCACGAACACCTCGCCCGGGCCGACGTCCCAGCTCGCCTCGTCGTCGAAGCTCGGCTCGGTGATCGCGCCCGGCGCCACGTACGGCTCGTCCAGCTCGACCCCATCGATCCACACGCCGCCGTCGTGGATCTCCAGGTGGTCGCCCGCCACCCCGATGACGCGCTTGATGTAGGGGGTGGAGGCCTCGGGCTCGTTGGGCGGGTGGAGCACCACCACGTCACCGCGGCTGTAGTCATCGAAGCGCGGCGTCAGCTTGTCGATGAGCAGGTGCTGGCCGTCGTGCAGCGAATCGTCCATGGAGTGGCCCTCGACCCGATAGGTCTGGACGACCAGCGCCTGGATGACGAGGTAGAGGCCGATGGCCAGGACGACCGTGACGACCGTCTCGACCAGCCAGTTGGTGCGTCGCTGTCGAGCGGGCGGGGTGGCCTCGGGGGCCGTCACGACAGGGTCATGCTGAGGGCGGTCACATGGGTACCTAGGGTGGGGTCTGGGCGGCCGTCGGCCGTGGGAACGGGTGCAACGATAGCGCGTCAGCCCGCCGGGTTCATGGCGCCGCCCAGGCCGATCCGGCTCGCGTCCGGCGGGCATGGGCCGGTGGAGCCGCGCAGGACGAAGCGGGTCCGGAGCACGACGGTCTCGGGTGGTCCCGCGTCGCCGTCGATGCGCCCGAGCAGGCGTCGCGCGGCGGAGGCGCCGATCTCCTGGACCGGTTGCGCGACCACGGTGAGCGCGGGCTGGATGAGCGTGGTCCAGGGCAGGTCGTCGAAGCCCACCACGGACACGTCGCCCGGCATCGACAGCCCGCCCTCCCGGATGGCATCCAGGGCGCCCAGGGTCATGGTCTCGTCGGTCGTGACGATCGCGGTCGGTGGCACGCTCGACCCCAGGGCACGGGCCGTGACGCGGCGCGCGTCGTCACGGTCATAGCGCGCGCGGAGCACGAGGGCGTCCGCCACCGGGAGTCCCGCCCCCCGCAGTGCGGATGCCCAGCCAAGCTGGCGCAATCGGCTGGTCACCCCACTGTCCGACGCGAGGTGCCTCGCGCGCAGCTGCGCGGCCGGGATCGCCGTGCCAGCCTCGACCAGGATGGCCACGCGGGTGTGCCCCAGCCGCACGAGATGACGCACCGCGTTGCGTGCCGCGTCCACGTTGTCCACCACGACCGCGTCGCAGCCCAGGGCCGGGGCGGCTCGGTCGAACAGGACCACGCTCACGCCGCGATCCCGAACCTCCCGCAGATGGCCGATGTCGGTGGGGTCCGAGGGCGCGACCAGCATCCCGTCGACCCGCATGTCGAGGAGCACCCCGACGGCTGCCCGCTCGGCCGCCAGGTCCTCGTCGGTGTTGGCGAGGACGACCTCGAAGCCTGCCGCATGCGCGGTGTCCGCGATGCCGCGGACGGCCTGCGAGAAGAAGGCGAGCTGGATGTCGGATACGACCACGCCGATGGTCCGGGTGCTCCCGGAGCGGATGCCGCGCGCGAGCGTGTTCGGGCGGTACCGCAGCGTGGCGGCGGCCGCGAGCACGCGCGTGCGGGCGTCCTCGCTGGAGGCCCCGTATCGCCCGAGGACGCGGGCAGCCGTGGCCCGCGAGACGCCCGCGTGCTGGGCGACGTCGTCAAGTGTCGGGTGCTCTGCGCGCGATCGACGTGTCATGGGTCATCCAAGGCTACCGGGCGGGCGCCGTGGATGCGACGCCTGCCTGCCCCGGGGCGCTCGACCTACTTCCAGATCCCTCGGAGAGCCCCCGGATGAACTGTCGCTGGGTGAGCAGGAACAGGACGATGATGGGTATCGAGGCGAGGACGAGCGCCGCGAACAGCACGGGCCAATCGGTCAGCAGCCGGCCCTGCATCTGGAGCAGGCCGACCGGGAGCGTCTTGAGGTCGGTGTCGTTGATGAACACGAGCGCGAACGCGAACTCGTTCCACGCGAACAGCGCCTGCAGCAGCGCCGCCGACACGATGATGGGGCGACACAGCGGCATGACCACCAACCAGAACACCTGCCACGTGCTCGCCCCATCGACGATGGCCGCGGCCTCCATCTCCCGGGACAGCGTGATCATGTAGGCTCGGATGAGGAAGACCGTGAACGGGATCCGGAACGCCGTGTACAGCACGATGAGCGCCCAGTACGTGTTGAAGATGCCCAGCGTCTGCAGCAGCCGGAACAGCGGGATGAGCGCGACCGCCGGGGCCAGCATCATCCCCCCGAGCGTGAGCAACGTGATGGCGTTCGCGAACGGGATCCGATGCCGCGTGAGGGCGTAGGCGGCCATGGAGCTGAACAGGATCACCGTGACCACGGAGACCCCCGTCACGAGCACGCTGTTGAACAGGTAGCGCACGACACCGAGGTCCCACGCCCGCTGGAAGTTCTGCCAGCGCAGCTCCGACGGCAGGCCCCACGGGTTGCCGAACAGCTCGAGGTTGGACTTGAACCCGTTGAGGACCGCCCAGGCCATGGGATACACGATGGCCACGGCCAGCACGACCAGCACGACCCAGGCCACCACGCGGCTGATGGCCGAGCCGACGCCGGAGCCGGAGTGTCGGCGGGGCGCTGGGGCGGCGGTGACCGACGTCCTGTCGCCCGTCGTCGTTGCCATCAGTACTGGATGTCCCGGCCACGTGCCAGGAACAGCTGGACGATCGCGGCCGTCATGGTGATGAGGAAGATCACCACGGCGATGGCGGAGGCATAGCCGAACTGGTCGTTGAAGAAGGCGGACTTGTAGAGCCACGACGCGAGGGTATGGCTCGCGTTGTTGGGCCCGCCGGCGGTCATGACCCACACCTCGTTGAGCACGAGGAACGCACCCGAGATGGTGATGATCGTCGCCAGCAGCGTCATCTGTCGGACGAGCGGCACCGTGACGTGCCGGAAGGCCGCGACTCGCGACGCCCCATCGAGGTATGCGGACTCATACAGGTCGCGCGGGATCCGCTGCATCGCGACGATGAACAGCACCATCAGGTATCCCACGTTCTGCCACTGGCTCATGGCGATGATCGACCAGATGGCCGTGGCCGACTCGCCCAGCCAGGAGTGCTTGAGGCCATCGAGCCCCAGGGCGTCCAGCAGCCCGTTCACGAGGCCGATCTGGGGGTTGTAGACGAACGTGAAGAGGAGCCCGACGACCGTGAGCGACAGCACCGCCGGGATGAAGTAGATGGTCCGCAGGATCCCCTTGAGCCGGCCCCGCACCAGCTCCTCGAGGACGGCAGCCAGCACGAGCCCGCCAAAGACCTGGCAGACGACCGAGACGACCGCGTACGCGACGTTGTTGAACAAGGCGCCCCAGGCGACCGGATCGGCCACCAGCTGCCGATAGTTGTCCAGCCCGACGAACGTCTCCTTGGTGAACGGGCTCGACCGGAACAGGCTCAGGCGCAGGTTCTCGAGGACGGGGTAGTACACGAAGACGGCCAGCAACACGACCGCGGGTGCGACCCACAGGAGCATCGACCATCGGCCGATGCGCGTGGTTCCGGGCATGCTTCAGGCTCCGTCGCGGTGCTGGGTGGGAGGCGGCGGATGCCGCCTCCCACGAGCGTTGGCTACTCGGTGGTGGAGGCCTTGGCGCTGGCCGCGGCCGCCTGGACATCGGCCACCACGTCCGCGGGTGCCTTGGTCCCATCGAGCATCGCCTGCACGCCGTTCAGATAGGCGTTCGCGACGTCGATGTTGGTCACGGTATCCAGCCAGATGGCCATGCTGGACGCGGTCGAGATGTCCTCGACCACGCGCACGTTCTGCGGGAACGTGTTGTCGGTGGTCGCCGACCCGATGACCGGGCTCAGCCAGCCCAGCATCTGGGTCAGCTTCTGCGCGTTCTCGAGGCTGGTGAGGTACTGCAGGAAGTCGACCGCGATGTCGAGGTGCTGCGAGTTCGGGTTCACCAGGAAGCCATCCGGTGCGCCCGTCAGCGAGCCCGTGTCGCCGGCGGCAGCCGCGGGCGCCGGGAGCTTCATGAAGTCCCAGTTCGCCGCGATCTCGGCCGGCGCGCCGCCAGCCTCGGTGAGGACCTGGAACTCGACGGCCTCGATGTAGTGCATCGGGGACGCGCCGGTGAGGAAGTTGGCCTGGGCGTTCTCATGCGAGATGCCGTTGGCGCCCGGGGTCAGGCAGTGGCTGTTGATGTCCGCGAACGCCTGGAGCGCCGCCAGATAGCCCGGATCGGTGAACGCACCGGTAGCGGGGTCATAGTCGGCGGCCAGGGTCTCGGGAGGCACGGAGTAGGCGTTGAGCTGGGTCATGTAGTGGATCGCCGGCCAGCCGTACTGGTTGCCGAACGCGATCGGGTCCGTGACCCCACCGGCCTTGAACGCATCGCACGCGGACAGCAGCTCCTCGAGCGTGGTCGGCACCGCGATGCCCGCGTCCTGGAACATCTGCTTGTTGTAGACGAGGTACTTGGCGTCGAGCGTGATCGGGACGCCGTAGAGCTTGCCGTCGTAGGTGTAGGCATCCAGGGCGGCCGGGGTGAAGCTTGCCTTCCAATCCCCGGTCACGTCGTCGGTGAGGTCCTTGGCCAGCCCGCCGCGGACGAACTTCTTGGTGAAGTCGCCGGCCCAGGAGAAGTAGATGTCGGGGAGCGTGTTCGACGCCGCGAGCACCCGCAGCTTGTCCTTGACGCCCTGGTCGGTCTCGGCGGTGACGTCGATGGTCACCTTGGGATGGGCAGCCTCGTAGGCGGCGACCACCTCGTCGAAGTACGGCGTGTAACGGGGGTCGCCGTACTTGTGGAGGAAGCTGATCGTTCCCTCCAGCTCATCCTGGGCCGTGGTGACGGATCCTGCGGGGAGGACGGCGACGACGAGCGCCGCAGCGACGAGCAGGCCGCGCACGACCCGACCGCGCGGGCCCCTGCCGGTGGGTGATGTCATGGGTTCCCTCCTCTGCCTCCTGACCTCACGGTCTGGCCGGTGATCCCGAGACGATCGTGCCGTCGGTCGTCATCGCCTCGGGCTGGACGTCCTCGATGCCGTGGCCGAAGGCCCCGTACGAGGCGCAGGTGGTTGCCGCGGAGCGCGCGGCTGCCGCGAGCGAGACGTCGAACGGCTCGTCGCGGATGACCCCACGAGGACGCGGGCGATGAACGCATCGCCCGCGCCGAGGGTGTCGACGACCTGTGTCGGCAGCGCCGGCTGGCGCCAGACACGGTGGGTGTCGGAGAGCATCGCGTCCGAGGCGCCACGCGTGGCGATCACGACGCGTGGTCCGGCGCGGTGGATGCGGTCGATGAATGCCGATGCCTCGTCGTCATCCAGGTCCGCGAGGCTGAATGCCGCGATCGCGACGTGCGGCAGGATCGGCTCCAGGTACTCCTGGTCACGTCGGATCGAGAAGTCGAACGACAGGGGCGCGACGCCGGCCAGGAGCGCGAGCTGGTCCTCGAGATAGCTCGATTCGCTGCTGTGGATGAGCCGGGCCCCGCCCAGGAACGCCAGGTCGTCCTCGGACAGGCGGATCCGCGAGACCCCGGCCGATCCCCCCAGGAACTCGCGGTTGCCGGCCCGCAGGCCCACGTTGGCGTACGCGTTGGGGCCCGGCACGACACGCACGTGCGAGGTGTCGACGCCCTCCTCGCGCAGGACCCCGAGGACGTGGCGACCCGCGCGATCGTCGCCCACCGCACCGACGTAGGCGGTCTCGACCCCGGCACGCCCGGCGTGGACCGCGACGTTCAGCGCCTGGCCGCCCGGGAACATCATGCCCAGGTCGCGGTAGCGGTCGACGACGTTGTCGCCCACGCCGGCGAGCTGCATGGCTAGTAGGGCACCTTGAACATGTAGCGCCGGTTGTGGAGGTCGTGGCCGGTGGCGGCCTCGAAGTGCTGGGCTAGCCGGCTCATGACCGCATCGAGCGCGAAGTGCGAGGCGAACGGCCGCATGTCGGGCGCGATCCCGGGCAGCGCCAGGTCACGCGAGTCGATGTGGAAGGCCTTGCGGGTGTAGCGCTGGAGGAACGCCTTGGCCCGCTCGTCGATGGGCCGCGTGGCCTCCTCGCCCAGGAACTGGATGACCGGCGTGTCCTCGGTCACCACCTCCATCGCACCATGCAGGAACTCCGCGGCATCGAAGCTCGCGGCGTCCTTCCACTGCATCTCCTGCAGGTAGCACATGGCGAGGCAGTAGGCGGTGCCGTGGTTGGGGCCTGCCCCGATGACATAGATGATCGAGGCATCGCGCAGCTCGTGCGCGATGGTGGCGTTGAGCCCCTCGGTCTCGCGACAGGCGTCCAGGAGGGCCGTCGGGAGTGCCTCGAGCGTCCGGATGTGCGCCTCGTGCTCGGCCGCATCCATGTCCCCCGATTCGCGCAGCAGCGCGAGGCCCAGGATCGCGAGCTGGATGCCCTTGGGGTCGCCCACCCCCGTCTCGTCGTCGTAGCTCCACGCGACGTCGGCGGCCTGCGAAAGCGGGGTGTCCGCGTATCGGGTGACCGCCGCCACCGTCGCGCCACGCTGCTTGGCGAACCTGGCAGCCTCCACCACCTCGGGCGTCGTCCCGGTGTTCGATGCCAGGACCGCGAGCGAGCCCTCGCCGAGCCTGGCCGGGTCCCGATAGATGAACTCGTTGGCCGAGAGGGCGGACGTCGGGAACCGGGTCGCCCGTCGCTCCAGCAGGTACTGCACGCCCTCGTGGGTCAGCAGCCCGCCCCCGCTGCCCAGGAGATACACGTCTCGGAGCCCGCGTCGCACCACGTCCGCGGCGAACCCCTCGATGGCCGCTCGCTGTCCGAGCGCTCGCAGGAGGCCGGGCCGCGGCTCCGTGGGCAGTGGCTCGAGCGCCGTGATGGGTGGCAGGATCTGGGTGGTCATCGCTGGGTCGCTCCTTCCGAGGCTCGTGGACGTGAGGTCAGGGCCAGGTGGCATCCGGACCGGTGGCCAGGACGCGGTGGCCCATGAACACGCGTTCGTCGAGGTCGGTGATGCCGCGCAGCAGGGCGGAATACACCGTGAACCACTGCAGCGGCACCAGCAGCAGGAACGGCGTCAGCTCGGGATGCAGCCCCTGGTGCTCGGCCGCGTCGAATGCCATCACCCGCGCGCCATTGGCCTCGGCGGTCGCCATCGCCCGCTCCGTCATGGCCCTCGATGCATCGGTCCCCAGCAACGCGACCACATCGAGACGACTGCGCTCGAGCGCTTCGACCGGGCCGTGTCGGAACTCGGCGGACTCGATGATCGACCCGGAGACCCGGATGTTCTCCATGAACACGGTCAGCGCGAACTTGTAGCCGAGGCCATACAGGGGGCCGCTGGCGAGCACGGTGATGCCCGTGGCGGTCAGGAACCGGCGGGCTCGCTCGAGGCCTGCCGCCTCGCCCTCGCGATACGCCCGCCCGAGCATGCCGGGGAGCTCCGGGAGCTGCGCCAGGGCTCGCTCGGCCTCGTCCGCGGCCCCGCCCGGCGTCTGTCGCGCGAGCTCCAGCGCGAACATGGTCACCGCGGCCAAGGGCAGGATGTACAGGGCGGTGGAGTCGTAGTCGATGACCTCCGCGGCCTCGGTGGCCATCGGGCTCGGCCGTCGCCGGACGATGGCCACGGTGTGTGCCCCCAGGCCATTCGCATGACGGAGCGCAGCCAGCGTGTCCTCGGTGGCCCCCGAGTACGAGGCGAAGAACACCAACGACCGGGCGCCGAGGCGCTTCGGGCTGCGCCAGATGAGGTCATAGCTCGTGAGCACGTCGGCCGGGATCCCCGTGAACCGGTCGCTGAGCCACTTCCCGGTGTACATGTTCGACCACGACCCGCCGCTGCCCACGAAGTACACGTGGTCGAACTCACCCGCCCCAGCCCGTCGAGCCAACTGCCGGATGCGATCCCCCTGCTCCTCGAGGAACGTGGCGAGATCCGCCTCCAGGCGCGGCGCGGTGAACAGCTCGCTGCTCCGCGCGGCGTCGACCAGGGTGGACAGCTCAGGCATGCGTATGTCTCCCTCCGAGCGGCCTCGACGTCACCTTCGCCGAGGCCCTGGCAGCGCCGACGAACCCTCCCGGCACGTGCCGCGATCGCCGCGCGCCGGTGCTCCACGAGTGTCGGCACAGGCGTGCCGCCACCGAGGGCGTCGGTGTGTGTGCGTGTGTGTGAGAACCTTCTCACCTGTGGTGTGAGAACGTTCGCACCATGTCCGTCGGATCGTCAAGGGGGCAAATGCGATGGTCCCGGGCGGGCGCCAGCGGACCGCCGAGGCGTACGGATCGCCCGGGTGCAGGGCGACCCGTGGCGCGAGGCGTTCGGCCCGGGTGCGAGGTGGCGCCTGCTACCGCGAAGGCCTTGTCGGGGTCCCAGGGCTCGGCCGCGCGGCGGCTATGAACGGCGCACGCCCGGCCAAGGGGTCCTGGGAGGCCGAGGTGGCCGGGGAGCGCCTCGTGCGCATCGACCCGACGCCTGTCGGCATGCCTGGGTGACTGCTGGTGGAGCACCCGTCGGGATTGGTGAGCCGGGAAGGACTCGAACCTTCAACCAAGTGATTAAGAGTCACTTGCTCTGCCATTGAGCTACCGGCCCAGCGGGCGACGATGGTAGCACGGACCTTCCGGCACCACCCGGCCGAGCCGGATCGGCGCGCTACCCTCTGCGCGTGGAGACCATGCCGCTCGATTCCCTGCTCGACGAGCTCCCGACGCTCACCGAGGAGCAGATCCGCGTGCTCCACGCGGCATGGGCCGGTGGCGACGTCACGGTCCGGCGCCGCGCCTGGGCGCACGGCAAGCGGATCGTGGCGCGTCTCGGTGCAGAGGCGGCGCAGCGCGAGGCGGGCGAGGCCGTGCGGCGCTGGGTCAGCGACTTCGCGACGGGCGCCATCTCGGTCCCGTATGCCATGAACCCCTCGTTCCGCGACCAGGACCGGCTCGACCTCCGGATCGCCGCGGCACCCGCGATCCTCGACGCCATCCTCGCCACGATCGTCGGCGAGGAGCTGGCGGAGGACGAGCGCGACGAGCTCCTCGGCCCGTGGCTCGAGGCCACGGGGAGCCCGGCACCCATCGGCGACGCGTGGATGGCCGGCTGAGCACCGGTGGCAGGCGCAGCCCCGGTCGATCGGCCTACGCTTCGGGCGTGAGCACCACCGACACCACCCCCTCCCCCATCCCGGCCACCGGGTTCCGCGCGCGCGTCCTCGCCCGCGAGCCGCTGTTCGGCACGTTCCTGTTCATGGGCTCGATGGGCGCCGCGGAGATCGCCGCACGCTCCGGCCTCGACTGGGTGCTGGTCGATCAGGAGCACGGCGCCGGCACCGAGGCCGACCTGCTGCCCCAGCTCGCCGCGATCCAGGGTGCCGCCGCCATCCCCGGCAGCGCCCCCGACCAGAGCCGGGCCGCGGCGCTCGTGCGCGTGGAGCAGGCCACCCGGCTGCGCATCGGGCGCGCGCTCGATTTGGGCGCGGAGGGGATCATGGTCCCCCAGGTCAACGATGCTGCCACCGCACGCGAGGTCGTGAGCTGGCTGCGGTACCCGCCGGTCGGTGTCCGCGGCGTGGCGCTCGGCGTCCGTGGCAACGCCTATGGTGCCGGTGGCCACCCGGCGGTTGACCGCCACAACGAGCGGGTCACGTGCATCGTCCAGGTCGAGACCGGCGCGGCGGTCGATGCCGCCGACCAGATGGCCGCCATCGATGGCGTCGACTGCCTGTTCGTGGGCCCCACCGACCTGAGCCACGCCCTGGGCGTCCGGGGCGACATCGCCCATCCCACGTTCCGCGCCGCGATCGAGACGGTGGCCCAGGCGGCCGCCCGCCACGGCAAGGCCGCCGGGGTGATGCTCTGGTCGCCGGCCGACGCGTCCCCCTACGCCGACCTGGGCTACAGCGTGTTCAGCCTGTCCAACGACGGCTCGGTGCTCGCGGGCGCGCTCAAGGGGCTGCTTCAGTCGGGACGCGAGGCGATCTCGTCCAGATAGGCGTCGATCGAGGGGACCGCGCGAAGCGTCCGGCGGAAGAAGCCGTCGACCTGGCCCAGGGCCTCGTCGCGGCTCGCGTCGACCAAGGCCTGGCGGTCGGCATCGCGCTGGGCGCCCCCGTCGGCCAGCGCGTCCCGGAAGCGGGTCAGCCGCTGCACCAGGACGGCCTCCTCGGGCCCGTCCAGCGCCGCGATCGCGGACACGATGAGCTGGTCCATCTGCGTCAGCAGCAGCTCGCGGTCGAACACCTCGCCACCCGCCGTCGATGCGTCCGCGACCGTCTGGAGCAGCGCCGCCAGCTGGTACAGCGCCGTGACCGGCTCGTCGAACAGCTCCCGGACGTACGCCGCCTCCGGATAGCGCCCGGTCAGCCGGAACACGTTGTACATCCGCCGCGCGGCCTTGCCATGGTTGGGCGAGATGACGGTGTACTTCCGCACCTCGTGCTCCAGCTGCGCCACGTAGTCGGCCACCGAGTCGGCGCCCAGCTCCTTGACGAGGCGCGTGAACAGCGGGATCGACTCCGCCTCCAGATAGACCTCCTGGAAGTACGGGTCGAGGAAGCCGTCGAGCGGCACGATCTCCCCGTCGGGCGACTCCCACGTGGGGTCGATGACGTTCGAGGCGTTGGACAGCAGCCCCCGGCCCGGGTCGGCCACCACCCAGTCGAGCTTGGCCCAGCCCGGCCGCCCGGGTGCGCTGCCCCAGTGGATGGTCTCGACCGAGCCATCGGCCAGGACCAGCTCCTGGGAGCCGGCCACGACCTCCTGGGGCGTCCACGAGATCCAGTGCCCGGGTCGGACCTCCGCGCCACGGACCGTGCCGGCGCGGTCGTGGGCGCCCCACTTGACCTCCCACAGCCGATGCCCGACCCCCGAGACCGTGGCCAGCGCCTTGGCCCGGAGCACCTCGCCCAGTCGGTCGATGGCGGCCTCGCGGGTCGCCGCACGGATGTGCACCCGCTCGAAGAAGTCGCAGTCGGCGGGGAAGCGCTGGATGCGGCCCTGCGCCGCGGAGCCGGAGAGCGCCAAGGCCGTGGTGACGTCGGGTGGCTCGTCGGGGATGCCCACCACGCCGATGACGTGGTGCAGACGCGCCAGACCCTCGGTGTCGGTGTCGGCCATGGTCACGCGGTGGCCGAACACGCCGCTCTGGACGTCGACCTGGACGCCGCCCAGGGTCTCCGAGCGCATGGCCTCGATCCATCGGAGCGCCTCGTCGCGGTCGAGCTCGACGCCCATCCGCTCGGCGGAGTCGAGGATGCTGGCGAGTGGGTCCTGCGGGTCGCTGGCGCTGGGTTCCATGGCGGGAGATCGTACCGGGCCGCGAGCGCCGATGCCGGTATCCTCCGATGCGTGACCGACGAACGAGACATCCCGCCCGCGGACCTGCGTGCGCTCGCCCGAGAGCGCTCCCGGGCGCGTCGCGAGCGACGCTACGGGGAGGCCGACCAGATCCGGGCCCAGATCGAGGCCCAGGGCTGGAACGTGGTCGACCGGGGTGGCGAGGCCCGACTGGTGCGCGCACACCCGATCGACGTGGTCGAACCGGATGGCGTGACGCGGTACGGCTGGTCGGGCGCCGTGCCCGAGACGACCGAGGGACACGAGGTGGCTGAGGGGCCCGAGGGGGATGGCGGCGTCGCGACCCTGGTGCTCCGGGCGCTGCCCAAGGCGGAGGCGACCGACTCGCTGGTGGCCCGTCTCACGGGCGGTGGCGCCGCGCCGCGACCCATCCTGGTGGTGGCGGGGGACGCGCGGCCCGACCCCACGCTCGAGGGCACGCGGGTGGTGCGGCTGCGCGGCGAGGTGGGGCCGGGCATACTCCTGGCGGTCGCGCTCCGGTGCGTGGCGCAGGGCGTCATCGTGGTCGGCGAGCGCTGGCCCGCCGACGCGACGCCCGCCGACGTGGATGCGTTGGTGGCCCGGCTCGACGATCCCGGGGTCGCCGTGGCTGGCCTGACGGGGCAGCGCAGCACCGACCTGCGGCGGTTCGCGCCGGGTGGAGCCGCGGGCGCACCGATCGAGGCGGTCGGCTGGGCAGGGCTGGCGGTCCGAGCACGCGATGGTCGGGCGCTGGGGCCGGTGGACGAGGGCTTCACCGATGACGACCTGCTGGCCGCGTGGTGGAGCCTGGCGCTCCGCGACGACGGGGCGGTGGATGGACCGCGGCGAGCGGGGGCGGGCCGGTCGGTCGAGGCGGCCGCGGACGACCTGCCGCCACGCGACGACCGCGCCACCAAGCGCGACCGCTACCGCCTGATCGACTCCTTCGCGGGTCGTGACGACCTGGTCATCCGCACCGACGCCTGACGCCCTCCGCCACGCTGCTCGCGGCCCCGCCCGGCGGTGCGGGTGGGCACACAGGCGCGAGCCGCCATATCACCGACTGGTTGGCGCTTATCCGGACGAGCCGGGCGGCCGAGCCGCCATGGCCTCGGCCGGCCCGGCGTATGGCGGTCGGCCGCGCCAGGCTGAGCGTGGCGCCCGTGCCCCTGCGACCCGGCGGGCGAGCGCCAGGTGCAGAGGCTCCAACCAGTCACAGGTATGGCGGATGGCCAGCCCGACACAGCCACCCTGGGCGGAGGCGACGGGCGGCGGCCGCTCAGGGCGACGAGGCGACCAGGCGCAGTGCGGTGAGCCTCAGCGGCGTAGGGGCGGTGAGCCTCAGCGCCGCAGGGCGCAGGCCTCAGCGGCGCATGGCGCAGGCCTCAGCGGCACATGGCGGTGAGCCTCAGCGGCGCAGGTCGCTGGGCACCACGGACACCATGATGGCCACGACCAACGCCACGACCGCGAACCCCAGCACCGCCATGACCGCGGGCCGGGGCAGGCGCCGGACAGTGGCGGGAGACGTGCCGGACCAGAAGCGCGCCAGCGTCACGGCGTCCTTGGGCACGACGGCGAAGCCCAGCCAGCAGCCCGCCACCAGACCCCCGATGTGCGCGGCGTTGTCGATGCCCGACGCGGTGAACCCGAACACGAGGTTGATGGCGATGAGCCCCACGATCTGGGCGGTGAGGTTGCGCGCGTGCCGGGTGAGCGCCGGCTTGTGGACCCGGTCGGCCACCAGCAGCACCCCGAACAGGCCAAAGATGGCGCCGCTCGCGCCGACCGCGATGGGCGCACCCGTGAACAGGTAGCTCGCCGCCGACCCCGCAGCGGCGCATGCGAGGTACAGCGCCAGGAACCGCAGGTGCCCGTACAGCGCCTCGACGATGGGACCCACCAGGAACAGGGCATACATGTTGAAGGCGAGATGGAGCGGCAGGTTGTTGTCGTGGACCAGCACGACCGTGAACAGCCGCCAGTACTCGCCGTGCGCGATGCCATCCCGGGTGAGGGCCAGCCAGCGCCACCAGAAGTCGCTCCCGTCGAGCAGGAACACCGAGACGCCGATGGCGATGGTCACGGCGAGGATGGCCCAGGTCACCAGCGGCTCGGATGCCCCGCCCGCCCGCGACCGCGCGAACTGGCGTCGGGCGGTGCCGGAGTCGCCCATCTCCTTGGCCAGCCAGCCCAGGCGCGACGCGATCTCGGCGCGCTCGGAGGCAGGCGCCCGCTTGTCGGCCTCGCGGTAGGCGCGGGCGGCGCCACCGAGGTCGCCACCGCGGACCCGCGACGCCGCGAGCTGCTGCCAGGCGCGCCACGTCAGCGGTCCCTCGGGTGCCTGTGTCGCGGAGATCCACGCCTGCACCGCGGCCGGCTCGTCGTCCATGCGATAGCGGCACTCGGCGAGCCCCAGCAGCGCCGCCACGTGGAGGTTGGGGTCCTGGTTGCCCACCACCCGTGCGAACGTCACCACGGCGTGCTCCCAGTCGCCCTGCTCGGCCATGCCCTGCGCCCGCTGGAGCAGCCCGACCGCGACCTGCGGGTCCAGTGGCCCCGGGCTGCTCATCGTGCTGACCGCATCCACGCCACCAGGGCAGCGACGAGCCGGCCTCGGGGCCGCGGGGCCGTGCGGGGCCGCCCGACTCGGCATCGAGCGCCTCCACGCCCACGGTCCCCTGCCCGTCCGTGGCCAGCCGCCGGAGCCCGTGGCGCACGCGCTCGTCGAGGTCGTCAGCCACCTCGTCCGCGACCACCAGCCGACCCGACCCCGTGGGATGCTGGAGCACCAGCGGCGAGCCACGCACCGCGCCATGCGTCCGCAGCGCGTCCGCGAGGAGGGATGTCAGGGTCACCGAGACCTGGCCCTGCCACAGCGGTGCGCCATCCGTGTCGCGGGCCCCAGCGGGCCGATAGCGGACCTCGGCCACCGTCGCGCCCAGGTCCACCCGCACCGGGTCTCGATGCGCCCGGCTGAGCGTGCGCATCCCGAACGGCGACAGGTGCCCCGCCGGGTCCAGCACATGCTCCAGGGCCACAGCCTAGACGCGACCGGCTGGCGACCGAGACCAGCACGTCACCCCGATCCCGACGCCCGCTGGGGCCGCGGATGACCGAGCCCGACAGCTCCGGCGCTCCGCGAGCACCCCGTCCACCCGGTCGGCGAGCCCGGGCAGGCGCTCCAGGGTCTCACCCGGGATGACCGTCGCCGCGAGCAGCGGCACGAGCGACACCAGCGAGCGCAGCGGGATGCGTCCGAACGTGCCATCGGTCGCGCGCGCCACGTCGAGGTACGCACCGGCGCCCTGGTCCCACATGCCCAAGCCGCCGCCCACGCCATCGAGCGCGTCGATCATGGTCACGGCGCTGTCGAGGAACGTGACGGCCATGTCTTCGTACCCGGCGTCCAGTCGCGCGATCGTGGTGGCCAGCCGGAGCATGGACACGACATGGACCGCCAGCCAGGCGGCGCCGTCCGCGTGCGCGACCCCCGTGGCGTGGTCCGTGACGCCACGCGGCAGGACCCGCGGGCCATCGAGCGTCGGGAGGCCACCGTGGAGCGCATTGCGGCCGTCGGGGTCCAGGCGGTCCACCCACCAGGACGTCGCCGTGAGCAGCCGCGAGCAGGCCTCCTCGAGGAACGCGGGGTCCTCGCGACCGGTCCGGGCGAGCATCAGGTCATGCACCCGCAGGGCGGCCCAGGCCTCCAAGGGCGGGGTGCCGGGGCCGTCGGTGGGTGCCTCCGCGTCGTGCGCCCACGCCGCCAGCGACCCCAGCAGCAGGTCGCGCGCCCGCATCGGGTCGAGCGTCGCCAACGCGACGGCATCCAGGGCGGCGGCCAGCCCCGTGCGCGGCGGTCGTGCGAGCAGCTCCGCGACCAGCCTCGGCGTGACCGGGGCATCTGGTGGCGCCGGGGCGAACGAGGCGCGCAGCCACGCGTCCGCCTCGCGGGCCCGGACCGCCAGCGTCGCATCCGCATCGGGGCCGATGGGCGTGCGTGGCTCGTCCGACTCGGACAGCCGGAGCCGGATGTCGGTCCCCTGCCCTGCCTCCAGGGCGACATGGTGCCGAAGCGCCAGGCGCGCCCCCTCGCCCTGCCCTTCCTGCGCCGACTGGGGCTCGAGGCATGCGTGATGCGCATCCACCAGCCACAACGGCCGACCGTCCGGGACGTCGAGACGCAGGACCGTGGCGCCAACCGGGGCGCCGGTGGCCTCCCAGGCCACGCGCGGCCGGGGCGTCTGGTCGGCGGCGCCCGCGGGCCCGACCTCCAGGGTGACGAGCGCGTCCACCACCATCGATGCCTCGACCGGGGCGGCGATCGGGACGCGGATGACCACGTCCCGCGGGCCACGCTTGGCGACCTCGACGACCACCCCGTCCGCCCTGGCCCGCACGTGGCTCCAGGTGGGCGTCGCCCGATCCGGCACGAGCTGTGCCGGGCGGCCATCCACGGCCAGCTCCAGCCGCAGCGACACGCCGCGCGTGGCGTCCTCGAGGACCACGCCACCGGGGGCCACGCTCAGCACCCAGGACCGCCATGGCGGCGCGCCGGCATCGGCGGCGGCCAGCCGCGCAGGCTCCGCAGCCTCGCCCGTGATGGGACGAGCCTGTGCGGAGATCGCGCGTGCCCCCGTGCCAACCCGGCTCACGAAGGCTCGCCGTCCAGATCCAGCGCCAGCTGGGGCGACGCGACCGGCACCGCCATCCGCTCGGGGCCGGCGGGGCGACGGGCGCCACGAGCCCTGGGCGCGTCGATCCCCGGGGCGCGCAGCGGCTCGCCCACCTGGGCCGCCAGACGCTCGGCGGTGGGCCACCAGTCCGCGCCCTCGCGCACCTCCGAGGCGTGCATCGTGACGAGGCGGCTGGTCGGGACCATGGCCGGCAGGGTCGCGTCCAGGATCGCCTCGACCTCGTCGCGGAACGCGTCAGCCGTGGAGCGGGTGCCGTCGGCGCGCAGCGGGACGTCCGGCAGGAGTCGGACCACCAGGTCGTACGTGGATGCCCATGCGGTGACCAGCGGCGTCACCCGGAACCGGTCCTCGCCCCGGCAGGCGCGCAGGTAGTAGGCGTGGTTGTCCATGGCCCCGCGGTCGGTGACCAGGACCTGCGCCTTGGCGGCGAGCTCCAGCTCCTGGCGGATCTGGGACATGAGGACCCACAGCTGTGCCTCCCCGGTCGCCGCCTCGTTGATTCCCAGCGGGTTGTCGCGCACCACCTCGCGCGCGAACTCGACGGACCGGCCGGCTCGCTGGACCGTGCCAGCGAACGCATGCGCGGCTGTCGTCTTGCGGATGCCATGGGAGCCGATGAAGGCGATCTTGGCGCAGCGCGTCCACGTCACCCGAGGAGGGTACCCGGGGCGGGCGCGGGACGCGGGCGGCGGCGTGCGCGCGCTCGCGGCGGACAGGGAAAGGCCCCGGCTGAACGTGGGACGCATGTCGTTCAGCAGGGGCACGGAGAACAATAGGCCAGGCTTACCACGTACGCATAAAGCCGGCCTAACGAAACCCCCCAGTTGGGATTCAACCCGTCGCACCCGAGCGTGGACGGCAGACTGTGGTCGTTCAGGAGGCCTTGCCGGTCGCCTGGCTCCCGGTCGGGCCCATCGTCTGGCCCCCAGTCGGGCCAATCGCCTGGCCCCCGGTCGGGCCCGCGTTCGCGAGCACGCCCCGAAGGTCCGCGAGCTCGCCGCGCGTGCGGTCGAGCTCCGCGCGGGCGGCCGCCATCTCGTCCCGCAGGAGGCCGAGCTGGGTCAGCAGCGGCGAATCCGGACCCGTCGAGTCGGGGGTCGCATCGGTGGCCGGTGTGGCAGGCGCCTGCGACGCATCCGGGCTGGGCGAGCTGACCAGGATGCTGGCCAGGATGCTGGCGAGCGCGCCGATGACCCCGATGCCCGCGAACATCACCCCCACCGCGATGGCGCGCCCGCCCGTGGTCACCGGGAAGAAGTCGCCATAGCCCACGGTGGTGATGGTCACGAACGCCCACCACAGCGCGTCGCCGCCGGTCTTGATGTTGGCGTGCTGGGGGTCGCGGGCCTCGAACATGAGCACGAGGACGCTGCCAAAGGTCAGCACCAGCATCACCAGCATGAGCGTGATGAACAGTGCGTACTGCCCTCGGTTCTCCACGACGTCGCGGACCAGCTCCTTCTGGTTCTGCCCCCGGAGGGCCCGCGTGATGCGGGCCAGACGGCTCAGCCGAGCAAGTCGGAAGAGGGCCGTGATCGGGAAGAACCCCAGCGTGGGGATCGAGCCCAGGAGGTCCAGCCAGCCGCGTCGCTCGACGAAGTAGTCGCGCCGTGGCCTGGAGCCGGTGAGGTTGTACAGGAAGTCGCCCAGGAACACGAAGCAGAGGACGTTGTCGTAGAAGAACAGCGCGTCGTGGACTGGCTGGCTCAGCGGCAGGAGCAGCAACACCATGACCACGAGCGAGAGCAAGGTCAGGACCAGGATGAAGATGTTGTAGGCGTTGCCGTGCGCCCGGAACACGGGTGCTGGTGCGGCTGCGGCGGCTGTCATGCGGCGTCCCCTACGGCGATCGGTGCGTCACCTCTGCGTGCGACGCGCGCAGGATCGTAGCGGCTGGGGGTTGGGGCCTGTGCGCGGGGTGGCGAGCCCCGGCTTACTTCTTCTCGCAGGCGATCCCGTCGCCATCGCGGTCCTTGTCGTCGTTGGCGTTGTAGAGCGCCGTGGACTTCTTGAAGTTGATCACCGAACGGCCTGGCTGATATCGGCCGCTGACCTTGTCCTTGGCGCCTGGCTTCCCCACGCCATGGGGATAGACCTTCTGCAGGGCGGTGCAGTTGGCGTAGTGCTTTGCCTTCGCCTCCACGGCCATCGGAGCGCCCAGCGCGCCGGCCGCGAGCATCACCGAGAGCGCAACGGTGGTGATCCGGGTACGTCGCCGCATCGACATCCAACCCCGCCAGCCTGGCTGGCCGAAGGCCTCCACATCGTGCC
Source organism: Chloroflexota bacterium (assembly GCA_046328155.1). Lineage (GTDB taxonomy): Bacteria > Chloroflexota > Limnocylindria > Limnocylindrales > CSP1-4 > JAFMJV01. The sequence goes on from JAXLXC010000007.1 coordinate 18,508, forward strand.
CGTGACGTTCTGGGCCCCCCGCCCGGGCGTGTCCCAAGCGTACCGGTCGCGAGCCACCGTCACACGGGTACGTTGGTCAGGGTGCGTTCGTGTTGATGTCCTTGACGAGCTTGGTGCCACCGCTGTGGCCGTTGCTCTTCCACACCTCGGCACCATGGGTGCCGTCATCGGCGACGAAGTACAGGGTGCTGCCCACCTTGGTCAGGAGGTTGGGCCCGGAGCCGGCACCGCCGGGGCGGATGTCCTTGACCCGCTTGGTGCCGGAGCTGGTGCCGTCGCTCTTCCACAGCTCGTAGTTGGAGGCGTTGTGCGTCGCCCGGAAGTACAGCGTGCCGTCGACCACGACCGTCTCGGTGGGCGACGCGCTGTCGGCGCCCGGGTCGATGTCCTTGACCCGCTTCGTGGACGATGAGGAGCCGGTGGTCCGCCACAGCTCGTTCCCCGACGTGCCGTCCGTGGCCGAGAAGTACACCTTGCCCGACGTCCCGACGATGTAGGACGGGTAGGCGTTCGCGATGCCCGGGTTGATGTTCCTGACCCGCTTGGTGCCCGACGCGGTCCCGGTGCTCCGCCAGAGCTCGTCGCCGCTCGTCCCGTTGTTGCCCACGAAGTAGATCGCGTCGTACAGCGCAATCAGGCCGTACGGGTTGAGGCCCCCGTTGCCGTCGTTGACGTCCGTCAGGCGGACCGTGCCCGAGCCCGTGCCATCGCTCCGCCACAGCTGGTTGTCGCCGCTGGAATCGGTCGCCCGGAAGTAGACCCTGCTGCCCAGTCGAGTGAGGAACCCAGGGTCCGAGCCGCCGCTGCCGGCACGGATGTCCTTGACCCGCTTGGTGCCGCTCGACGTGCCATCGGTCTTCCACAGCTCGAAGCCGCTCGAGCCGTCATCCGCCCGGAAGAACAGCCTGCTGCCGACCCTGGTCAGGTCGACCGGATAGGAATCACCGCCGCCCGGGTTGATGTTCCTGACCCGCTTGGTGCCGGACGAGGTGCCGTCGGTCTTCCACAGCTCCACGCCGCTGGTCCCGTCGTCGGCCGAGAAGTACAGCGTCCGGCCGATCGCGACGAACTCGGATGGGTCCGAGTCACCGCCACCGGGGTTGATGTCCTTCACCCGGCGCGTGCCCGACGACGTGCCGTCGCTCTTCCACAGCTCGGTGCCGCTGCTGCCGTCATCGGCGGCGAAGTACAGCGTGCTCCCGACGGCCGTCAGCCCCGATGGGAACGAGCCGTCGGCGCCCGGGTGGATGTTCTTGACGCGCTTCGTGCCCGAGCTCGTGCCGTTGGTCTTCCAGAGTTCCACGCCAGTCGTGCCGTCGGTCGCGCGGAAGAACAGGGTGCTGCCCACCCGGGTGAGCTCGGAGGCATCCGAGCCCGCGTTGGGCGTCGCGGCCTGGGCGACGGGGGTCACCGAGGCGGTCACGGCCAGTGCCGCCCCGACCGCCATGCCGATGGCTCGTCGGGTGAGGCCACGACGTCGCGCTCGACCCGTCACGGGCTCAGGGATCATGGTCGCCTCCCACCGTCGCATGCGGGCACATCCCGGACGACCGACTGTGGCGGTCTGAACGCGCGTCTGTCAATCGGAGCCGAGCCATCGGCCACGCTCGACGGGGCACGAGCGTGGTGGCCGCCGGTGTCCGGGCGCACCATGGCATCGCGTCCAGGAGGCCCCGAGCGACGAGACCGTCGCCGTTTCCCACCGCAGCGCCCGTGGGTGCGATACTCCGCGCTACGCGCCCGTAGCTCAGTGGATCAGAGCATCTGACTTCGGATCAGAGGGTCGGGGGTTCGAATCCCTCCGGGCGCGCACCAGCCACCACCTCGGGCAGCGCCCACGCCATGCCGTGGGCCAGCGCGTCCTCGGTCAGGCGCGCCGAGACGAACCCCTCCGACGTGACCACGATGCGGTCGTACACCGCGGCGACGAGGTCGCGGCGCTCCTCGTCCGTCCCACGGCGCCACATCCCCGGCAGGTCGCGGACCCACGCCGCGGCGGCGTCCGGGTCGACCACCGGGGCCGGCGCCGGCACGTCGCGGATGGCGTCCAGGAGCGTGGTCAGCCGCTCGTGCTCCGCGAGGTAGGCGGGCGTGGCGATGGCACGGCGGGCGTGGCGCCTCGCCAGCTCGTCCAGCTCCCGCTCGGCCTGCCGCCTCCGCAGCGACGTCGAGTCCGGGCGGGTGGTCCCGGCCTCGGCCATCCGCCGCAGCGCCGCGACGTGGGCGGGGCGCAGGCGGGCCCCCGTGACCTGCGCGGCGATCGGCCCGTCGAACGCGGCCGCGGACCGGGTGTCGACCGCCCAGGACGCGCACCGGTCGCGGTGCCGGTAGCGGCGGTGGATGCGCTCGCCGCGGACCTGGGCCTCCCCCCGGATGCGGTCGCCGCAGGGGCAGAACAGCCGCCCGGCGAGGAGGTGGGCGTGCCGCACGGTGGACCGGCCGCCCCCGGTGTCCCGGTCGGCGCGGACCTCCTGGACGCGGGCCCACAGGGCGTCGCTGACGGGCGGGTCGTCCCGCCACGCGGCGGGCAGGAGCTGCTCGTCGGGGCCGCGCCGATGGCGCCGCACCCACCCGTTGTAGATGGGGTTGCGGATCATGACCTTGAGGGCCTCGTGGTCGATGCCGGTCTCGTGTTCGAGGTCCCGCAGGCTCACGGTGCCCGTCGCGTAGCGCTCGAACGCGGCGACGGCGCGGCCCATGCTTGACGGGTCAGGCACGACGAACCCATCGACCCGTCGGAAGCCCAGCGGCGCGTTGCCGCCCGGGTCCCGGTGGCGGCGGAACTTCGCGGCGTACCCCTCGGTCACGCGGCGCGCCAGGCGCCGGCTGTACGCCTCGGCCTCGACCGCCTCGCGGGCCCAGCGCTCCCACTGGTCCTCGTCGCTCGACAGCACGCCCTCGTCGCAGAAGAGCACCGTGGCGCCCCGCTCGTGGAGGGTGCGGCGGACGGTCACCGCGGTCTCCAGGTCCCGGGCGAGCCGGCTCACGTAGCCCACCAGCAGCACGTCGAACCCGGCGCCCGCCGCGGCGATCATGTCGGCCCACTGGGGCGTCCGGGCGATCGTGCGGCCCGAGTGCGCCACGCCTCAAGGAAGCAGCCGCACACCCTCGCGCAGGACATCGACATCCCCGTCGGCGCCTGCCTTGCGCAGGGTCTCGAGCAGGGCCATGCTGTCATCGGCCACCGTGGTGTCCCTCCGTGTCGTCGGTTGCTACTCCAACGACGCGAGGATGACGCGGTGGCCGTTCACCGTCCCGGCCTCCGCGCTCCTGTTACACCAAGTCTGGGGACATGACCACGGCCTCTGCCGGCCTCGCCGGCCGCGACCTGACCCCAGTTCTGGCCCCTTCCTGACCAGGCTCAGGACCCCGTGGCGCGGCTCAACAGGGCATCCATGCGGTCCGCTTCGTGCTGCTGCACCCCCCGCGTGAGATGGGCGCACACGTCGGCCGTGGTGCTCAGGTTCGAGTGGCCGAGCAGCCGCGACACCACGGCGAGGTCCTCCCTTTCCTCGATGAGCACGGTCGCGGAGGCGGTGCGCTCTACGTCCGGCGGGTAGAGCAACGCAGGAAGCCCGCGTCGCCAGGGGCACTGGGTGCGGGTCCGGTCGATACAGCGCGATCCGCTGAGTCGCCGACCTAAGGAGCGGGTCAGTACAGCGTCGGCTGTATCATTGTTGCCATGCTCACCTTGACCCCGCGCCTCGACGTCATGAACCGCCTCGGCCGGGCGATGGCTGACCCGACCCGCTCGCGCATCCTGCTGCGCCTGCTCGATGGACCCGCCTACCCTGCCGGGCTCGCGGACGACCTCGGCCAGACCCGCCAGAACATCTCCAACCACCTGACGTGCCTCCGGGACTGCGGCATCGTGGTCGCCGAGCCCGAGGGCCGGCAGGTGCGCTACGAACTGGCCGATGCTCACCTGAGCCGGTCCCTAGCGTCCCTCGTGGACGTGGTGCTCGCGGTCGATGCGTCCGCCCCCTGCATCGACCCGGCCTGCCCGGTCCCGGGGTGCTGCGCGTGACCACCGCGGCCGCCGCCCTCACCACCGAGCGCCGCGACGTCCTGCGCCGACGCATCCGCCTGGTCGTGATGGTCACCATCGCCTACAACCTCATCGAGGGGCTCGTGTCAGTGGCGACCGGTGCCTCGGCCTCGTCCTCGGCGCTCATCGCGTTCGGGCTCGACTCGTTCGTGGAGGTGCTCTCGGCGGTGGCGGTCGCGTGGCAGTTCAGCCGCTCGGACCCCGAGCGTTACGAGCAGGCCACCCTGCGGGTCATCGCGTTCGCCTTCTTCGCCCTCGCCGCGTGGGTCACCATCAACGCCCTGCTCATGCTGGCGGGCGTCTGGGACGCCCAGCCCAGCCCGCTGGGAATCATCATCGCCACCCTCAGCGCGGTCATCATGCCCGCGCTCTCGTGGTGGGAGCGGCGCACCGGGCTGGAACTGGGATCGGCCACCGCCGTGGCGGACTCGCGCCAGACGCTGCTCTGCGCCGGCCTCTCGGTCGCCGTGCTCATCGGGCTGGTCGCGAACGTCCTGTTCGGATGGGCGTGGGCGGACCCCGTGGCAGCCCTCGTGATCGCCGCCTTCGCCGTCCGCGAGGGACGCGAGGCGTGGGGCGGCGACACCTGCAACAGCGCCGTCGCCATGGTCATCTCCGGCGAGGAGGAGACGGGCCCGGTCGAGATCGCGTGGTGACCGACGAACTGGGCGGAGTCGTCCTGCTCGGCATCGCGCTGTTCGTCGGGACGAACCTCGACGATCTGCTGCTGCTCGTGGCGTGGTTCGCCGCCGGCGATCGCCGGACCGCCGAGATCGTCGCCGGGCAGTACATCGGCGTCGGGCTGCTCGTGGCGATCTCACTGGCGGGCGCTGCGCTGGCCGAGGCCGTGGCGGCGACCAACCTCCACCTCCTCGGGCTGGTGCCGCTGGCGCTGGGCATCTGGAAGGTGATCGGCCTGCTGAGAGGCAGGGAGCCCGAGTCGGTCCGGCCATCCCCCACCCGGAGCGTCGTGGCCGTGGCGTCCCTCACCGTGATCAACGGTGCCGACAACGTCGGAGCGTACGTGCCGGTGTTCGCCTCCTTCGACGGCGCGGGGCTCCTGGTCATGCTGGTGACGTTCGCCGTGATGATCACGTTGTGGTGCGCTGCGGCTCGCGCGCTCGTCCAGCATCCCGTTGTGGGCGCGCAGCTCCGGCGCCACGGGCACATCCTGCTGCCCATCGTCCTGATCGTGATCGGCCTGCTGATCCTCTTCACCCCGGGCGGATGACGCGGCCACGGCCGTACGCCATCGACCAGGGGCGCGTCTAGAACTAGCCGAGGTCGAGGAGCCCGCGAACCCTGGGGGAGCGCTTCATCCGTGCGCGGATCGCCGTTTCATCCTTCTGAAGGGCTCCCGAGGAGCGGGGCCCCCAGCCCTCACCCTCCGGGTAAGGAAGCAGCGCCGTGGCTGGCAGGTCGATCAGCACCAACGCGCCGTCCACCGCGGTGTTCTGGGCGATCATGCCCGCCCATCACCTCGAACCTACCGCCGCACGGGATGCTCGTCCTTGGGTGGATGGTCTCGGGGCGTCAAGCGCTCGGCCCTCGTTCTGGGGTCTGCGTGGGTGGGCGACGGTCGCCGTGGGCGTTCCCGTCCCGAGGAACCGGGTCGACGGCGGGCCCAGCCTCCGGGTCGTCGGGCTCGGCTCGGCCTCGCCGCACCATCTCCTTGGCGATGGCGTCGAACTGCTCCGGCGTGGCGTCCACGATGGACGCACCGGGCAGCAGCATCACGAGCCGTCTAGGCATGGCGTCGTCCTCCGGGCTCGGCGGGATGCCGATGACCACGACGATATCTCAGTGCCCTGCACGGCCACCGTAGCTCCCGGGGTCAAGGGCAACACCTCGGCAGCAGCGGGCGCGCCGGGCCTCGGCTCATCGCTTCGCGCCGTTGGCCCGCCGTTGAGGCGTGCGCGCCAACTGCTGGACGCGCTGGTGCGTCACGCGAAGCAGCTGGCCGACCTCGCGCGTGGACAGGCCCGCTCCCTGGAATGCGGCGATCGCCGCGACCTCGCCGCCGTGGGGCGCTCGCTGGACGCCCCGCCGTGCATACTCCAACCAGCCCGTTCGTCGCGAGCCTGTCCCAGGAGGCCCCGCCCCCGATGTCTCCGTCCCTCCGCGCCACCCCGCACGTGGCGGCCGTGGCGGTCGCCGCACTCGTGCTCGTGCTGACGTTCCTCCCCTCTGCGCCGGCCGCGGCTGCGGGCCCGCTGCCGCCCCTCACCGGCTGTCTGGCCAGGGGCGCGTTCACGCTCCAGGACGAGGCGTGCTCCGATCTGGTGCCGCTGCGGGGCGACCGGTTCGGGCCCATCGACTCGGTCCGTCCGGTCAGCGTGCCCGCCAGTGGCTCCGTCCAGCTCAGCTTCCCCGGTGGCGAGACCATCGACTTCGACAAGCCGACCGGTGCCTGCGGCGAGAACGGCTGCCCCACCGCGTCGGTCCTGTGGCGCGCGACGGGGTCCCAGGGTGTCGGCATGAGCGGTGGCTGCGGCAGCCGCGATGTCGACTGCAGCGTGTCGGTCACCCCCGGTGTCGGCGATGCCGGCGAGGACTACCGGGTCGTGCTGGCCCAGCGCTACAACGGCATCACTCCGGTGGGCGGTGTCGCGTTCGCCCTGTACGCCCCGCCCCAGCTGTATCCCGTCCGGGTGGACACCATCACCCCCGCTGGCACGGCGTTCCCGGTGGATGAGAACGACATGGCCTACGCGGTCCGCGACGGCACGAGCGCATCCCAGGCCGACTGCGTGGCCAACGACTGGTGGATCGAGGCCAGCCGGCAGGCCCGTGTCGATGCACCCGCCTGCATCACGCTCGCCGGCAGCAGCTCCCAAGGCTACGGGTTCACGGGCGTCCTGCCCAACACGGGCAGCTGGACCATCACCGGCTCGCCGTCAGGCGAGCTCCAGGCACCCATCGGCTCGCGGCCGACCCCGTTCGATCGGGTCCGGGTCACCCCCGCGGGCGACGACATCTGGGTCTCCATGGACCACCATGACCGGCCGGCCATCGAGGTCGAGCTGGCACCCGCGACCACCACCATGGACCTCGGCACGACCCAGGACGTGACGCTCACCCTGCGCGCCGCGGGTGGTGACGGCGGCAGCATCCCGACCATCGGATTCGCGGTGCCCGAGGTGCTGGAGACGATCGCCGACCCGGACGCCGCGCTGACCGTGGGCACGCCCGCCGGTGGCATGCCCGCCGATCTGTCGCTCGACCCCAGTGAGACCCGCACGCTGACCATCCCGGTCACCGCAGTCGGCCTCGGCACGACCATCCTGCGGGTCACCGTGAACTCCATCGACGACATCGGAGGCGTATCCATCGACGGGGTGTCGGTGCCCATCACGGTGGCCGTTGGAGATGCCGCGACCGGTGATGGCCCCTCACCGGTCATCAGCCACGCGCGTGACCTCGCGGCCACGTTCTCGGATCTCATCGACGGGACCATCGCGGGCCCACCCGGGTCGCAGGCCACCGTGAGCCTCGCGAGCGCGCAGCGCGCCGCGGACGGCTCGTGTGCCCGGACCATGAGCGGCGGCGACGTCGAGCAGCTTGGCTCGGTCGCGGTCGACATCGGTCCGGATGGGACCGGCGCTTTCAGCCTCACCCGGCGCCTCGGGCCGCAGCGCTTCGTGTATGGCATCGCCGTCGCCGATGGCGTGGTCTCACCGGTCGGCGAGTGCACCGCGGTGACCAGCACCGATCCCGCCATCGGCCTCACGGGGTCGGAGGTCACCGAGCCCGCGGGCACCAGGGCCAAGCCGACCTCGGCCGACGCCCATGTCGCGCTCGTGCTGTCCGACCCGAGCGAGAGCCCGGTGACCGTGACGGTCGCGAGCGCCGACGGCACCGCCACCGCACCTGATGACTACACCGCCCTCGCACCCACGGTCATCACGTTCGCGCCCGGCGAGACCACCCACGAGCTGCCGATCGAGGTCGTGGGTGATGGCCGGAAGGACGACGAAGAGACCTTTGGCCTGCTGCTGAGCGACCCGGTGGACGGCCATATCGACCCGGCCGCCACAAGCACCGTCACGATCCTCGATCCCGACCAGGAGGACGTGGGTGGCACGACCGGCATCGCCGGCTGGTACAGCGGGAAGAGCACCGTCAAGGGCAAGGACTATCCGTCGGTCAAGCACTTCATCAAGGCGACCCAGTACGACGCCGAATCGGGCCGCCTCGTGTTCACGATGAAGAGCACCGATCGTCGATTCGCCGATGGCAAGGTCAAGGGCACCCTCAAGAACGGGCGGTTCCGGGGCAGCATCGACCAGAAGGGCTGGGTGCCCGTCGACTACGACTGCACCCTGAGCACCCCTGACGGCGTGAGCACGTTCACGTGCGAGGTCGACCAGCCCAAGTACCACAACCTCAAGCACGAGCACTACCAGCAGGTCTGGACCCACGAGTAGTCAGGGACCATCTCCGAGCCGGCGGGCACACCGGCACGTGGCTCGTTGTTCCTGCGCGTCCGATGCCCTCCAGGCGCGCCAGATCCTGAGCACGAATGAGACCCCGGAGCGACGACTCCGGGGTCTCCATGTTGGGCGCCGTAGCCCTTCGCGTACCCCTTCGCGGCTCTACCCGGACAGAATCGTCCTCATCCGCTCCGCAGCATCGCGCGAGGCCCTGGGCGTGAGATGGTCGTAGAAGTCCGCGGTCGTGGCCTGGCTGGAGAGCCCAGCAGCTTGCCCGCACGAAGCGCCTCGAGCGAGCACCTCGATAGCCCCAAGGGCATTGGCCGCCTCCTCAACATGGCTCCGAGGCGCCGCTGGAGGGCGCGCCACATTCCGGATCGAGGGTGGCCGCCCTCGGCGGCGTCAGAACCGGTGACGGGTCTGGCTGAACCGGCCCTTGCGGAAGGCAAGCACCTTGGCGGGGACAACGGCGAACACGAGTGCCGAGCCGGCCTCATGGTGGAATCGCCCATCGTGAGCCTCGAACCGCCAACGGCCATCCCACTTGGCGCGCCACGCGTCGGCCAGGCGGCGGAGCATCGCATCGTCGGTCACCCGGACGGCGTCGCCCTCGACCATGACGTCGAGGCCGTCCCGCCAGCCGTTGCAGCCCGTGGTCAGGACGACATGCCGGTTGGTCTGCAGGTTGACGGCCTTCTGTTCATCGGCGCCGGTGCAGAAGTGCAGCGCACCGTCCAGCCACTCGGCGACGAGCGGCGTCACGTGCGGTCGACCGTCGGCGCGCACGGTCGTGATCCAGGAGAGTTCGGCAGAACCGATCGCGCGCACGGTCTCATCCCAGGTGGTGGCGGACGCGTCGGGATCGCTGAAGCGACCGTCGAGCTTGGTGGTCGGTGCGGTCATGGCGGGCCTCCTTCGTTCGTGCGTCCCGATGGGTCGCCCGGACGGGCTGCGCCGAGCTCCGCCACGATGAGCCGGTCGATCCGGGCGATCGTCCCCATGTCACCGGTCGTGAAGTGGTTGCGCATCACCGCCACCGCGACGCCGGAGTCGATGTCGGCGTAGGCGGCGGAGCCGTTCATGCCCACCATCCCGAACGTCGACCCGGGTCGGCCCGGCCCGCTCGGGCGAGACGGGCTGTAGCCGAAGGCCCAGGTGCTCGGGAAGCCCATGACCTGGTCCATCGCGCTGATGGCCACCCCGGCCATCTCGACCCGGCGCGCGTCCGACACGAGATGGACCCCGGGCACGTGGCCGAGCAGCGCGGCGTACAGCCGGGCCACACCCCGAGCGCTCATGGTGCCCTCGGACGGGATGTCACACATGAGCACACCGGGCCGGTTGGCGTACGCGGCGTCGGGGACGACACCCGGCGGCATCGCGCGATCGAGCGGCGAGCCCGGCTCGGGACGCGAGGCCGGTGCACCAGATGATGCGACCTGCCGGGCGACCCTGGGCAGCAGTCGCTCTGGCACGCCGAAGTGGACCTCGTCAGCGACGCCGAGCGGGCCCGTCACCTCCGTGCGCAGCAGGGTCGAGACGGGCGTGCCGGTCGCGCGGCGCAGCACCTCGCCGATCAGGAAGCCGAACGTCATCGCGTGGTAGCCGAAGCGCGTGCCCGGCTCCCACCACGGCTCGGCATCGGCGATGACGGCGCACATGCGGCCCCAGTCGCACAGGTCGTCCTCGGTGGTATCCGGCGGCAGGCCGGGTACGCCCGCAGTGTGGAGGAGGACGTGGCGGAGCGTGACGGCATCCTTGCCGTGCGCGCCGAACTCCGGCCACACCTCGGCGACCCGCGTGTCATAGGCGAGCACGCCCCGATCGACGAGCACGTGCGCGAGGGAGCTGGCGACGCCCTTCGCTGTGGAGCCCGCCCAGAAGAGCGAGTCGTGTCGCACCGGCGCCCCGGTCCGCGGGTCGGCCACGCCACGGACCGCGTCAACGACCGGTTCGCCCTCGCGCAGGACGACCACCTGGACGCCGACCTCGGCGCCCGAGTCGACCAGCTCGTCGAGCAGCGCGTCCATGGTGCGAGCCAGACGGCGTTCGTTCATCGGCAGGGTCTCGACGGCATCTTGGACCTGACGCTCAAGGGCTCGACACGGGCCGGTAGCTGAGCAAGGCGATCCCGGAGTCGAACATCGTCGTGGCGAGCAGGCTCATCCGGACCTGACGGCCGTGGAAGGCTCGATCGCCGCTGCCCCAGACGGCCGGGTCGACCCAGAAGTGAACCTCGTCGACAAGCCCACCCTTGACGAGCTCATACGCCAGTTCGCCGCACCCGAACGAGAGCAGGTTGCCGCGGTGCCGACGCTTGAGGTCCGCGACGCCCTCGACGAGGTCGCCGCTGATGAGCGAAGCGTTCCAGGCGAGCGGCTCCTTCAGGGTCCGCGAGGCGACGTGCTTGGGAAGCTCGTTCGTGCGGGCGGCGAAGCCGGTCTCGTCGGTCACGGTGGGCCAGTACGAGGCGAGGGCCTCGTACACCTTGCGGCCGAGCACGAACCCATCGGCGGCCAGGAGCTGGTCGTACTTGTACCGCTCGCCCTCGCCCTCGAAGACCCCCCACTGGCTGGGGTCGGGACCGATGACGCCGTCGACGGTGATGTGGGTGGAGATGATCAGCTTGCCCATGTCAGGACTCCTCGGTGCTGTGGTGGGGCGAACCGGTCACGCCGCTCGAAGCGATCCAGTGGCACGTGGCGTGCTGTGACTGGCATCTGTGGCCACCTCCTCCAGTCGGGGCTGGCCGTCGCGTACCGCGGACGCCCGTACACGGGCTTCTGGTGCAGGGCGGTCCAGATGGGGCTGTCCCCCGGGTCGGCCCACGTCCCCCACGACTCCGCGAAGATCTCATACGTCCGCCGGCCGAACAGGAACGCGTCCGCGCGCTGATAGACCTGATCCACCAACCTCGTGGCCTCGTCGTCGCCCTCGAACAGCCGCAGCGCCCATCCGTCGCGCTCGAATCCCAGCCTGCGGTCCCACCTGGACGGGCCGTTCCCCTGCATCACCCCGTCGACGGACACCTGCGTGACGGTCGTCAGCCTCATGGTTCGTCCTTCCTCTGGTGCGGTCTGCTCATATGGACCACGCCGAGGCTCGGGCCTCATCGGCCGCTCGCTGAGGCATGCGTGATGGCTCAGGGCCCAAGCCGGTCGCACCGGCGGCGATCGGCGGCCCGAGCGTCTCGAGCTCGGGCAGCGGCTGCATCATCTCCGGGGGTTCGAATCCCTCCGGGGCGCCATCCCCCGCCGTCCGTCGACCCGGCCCAGGATGGCCTATCGCTCGGCGCGGACCCGACCGGCTGGCACATGGACCGGTGGCCCTGCATCCGCCATCACCGATGATGCATCACGACATCGACAACCATGATGCTACGATGCGTTCGTGCGCACGACGGTGAGCCTTGACCCTGACACGCAGGCGCTGGTCGAGCGCTCCATGGCGGAACATGGCCTGACGTTCAAGCAGGCAGTCAACGAGGCGATCCGTGCCGGCCTCACGCCCGCCCGGCAGCGAGCGCACCGGTACACCGTGGCGCGCCCGCTCGGTCCCACGCGCGTGGACCTGACGAAGGCGCTGCGCATCGCCGCCGATCTGGAGGACGACGCCCTCGCGCGGCGGCTCGCGGAAGGCCGCTGACGGTGGTCGTGGTCGACGCCAATGTCCTCCTGTACGCCGTCGACTCGAGGAGCGCACACCACGCTTCGGCCAGGCGGTGGCTCGACCGGGCGCTGGGCGGCCCGGAGGCCGTGGGCCTCGCCTGGGTCGCGCTGCTGGCGTTCGTCCGGATCGGCACCAACGGCGCGATCATGCCCGCCCCCATGAGCGTCGATGACGCCCTCGGCCAGGTCGAGGCCTGGCTCCGCGCGCCGGCGGCGATGGTCGTGTCCCCCACCCCACGCCATGCAGCGGTGCTCCGCGGCCTTCTTGCGACGAGCGGGACGGCGGGCAATCTGACCACGGATGCGCATCTCGCGGCGCTCGCCCTGGAGCATGGCGCGACGATCGTGAGCTATGACCGCGACTTCGCTCGCTTCGAGGGGGTCCGACACCGGCTCCCCGGCTGACCCGGTCACGCACGCAGGCACGACCGGGGGCATGATGGGGGGACGTCACGCCACCACGCGATGCGGACATCGGCGTGCCGGGTGCGTCGCGGAGGGAAGGCATCGCCATGGCAGTGAAGAAGTCGGATCGCCACCGGGATCCCGGGCACGCCGTCGGCCCCGATTCGGATGGCCGCGACCGTCGCGATGAGCGCGCCGCCCTGGCCATGCCGGCAACGGCCGACTTCCAGAGCGTGCCCCAGCCACCGCTGGGCACGAAGGAGTACGAGCGTCGGCTGTCGCGCCTCAACGTCGAGCTCGTCAAATGGCAGGAGTGGATCCGGAACCAGGGCCTGAAGCTCGTCGTGATCTTCGAGGGACGCGACGCGGCGGGCAAGGGCGGCGCCATCAAGCGGATCACGGAACCACTCAACCCGCGGTTCGCGCGGGTGGTCGCGCTGCCCGCGCCGACCGAGCGGGAACGCAGCCAGTGGTACTTCCAGCGCTACGTGCCACACCTGCCGGCTGCGGGCGAGATCGTCCTGCTCGACCGCTCCTGGTACAACCGCGCCGGGGTGGAACGGGTCATGGGCTTCTGCACGGACGAGGAGTACCAGGAGTTCCTGCGCTCCTGTCCCGAGTTCGAGCGGATGCTCGTGCGGAGCGGCATCCTGATCATCAAGTACTGGTTCAGCGTCAGCGACGCGGAGCAGGAGCGCCGGTTCCAGGCCCGCATCGGCAATCCGACCAAGCGCTGGAAGCTGTCGCCCATCGACCTCGCCTCCCGGTCACGGTGGGTGGACTACTCCCGCGCCAAGGACGAGATGTTCGCCCATACCGACATCAAGCAGGCCCCGTGGTGGGTCGTGCGCTCCGATGACAAGCCGCGGGCGCGGCTGAACGTGATCTCCCACCTGCTGTCACAGGTGGCCTACGAGGACCTCACCCCGGAGCCCATCACGCTGCCGCCGCTGCAGAGCGCGACGGGCTACGTCCGGCCCCCGATGACCGACCAGACCTTCGTGCCGGAGGTCAACTGACCAGGCCCCGCCCGTCGCCGTCGAGGGTGGCAAGCAGCTCCTCCAGCTGGTCGAGCGACTCGGGCATCGCGTCCGTCGACCCGGTCCCGGCCTCGAGCGCCTCCGCCGAGGGGTACAGGTCGTGGATGGTCAGCAGCGTCGTCCCGTCCCGCGCCTCGAACGTCACGGTGGTCACCGTCTGACCCCCGTCATCCTCGTCGTTGGTCCACACCAGGCGCGATGGTGGCGCCACCTCGAGGTAGCGGCCGAAGAACTCCATGGTCGCGCCCTCATGGCCGAAGACGAGGCGATACCCGCCCCCGACGCGGACGTCCATCTCGAGCGACTGGAGCGTGATGGGGAACGATCGCGGCACCCACCACCGCCGGAACAGCTCGGGCGTGGTCCACGCGTCGAACACCACCTGGGGCGGCGCGCCCACGGTCCTGGTGACCACCAGCTCCCGCTCGGACGTTCGCTCGACCGTCGCGCGGTCACGCATCTCGCTCATCGCCCCGCTCCCTTGCCTGCAGCCCCTCGACGACCCGTTCCAGCTCGTCGAACCGCTCGTCCCACAGTCGCCGATACAGCTCCATCCACTCCCCCGCTTCCTCCAGCCGGCGCGGACCGAGCACGCAGGTCCGCACCCGCCCGACCTTCTGCGTGGTGACGAGCCCCGCCGCCTCCAGCACGGCGACGTGCTTCCGTCTGGGTGAGAGCCCCGTCCGCTACCGCACGTCGATGGTGAGCGCCAGCGTCCAGGCGCCCTTCTCGCCGCCCTCCCAGGGGCGGTCGTAGCTCGCCGCGATGACCGCGCTGCCCGCGGCATCCGCCGCGATGGTCAGCACCTGGGTCCCGGCGGCTCCGGGCATCGGCTCCGTGGGGTCGATCGACACCCACTCGCCGGGCACCGCGACCGCGGGATCCGATGAGGTGGCCGTCGTCCAGGTGAACCCGGTCGATGCGTTCGAGCACACGGTCAGGACCACGACGCTGCCCACCGGCGCCTCCACCGACGCGGTCGTGACGCTGTCGGCGCTGAACGCGGCACAGGGGATCGCGACCGACACCGCGTCCCGCACCACGACGTCGAGCGTGAGGGTCCACGCGCCCTGGTCACCGCCGGCCCACGGCTGGTCATAGCTCGAGGTGACGGTGGCATGCCCGGTCGCGCCCGCCACGAGCGTGAACACCTCGGTGCCGCCGGCGCCGGGCGCGGACGCATCGGCCGGCGCTTCATAGGCCCAGCCGCCCACGCTCGCGATCGACGGGTCGGACGAGACCGGCTCCGCCCATCGGTAACCGGTCGAGGGGTTCGAGCACAGGCTGACGATGACCGAGCCCCCGGCAGGCGCATCCACGGCCGCCGTGGCATCCGGCGTCGCCCCGAACGCGTCGCAGTCGATGGTCACGGCCGCGGCGGGGAAGGATGACTGCGCGGCCGCCGGCGTCGCGAGCGCGGCCCCGAGCAGTGCCGAGACGACGAGTGTGGTGGCGCGGGAACGGGTCATCGGGCTCCCCTCTCAGGTGTCGGTGGGCGTGGCGAGCCAAGCATCCACGCCAGGTGGCTCCCTCGCAAGGCCCCGATGCCAGCCGCGGTGACGTGGCCGGCGCGGCCGGACCGGGTCAGCGGTGCGCTCGCCGCGTCGCGCCGGCGGGCGCCACCCGATAGCCGCTCGTGTTGCCGACGACCTCCGCCGCGCCGTCGTGGAGATGCACCGTCACGGCGCCCCGCCCGACGCGCAGGCCGCGCAGCGTGAGGTCCGGCAGCCAATCCGGCAACGCCGGCTCCACCAGCAGCCGCGACCCCGTCCGATCCGAGCGCGCGTCGATTCCGGCCAGGACCATCACCAGGCGCAGGATCGCACCCGCGGCCCAGGCCTGCGGCACGTTGGCGCCCAGGTACTGGACGGGGAAGCCGCCCTCCTGCCGGGGGCTCCCGGCGAACAGCTCCGGCAGCCGGCTGCCCTGGATGCGGTCGGCCGCGTCGAACGTGCCCTTGGCGATCCGGGCCGCCTCCCGGTCGAGGCCGTAGCCACGCAGGCCCGCCGCGATCGTCGCGTTGTCGTGGGGCCAGACCGAGCCCGTGTGGTAGCTGAACGGGTTGTAGCCCGGGTGGTCCGCGGACAGGGTGCGGATGCCCCAGCCGGACCACATGTCGTCCGCCAGCAATCGGCGTGCCACGGCGACCGCCCGGTCCGGCGGCACGATCCCGGACGACAGCAGGTGCCCCGCGTTCGAGGCCACGGACCGGATGGGTCGCTTCTGGCCGTCGAGCCCCAGGTAGTAGGTGCCCTCGGCCTCCCACCAGAAGGTGTCGTTGAACCGTTCGTAGAGTTCCGCCGCGGAGCGTCTGGTCCGCTCGGCCTCGTCGGGGCAGTCGAGCGACTCGTAGATGGCGGCGAGGCGCATCTTGGCGTCGTAGGCGTAGCCCTGGAGCTCGCACAGGGCCAGCGGCAGCGGCGCCAGCGAACCATCCTCGTGCTGGATCGCGTCCCCGGCGTCCTTCCAGCCCTGGTTGTAGAAGCCGTGCGAGGAGCGCGTCGCGTACTCCTGGAAGCCATCGCCGTCGCGATCGCCCAGGCGGTCGATCCAGGTCATCGCCGCCTCGGCGTTGGGCAGGTACCGGCGCAGCACGGACACGTCACCCAGCCACTGGAAGTGATGTGACAGCGCGATGATGTACAGGCTGGTCGCGTCGTGCGTGCCGTAGTACGGATGGAACGGCAGGATGCCCAGCTCCGCGAGCTCGCCGTGGCGGACCTCGTGGGGGATCTTCCCCGGCTCCATGTCCCGCTCGGGGTCGTCGCCCGTGGCTTGGAGGGCGGCCAGTCGCCGGAGGGTGCCCGAGGCGAACTCGGGGAAGCTCATGATGGTCTGCATCGAGACGATGAGCGAGTCCCGCCCGAACAGGGTCAGGAACCAGGGCACGCCGGCGGCCGGGATGACCACGCGCCGTCCCGCGGACGGGTCCTCGAGCCGGAGCGCCTCCAGGTCGCGCATGGCCTGGTCCCAGGCTCGGCTGACCGCCACGTTCGAGGTCGAGAGCGACGTGGCCGGCGGCCCGGACCGCTCGCCGGCGGCGGTGCTCGTCACCGCGTTGCAGGGCAGGACCGAGGGTCGGCGCCCACGTCCGGTCATGGGCAGCCAGCGGAGGCAGGCGTGCCACGCCTGCTTGGGCTTCAGGCGCACCGCGAACGAGATGCGCCCGTTGACGAACTGCGGCGCGGTGTCGGCCTTCGCGACCCCCACGATGAGCTCCCGTCGGAACGTCCCGTTCTCATAGGTCGTGCGCAGCTCCCGCCTCGCACCGTCCCAATGGCTGAGCAGGGAGCCGCGTCGGACGACGCGACCGTCCTTGACCTCGAACAGGTCCGCGAAGTCGGAGGCGATCTCCATCTCGATGGCGAGGCTGATGGTCCGTCGACCGTGGTTCACGAGGTCGTAGTCCTCGTGGACGGCCCCGCCCATCGTCCGGTCCAGGCGGATCGCGATGGAGTGCCGCTCGATCGCGCCGTCCTCGTCGATCACGGCGTCGTTGGTGAACTCGAAGCGCGCGGAGAACGACTCGACCGACGAGGAGTTGAGCAGGACGGGCCGCGAGCCGTTGATGAGCAGCTCGTAGCCCGACACGAAGCGCGTGTCCCGGGCGAAGAACCCGTCCGTCGAGCCGCCCATGACACGGCCGTCGGGCTGGCTGATGAGCACCCGATCGTCGCGGTTGATGGTGATGGCGCCCGGTCCCACCTGGATGAGCTGCGTCATGCGCGGGCACCCAGCGCCGCCTCGAGCCGGTCGGCCGCGGGCAGGACCACCCGGGTCGCCACCAGGGCCGCGTAGGCGACGGCGATCATCACGAGGGCGGCGAACGCGATGGTGCTCACCGCCAGCAGGAGACCGAGCACGGCCGCCATCGCGCCGATCCGCCACGGGTGCGCCACGAGCAGCAGCACGCCGAGCCGCAGCCGCTCGCGGACGGACCGGTGCGCGCGCGCCGGGTCGACCAGCAGCGGCCAGACCGTCCACGCCAGCGACCACGCGGCGACGAGGCCCCATCCGGCGAACGTCGCCAGGGACCAGCCGATGACGCCGCCCGAGGTCAGGCCGGTCGCCACGTTGACGACGAGCACGGCAGCGACGACCAGCAGCGTCGTCCCGATGACCAGGGCCGGCAGGAGCTGCTCGCGCCATGCCGCGAGGCCGTCACGGAAGGACACCGGTGCGCCGCGCACGACGAGCGCGGCGATCCGGAAGATGCCCACGGTGGGCAGGGCCAGGACCGGCAGCAGCAGCACGAGCGGCAGCCACAGGCTCGCCAGCACGACCAGGGCCATGAGCATGCCGCCCCACAGCAGGTTGGCGGGGACCAGCCGCATCGAGTGGAAGTACAGGTCGGTCGCGGCGTCGCGCAGACCGCGCCGCAGACCCGGTGCCGACGACGTGGCGAGCTCAGCCCTTGACACCGGTCGCAGCCACTCCTTCGACGAAATAGCGCTGGAAGAAGACGTACAGGACGAGGATGGGGATGGTCGCGAAGACCACCGTGGCCATCAGCGGCGGCCAGTTGGTCGCGAAGCCGCCGCTGAACTGGAACTGGACCAGCCCCAGTGGCAGCGTCGCGTTCCCGGGCTCGCGCAGAAGCACGAGGGGCCAGAAGAACGCGTTCCAGGTGCCCTGGAACACCAGGATGGTGACCGCGGCGATGGCCGGGCCTGCGAGCGGCAGCATGACCCGCAGGAACGTGGTGAAGAACCCCGCGCCGTCGATGCGTGCGGCCTCCTCCAACTCCCGGGGCATCGACAGGAAGTACTGGCGCATCAGGAACACCGGGGTCGCCTGGACCGCCGCCACCAGGACCACGGCGACGTACTGCAGGTCGCCCTTGGTCAGCCCCAGGTTGTTGAACAGGACATACACCGGGACCAGTCGCAGCTGGTCGGGGATCATCAGCGTCGCCAGCACGACCAGGAACAGCACCTCGCGTCCCGGGAACCGCAGTCGCGCGAAGGCGTATCCCGCGACGCTGGACATCGCCACGTTGCTGATGGTCACGGCCGCCGCGATCACGGCGCTGTTGGCGAACAGGATGGGCAGCGGCGGCGTCAGGTTCTCCCACGCGTACTGCCACCCTTCGAGCGTGAAGGGGTCCGGGATGAAGGTCATCTGCACCGACTGGGGCAACGTCTTGAACGACGTGACCAAGGCCCACGCGAACGGCACGCACATCAGGATCGCGTAGCCGATGAGCAGCGCGTACAGGATCCCGCGACGCCAGCGACGGCCCCGCGCCGGGGCAGGTGCCGACGCGGCTGCCACCGGGGCGACGCGGGGGCTCGCCTGCGCGGTCACGACCGCCTCACCACTGTGGCGCCTGGCCGAACAGCCGGCGCTGGATGAGGGTCGCCCCGAAGATGAGCACGAACAGGATGATCCCGACGGCGGCCGCGTAGCTGAAGTCGAACTGCTTGAATGCCGCGTTGTAGAGGTACAGCACGATGGTCATCAGGGCGTTGTTCGGGTCGCCGTTGACGCCCCCGCCGATGTATGCCTGATCGAACAACTGCAGCGCGCCGATGACGGCCACCGTCGCCACGAAGTAGTGACCGGGGCGCAGCAGCGGGAACGTGACCTTCCGGAAGGTCTGCCAGACGCCCGCGCCATCGATGGCGGCCGCCTCGTACACCTCACGGCCGATCGACTGCAGCGACGCCAGATAGAACAGCATGAACGTGCCCGACGTGGTCCACACGTTGAGGACGATGATGGAGTTCATCGCCGTGGCCTGGCTGCCGAACCAGTTGTGATGCGGCCCGTACCCCAGGAGCTCGAACAACGGGTTGAGGCCCATGGCCGCGCGGACGTCGTTGAACAACCCGAACGGCGCCAGCAGGAAGATCCAGAGCGTGGTGATGGCCGCGGAGCTCGCGATCGCGGGGAAGTAGTACGCCGACCGGAAGAACGCCTGGCCGCGCAGTCGTTGGTTGACGATGACGGCCAGGAACAGACCGGCGGCCATCGTGAGGGGCACCCACAGCACCGTGTAGTAGACGATGTTCCGAATCGCCGTGATGAACGTCGGGTCCTGCAGGGCCTTGGCGTAGTTGTCCAGCCCCACGAAGGCGACCGGCCCGGAGCGGATGTTCCACTCCCAGACCGAGATGTACAACGCGTACAGGATCGACCCGATGTTCAGGACCAGGAACAGCACCATGGGCACGGCGATGAACAGGTAGCCCGCCAGCGCCTCCGAGCGTCGCGCCCGCCCCGGCCGACCCGGCACCGGTCCCGCGGCCAGGGCCGCCGCGGCCGACGCGGCGGCCGCGGTGCGGGGGACGGTCATGCTCCATGCCTCCTCATGCGACAGCCGGCCGGCGAGACCGCCGGCCGGCTGCAGGGCAGCTGTCGCGGGAGGGTCAGTTCCCGGCCAAGGCCTGACCGATGGCGGCGTCCGTCGCCGAGACCACCGCGGCCCCGTCGAAGGTCGCGTTCTGGAGCTCGTTGACGAAGGCATCCTGGAACGCCTTCTGGACCGCATCGTACCCGGGCATGAAGCCGGAGCCAGGCCGAGCGTACTGCGCCACGCTGGACAGCACCTCCTTGCCCGCGGGGACCGGGACGTCGGAGCGCGACGGCAGCGCCACGCCGCCCTGGGTCCACTTGGTCATGCCCTCGACGCCCGTGAGGTAGGACAGCAGCACGAACGCCTGGTCCTTGTTCACGGAGTCGGCGCCGATGGAGTACGACACCGTGTAGGAGATGGTGACCGGCTCGCCCGAGGAGCCCACGGGCAGGGGCGCCCAGGCGTACTTCGTGTCGGGGTAGGTGCTGACCATGTACGGGTCGAGCCAGCCACCCTCGAACACGATGGCCGCGTCGCCCTTGCCCAGCGCCTCGCCGCACCAGCCGTCGCCCATGTCGCTGGCGGTCTTGGCCAGGCCGTCCTTGAACAGGTCCATGTACCACTGCACGGCCGCGGCCGAGGCGTCATCCGCGATGGCCGACGCGGTGCCGTCCGCGTTGAGCAGCGACCCGCCCTGGGCGTACAGGAACGCGAGCCCCCGATCGAGGCCCGGGTTCAGGCACATCGGTGCCTGGAGCGAGCCCGTGCCCACCAGGGCCGTGGCGGCGGCGACCAGCTCGTCCATGGTGGTCGGTGGCGTGGTCACGAGGTCCGTGTTGTAGGCCATCGCGATGGTGTTGAAGTCCTTGGGCAGACCGTAGTGCTTGCCGTCCTTGCCGGTGAACACGTCCAGACCGGCCGGGAAGAAGGTGCTGGTGTCGAAGCCCGACTGCGCGAGGTAGTCGTCGATGGGGTAGAGGAAGCCCTGGTCGATCCATTGCTGGGCATAGCTGGCGTCGACGTAGAACAGGTCGGGCACGTCACCGGCGGCGAAGCTCGCTGCCATGGCGACGGTGTAGTCGCCCGAGAGCGGCTCGTAGCTGACCGGGATGTTGGGGTACGTGGCCTGGAACCCCAGCAGCGTCTGGGTGAGCGCGTTGCCCTCGGCCGTCGACGACTGCCAGCCGGACAGCCGCACCGGACCGGTGATGGCACTCGGGTCCCAGCCGCCTGCGCCGGGACTCGCGTCCTGGGCAGTGACGACCGACCCACTCAGCGAGACCATCGTGACGGCGGTCGCCGCGACCGCCAGCATCCTCCGCATACCGAACCTCCTCCGGGCAGCAGGTCGGGCCGGCAGCGTCGCCATCAGCCCAGTGCGTGGGACCGGTTCCACGCAATGGCACGATACTAGGGCGGGTGTCAAGAGCGTTGCCGCTCGGAGTCGGGACGGTCGCCAGCAGGCGGCGGGCCGGTGGTGGACCTGACCACGAGGTCCACCGGCAGCACGTCACGCACCGGCCGCGTCTCGGCGCCTGTCATGGCCGCCAGCAACAGCTCGACGCCCCGCCGGCCCGACTCGACGAGCGGTTGGCGGATGGTGGTGAGGCCCAGGTCCGCGGCGATGTCGATGTCGTCATAGCCCACCACGGACAGGTCGGCAGGCACGGCGACGCCGGCGCTGCGCGCCGCCTCGAGCACGCCCAGCGCCTCGATGTCGCTGCCGCACACGATCGCCGTGGGGGGCACCGGCAGCTGCAGCAGCTCGGGCGTGATCCGGCGTGCCGCGTCCCGGAACCCACCCGTGCGGACGTACATGGGCGCCAGCTCCAGCCCCACCGCCTGGAGCGCCCGTGCCACGCCCATGCGTCGGAGCCGGCTGGGCGAGAACTTGAACCGCAGCTGCGGGTCGTCGCCAAGGAACCCGATGCGCCGATGCCCCAGCTGGATGAGATGGCTCGCCGCGAGGTAGCCGCCGACCGCGTCGTTGCTGACGACCCTGGCGAACGCGCGATGGTGCGCGTCCACGAGCACCGTGGGGACGCCCGCGCGCGCGATCCGGGCGACCTCGGCGGGTCGGGGCGAGAGCGACAGGATGATGAGCCCGTCGACCCGATCGTGGGCCACCAGATGCCGGACGACCGTGTCGCGTCGCTCGGGTGTCTCGACGTTGAACACCACGAGGTCGTAGGCGGTGTGCGAGAGGGCGCCCTCCACGCCCCGCAGCCGCTCCACGACCGAGGGCCGGGTCAGGAACGGCACGACGACGCCGATGGCGCCGGTCCGGCCTGTCGACAGGCGCCGCGCGGTGGCGCTGGGCACGTAGTCGAGCGAATCGATGGTCGCCAGGACACGTTGGCGGGTCGCCGGGTCGACCCGGGGGCTCTCGTTCAGGACGCGGCTGACGGTGCCCACCCCGACACCGGCGATGCGCGCCACGTCTCGGATGGTCGGCGCAGGCTTCACGGCGCCCTTCCTCGTCGAGTGAGCTCATGGGCGCGGCCGCACGGGCCGCCCCTCGGCAGTGCGGAGCCTACCCCATGGTCGTCGGTTCGCCGCAAGCCGGCCCCGAGGGCACGGGGTCAGCGTTTCCCTCCCCTCACGAAGGGCTTGGCAGCGGCCTGGCGCATCCACGAGGCCACCTGATCCTCGTCGAGGTCGCCCAGCGTCGCCGGCTCCACGCCCCGCGTCGCCGTGCCCATGCCCAGAGGCGTCACCGGCGGCTCGGGGTCCAACTCGGTGCCGCGGATGAACATCAGCTTGACATGGCCCACGAACGCGCCCGACGAGAAGCACCAGCCCTGCTCGACCCCGTAGTAGGCCATCCCCCACTTCACCGCCCGCCGCAGGTCGGGCACGTGTGCCGCGGCCAGGGCGTCGATGCGCTCGGCGATGCCGCGCTGCGGCTGGGGCAGGCCTTCGATGTACGCGAGCACGGGCCAGTCGCCCTCCGCGGCCTTGGCGGGGCTCGCCCGGCCGGTCATGGCGACCGGCAGCACGAAGGCCGAGCCTCCGTCCGTGGTGGACCTCTTCGGAGTCGTCATGGTCAGCAGACTCGACCGTAGGCCGAGATTGAGCGCCTGACCTTCCCCGCGCGCAGGAACTGGACCGTGGAGCGCAGCCGGTGCTGCCTGCCCGCCAGGAAGTCGGGCGTGTCCCAGCGAACCGAGCCCCAGGTCACGTGATGGCGCTTGCCGTCCACGGGGATCCGATCGCTCGTGGACCACGGGTTGCTCACCAGGGTCACCCAGCGGCCACCATCCCACTCCTGGACCGAGACGCGCAGCCGCATGTGGTCGGCGTCGGCCCCGGCCTGCTCGTTCCCACGCACCCGGTGGACCAGACGACCGTTGCCGTACTGCCCGCCGTGCGTGGTGCAGGAGTCGGTGAGCACCGAGACCGACCACGAGCCAGCGGCCATGGCGGCCCCCGGGGACGCGCCAAGGCTCAGCACGACGGCGAGCGTCGACGCTCGCCATGCATGGGGGACATGCATCCCTGGCATCTCCTCCTGGGCCTGACCGA
Source organism: Chloroflexota bacterium (assembly GCA_046328155.1). GTDB lineage: Bacteria > Chloroflexota > Limnocylindria > Limnocylindrales > CSP1-4 > JAFMJV01. The sequence goes on from JAXLXC010000007.1 coordinate 41,925, forward strand.
CGCATCCCGCCGCGCCGGTCGTCTGGGCACCCGACGCGCGGAGGGTACAGCGACGCCCGCGCGGGCGGAAGTCGCGGGCCCCGGCGACCGAGAGGTTCGTGGGCACCGATGAGCGCCGCGTCCTGCCATGGTCCACACGTGCAAGCCCTGCTGGTGGGGCGCACGAGCACGGAGGGGTCCACGTCCATGCGGCAGCTGATGGCGACGGTGTTCAACTACTCCCTCGATGGCCTGCTGGCCGACGAGGGCACGAGGTTCTGGGAGTTCGCCTTCTCCCTCCCCGAGAACCGCGACCCCAGCGACCCGTCGCAGCTCGAGTGGCTCAGGTCCGCGCACGCCCACGTCTTTGGCCGTCGGGCCTACGAGGACATCTCGGCGGCGATGCGGTCGGCGACCGACCACCCGTTCTCGCCGATCCTCGGCGCCGCGCGCAAGGTGGTGTTCTCGCGGACGCTCACGACCGCCGACTGGGCCAACACGACCATCGCGTCCGGCGACACGACCCAGGAGGTCGACCGGCTGCGGGAGGGCGGTGACGGGCACATCATCGTGTGGGGTGGCGTGCGCATGTGGCGGTCGCTGATGGAGCTGGACCTGCTGGACGAGGTCCACGTGAGCATGTTCCCGTTCGTGGCCGGCGAGGGCACCCGCCTGTTCGATGGCACCCCGTCGAACTACCAGCTGGAGCTGGTGTCCAGCACCCCGTCCCGAAGCGGCATCCTGGAGCTCCGGTACCGGCGGGCTCGCTGACCTGGGCATCCGAGCATCAACGCCCCTGGAGCACCTCGCGCTGGATCTGGAGCAGTCGGTCGTTGGTCTCGATGAGGATTGCCCGCACCCGGTCGCGCTCCGCCTGGTCCGTGCGCAGCCGCTCCATCATCAGCGCCCACCGCGCCGCGAGCGCGGGGTCCGCGTCCGGCGCCCGAGACTGCATCGACCCGATGGTGGCCTCGGCGGCTCGGTGGCCCTGGTCGCCGGCGTAGCTCACCTCCAGGGTCCGCTCCATGGGCTGCGTCACCTGGATCGTGCAGGTAGACCAGTCTGCGGGCTGGTGGTCGGAGTCCACCGCGCCCACGAGCGGGCCGCACTCGCGTGGTGTGCCCGTGCCATCCAACCGGACCGTCAGGGTGCCCGTGGGTGCGGTCGTGGGTCCGCCGCCCGGCAGCCCCTCGTCGCGGGCCACCAGCCGGCAATGCCCATCGCCCATGAGCAGCATGTCGGCTGGGGCGCACGTCGCATCGATGGCCACGGGATGGGCCGGCTGCTCGTGACGGCCCTCGACCACGCCCTGGACGCCATGGCCCAGGTCGGCGCGGCCCTTGAGCCAGAGGACACCATCCTCGTCGCGGTCGAACGTGACGTCGATGGCCAGTGGCCCCTTGACCACGAGATGGCCCTTGTGCCCTCGGACGCGGCCCGTGAGCGGTGACGCGAACTCCTCGTAGACCTGGTGGTTGCCGTACTCCTGCTCGGGGATCAGATAGTCGCCCGTGACGCGACCCGAGCGGAGCGCCTGGGAGTCGATCGACATCGCGCCCTCGAGCCGCAGCACCCTCGGGTGCGGCTTGGGGTAGGTGATCGTCCACCGGAGTCCCCAAGAGCCCTGGATCTGGTCGTCGGGCGCCGCCGCGAGCACGGCGACGGGGAGGCACGCGCCCGCCACCGCCGCGAGCATGACGACCGACGCGAGCAGGGCGGCCGCCCATCGGGTCGGTCGGCGGGTGCTCATCGGGGCCGGCGGGTGTCGGCGCGGACCTGCGTCGGCACGCCGGGGCCGATGGCCAGCCGACGTGTCGTGCCGTAGGCCGCCGGATCCACGTATCGGCCCTTGTCGGCGCCCCGCTTGGCCCGCTCCACCCGGATGGGCTGGCGTCGAGCGGACGCGTCGTGGCGGACGCCCGTGACCTGCCAGAACACCTTCTGCCCGGGCGCCCCCCCGGCGATCGCGAAGCGGTTGCCGCTCACCTCCCTGGCCAGGTGGAGGTCGGGTGCTGGGCCGCCGACCGCCGTCAGCTGCACCCGTGCGTCCGTGTTGTACGCCTCGAAGTAGCGCGGCAGCCGCACCGTCGCCCTCCCCTTGGTGTCGAGATGGACGCTCCCACCGTACACGTTGAGCAGCTCCGGCGACCCGACCATGGCATGGGCGAGCACGCGCTCGGCGGGCGCCAGAGGGTGGTCGGCGATCGCCACGGGAGTCTCGCCGAACAGCGCCCCCTTGAGGTACACGTCGCCCACGAAGTACCCGGCCCAGCGCGCCGTGGTCCCCGGCGAGCCATAGACCCCGACCCCCTGCGACCCGGTCGCGACCCCCATGACGCCCTTGCCCGAGGCCCCCGTCGCCAGGCCATACACCCCGATGCCCAATCGGGCGGTCGTCTCGCCATCGACACCCATGCTCTGGTCGCCGGTGGCCTCCCCCAGGACGCCGACGCCGTGTGCCGTGGGGGAGGAGCCGTGCACGCCCCTGGCGGTGCCCGACCCCTCCACGCCGACGCCCGAGGGGCCGAAGCCCTCGCCCACGACGCCGATGCCCGAGCCCTCGCTGGCGAGCCCCCGGACGCCGAAGCCGTCCGAAGCGCTGGCGACGATTCCCCATCGCAAGGGCCGGTCCCGACACCGTGTCGCGGGCGCCCCGATCGCCCGAGGCGCTAGGATCCGCGTCATGATCGACCTGGTCCTGACGCTCATCGGTCCTGACCACCCCGGCATCGTCGGCTCCGTCTCGGAGGTCGTCGCAGCACACGGCGGCAACTGGCTGGAGAGCCGCATGGCACACCTCGCCGGCAAGTTCGCGGGGGTGCTGTGCGTCGAGGTGGCCGACGAGCGGGCCGATGCCCTCGAGGCCGCGCTCGCGGGACTCGCGGTGGACGGCCTGCGCATCGTGGTCGAGCGGAGCGCCCCCGTCGACCAGGGCGGCCAGCGGGCGATGCGCATCGAGCTGCTGGGCCTCGACCGACCGGGCCTGGTCCACGAGGTCTCGGCGCTGCTCGCCACGCATCGGGTCAACGTGGAGGAGCTGGCCACCGACCGACGCGCCGCCGCCCACTCCGGCGACCTCATGTTCCACGCGGACATCCGGGTGGTGCTTCCTGAGGGCCTTGAGGTGGCCCAGGTCCGCGCCGGTCTGGAGCGCCTCGCGGACGACCTGATGGTCGAGATCGGCCTCGCGGAGTCGGGAGCCTAGGCTTCGCCGCCGCGCAGGAGGCGGGCGGCTTCGTCCACCGCGGCGCGCTCGTCGGCCGTGGCCAGGTGTCGCCGGTCGTGCGCCGCGTGGTCCGCATGGGCGATGAGCCTTCGCCGGAGCTCGCCCAGCCGCTCGAGCTGACGTCGCTCGACCAGTGCCCAGCCAGCGGGTCGATCCGGGGCACCCATCATCGCCACGAGATGCTCCAGGCACACGTCAGCGTCGGCGACCGCCTCGGCCCACGCCGGGTCCTCGGTCATCGCCACCAGCCGTCGCAGCGCGCTCGCGACACCGCTGGACGCCTCGCGGCACACCGGGCAGTCAGCGGGGCGGGCGGCCTCCCTGGCACGTCGGGAGCGGAGCGGTCGTGGCGCAGCCACCACGCCTCGCAGCTCGGCCTCGCGGACGCGCAGGATCGCGTCGAGCAGGATGGCCGGCCCCAGCATGCCGCCCGAGGTGCGTCGGTCGACCCGGAGCATCACCTGGACGTGCTCGCCGCACAGCCCGCGTGCCGCGTCGAGGTCGGCGCGGAAGCCCACCGAGTTGACGCTCTCGTAGAGGAACGCCTCGACATACCGATCGACGACCTTGGCGCGCTGGTGACAGCCGGGACAGCCGGGCGTGTCAAGCAGCCGCGCGAGGTCGACGCCGGACATGTCGCGGACGGGCAGGTCGGGCATCCGCGCATGGTGCCAGCCGCGCGCCGGTGATGGGCGCGGGGTCCGCGGCCGGGGAGCCACGTCCGCGGCCGGAGCCACGTCCGCGGCCGGAGCCACGTCCGCGGCCGGAGCCACGCCCCGCGGCGGGTTGCCACGTCCCGGCCGCCTGCTACCGTGGCGGGCCATGGACGGACGACTGCTGCGCGACGCCTTCGGCCACCACGTGTGGGCCACCATCACGCTCATCGACGCCTGCGCGGGGCTCACGCCCGAGCAGCTGGCGAGCACGGTGCCCGGCACCTATGGCTCGATCGTCGACACCCTGCGCCACCTGGTGGGCGCGGACAGCTCCTACCTCTGGACGCTCAGCGGCGGCCAAGTCGAGCGCCTCGACGACGAGGCCGAGGCGGCAGCCGACCTGGCGACCCTTCGTGCGGCCATGGAGGCGGCCGGCCCGGTCTGGCAGCGGGTGCTCGGCACCGAGCTCGACCCCGACCGCGTCGTCGTGCGCCACCGGGACGACGGCTCGTCCTTCTCCGCGCCGCTGGGCATCCGGCTCGCCCAAGTGGTCCACCACGGCACCGACCACCGCAGCCAGGTGTGCACCGCGCTCACCGGGCTGGGCATCACGCCTCCCGAGATCGACGTCTGGGACTACGCCGCGACCCAGGGCCGCGCGTTCGAGACGCCGCCGGGCTGACGGCGCCGTGGTCGGATAGGGAATCGCCCGACGCGCCGATGCCCGGCCAGCCCACACACTCGGCGCGCATGCCACACACCGCGCGAGTGCGCCGCCCTGGCCTCGGCATCCCGGTCCGACGCGTCCTCCGCCGACTGGTCGCGGGAGCCGGCCTCGTCGCGCTCGGCGTGGCGCTCCTCGCCGTGCCGACGTCCGCGCAGGGTGGGTCGGCCCCGCCCGGTCCCGCCGACTGCACCCCCGAGCTCGAGCCCAACGACGTCCCCGAGGGCGCGCCCGAGCTGACCGGCCCGGTGTGCCAGCAGGGCGACCTGCCCGAGACCGACCCGCAGGACCTCGCCATCTGGACCGTCAGCGACGCCGACGCGACGCAGCTCTGGACCTTCACGGTGGACGGCGTCGCCGGCGCCGTCACCTCGCTGCGCCTCCTCCCGGTCCTCTCCGAGGCGGGCGTCGAGCCGCTCGAGATCGGGGTCCAGGTGCTCCAGGTGGATGGCACGCCCGACGAGCCCTCCGGCTCGTCCATCGCCGTCCTGCTGCGACCCGGGCGCTACCTCCTGGGCATCAGCCGAAGCGCGTTCTCGCCCCGCGCGGTCCCCTCCGACCTCAGCTATCGCTACGCGGTGCGGCCCACCGCCACCCTCCCCGCGAGCGGCGACGCGGAGCCCAACGACGACCCCACCCAGGCCAGCCCGACGGGTGGCGCGGAGTTCCAGCTAGCGGGTGATGGCTCGGGCGGCACCGACATCTACACCTGGACCGTGCCGGACGTGGGTGACGACTGGTGGACGCTCAGCGCCCAGGCGCCACTGGGGGACCTCCTCAGCCTCACCCTCTCGGATGCCGACGGCGTGGCCATGGCCATCCAGTCCAGCGACCCGGATGGCCGAGCGAGCCTGTTCGACCTGGATCTGGAGCCAGGCACGTACCTCGTCACGGTCGACGCGAGCGGCGTGCCCACGGCGCCCTATGTGCTGGCTGCAGCGACCCAGCCGCCCGGCGACGGCGACCCGGAGCCCAACGACGACCCGGCCCACGCGCGCCCCGTGGACGTGGGCTCCACCACCAACGGCCGCATCGCGCGGACGGGCGACCTGGATGGCTATCACTTCATCATCGACCAGGCGGGGTCGTCGGTGCTCATCGACGCCCGGCTGATGTGGTTCGGGGGCGAGCGGCGGGAGCTGTGCCTGCTGCCCTGGGACGACGGCACGGACGCGACGTCCCTCAAGTGCGTCGAGGGCACCGAGGGCCTCTCGATCTCGGGGCTGTCGCTCGCGCCCGGCGACTACGCCCTCACCGTCAAGGGCGACCCTGCCCCGGACGACCCGTACTACCTGCGGATCGAGGCCACGAGCGCCGCGGTGGCGGGCTTCGAGACGGAGCCCAACGACACGGCCACCACGGCGACCCCCGTCGGCACCGACCGCGTCTCCCACGGTCGCTCCGAGGCGGGCGACCCGGACCACTACCTGGTGCACGTCACGGGCGAGCCCCAGCTGTGGCAGGTGGACGTCGCGGGCGAGGGGCTGGACGAGCTGTCGCTGGTGCGCATCGACGACGAGCCGCTCGCGGCGGCGACCATCGACCCCACCGGCGCGCATGCCACGCTGACCGACCTCTATCTCACGCCGGGCGACCATTGGCTCCGCGTCAAGGGGCGCGGTGGCGACTACGACCTCAGCTTCACGGCGCTGGGGCCGCCCGACCCCGACAGCGAGCGCGAGCCCAACGACGACAGCACCGACGCGGAGGTGCTGGAGGTCGGCGAGCCACGGAGCGGGCGGATCGCCACCAGCGGCGACATCGACGTGTATCGGTTCTCCCCGGTCGCGACCGAGCGACTCGTGCTCCACATCGAGCCACCGGCGGCGGGCTCGGTCGCCTTCTCGCTCGTGCGATCGGGGCGCCCGCTGGTCACCGCGGCCGAGCCGGCACCTGGCACGGCCATCGCCGACGACCTGCTGCTGCCCCCGGGCGACTACGAGGTCTGGCTCGAGGCGGGCAGCGTCGGCAGCGAGCGGTATCGCGTGTGGCTGGAGCGGGAGGACCCGCTCACGGTGGCCATCGACCAGGAGCCCGACGACAGCTTCGCGGACGCGCGGCCCCTGCCCGCGGACGGCGTCATCGAGGGCACCGCCGACGCCTCGGGCGGCAGCGACTGGTTCCAGCTGCCACCGTCCGCGGATGGGTTGCCCCTCCAGGTGGCCGTCGAGGGGGACGTGGCCGAGCTGTGGGTCAACGACGACATCACGGACTACCCCCTGCTCCAGGAGGAGGACGGGGCGTACCGCTCCGGTGGCCTGCCCATCGGGGTGCCCATGGCCCTGGTGGTCCGGGCGACCGGGCCCTATCGCCTCAGCGTCGGTGCCGCGACCCCGGCGCCGCGCGTCGAGCCACCGACCCTGCCCGTGGACCTGGCGGTGGCCCTCCAGCCGGAGCCGCCTGCCGCGTTCTGGCCGGCCGGCCAGCGGCTTGCCGGAACCCTGACGCTGAGGGCCACCGGGACCCAGCCGCTGGACCTGGCGCTGGATTCCGTCACCTCCGACCCGCTCGTGCGCCTCGACCTCGACCAGCCGACCGTGCACCTCGAGGCGGGCGCGACGCTGGAGGTGCCCGTCACGGTGCGTCTCCAGCCGGACCTGCCGCGCGACCACCCGATCCGCCTCACCGTCCGTGCCAAGGGGGCCGACGGTTCCCAGCGGACCGCGTTCGCCGAGGTGAGCGCCGGGGGCGACGTGCCGCCGGTCGCCCCGGAGCAGGCCTGGACGCTGCCGGTCTCCATGCTGGGTGGCCTCGACGCGGCCGCCCTGTCGCTCGGCGCGACCACGATGCCCGTGCTCGACCCCGTGGGCGAGGACGCGCTCCATGACGGCGTGGCGCTGTCCGGGGCGGGTCTCCAGGCCCCGTTCGGGGCGCTGCCCATCGACCTGACGGTGGACCTCGCGGGGGACGAGCCCGTCCCCGTGGCGGGCATCGTGCTCGACCCGCTCGCGGGCGGCAGCAGCTTCGACGGCCTCGTCCACGACTTCGACCTGCTGCTGTCCACCGACGGCGTCACGTTCGAGCCGGCGCTCTCGGGCACGCTCTCGCCGCTCGGCCGGGAGCAGGCCTTCGCGCTCCCCGACCCCGTGCCGGCGACCTACGCCCAGCTCCACATCCGCTCGCTGTATGGCGACGACCCGGACACCATGGTGCTGGGCGAGTGGAAGGTCGTGGCACAACCAGGCTTCGTGCCCGCCGGCGTCGCCCTCGACCTCGCGCCACCGGAGCGCGGTGGCCACGTGGTATGGATGCAGCCGCAGCAGTCGGCCTACGAGGTCGCCGACGCCATCCTGTCGCTCGACCCCACGCGCATGGCCGTCAAGGCACAAGACGACGACGACCTGGCGTGGGTGGTCGCCTTCCGTGCCGACCGTGCCGCCCGGGTCGCCCGCCTGGGCTGGCTGAACCCGCCCGACGCCGACCCCCAGGGGATCGTGACGCGGGTCAGGGTCTCGGCGTCGCTCGCGTCCCCGCTGGGCCCCTGGGAGCCGCTCGGCACCTGGCGGGTCGCCCCCGGCGACGACGGCACGGTCGAGCCCTTCGTGCTCGACAGCCCGACCTGGGTGCGCTACCTCCGCTTCGTCGCCGACGTGCCCAGCACTCCCACCGGCGACGTGGACCTGCCGACCACCATCTCGGTCATCGAGGAGCCGCTCCCCGCCGACCCGCGATCGGCGCTGGGCGAGTGGGGCGCGGCGCAGGAGGCCGGGCCGCTCGAGTGGTCCCAGCCACCCGACCTGAGCTACCCCGCCGACACGACCGAGGTGCCGGACACGCCGGACCAGGCCGCCCCCCTCGAGATGGGCGCGCCCGTCGTCGGGCGGGTGCATCGCGGGGAGGACGTCGACTGGTACGCGTTCACGGTGCCCAACGGGCAGCGCAGCGTGACCCTGACGGTCGGTGGCACGCCCAGCGTGGGCGTGGCGCTCGATCTGGTGGACGCGGACGGCAACCCCGTCGACACCAGCTTCGGCCCGGGCCGGGTGCCAGGGACCATCGAATACCACGCCAACGTGGACCCGGGCGCGACGTATCGGGTCCAGGTCCGCCAGCCGCCCCTGTCGGCGATCGTCGCCTACGACACGAGCATCAGCCTGTCCGCGTACCAGCCGCTCGTGACCCAGTCCATCCGCGCCTACGCCGCCGGCGTCGTCCCGGGCCAGGAGGTCATGAACTTCCTGCCCTTCGACCAGAAGCCGCTGCTCGAGGACTGGACGGATGACCCGTGGGTCCTCCGGAGCGCGGTGGACGGGTTCCTGGGCGATGTCAGCTCGAGCTCCGCGGAGACGGCGCTCATCGACGCGAGCCGGCTGCTGTCGACCCGCGAGGGCGCTCGGGCCATCCTGCTGGTCACGGACGCGGAGACCGGCTCGGCCGACCGCTCCATGGAGATGTGGCAGAGCCTGGACACGGTGCGTCCGGTCGTGTTCACGGTCCACATTGGCGGCGGCTCGCAGCCGCTCGTCTCGCCGCGGCTGATGCAGGACTGGTCCAACGCGACCTCGGGCGTCTACGCCTACGCCCGGAGCCATGCCGACATCGACCAGGCGTTCGATCGGATGTCCACCTGGATGCGCCGGTCGACGGGCTACCAGCTGACGCTGGAGACGTCCGCGGACCGGCTCCCGGAGCCCGACCCGGGCACGCTGCGGGTGCGCACCCCGCCCGACGAGGCCGGCGAGCCCACCACGGCGCCGCTCGCCCCCGACGTCGCCATCGAGGTCATCCTGGACACGTCCGGCAGCATGCGCGACGAGGCCCACGGCGAGCGTCGCATCGACGCCGCCAAGGCCGTGCTCACGGACCTCGTCCAGGACAAGCTCCCCAGGGGTGCCCCGGTGGCCCTGCGGATCCTGGGCTCCAAGGACGACCCGTGCGGCACCCGCCTCGCCATCCCGCTCTCCCCGCTCGACCCCGACAAGGTCAGCGAGCTGGTGGGTCGCATCCGGGTCGACCAAGCCGCGGACACGCCGCTGGGCGATGCCATCGCGGCCGTCGCCACGGACCTCGAGGCCTCGACGGGCACCAAGATCCTGCTGCTCATCACCGACAGCGAGGAGATCTGGCCACATCGCGACCTGTGCGGCCGGGACCCGGCCGAGGCCATCGAGGGACTGCGGGATGCGGGCATCGACGTCCGCGTCAACGTGGTGGGCCTGTCCGTCGACTCCCGGCAGGCGCAGCGGCAGATGCGACGCTGGGCCCAGATCGGCAACGGCGCGTTCTTCCGCGCCGATGACACCGACAGCCTGGGGCGGGCCGTGGACACGGCGCTCTCCGCACCCTACGTGGTGCATGACCGGAAGGGGCACGAGGTGGCGTCCGGCACCGTCAACGGCGGTTCCGTGCAGCTGCCGCCCGGGACATACGAGGTGGTCGTCCTGACCGAGCCACGCCTGGTCATCCCCGGCGTGGTCGTGACCAGCAACGAGACGGCGGAGGTCACCGCCGCGCAGCCAGCCAGCGAGGGGGAGGAAGCACCGTGAGCATCCTGGACGTGGGTCTGGACCGTCGGACGTTCCTGAAGGCGATGGGCGGGGCGGCGGCCGCGGGGCCCCTGTGGGCACTGCTCCAGGCCCGCGCGGCGGATGCCCAGGGCGACGCCCGCGACGACCTCCAGCGGGTCGTCGCGGACCTCGACTTCGACACCCAGCGGATCTTCCGGTACGTGGCCGACGAGATCGCATACGACCCATACGCGGGGGCCATGCGCGGCGCCACGGGCACGTTCCGGAGCCGCGCGGGCAGCGCCGCCGACCAGGCCCTGCTCCTGGCCTCGATGCTCGCGGAGGCACAGGTCGCCACCCGGTTCGCCATCGGGCGGCTGGACGATGCCGGTGCCGCCGCGATGCTGGACGGCGCGCGTCTGGATGTCACCGACGCGGCGCGGCGGGCGGCCGCCACGCTCCTCACGCCCGAGGCGCAGGCGGGTTGGGCAGGCTCGGGCGCGTGGACGCGGGCACCCGAGCTGGACCAGCTCATCACCCAGGCACGCGACCGCGCGGACGCCACGGTCGCCACGCTCATGTCGACCCTCGCCGCGGCCGGCGTCGAGCTGCCGTCCGACGAGCCCGCCCTGCCGGACCTGGAACGCGACCGCCACGTGTGGCTCCAGTACGCGAGCGGCCCGCAGTGGATCGACCTCGACCCGTCGGTCCCGGGCGCGCAGCCGGGGACGGCCTATGCCACGGTCACGGACACCCCCGACCAGCTCCCGGACGAGCTCTACCACACGCTGACCGTGCGGTCGGTCGTGGAGGTGGTCCAGTCGGACCAGCCGACGCGCACGGAGCTGCTGGCGCAGACGCTCCGGGTCGCCGACCTCGTGGGCACCCCCGTCTCGGTCGCGCATCCCACCGCCGAGTGGCTGGGGATCGGTGCCGCGATCTCCGGCCAGCAGACCTACGTGCCAGCGCTCCTGGTGGGCGACCAGGTGTTCGAGGGCTCCTCGTTCGCCCTGGACACCGGTGGTGGCGTGGGCGGGGCGCTCGGCCAACCGGGCGACCTCGAGGGGCAGGCACTCGCGGAGTGGCTGGTGGTGGACCTCGCCCTGCCCGATGGCGGCACGCGGCATGCGGAGCGCCCGGTGTTCGACCGTGCCAGCGCCGCCCAGCGTGCCGTGCAGCGGGCCACGGGCGAGCTCGACCTGTCGACCATCGGCCCGGTCGAGCTCGTCACCCTCGACGACGACGCCAAGGACCAGTTCCTGCCGCTCGCGGGCATGATCCTCCTGGCCGTGACGCCGGCGCTCGTCCCTTGGCAGGCCTTCGACGAGGACGCCTCGGGCGAGACCGACCAGCTGCTGCTCCAGGCGCAGATGGGCCAGGCGTTCGCGTATCTCCGTGACCTTCTCCGGCTGGAGTCGATGGGGGACCGCGCCGCGCCGCGCTTCTACGACGGCGAGCCGTCCGTGACGGCGTTCTGGGCGGCGCCCACCGCCCCGCCCACCGACGGCAAGGCGCAGGTCGCGGCGACCGTGGACATCCTCCACGCGCGTCATGGCGCGGTGCCGCCCGCGGACGCCGACGCGGCCGCGCCCGCCGGTCTCCTGGCCGGTGCCATGGACCACGCCGCGGAGCGGATGGTGCTCGAGGGGACCCTCTCGGTCGTCCCCGACCCGCCGGAGCAGATGAGCTTCGCCTCCGTGGGTGGCCTGTTCGAGCTCGCGGAGCAGCGAGGCGTCGAGCTGGTGGTGCTCCGACCGGGCGATGCGGCATCGACCACCGCGCTCGCCGCGAACCCCTTCGTCCAGGACGCGCTCGCGGCGGGCCTGCTCGTGGTGGGGCCGTCGGCGCCCATCGAGGTCGCCGGGACGGGCCGTCTGGGCTGGTGGGAGATCGACCCGGCCACGGGTGTCGCGCGCGACCGGATGGACGATGGCTTCGGCGCCGAGCTCGGCGAGTACATGGCGATGGTCCACCATCTGGCGAGCCAGATGATGTGCATCGTGGGCCTGGGCATGGCCATCGCGAGCATCGCCAAGGGCGCGACCAACGAGGCGATCGCCTGGGGTGCCGGGGCTGCCGGCATGTGCATCGCGGGCTTCGGGGGCGGCGGCCACTGATCCCGCGACCGATGTGCGCGGGGCGTCGACACATGTAGAACGCATGTTCTATATTGGCCGGCATGAGCACACCGCGTCCGGTCCTCCCGCCTCACGCCGAGGTCGCCGTCACGGCCGCGTTCTTCGACGGCCGCTGGAGCCTGGAGGCACGGGACGACCCGTACTGGTGCCGGCTCACGGCGACCCCGTTCATGACCGGCGAGTGCGCCCGCTCCGCGGTGCACCACCACGAGTACCTCGCGATCCACATCGACGCGTGGACCGACGGTGAGCCGGCCGCGCCCATCGCGCACGCCGAGTGGCACGACGTGGCGGACCTCATCGCCCGGTTCGAGGGCGGACGACCGGGGCGCTGAGCGATGCCCGAGATGCGACCGCCGCGCCGCAGCGACCTGCCCCACGCGCGTGCCAGGTCCGGGCTGCCCATGAGCCCCGAGGCCGTGCGCGCCGGATTGGCGTCGGGCCGGTACGTCCGAGGCCAGACGGAGCGGATGGCGGTCGGCGCCGGGCGAGGCTCGCCCCCGGTCGCCGGCGATCTGCTCATCGACGACGAGGTGCGGGCGGTCGAGCCGCCCCTCGGCCGGGGCCAGCAGGCGATCGCGTGGGAGGTGGTGGGGCACGGCCGGTGGGCGGGCCCCCACGAGTGGTCGGCGAGGGTCGTGGGCATCCGCGAGGCCGCGACGGCGACCAGTGGGGTTCTGCCTACTTCCCGTCCCTGAGCGGATGGGCGATGCTGCCACTCGACCGGCCGCCACGAGCCGGGCGCGACGGGAGGACCGCGATGGCTGGGCGAGCGGGCACACGCGTGGGCGCACTGGTGGTGGGGCTGGTCGCTGCGCTGGCGATGGCGATGGGCATCGCGCCGCGTGACGCGCTGGCACAGGCCACGAACGCGATCCATCTGGAGATCGCCGACGGCCCCTCGGCGGGCGCCTACGACCTCGTCACGGCCGAGCCCTGCTTCGAGGGTGACAACGGCCCCGGGATCTGGGCCATCTCCGTCGATGACCCGGCGGGCACGCCCAGCCGGGTGAGCCTGATGTTCGCCATCGAACCCGGCTGGAACCAGATCAGTGCCCAGTTCGGCGACCCGGCCGCGGGTGGCCCCTGGTACCGCTCGGACTATCGCGACCAGGGGCGCGCCACCATCGACGACCGCGGTGACGCCGTGACGCTCACGCTGGCCATCGACGAGGTCCACGTCTATGACGACGCCGCGGGCCGGGAGATCGACGTCCCGGCGCAGGTCACGGTGGAGTGCCACGTCCTGAGCCGTCGGAACCCCGCGCCGTCTCACGGTGGCCTCCAAACCCCGCCCGAGCCCGGCCGATGGACTGGCACCATCACCGTCAGTGCCCTGGTGGACCACCACGAGAGCGAGTCCGGCTCCGACCAGGACGCGGGCAGCACCTACCACGCGACCTGGGTGCGCGACGAGGTCGTCCAGACCCAGGTCACCGACACCTACGCCATCGAGGCCACCGACCCGGCTGACACCACGTATGGCATCCGGCGCGTGGAGCTGGGGGGCTCGGCAGCCAACGCCGGCTCGACGCTCGAGCGGTCGGTCACCACGTGGCAGAAGCAGAACTCGGGCTGCACCTGGACCGAGGAGCTGCGCGTCGAGACCGAGGGGCCCTGGGAGTCTGCCGGCGGCGCGTCGGGGGAGCTCGTGTTCGACGAGGGTGGCGGCTACCAGCTTCGAATCGCCCCAGAGACCACGGGTCCCAACGGGGAGAGCGCCGAGCCGCCGCAGCTCCCCCATCGCGACGCCACCATCATCAGCGACCTGTCGGCAGGCTGCGAGGGCCAGGGCTGGGACCTCCCCTCCACCATGCCGCCGCTCATCTGGTGGGCATCCCAGCTCCTCACCGAGTACGACGTGGACGGCGCGCAGCCCCAGCTCACCGGGACGCTGGACGCGACGGACCCGGGCGCCGTGGTCAGCGGCTCCGGGACGTGGCAGATGAGCCATCCCGAGGACACCACGCTGAGCGTCGAGTGGCAGCTGGCGCGCGAGGGCCCGATCGTCCTGCCGCACAGCTGACCGGGCACCGGCGGGCGAGGCCTCCGTCACGTGGCGAACGGGTATCCTGCCCCGATGATGCGCGCCATGAACGAGGAGGAGCAAACCTGGGTGGAGGATGTCGCCCGGCGCTTCGACGCGCTCGTCTTCTGGACGGCCGGGCGCTATGGCGCGCAGCCGCTGCTCCTGCCGCGTCGGCTGTGGGTGCGACGCCAGCGGGTGCGGGTCAGCCACCAGCGCACCGCCTGACGCGCACGCGGTGACGCACCGCCACCACGCATGACCGACGCCGTGGCAGCGGGTCGGTCGGAGCGCATCGGCGTCCTGGCGGCGGCAGGTGCCGCGGTCTCGTTCGGGGCCTCGTTCCCGGCAACCGCGGTGGTGCTGCGCGCCTACACGCCGCTGGCGGGTGCCGCGACCTACTCGTCGCTCGCCTTCGCGCTGATGCTGGGCCTCGCGGCCACGAGAGTCATCCAGCGTCCGGCGCCGGCCTTCGCGACGCCCGGGGCCCTCGTCCGGCTGGGCGCCGTGGCGCTCGTCGGCGGCCTCGGGTTCATCGTGGGCATGAGCGTCGCGGTCCAGCTCGCGGGCGCCACCGTGGCGGGTTTCGTGGCCACGCTCTACAGCGTCTTCTCGGCCATCCTGGCGGTGCCCATCCTGGGCGAGCGGCTGACCCGTCGCGCGCTGGCCTCGTTCGTGCTCGCCGTCGCGGGCACCGCCCTGCTCGCCGACCCCGATGCCCTGCATGGCTCGGTCGAGGGGATCCTCATCGCGCTGGGCGCGGCCGTCTGCTTCGGGTTGTACCTCGTGTTCGCACGCAAGTGGGCCGGCCTGCCGGGCATGGGCGGCACATCCATGGCCCTCGCGGTGCTGGTGGGTCGCGGCCCGCTGCTGCTGCTCATCGAGGTCGTCCGGGAGCCGGGGGCGCTCGTGCCGACCCATCTCGACCTCGCGGTGCTGCTCGCGATGGCCTACCTCGCCCTGGCGCCGGGCGCGCTCGCGCAGGTGCTGATCCTGGTCAGCACCCAACGCATCGCCGCGCGGCGGACGTCGGCGTGGCTGCTGCTGACGCCCCTGACCTCCGCGGCCCTCGCGCTCGTGCTCCTGGGCGAGACGCCCACGGCGACCCAGGTCGCGGGCGGCACGCTCGTGGTGCTGGGGATCATGGGCGCCAGCGGGGCCGCCGAGGAGCTCGGCCGATGGCGGGCCAGCCGCCGGGCGCAGGCGTGAGGCGGCCCCGCGGCGGCATCCGACGACGGCGCATCCGATACGGCGACGACCCGTCCCAGTTCGGCGTGCTGTTCGGCGAGGGCCCTGTGGCCGTCGTCATCCATGGCGGCTTCTGGAAGGCGACCTATGACCTGTCGCTGATGGACGCGCTGTGCATGGACCTCGCATCCCGCGGCTGGGCGGCCTGGAACGTCGAATATCGCCGGCTCGGGAACGGCGGCGGCGTGCCCGCCACGCTCGAGGACGTGGCCGCGGCCATCGACCACCTGGCCGAGCTGGCGCCCGACCATGGCCTCGACCTGTCGCGGGTCGTGACCATCGGCCACTCGGCGGGCGGCCATCTCGCCACTTGGGCCGCCTTGCGCCACGACGCCCAGGTCCCCATCACCGCGATGGTGTCGCAGGCCGGCGTGCTCGACCTCGCGCGTGCCCGGGAGCTTCGGCTGTCGGACGGGGTCGTGGGGCGCTTCCTGGGTGGTCGGCCCACGAGCGAGGCATCCCCCATCGAGCTGCTGCCCCTGCGCGTGCCGGCGCTCCTGACGCACGGCGCTCAGGACGACATCGTGCCGCTCGAGATCTCCGAGCGCTTCGCCGCGGCCTCGGGCGCCACCCTCCACGTGGACCCTGACGCGGGCCACTTCGAGCACCTCGACCCGACCCACCCGCTGTGGCGGGCGGTGCTGGCCTGGCTCTGAGCGGAGCCCGATGCGCCCGAGCGCGAGGGAGCGACCAACCGCCTAGCTGGGCGCCCCGATGTCCCGGCGCGGGAACACCACCCACGCCCAGACCAGCGCCGCCAGCCCCACGCCGCCGATGACCAGCACGTCGGCAGGCCGCAGCTGCCCGTCGAGGATCTCCTTGGTGCGCACGTAGTGGAACAGCGACAGGTCGCCCAGCCAGCGCATGTCGCTCCACAGCGACGCGACCACCTCGAGCAGGTAGCTGCCCAGCAGGATGAGCAGCGTCACGCCCAGCGCGGGCATCGTCCGGTCGAACGACACGGACGCGGCGAGCGCGATGCACAGGAACGTGCCGAACAGCAGCAGCCCCATCGCCCAGACCACGGGCAGACGGCTCATGGCCAGCTCGTCCCCCACGCCCGCGACCAGCGCCCCCACCACGCTCGACGCGAGCTGCGCCGCGAGCAGCAGCGCCAAGGACGCCAGCCCCACGCCCATGACCACCACGATGAGCGAGTGCCTGGACACGGGCCGCGACAGGAGCACCTCCAGGGTGCCCCGCTGTCGCTCCCCGACGATGGACAGGATGGGCACGCCGACCGCCATGACGCTGCAGATCGCGATCGCGAAGGGGTGGATGAAGCCGAGCGCCATGGCCCCCGAGAGGCTGAACAGGTCCCCGCCACCGAACTGGCTGAACTGCTCGAGCATCGGGTTGTTGCGGATGAACCCGCCGTACTGGCGACCGAAGCTTGCGTACACCATGGGCAGCACGGCGCCCCACACGAGCATGGCGACGAGGCACACCAGGAACCGCACGCGATTGGCGGCGAGGGTGCGCCGGAGCAGCACGCCCGTCACGCCCCCACTCCCCGACCACCAGGCGCGTGGCCGCCGCCCACGCGCGCCTCGGGCGCGTCGGGGGCGTAGTACTCCAGGAACGCCTCCTCCAGCCGGGCCGGCTCGATGAGCAGGTCGCGCACCTGGATGCCCTGGAGGGCTGCCAGCAGCGGCCCCACGTCCCCATCGAGGTCCGCCAGGATCTGGCCGGGGCGCACCTCGGTCACCGTCACGCCCGGCACGCCGTCCAGCGACGGCATCGGCCCGTCCACGCGCAGCTCCAGGTGCCGCCGCCGGCGCGCCAGCAGCTCGTCGACGCTGGCCGCGGCCACCAGCCGGCCGTTCCGGATGATGGCCACCCGGTCGCACACCCGCTCCACCTCGGACAGCACGTGGGACGAGAAGAACACCGCGCGGCCCTGCCGCCGACGGTCCTCGAGGATCCCGTAGAACGCGTGCTGCATCAGCGGGTCCAGCCCCTCGGTGGGCTCGTCGAGGATGGCCAGCTCGGGGTCGTGCTGGAGCGCCTGGATGATGCCCACCTTCTGGCGCATCCCCCGGGAGTAGTCACGCACCGGTCGACGCAGGTCGCTCGCCGCCAGCTCCAGACGCTCCACGAGCTGTGTTCGCAGGGGTGCGTCGCGGCCGTACAGCCGCGCGAGGTAGTCCAGCAGGTCGGCGCCCGACATGGAGTCGTAGAGCGCGATGCCACCCGGCAGATAGCCCGTGCGCGCCCGGATGGCCAGCCCGTCGGCCGCCACGTCGCGGCCCAGCACCTGCGCCGACCCCGTGCTGGGATGCAGGAAGCCCAGCAGGATCCGGATGGTGGTGCTCTTGCCTGCCCCGTTGGGCCCCAGGAAGCCGTAGATCTCGCCCGGCCGGACCTCGATGGTCAGCCCCTCGAGGGCGACGACCTCGCCTCGATGGCCACGTAGCCGGGAGCCCGTGGGGTAGCGCTTGCCCAGCCCGTGGATCGAGATGGCGGGCTGGACGTGGCCGCCAGCGAGCCCGGGCGACGAGGGCCCGACCAGCCCTGGCCTAGAGGTCGTGGTCGCGCCGCGCCACGAGGCGCCAGCCGATGGGCAGCACGCCCGCGGCCACGATGAGCTTGATGACCTCGCCGGGCAGGAACGGCCAGAGACCGTACAGCAGCGCGTCCGGGACGCTCAGCGACGCCGCGATGGCGAGCCACGTGACGCCGATGGCGAAGATGACCACGAGGCCGATGACCATGGCCGCGATCGAGCCGCGCAGCTTGCGGTCCCAGCCCAGCTCCGCGAGCCGGCCCACGAGGGCGGCCGCGACCATGAAGCCGATGAGATAGCCGCCCGTGGTGCCCAGCACCAGATGGCCGTCCACCATCGAGGCGATCTGGCGATAGCTGGACTCATGGGTGCCGGCGGCATTGAGCGCGAACACCGGCAGCCCGACGCAGCCGAGCAGCAGGTACAGCCCCGTCGATGCGAAGCCACGGCGGGCACCCAGGGTGGCCCCCACGAGCAGCGCCGAGAGGGTCTGGAGCGAGACCGGCACGTACGGGTTGGCGGGGACGTAGATGTCGCCGATGGCGAACGAGGGGATGTCGAACGAGACGTAGGCCCCCACGATCATGAGGGCGGTGCCCACGAGCACCATCAGCAGGTTGCGCTGCCAGATCGCGGCGCGCTCGCCCAGGCGGATGGGGACGAGGAAATCGCCGAGGGTCAGGCCACGCTCGAAGGGCGGCACGCGGCTCAGACGGGTCGCGATCACGGATGTGATGCTAGCAGTCAACGATCGTCCGCGGGCGTCGGGATCGGCACGTCGAGCCGGTCGCGGATGTCGAGCGAGACCCGGCCCAGGTTGAGCTCGTCCACCTCCAGCTCCAGGCGATGCTCGCCAGGCTCCAGCTGCCAGCCCGCCACATGGAACGTGACCACGTCGCCGCGCCGGAAGATGACCGGGGCGGCGGGTGACACGTCCAGCGCGCGGTACACGGCGTCATCGCCGTCGCGACGGGCCGTGACATCGGCGGCTGCGATGTCCTGCCCGTCCACGCGGATGCGCCCGATCCGCACCAGCGTGCCATCCGCAAGGGGGTTGTGCGCCTGGAGCGAGAAGCCCTCGGGCTCGTTGCGGAGGCTGCCGGTCCGATACAGCTGGCGGAGCACGAAGCCCGGGACGCGCACCCGCGCATGCTAGCCGCGGACGGGCCCGGTTGCCGCTGGGGATACCATCGCCTGCCATGGGCATGCTGCGACCGCTGACCCGCCGGACCTTCCTCGCCGACCTCGGCCGAGGTGGTGTCGCCGTGGCGGTCGTCTCGTGGGTCGGTGGCGGGCGCGCCCTCGCCCGGTCGCCCGACGCGGCGTCGGCCGGGCCATCGGCAGCGGCGTCGGCCGGGCCATCGGCGGCGACATCGCCCCTCCTCCGGCCGTGCCGAGCCCGTGGCGTGGCAGCGCGTCAACCTCGGCTTCGTCTCCGCGTACGTCCTCTCGCGGGGCGGGGAGGCGGCGGTCGTGGACACCGGCACCCCGGGGAGCGAGGGCGCCATCGGCGAGGGGCTCGCAGCCGCGGGTCTGGGCTGGGACGCCGTGGCCCATCTCATCCTGACCCATCGCCACCAGGATCACGCCGGCAGCGCGGACGCCGTGCTCGCAGCCGCACCCCTCGCGACGGGTTACGCGGGCGCGGCGGACGTCGGGGGAATCAGCGTCTCGCGGCCGCTGGTCCCGGTCGACGACGGCGAGCGGGTGTTCGACCTGCGCATCGTGGCCACGCCTGGGCACACGGCAGGGCACATCGCGGTCCTCGACGAGGCGGGCGGCGTGCTGATCGCCGGGGACGCGCTGCGCACGGAGGCCGGCGCCCCGGCGGCGCCGTCCCCGCAGTTCACCGAGGACATGGACCAGGCGCTGGCATCGGTCGCCAAGCTCGCGGCGCTCGACTTCGGGACGCTCCTGGTGGGCCACGGCGACCCCATCGAGGGCGATGCGTCGGGGCTGGTCAGGCAGCTCGCGGGGACGTGACCCGGACGCGCCGGACATCGCTCGCGGGCGCAGCGCGGAGGGTTGGGGTGGCCTACGGGGCTCGAACCCGTAACCTCTGGAGCCACAATCCAGTGCTCTGCCGGTTGAGCTAAGGCCACCACGGCGCACCCGGGCGCGGGCGCGTCGCGCCACCAGACCCGGGACCCGCCGAGTGTACCGGGTCGGCCCCGCTGGCGTCGGGGCGAGGCCATCAGACGTCGGCGGGCCAGCTGGCGTCGGGGCGGCCAGCCGGCGTCGGCGGCCCCCTCAGCGGAGGCGACGCAGCGCGGGACGCGTGAGGAGCGCCACGGACGCGCCCATCAGGGCCAGCCCGAACAGCACCTGGACGGGCACGGGGCCATACCGCCCTGCCAACGCCCCCGCGGCGACGTAGCCGACGGGGCCGAACCCCACCGCGAACGACCACACGCCGACCGCCGCGCCGCGCTCGGCGTCCGTGACGGTGCGCTGGATGAGCGTCTGCGAGAGCGAGTCGGAGGCAGCGGCGGCGCCACCGACCACGAGCATCGGCAGGGCCGCGACGACGAACCCGGGGCTGACGGCGAACGCCACGAGGCCCGCGCCGAAGACCACGGCCGTCGCGAGCAGCACCGGCCCGGTGCCCACGCGTGGCCCCAGGCCGATGACCACGCCGAGGGCGAGCACGCCACCCACCGAGCGGATGGCGTTCATCAGGCCATAGGCATCGGAGCCCGCGCCGAACACGTCGCGCGTGAACACCGGCACCAGCGAGATGCAGGAGAACCCAAAGACCTCGACCACGACGACCACCGCGGCCAGCAGCCGAAGCACCTGGTCGCGTCGCAGGAGGCCCACGGACTCCCGGAGCCCGGAGCCACGCCCCTCAGCCGAACGTGGAGCACGCGACCCGCGGCCACGCGTGCCCACGAGCACCAGCGCGGCGGCCAGGTACACCACGGCCATGAGCACGAAGGACGCCGCGAGTCCCAGCCGGTCGAGCACGACCCCGCTCGCCGCGCTGCCCACGACCGCGCCCCCCAGCACCACGAGGTTGGTGACCGCGAAGCCGGTCGTGGCGAGCGCCGAACCCACCAGGTCGAACGCGAAGGCGTGGGACGCCGCGATCCGGGTCGCGTCGAGGGCGCCCAGCAGGACCGCGCCCGCCACGACCACAGCCATCGACATCGAGTCGCCGGACGCCGCCGCGGCCATCGCGAGGGCCGCCGCGACCGCCGCGTTGCCCAGGACGCTCGCGGCGAACAGGGTCCGGCGGTCCATCCGGTCGGCGAGGAGCCCGGCGGGGATGCCCAGCAGCAGCAGCATCAGGAAGCGGACGGCGTACACCAGGCCGACCGCCAGGGGGTCGCCGGTCGCGACGAGCGCGACCCACGAGATGAGCACCATGCCGATGTTCCAGCCGGCGGACGCGGCACCCGCGGCGAGCACGTACGCGGGGAAGCCGGGACGGCCGAGCGCGGCGCGGGCGTGGCCCCGCGGGCCGACGGGCGGGATCGGCTCGGCTTCCAGGGTCACGGGTGGACAGCCTACGGCACCGGCGGAGGGCCGCGCCGGCTATGCTGCGCGGCGCCGATGGAGAGCCACGCAGCCCACAACGCCGGGGCATCCGATGCCCATGTCCTGGCCCTGCGGATCAGCGCGCCCGACCGCCCAGGGCTCGTGGCGGGGGTGGCAGGCACGCTGTTCGAGCACGGCGCCAACATCCTCGAGGCCGACCAGTACGACGACCACGGCACCGGGCGCTTCTTCCAGCGAATCGAGTTCGAGGTGGCAGCTGCGCGGTTCGGCGCCCTGGAGGACGCCCTCGGGGCGCTGGCCCGCCGTCTGGAGCTGACCCTGGACCTGCGGGATCGTGCCCATGTCCGCCGGGTCGCGGTCTTCGTGTCGCGCGAGGACCACTGCCTGTACGACCTGCTCGTGCGCCACCGGTCCCGGGAGCTCGCCTGCGACATCCGGATGGTCATCAGCAATCACGACGTGCTGGCACCGGTCGCGGCCCAGTTCGGGATCCCCTTCCACCACATCCCCGTGCTCGATGGGGACGTGGCCGCGGCCGAGGCGGCGGAGGCGCGGCTGCTCGAGGCGGAGGCCATCGACCTGGTGGTCCTGGCCCGCTACATGCGGATCCTGTCGCCCGGCATGGTCACCCGATGGGCCGGGCGCGCCATCAACATCCACCACTCGTTCCTGCCGGCGTTCAGTGGTGCCCGCCCGTATCACCAGGCGTACGACCGGGGCGTCAAGCTCATCGGTGCCACGGCGCACTACGTGACCACGATCCTCGACGACGGCCCCATCATCGAGCAGGACGTGACGCCGGCCTCGCATCGGGACTCGGTGGAGGACCTGGTGCGACGAGGGCGGGACATCGAGCGGACGGTCCTGGCGCGCGCCGTCCGATGGCATCTCGAGGACCGCGTCCTGCTGCACGGCAACCGGACCATCGTGTTCCGCTGAGGGTGGCCACTGGCGCGCCACGCTTGGCTACACTGTGCGCACGTTCCGGCTCGACCCATCATCAGCCCGAGGAGAGGACATGCTGCAGCGACTCATCGGTGTCTCGATCGGCGCCCTCGTCACGTTCATCCTGCTGCTGATCTTCTACGGCACCAAGGAGATCAACGGGGTCGTCTCCCCGGACTGGCGGATCGTGGGTGACTCGACCCAGGCGTTCCTGGTCGCATCCGTGCTCGGCGCCATCGCGTCGTTCTTCTGGCCCATCGTGGTCGGCTGGTGGCTCATGCGCCGCTCGCGCGCCCGTCGCGACAACCGGGTCCAGGCCGAGGTGGAGCGGCAGCTCGCGGAGCAGCAGCGCACCGACCGCTGACCGCCACCTGACCCACGCCGCCGGTCACGGCCGCGAGCGGCCTCAGCCAGCGCGGGGCCGCGACCGGCCTCAGTCGGCGCAGGGTCCCGAGCGGCCGCCGCAGCGCAGGGTCGCGGCCCGCGTTCAGGCGCGCGCGAGCCGCTTGATGGGCAGTCGCGGATGCTCCCGGCCGTCGGCGCCCCGGGCGTGCTCGGCGGCCCCGTGGGCATCGCCACCACCCCGCTTGATGCGATACATCGCCGCGTCGGCGCTGCGCAGCAGGCGCCCCGCGGTCCGTCCGTCCATCGGGAACTGCGCGAGGCCCGCGCTGCACGCCACCATGCCCTCGGAGCCATCGCTCAGCGGGTGACGCACGGCGCGCACGCTCGACACCACGCGCTCGGCCACCTGGCGTGCCGCGGCGAGGTCGGTCTCGGGCATCACCACCACGAACTCGTCGCCGCCATAGCGCGCCACGATGTCGTTGGCGCGCACCGCCAGCCGGAGCGTGGCGGCCACGTTCTGGAGCACGCGGTCGCCATCGGCGTGGCCATGGTGGTCGTTGATGTCCTTGAAGCCATCGAGGTCCAGCAGCAGCACGCTCAGGGGGGTGTCGCTGCGGGTGGAGCGGGCGACCTCCTGGCCGAGCCGCTCCTGGAGGTAGCGGTTGTTGTGGACGCCCGTGAGCTGGTCCACGTCGGCGGCCTCGCGCAGCTGGCGCATCAGCCGCACGTTCTGGAGCGCGGCGGCCGCATGGCTCGCCATCGTCCCGTAGACCTCGACCTCGCGCTCCGTCACCACCCGATCGTCCGACGCGATGTAGAGCTCCACGAGGCCGATGGTCCGGCCGCTGGCGACCATGGGCAGCAGCAGCACCTGGGCGGCGCCCATGCGCCGCAGCAGTCCCTGGGCGCCGCTGTCGACGCTGCTGCTGCGTGACCGGACCAGCTGGGGCGTGCCCTCGAGCAGCACCTGCCGGAGCCGCGGCAGGCTGGTCACATCGACCCGGGACCGGTCGACCGGGCCGCCCAGCTGCCCGACCTGGGCCAGCACCTCGAGCACGGCGCTCGACTCGTCCCAGCGAGAGATGACGGCCGCGTCGGCGCGCGAGGTGCGCAGCACGATGTCACCCACGAGGTCGGCCAGCTCGCGCTCGTCATGCTCGTCGGCGCCGGCGCGGCTGATCTCGAGGAGCGCCTGGAGCTCGTGGACCATCCGGTCGCGCAGCGCCAGGGAGCGCGCGTTCTCCACGGCCACGACCGCCTGGTCGGCGAGCACCTGGACCAGCCGCAGCTCGTCCTGGCGGAACCCCACGCGACCCAGCCGGCACAGCACGATGGCGCCTCGCGGCATGCCCTCGTAGACCAGCGGCACCACCAGGAGCGCCTCCTCGATGAGGTCGGTGCCAGGCACCGGGATGGCCTGGGGGTGATGCTGGGCGTCGACCACCACCATGGGCTGGCCGGTCTCGACGATGGAGCCCGTGATCCCCTTGCCCAGCCGCAGCCGCAGGCCGTCCGCGGTCTCGCCCGTGTACTCCGGGGCGTGGTGGCTGAAGGCGACCGCATCGAGCGTCACCCCATCGGGCGCCAGGACGTACAGCCGGGCGTTGTCGTAGGGCACGACGCGGCGGGTCTCGGCGCAGATGGCCTCGCCGATGCGCTCGATGGTCGTCAGCCGGGTGAGCCGCGATGCGATGGACTGGACGAGCTGGAGCTGGGACCGCCACGCCGGGCTGGCGAGGCCCACGGTCCGGTCCACGGCACGCCCGGTGAGCTCCACGGCCACCTGCCGCGCATAGAGCCGCGCGAGGGCGCGGTCCTGGGCGCCGAACGGCTCGCCGCGCTGGCGACCCATGACCAGCACGCCGCCGCGCCCATCGGGGATGACCATCATCAGCTGCTCGCGCGGCTCGTCGGACCGGGCCGCGCCCGCCCGCTCGCGCCACGCGTGGTCAGCGGTGCGACCCACCACGCGCGTGAGCCACGAGCCGGCCGCGTGCTCCGGCTCGTCCGGGGCGTCGGTGGCCACCAGCCGGAGCGCGTCCTCGGTGTCGGCCAGGAACAGGCCCACGCCCGCGTCCGCGGCGATGGCGCGGGCGAGCTCCGGAGGATGCGGACGGTCTCGGGGTCGCTCACCTGGCACTCGTGGCGGGCACCAGCGCGCGCCGCCAGTCGGAGGCCTCCGGCTGGCGCATCGACCGGGCGACGCACCACGCGATGCCCACCGCGATGAGCACGTCGCCGATCGAGAACACGTTGGCCAGCGGGATGGGGCGCGGCAGCACGAAGACGTCAGCCAGCCAGGGCAGGGCGGTCCCGGCGCCCATGAGCGCCGAGTTCGAGAAGTCGCCCCGTGGGCAGGGCCGCCACCCCCGGGAGAGCGTCTGCCAGGCGCTGGGGTCGGAGGGCATGTAGCCGCCGTTCGCACGACGATGGCGAGCAGGTTGGCGCACAGCCCCGGCGACCACCGGCAGACCCGGCGAGGTCGAGGTGCGCAGCAGCACGGCGAACACCACCAGCGTGGAGCCCACGCCGTTGCGGGGCGAAGTCGCCCACGCGTTCCGCGACCGTCGGGCTGAAGAGCGCGAGCTGGAAGGCGAGCCCGCCGATGGCGAGCCACATCCAGCGGATCCGGAGGCTCGCGAGGGTGGCGATCCGGCCACCCGCCACGGCGCCCACCAGCAGCCCGGCGACGATGGCGTACAGCAGGAGCATGGGTGGTCAGGACCCTTCCGGACTCATGTCGGCTCGGTGATGGCTCGTGGACGAGACTCGCGGATGCACGAACGGCGCGCCGGATGGGCGCGCCGCGCGATGTGATGCTGCTCGACCGAGGGACGACGCGGAGGTCGCGTTCCCTGCCGCTACCCGGTCAGGAGGGCTGGATCAGAACCAGCGGAACGGGGCGGCCAGGACCAGCGCGAACGCGGCCAGGCCAGCGAGGCGAAGCGCGAGGGAGGTCGTGCGGGGCATCGTGTGGGCTCCAGTCATGTCGTTCGGACGTTGGGCGGCGCCCGGTCGGTGGCATCCGACGTGCGTCACTATGGTTCCGCCGCCCTGGACCCTCCATCCCCTTTCCGTACCCCCCGGGTACCCCCCAAGGGACTACCGCGAGCCTCGTCGATGGCCCCCGATCGGCCCTATCCTCCGGGCATGGACGATCAGCAGCTGGTCGAGACGACCATCGCATCCCACCTCATCCACACCGGACGCTACCTCTCCGTACGCGTCGACACCGTCCTCGACGGGGACGGTGGGCAGCACACCCGCGACGTCGTGGAGCACCCGGGCGCGGTCGCCATCGTGGCCGTCCAGGACGGTCATGTGCTGATGGTCCATCAGTACCGGCTGCCGGCGGGCCAGGTGCTCGTGGAGATCCCGGCGGGCACCCTGGAGCGGGGGCCCGACCGCTCCACCGAGGACCCGGCCCTCGCGGCGGCGCGCGAGCTGGGCGAGGAGACGGGATACGCGGCGGCCACGTGGCGTCATCTGGGCGCCTTCTACACGGCACCCGGCTTCGCCGAGGAGTACATGCACCTCTACGTCGCGACGGACCTGACGCCCATCGATGGTCACCGACCGGACGAGGACGAGCGGCTGCGCGTGGAGCACGTCCCGTGGCGCGACGCGGTCCGCCAGGCCACCGACGGCACCCTCAAGGACGCCAAGTCGCTGATCGGCCTGCTGTTGCTCGACCGTCTGGTCAGCGCCGGGGAGGTCGACCCGGGCTGACCGCGCCGCGCCGAAGCGCTCGGGGCGATCGTCAGGGAGCGGCGGGGCGCCACTCCGCGAGGTCGATGGGCTGGAGTCGTGGGCTGGGTGTCACGCCCGGGATGCGGCCGCGCTTCGCGATCGGCTGCCCCTCGATCTCCTTGAGGTCGCCCGTGAAGTCGATGGGTGCCGCGCCGCTGATGTACGAGCCCACGGCATACGAGTCGACGGGCGCACCCGCCTCCTTGAAGTGGCGGATTCGCTCGGGGTCCAGACCGCCCGAGACGATGATCCGCACGTGGCCGAAGTCGGCCTGGTCGAGCCGGGCGCGCACCTCGAGCACCAGGTCGGCGGTCACCCGACCTCGCTCGGAGGGCGTGTCGAGGCGGATGCCGTACAGCCTGTCGCCGAGGGCGCGTGCGACGCGCAGGGCCTCCTCCGCCTCGTCCTTGAAGGTGTCCACGAGGACGATGCGCGGCACGTCGGGTCCCAGCGTGCGGTCGAAGGCCTCGGCGGCTCGCACGGTGTCCCCGAAGATGAGCACCAGGGAGTGGGGCATGGTGCCGGTGGGTCGGAGGCCCGCCAGCCGCGCTCCGGCCGGGGTCGAGGCGCCCACGCAGCCGCCCACGATGGCCGCGTAGTCCAGGGCATCCGTGATGGCCGGATGGACGTGGCGTGCGCCGAAGCTGATGACCGGGTCGGGCGCGGCAGCCTGGACGCATTCGCGAGCGGCGGTCGCCCAACCGGTCGACTGGGCCATCATGCCCAGGATGGCGGTCTCGTACAGCCCGAACCGCCGATAGCGACCGCGGATCCGCAGCACCACCTCGCGAGGCTGGCAGGTGTCGCCGTCCTCGAGCGCCTCCACCAGGACCGCGTCCTCGGGCGGCGCGTCGGCGAGGACATGGGCGAGCAGCACCTTGGCCTCGTCGATGCCGCACAGGACGGCCTCCTGGCGGGTGAACACCTCCATCACCACGACCGGGTCGATGCCCTCGTGGGCCAGGATCTCCTCGGCACGCGCGAAGTACACGTCCGCCGAGTCGCCGGTGACGATGGCGCGGGAGGGGACGCGACGAAGCATGGTCGGACGGTCCATCGCCTGCTGCCCCCCTCTCCTCCCGCCTAGGGTCGGCCGAGTGTATCAGCCACGCCCGCGGCGCCGATGTCATCCACCGCGCCCGCCACCGACAGCGTCGCCAGCTCGCCCAGCCGGTCCGCGAAGCGCTCCAGCAGCGGGCTCGGCGTTCCCGGCGGCGGGGGCGGCCAGGCACCCTTGCGGGCCCCGGGCGGCTCGAGCCAGCGTCTCGAGTCGAGGAACAGCAGGTCGCACACGCAGACGAGCCGCGCGAGCGCCACCCCCAGCGAATCGCGGTCCAGGGTCGCGACCGGGATCTCGAGGGTGAGCACCGGGCGCTCGTCCTCCGAGACCGCGAACTTGACGAACGGCAGCTCGTCGTTCCAGCGCAGCAGCATCCGATAGCTCACCCGGAACGACTCGTTGATGGGCGGCGCGTAGTGGACCCAGCACAGCAGCGCCAGCGCCGGGTCGAGGATGAGGGTGATCGCGATGGCGGGTCGGCGGCGCCCGTCGAGCGTCACGTCCCAGCTGGTCACGCCCTCCCGCTCGGCACGACCACCCGGGGCGATGCCCAGCTCGCCGAGCCACGCGTCGATGCCCGACGCCGATGACCCCAGGGACCTGGCCGCTCCGGTCGGGGTCCGGCCGTTCCCCGTGTCGCCCGTCACGCCCCCGCGACGGCTCGCTTGCGGGGCGTCTCGCGCTCCTCGCGATGCATCACGCTGCCACCGCTGCGCACAGTGCGCGACGCGAAGTCCGAGGCCCGCACGTCCTCGCCGATGCGCACGTTGCGCCCGATCCGCGCGCCGGCCGGGATGGCGGCCCGCTTGCCGACCAGGGTGATGCCTGTGTTGAGGCGGGTGGGCTCGGCCTTGTTGGGGGTCGTGAAGTCGTCGCCCATGCCCAGCACCGCGTTGGGTCCCACCGACACGTACTTGTCGAGGATCGACCGGTCGACCACGGCGCCGGCCCGGATGTGGCAGTCGAACATGATGACGCTGTCCCGCACGATGGCACCCGGGTCCACCCGGACGCCCGGCGACAGGATGGAATGCTCCACGGTCCCCGCGATGATGCAGCCGTGGCTGATGAGGCTCCGATGCACGCTGGCCGTGGGCCCCACGCGCGCCGGCGCTCGCTCCTCCGAGCGGGTGTGGATGACCCAAGAGCGGTCATACAGGTCGAGCGGCGGATGGTCGTCCACCAGCTCCATCTGGGCCCGCCAGTAGCTGTCGACCGTGCCCACGTCCTGCCAGTAGCCATCGAACCGGTGGCCGAAGACGCGCGCCCCGCCGTCCAGCATGGCCGGGATGACGTTGGCCCCGAAGTCGGGGCGGTCCTCGCTCAGCCAGGTCAGCAGCGCGCGCCGCGAGAACACATAGATCCCCAGGCTGGCGAGGTCGCTCTTGGGCTGCTTGGGCTTCTCCTGCCACTCGACCACCTGGTCGTTGTCGTCGAGGGCCAGGATGCCGAAGCGGTGCGCCTCGCCCAGGGGCACCTGCTTGACGGCGATGGTCACGTCTGCGCGCTTGCGCTTGTGCTGCGCGATGAACGGGCCGTAGTCCATCTTGTAGATGTGGTCGCCGGCCAGCACGAGCACCGGGTCCGCGGCGGACTCGCTGATGGTCTGGATGTTCTGGAGCACCGCGTCCGCCGTGCCCCGGTACCACTCGGCGACCCGGTTGCGCGCGATGTACGGCTGCATCATCCGGATGCCGCCGGTCGTGCGGTCCAGGTCCCACGGACGACCCGCGCCGATGTGGTCGTTGAGCGAGCGCGGGTTGTACTGCGTCAGGACCACGATGTCGTTGATGTCCGAGTTCACGCAGTTGCTGAGCGTGAAGTCGATGATCCGGTACTTGCCCGCGAAGGGCACGGCGGGCTTGGCTCGCACCCCGGAGAGGATGGACAGCCGTTCACCCTCACCGCCGGCGAGGACGATCGCGAGGACGCGCTTCACCCCGCGATCGTACACCGCCGCACCGCCCGCGCGGGACGGGCCTCGGCGATCAGGTCCAGGCGCGCGGGTTGAGCGAGGTGTAGCCGCGCATGACCTCCCAGTGGAGGTGCGGGCCGGTCGCGTTGCCGGTGGCGCCCATGTAGCCGATGACCTGGCCCTTGCGGACCCGCTGGCCCGAGCGCACCACGTAGCGCGGCAGGAGATGCGAGTAGAACGTGTTGATGTTGCCGCCGTGGGCGATCATCACCACGAAGGCCGGGTTGCTGCCGTCGTACTTGTTCCAGCCGATGAACGCCACCACGCCGTCGCCCGCCGCCCGGATGGGCGTGCCCGAGCTGTTGGCGATGTCGATGCCGCTGTGGAAGTGGGCGCAGTTGCCCAGCGGCGGCTCGAGTCGGAAGCCGGTGCAGCCGTACTCCTGGGTCACGGTGCCCGAGGTGGGCCACATGAACTTGCCGTTGCCGCTCGAGCCACCCGGGCTGCCACCGGTCCACTTGTTGGCCTTGGACTGCGCCTGGCGCACCAGACCCGCGATGTGCGAGTTGAGCTGCTTGCGCGCGGCCGCCTGGCGCCGGACGTAGGCCTGCGCCTGACGCTTGTTCGCGGCGATCTTGCGTGCCTTGGCAGCCTGCTTGGCGCGGATGGCCTTGTACTTCTTCTCGAGCTTCTGGTACTTGGCCATCGTCTCGTTGAGCTTGGCCTTCTGCGCCTTGATGTCGTCGGCGGCGTCCTGGGCTGCCCGTCGCAGCTGGTCCTTGCGATAGCGCGTGGCGGCCGTCACCGCGCGCAGCGAGTCGAGCGCGTCCTGCTCCTCCTGGATCTCCTGGGCCATCGCCGAGTCCTGCTCGCCATAGGCGAGGTACGCGGACGAGTCGGAGAGCACGTCGGCGAAGGAGTCGGCGGCCATGACCTGCTCCAGCAGGCTGGTGTTCGAGGTCCGATAGGCATCCGCCAGCCGCTGGCCCAGGGCCTCCCGGCGGGCCTCCAGCTCGTCGGCGCCCTGCTCGATCTCCTGCTCCAGCAGGTCGAGCGTCTCATCCGACTGGAGCAACTGCTCCTGGAGCGCGGCGCGTCGGGCCTGGACCTTGTCCAGCGCCTTGCGAGCCGCGCGGATCTCCTTGCGCAGCGCCCTCTGGTCGGCGTTGATGCCGTCGAGCTGGCGGTCCGTGGCGGCGATCGCGCTGCGTGCGGCGTCGGCGTCCCGCTCCAGCTCGTCGAGCAGCCGGTTCTGACGCGCGATGTCCTTGTCCAGCGAGCCCTGCCGGGCGCGCGCGGCCGCGATGCGATCGGACAGCGATTCGGCGCCCACGGGCGTGGCAGGCACGCCCAGCAGCGTCAGGGTGACGATGGCGAGGAGCACGGCACGCGCCGCGGCTCTGGCCCGATGGACGGTCGTGGTGTGCTGGGGCACGCCAGACCGGATCACGGTCGCACCACTCGCAGGCTTCTCCCTCGTGGTCTGTGCGATCGCACCACCGTGTGGGCACGGCTGCCTGGTGGCGCGGTCAGGTCGTGGCAGAGTCTAGGCGCCTGACGCCAAGGCTGCAAATCCGGCCTGCCGCGCCCAGGCGGCCTCGGGCCGGGCGACCGCGGCCTCTGCCGGGCAGGTGGTCACTTCTAGTGTCCAGGCACGGCCAGTCATGCCGGCGGGCCGGGCGCGCGCGGCCTCGGGCCGGCCGGCCACCTGGCCGCGGCCTCTGCCGGGCAGGTGGTCACTTCTCGTGTCCAGGCACGGCCAGACAGGCCGGCGGGCCGGGCGCGCGCGGCCTCGGGCGAGCCCGTCACGGCCGCGGCCTCTGCCGGGCAGGTGGTCACTTCTAGTGTCCATGCACGGCCAGACATGCCGGCGGGCCGGCGCGCGCGGCCTCGGGCGAGCCCGTCACGGCCGTGGCGCACCAGTCGCATGCTCCGGGTGGTGAGGCTTGGCCGTTGTCGAGACGGCCGGCCAGGCCCGGTCCCACGGAAACGCCGCACGGGCGTCGGCCTGGGAGCCCAGCCACGGGCCCGGTCGTGGCCCGGGGTCGACCCGGGTAGCCCGGCGTGGTGCACTACTAGTGACCGCCGGGCGTAGTGACCGCCGGGCGCGCCGCCCGCCGGGGGCTCGGCCTCGCGCCGCCCGCCTGGGGCCCGCCAGGGGGCCGCCTGCCCGGCCCGGGGCAAGCCGCGCGGCCGCCTGCCAGGCCCGCCGCGCGACCGCCCGCCAGGCCCGCCGCGCGACCGCCCGCCAGGCTCCAGGGCCGCCCGTCAGGGCAGGATCGTGGCGATGACCCCGGCCCCGATGAGGATGGGCCCGAACGGCACGGCCGAACGACGCCCCAGACGCCCCACGGCCATCAGCGCCAGCAGCACCACGGCCCCCACCACCGTGGCGAGCAGGAACCCCGTGAGCAGGCGCGTCACGCCCGACATGAGCCCGAGGCTCACGGCCAGCTTGACGTCACCCATGCCCAGCGCGCCGCCGAACAGTCGGTCGGTCACCAGCAGCACCAGCGGCGCCCCGATGCCGGCCGCCAGCCCCGAGACGAGGCCCAGCTCCTTGCCGGCGAGCATCGGATCCCAGCCCAGCACCAGCACCACGAGCGCGTAGCCCACGAGCGGCAGCGTGATGACGTCGGGCAGCAGCCGCTGGTCGAGGTCGGTGGCCAGGAGCACCATCAGGGCCGCGAGGTAGACCCCCAGGACCAGCCGGTCCCCGGTCTCCGGCCAGCGCGCCAGCAGCAGCGCGAAGGTCACGGCGCTCGCGGCGACGACCGCCACGCTGCGCCAGTCGACGCTCCGGACCGCGCCGTCGGGGTGCGCCGGCCAGCGTGCCGCCAGCCGGTCGGCGAGGACGCCCCACGCCGCGCCCGCGACGCCCCCGGTCAGGAGCAGGACGGGGCTGGTGTCCACGTGCGGCGCGGTCGGGTGGCTGGCAGGCTGCGGGTGGTCAGGCGCCCGTCAGCGCCAGCTCCACCAGCGTGGCGTGGCTCACGCCGGTGGCGCCCTTGGCCGCCCACGGGTAGGCCTTGCGCAGGTACGCGGTGCCCGCGATGTCCAGGTGGACCCACGGCTTGGTCACGAACTCCTGGAGGAAGATGGCGCTCTTGACCAGCGAGCCCTCGGCCGTGCCGCTGTTGATGATGTCCGCGTACGTGGAGTCCATCGCGGAGCGGTAGTCGGCGAGCAGCGGCAGCTGCCAGTAGCGCTCGCCCTGGAGCGCGCCCGCCGCGGCCACCTCGTCCCACCACGACTGGGGCGACGCGAAGCCACCCGTGATCATGTCGCCCAGCGCGCGCGCCACGGCGCCCGTGAGCGTGGCCACGTCCACCAGGTGGGTCGCGCCGTTGCGCTCGGCCCACGTGAAGGCGTCGCCCAGGATGAGCCGCCCCTCGGCGTCGGTGTTGGTGACCTCGACCGTCGTGCCGTTCATGGCGCGCACCACGTCACCGGGCCGTGTGGAGTGCGGGCCGGGCATGTTCTCGACGGCCGGTGCGACCGCCATGACCGGCAGGTCGGGCGCGAGCTGCTTGATGGTCGCCATGGCGGCGATGACCGTGCACGCGCCGGTCTTGTCCATCTTCATCTCGTCCATGCGGTCGGCGGGCTTGATGCTGATGCCGCCGGAATCGAAGCAGACGCCCTTGCCGATCATGGCCAGCAGGCGGCCCTTGGCGTCGGTGGCGCCCGGCGCCCCGTTGCGCAGGACGATGAAGCGGGGCTTGTTGGAGGATCCCTGGCCGACCGCCAGGAACATGCCCATGCCCAGCGCCTCGGCCTGCTCGGGACCGAGCACCTCGACCTGGAGCCCGTGCCGGGTCGCGAGCGCCGTGGCCTCGTCCGCGAGCACCTCGGGACTGACGTCGTTGGCAGCGCGCTGCGCGAGGCGGCGCGTCTGGTTGCCGCCCTCGCCGATGACCCGCCCGCGCTCGGCGGCAGCACCCAGGGCGTCGGCGTCCCCACTGGCCACCACCAGGGTCAGCTGGTCCAGCGCCGGCGGCCCCGCCCGCTCCGGGTCGTAGATCCGGCGGGGATCCTCGGACCCCTCCACCACGCCGCGCGTCACCAGCTCCACCACCGCCGCTGCATCCAGGTCGGCCCCCAGGAGCTCCTGCGGGATGACCACGGCGAGGGTGCGCACCTGGCGCTCGGCGAGCCGTCGCTCGATGGCCGCACCCAGCCGGACCGCGGCGAGGCGGTCGAAGGCGGCCAGGTCGCCGATGCCCATGGCCAGCAGCCACGGAGACGCCATGTCGCTGGTCGGGAGGATGGCCGAGGACCATGCGGCTCCCCGCAGCTCGCCGAGCGTGCGGTACGCCGTCAGCGCGCCCCCCAGCCGACGGTCGACCTCCAGGGTCCAGGCCGGGAGTGGCTCGTCCTTGGGGATGGGCACGGCGATGACATCGGCGGCCACATCCCACGGCTGTCCGACGAGCACACGAGTCTGCATCTGGTCCTGAGGCTCCTGAGGGGCCGGGTGGTCGCCGATGGGCTGCCCGGCAGGTCCGATTGCGGTCCGCTCAGGATGACAGCAGCGGACGCGGATGTCCGGTGGCGTCAGCGCGCCTCGGTGCTCGGGCGCGCCGCCACGGCGCCCGCCAGCAGCCCCCGCTGCGCCTCCATGTCCACGAGCGCCGCCTGAATCGCCTGCCCACCGAGGTCCGCCACCACGATCTGGAGCGCATCCTGGTTGAGGGGCAGGGATTCCTGGGCCGCACCCACGTCGGCGTACGCCGTCCGGATCTCGTCGGTGACCGTGCCGCCCGATGCCTGGAGCAGCGTGTACAGGGTGGTGAGCGCGGCGTCGTAGGTGTCGAGGCGCGCCAGCAGGTCGTCCAGCGTGCTCACGTCCGCACCTGCCTCGTCCGCGGTCCCGCGCACCGCGCGCGCCGGGGCCAGCAACCGCTGCGCGTCCGCCAACCCGGCGAGCGCACCGGATAGGTCGTCGGCGCGAGCGGCGGCCGTCGCGTCCACGACGCGCGCGTCATGGGCCTGGATCGAGCGGACCAGGTCGCGCGGCGCGGTCGCGGCAGCCACGACCGATGCCCATGACGAGGGCAGCTGGGTCGCCCCGATGATCGCGTTGTCGATGGCCGCGATGCGCGCACGATCCGGCGCCGGGATGCGTGTCGCGTCGAGACCCGCGAGCAGGACCTCGCGGCGCTTGATGAGGTCCTCGCGCTGACCGGCGATGGCGGCGGACGATCGGGAGCCGGCGAGGATCGCGGCGTCGACGCCGTCCGGGTCCAGCGCGCGTGCCCTGTCGAGCACGTCCTGGCTGGCGGTGGCCAGGTCCGTGCCCTGGGCGACGAGACGATCGACGCTCGCATCGATGTCCGCCAGGCGGGTTGCCAGGAGGGCGCGATCCTGGTCGGACAGCGTGCCCTGCCCGGGTTGGGCGTGCGGGAGGGCCAGGACGACGACCAGGGCGGCCACGAGGACCACGAGCACGGCCGCGGCGAGCGTGGCTCGGCGCGTCAGGCGGCGCGCGGGGCGGTCTGCCTGGGCGGACGGCGCGGGTTCCGGGGCCCGCTCTGTCTTCGTGACCGAATCAGGCTCCGGGGCAGGCTCGGGCTCGGTGGCCGGCTCAGGCTCCGGGGCCGGCTCGGGCTCGGTGGCCGGCTCGGGCTCGGGGTCGGGTTGGGAGGCCGCGGCGTCGCCCATCGGGCTCAGTCTACGAGGGGTCGGCCCGGTACCATCGGTCGCCCATGGCCCCCGACCGACCGCCCTCCGACGACGGCACCTCCGACCTGCTGGCCCGGCTGCCCAAGGCCGAGCTCCACCTGCATCTCGACGGCAGCCTCCGGCCGGAGACGGCGCTCCGACTCGCCCGACAGCGTCGGCTGGACGACGGCATGGGCCTCGCCACGATGCGCTCGCGGCTCCGGGCCCCGATGCCCTGCCGGGACCAGGTCGAGCTGCTCGCCGCGTTCGACCTGCCCGTCGCGCTGCTCCAAGACGCCGAGGCGCTGGAGCGGGCGACTCACGAGCTGGTCGAGGATGTCGCGGGCGACGGCACGACCTACGCCGAGATCCGCTGGGCGCCGTCGCTCCACACGCGGCGCGGGCTGTCGCTGCGTGACGGGATCGGCGCCGTCGTCCGTGGTGCCCGCAGCGGAGCCGCCGCGACCGGCGTCGTGGTGCGGCTCATCGCCGTGGCGCTCCGCACCCTCGATGCCGAGGACGAGGCGGCGATGGCGCGCGTGGCGGCCGACTTCCGCGCCGATGGCCTCGTGGGGTTCGACCTCGCAGGCCGGGAGGCCGACGCGCCCGATCCGATGCGGTTCGCGCGGGCGTTCGACATCGCGCGGGATGCCGGGCTGGGTCTCACCTGTCACGCGGGCGAGTGGGGCGGCGCGCCGCAGGTTCGGCGGGCGCTCGAGCTGGGGGTGTCACGCGTCGCCCACGGTGCGCCGGCCGCCGACGACCCCGAGCTGGTCGCGGAGCTGACCGCGCGCGGCGTGACGCTCGACCTGTGCCCGACCAGCAACGTCCAGGCGGCCATCGTGCCCTCGCTGGCGGCGCATCCGCTCGCGCGGCTGGCGCGTGCCGGCGTGCCCGTGACCCTGTCCACGGACGATCGCACGGTGAGCGACCTGACGTTGCTCCAGGAGTACGCCAATGCCCTCGGACCACTCGGGCTGTCGCTGGCCGAGCTGGTGGCCATCGACCGCCAGGCGTTCCAGGTCGGGTTCCTCGCGGACGACGAGCCGTTGCGGGCGCGGCTGCTCGCCGACCTCGACTCCTTCGTGGCCGCCGAGGTGGCGCTTGGTCGGTCGATCGTGGCCACTGAGGCGGCGCCTGGTGGGTCGATCACCCGGTGAGGGTTGCGACCGACGAGCACGCGGCCGGGCTGGGCGGGCCGGGCTGCCAGGCCAGCCGGGCCGCCGGTGGGACGACCTGACCGCGGTGCGGGTCAGGATGACGAGACCGCGGCGCGGGTCAGGATGACGCGACCGCTGCGCGGCTCAGCACAACCCCTCGAGGACCGACCGCAGCTCGGCGGCGTCCTCGACGACCCAGGTCGGCCGCTGCGCGGCGGGCGCGGCCTCGGCCTGGGCGCGCGTCGTCACGCCCGTGAGCATAAGGATCGAGCGGGCGCCCACCCGGTTCGCCGCGGCGATGTCCGTGGTCAACC
Organism: Chloroflexota bacterium; assembly: GCA_046328155.1. GTDB lineage: Bacteria > Chloroflexota > Limnocylindria > Limnocylindrales > CSP1-4 > JAFMJV01. The sequence continues at coordinate 78,532 of JAXLXC010000007.1, forward strand.
CGTCGCCGATGACGATGGCGTCCTCGACCGCCACGCTCGCGGCACGCGCGGCCTCCTGGAACAGGCCGGGCTCAGGCTTGCCGATGACCAGGTCCGGCTCGCGTCGCCCCGCGGTCGCCACGGCCGCCACGATCGAGCCGGCCCCCGCGTTGAACCCCTCGGCCGTGGGGAACACCGGGTCGCGGTTGGTGGCCACGAACAGCGCGCCGTCCCGGACCGCCTCGGCGGCGATGGACAGACGTCGATAGGTGAGCGCCACGTCGATGCCCACGACCACCGCGTCGGGGCGCGCGGCGATGCCCCGACGCGTGGGCGGCACCACCCGCAGCCCCTCGTCGCGGAGCTCCCGGACCAACCCCGGCCCGCCCAGCACCAGGCTCGCTCGAGGGCGCTCGGGTCGGCCCGCCAGGGCCAGCGCGGTGGCGCGCGCGGAGCTCATCACGGCCCCCTCGCCCACCGGCGCGCCCATGGATCGCAGCTTTTCGTGATACTCGGTGCGATGCCACCGCGAGTTGTTGGTCACATAGACCACCCGATCACCGGCCGTCTGACGCTCCGTGAGCACGGCGGCGACGCCGGGCACGGGAACGGGGCCGCGATACACGACGCCATCGAGGTCGACCAGCAGCAGCATCCATCGATGGTAGGGCGTCAGCCGCGGCCAGGGCGGAGGCACCGAGCCACATGCGGGGTCAGGGTCCGATGAGCGGGCCTCGACGCACCACCGGGCCGCGACACCGGCCCCCGGAGCCCATCCCGGACCTCGCGTTCGTGCTCATCGATGGCGACAACCTGCTCCATCGCGTCCGCGGCATGCGTGACGAGGCCGGCGTGGCCTGGCTCCTGCCGCGACTCTCAGCCTGGCGGCCTGCCGGCGTCGAGGTCACGGTGCTGCTCGATGGGGCGCCGGACCCCGGATCGCCGCGGCGGCAGCGGGCGGCGTCCGGGATCGCCTGGGAGCACTCCGGGCGGGTGGACGCCGACACGGCGATCGTGGAGACGGCGCGCGCTCGCCCCTACGCCGACCGGGCGCGGACGGTGGTCGTGACCGACGATCGCGGCCTGGCCGACCGCGCACGCCATGTGGGCGTGCTCGTCCGGCGCCTCGACTGGCTGGTGGACCAGCTCAACCACCCGACCGTGCCTGGGTCGACGTCGGGTCCCGCCGGCCGACCGGGGCCCGCCGCCCGACCGGGGCCAACGCCGGGCGGTTCGGCCGCGCCGGGCGGTTCGGCCACGCCGAGCGGCAGCCCTCGTCGCGCCGTGGGCATCGGCGCCCGTCGCGATCGGCTACGATAGGCAGCCATGGGATCCCCCGACCCCTGGTCGTTCGTCCTCGACCAGCTGACCAAGGTGCTCGTCCCCGATTGGTCGGGGCTCATCACGCTCCTGCCGTTCCTGCTCATCGTGGGGGTGCTGGGTCCGATCCTGAGCCTGCTGGCGCTCGCCTGGGTGTGGCACTGGATCACGGTCCGTCGCGCGCGAGTCAAGGTCAGCGAGCCCGACGCGCAGCTCGCCGAGCTGGATGCCGGCGGCCAGCCCATGTTCCCCGCCAACGTCCCCTACTGCGCCGACCATCGGCTGGTCTTCCCGGCATCGGCCGTGCGCTGCACCGTGGATGGCGCCGACCTGTCGGTGCGCTGCCCGGTGGACCACACCGTGCGTGACGCGTCGATCCAGACCTGCACGGCGTGTGGCACCTGGTACGTCCTGGGGGCCGCGAGCACGTCGGCGCTCGTCCGCCGCACGGCGGGCCCGCCGCCCGGGGGCGCCGCGATCGCCTGATGGCGAGCCTGTCCATCTATCTGTTCGTGCTGGGCGGGGTGGCGCTGTTCCTGGCGTTCGTCCTCGACGTGATGCACACGACCGTGCTGGCCGGGCGGCGCGACGTCCGGGTGGTCGCCCTGGCCCTGGCCGGCGCCGGCGCATCGGCATCGGGCATCGCAACCGGCCTGATGTCCGGCGCCGGGGCGCTCGTCGTATCGCACCGACACCCGAGCGGGTTCACCGGCCACGCTTCACCTCATCGCGTTCCCGTCGCTGGTCGGCTCGCTCGTCATCCGGGCCTACCTGGTCGGGCGCGGGCCGGGGCAACATGTCGACGTCGCGTTCGCGACCGGAATACGTGGGTGGGTACCTGTACCTCGCCCGCCGATACGCCATCCGGTCCATCGCGTTCGTGCCCGTCGAAGTGGCGTTGTTCCTGGGGTATGGCCACCCTGCCCTCGACCATCGAGCCGCTGGTGCCCGCGCTGCACAACCCTACCATCACCATCCACGTGGTGATGGCCGTGCTGAGCTACGGCATCCTCACCGTGAGCTTCGGGGCCGCCGCTGGGGTACCTCGTCCGCGAGCACCCATCGCTTCTCGTGGCTGCCGACCCACAAGGTGCTCGACGAGGTCGCCTATCGGGCGGTCATCATCGGCTTCCCCATCTTCGCGGGGCTCATCATCCTGGGCAGCTACTGGGCATCCATCGCGTGGGGCCGCTACTGCTGGGACCCCAAGGAGACCTCGGCGCTCGTCACGTGGCTCATCTACGCGGTGTACCTCCACGCGCGAAGCCTCCGCGGCGCTGGGGCTGGCCGACTGGCGGCGCTCATCCTGGTCCTGGGTTCTTCGCGATGCTGTTCACCTACTCGGCAACCTGTACTTCTCGGGGCTCCACTCCTACAGCGGCCTGTAGCCCAGGGCCGGGCGGGTGCCGCGGGCCGGGGGCGGGGCGAGTGCCCGTGTCCTGCTCGGGGCTGCGCCCCGAGGACGAGCAAGCTGTTCGGTGGCACCGAACGCCACGTGGCTCCATCGCCGACTTCGTGGCGCCCAGGCGAGGTCCTCTTGGTCAGAGACACCTTCCAGCGCCGCGTTCGTTCGCCTCAGAGCTCAGAACCAAACGCCCGGCCCGGCCGGCCTGACGGGCGGCGGGACGACGCGGCGCGCGGTGGGCATCGGCGCGCGTCGCGATCGGCTACGATAGGCACCCATGGCCTCCTCCGACCCCTGGTCCCTCGTCCTCGACCAGCTGACCAAGGTGCTCGTCCCCGACTGGTCGGGGCTGATCACGCTGCTCCCGTTCCTGCTCATCGTGGGCGTGCTGGGACCGATCCTGTCGCTGCTCGCGCTGGCCTGGGTGTGGCACGCGATCACCGTCCGTCGGGCGCGGGTCAAGGTGCAGGTGCCGGACGCGGAGCTGGCCGCGCTCGATGCCGGCGGCGAGCCGGTCTATCCCGCGAACACCCCCTACTGCGGTGAGCACCGCCTCGTCTTCGGGCCGTCCGAGCTGCGCTGCACCGTCGATGGCGCGGACCTGTCCGTGCGCTGCCCCGTCGACCACACCGTGCGTGACGCCGCCATCCAGACGTGCACGGCGTGCGGCACCCGCTACGTGCTGGGCGCGGCGAGCACCTCGGCGCTCGTCCGGCGCACCGTGGGGCCGCCGCCCGGGGGCGCCGCGATCGCCTGATGGCGAGCCTGTCCGTCTACCTGTTCGTGCTCGGCGCGGTCGCCCTGTTCGTGACCTTCATCCTCGACGTGATGCACACGACCGTGCTCGCCGTCGGGCGTCGGGACGTGCACATCGTCGCCCCCGCCCTGGCGGGCGCCGGCGCATCGGGGTCGGGACCCTCGAGCGTCTCGGTCGGTGGCCAGGCCGGTGGCTCGCTCTCGTACACGACGGACACGCGTGCCGGGGCCATCGGCCATGCCTTCACGTGGGTGGCCTTCCTCGCGCTCGTCGGCTCGCTCGTCATCCGGGCGTACCTCGTGGGCCGCGGGCCATGGGGCAACATGTTCGAGTTCAGCGTCGCGTTCGCGACCGGGATCACGGGTGGGTACCTGTACCTCGCCCGCCGATACGCCATCCGGTCCATCGCGTTCGTGCCCGTCGGGGTGGCGTTGTTCCTGCTGGGGTATGCCGCCACCCTGCCCTCGACCATCGAGCCGCTGGTGCCCGCGCTGCACAACCCCCCGCTCATCACCATCCACGTGGTGATGGCCGTGCTGAGCTACGGCATCCTCACCGTGAGCTTCGGGGCCGCCGTGGGGTACCTCGTCCAAGGCGAGCACGATCGCTTCTCGTGGCTGCCGACCCACAAGGTGCTCGACGAGGTCGCCTATCGGGCGGTCATCATCGGCTTCCCCATCTTCGCGGGGCTCATCATCCTGGGCAGCTACTGGGCATCCATCGCGTGGGGCCGCTACTGGGGCTGGGACCCCAAGGAGACCTCGGCGCTCGTCACGTGGCTCATCTACGCGGTGTACCTCCACGCGCGAAGCCTCCGCGGCTGGGCCGGCCGACCGGCGGCGCTCATCCTGGTCCTGGGGTTCTTCGCGATGCTGTTCACCTACTTCGGCAACCTGTACTTCTCGGGGCTCCACTCCTACAGCGGCCTGTAGCCCAGGGCCGGGCGGGTGCCGCGGGCCGGGGGGGGCGGGGCGAGTGCCCGAAGTCCCGCTCGGGGTCGCGCCCCGGAGGACGAGCAGCTGTTCGGTGGCACCGAACGCCACGTGGCTCCATCGCCGACTTCGTGGCGCCCAGGCGAGGTCCTCTTGGTCAGAGACACCCTCGAGCGCCGCGTTCGTTCGCCTCAGCCGAACTCCTGCGTCGATTCGGGGCGCGGAGCCGCCCTCGCGACGTCCGGAGGCCCAATGGGGAGGCGGGCGAGGCGTGAAGTCCGCGATCGGGCCGGTGGTCGTTCGGTCGGACCGAAAACTTGCGCGGCGCGGCGCGACCGGCGGGCCCCCGCGGCCCGACCGACCGGGCCGTCCAAGGCTACCGCTCGGCCACGACTGGGCGACGATGGGGCCCCGCAACGCCCGCCCCCACGAATCGGCCGCTCAGCCGCCCGTGACGATCCCCATGAGGATGCCCACCTCGGCACGCTCGGGGAGCGCACCGCGCGCGCCGACGCCGGTCGTGGACACGGCGGCCGCCGTGACGGCCCACGAGAGCGCACCCAGCACCGGCGCCCCGGACGCGAGGCATGCGGCGAGCACCCCGGACAGCGTGTCTCCGGCGCCCGTGGCATCGAGCGCCTCCACCTGTGGCGCTGGCACCCGCTCCACGACCCCGCGTGCCGGGTCGAACAGCAGCGCGCCATCCGCCCCCAGGGTGACCACGACCGGCGCCCCGGTCCGCGCCGCCAAGGTCCGAGCGGCGACCGCCGGGTCGGCACTCCCCGCAAGCTGTGCCGCCTCCGTCTCGTTGGGCGTCAGGATCGGGCGCGCCGCGAGCAGCCCGTCCGCGAGCCCCCGCGCGGGGGCCGGGTTGAGCACGAACCGCGCCTCGTGGGCGTCGGCCCACCGCGCCGCCGCCAGGCATGCGTCGTCGGGAATCTCGAAGCCCGCCAGAAGCACGCTGCCCGCGGGGGCCTCGATCGCCTCCAGCGCGGCGCTGACACGCAACCCGTCGAGCATGCCGTTGGCCCCGGACGCCACCGCGATCTGGTTCTCGCCAGCAGGGTCGACCGTGATGAGCGCCACGCCGGTCGCCGCCCCCGGCACGCGCGCCACGCCGGACACGTCCACCCCCAACGAGCGCAGTCCGTCGAGCGCCTCCGCGCCCATGTCGTCATCGCCCACGGCGCCCACGAACCGCGTCGTGGCCCCGAACCGCGCTGCGGCACATGCCTGGTTGGCGCCCTTGCCGCCGCCCTGCTGGGTGAGCACGCCATCGATGACCGTCTCGCCCGGCGCCGGCAGCCGGTCCACGCGCACCGTCAGGTCGATGTTGGCCGACCCGACCACGATCACCCAGCCCTCGCTCATGGCACGTCCCGCGGGACGCCGGGGATCTCCCGGTCCACGCTCGCCTGGTCCTTGGCGTCCCGGCGATACCGGACCACCGGCGCGTCGGTGTCGGCCCGGCGCACGCGCAGGGTGAGCGTGCCGGCGTCGTCGTCGATGAGCCCCGTCCCCGTGAGCGGCAGGCCGCGCGACCACGCACATGCCTCGAGCCGGAGCCGGGTGCCGGCGTCGTCGGGGGTGTATCGCACCGTGCCCCCGAACCGACAGCCCGTGGTGAGCGGCTCCAGGGCGTCCCAGTACCAGTAGTCGGCGCTCGTCACCAGCTCCCGATCCACGTCGCGGAGGGCCGCGAGCGTGGTCCCGTAGTCGAGGGCATCGACCGGCGGCAGGGGCACGTACGTGTCCGCCACGTCGCCCGGGCACACGACACGCGTCCGGTCCAGGTCCGCGTCCGAGACCAGGAAGTCGGTGACGAGGTCGTCCGGGCAGGCCTCGCCACGACCGAAGATGACATGCGGGCCGCCGGGCTTGACGATGCTCTGGACGCCAGCCGCGTCCGCGATGCGCTCGCCGTTGGCCCAGGGCGTCGCCGGGTCCAGCGTGGCACCCAGCACCAGCATCGGATACGGCACGTCCTGGAGCAGCGCCGGCCGCTCGGCGCTCTCAGGTTGCGCCGGCCAGAAGGCGCAGGGCAGGTCGCCATAGAACATGTCGCCCATGCGTCGGTCGGCCATGCCCAGCTCCTTGCCGGCCGCGAGATACGCCGACGCGCGCGCCTCGGGCGTGTCGCCAGGGATGGCGTAGTCGAGGCACTCGACCGCGTAGTACAGCCCGTCCGAGTAGCTGGGGTCCGGGATGGCCTCCTGCGTGTCGGGGTCCATCACGAGGCCCGAGTAGAGCAGTCGGGAGAGGTACCACAGGTCGCCCTGGCTGGCTGCCGCGAGCGCGCGCTGGAGCAGCATCCGGTCGTACTCGCTGTACAGGAAGGCGGAGCCCGCGTTGAGCAGGTCGCCCGCGCTGAACTCGCGCTCCTCGGTCCGCCCGTCGCTGCCGTGGAACTCGAAGGTCATCGGCGAGCTGGCGAGCTCCTCGGCCAAGGAGTCCCAGGCGTCGAGCGCGTTCGGGGCATCGAGGCCGATGTCGCGCGTGCACGCCCGGGCCGTGGAGCAGTCATAGAGCGTGCCCTCGAGCGCCAGGTCGAAGCCATGCGTCTGCTCGTCGTAGTAGTCGAACAGGCTGCGTGACAGGTCCACCGGGCCGTCCAGGATCAGCTTGGCCACGTGGTCGGGATGGGCCGCCGCGTACTGCTGTGCGTACTGGGTGCCAAAGCTCTCGCCATAGACCGCGAGGCTGTCCACGCCCAGGTGCTCGCGGATGGCGTCGAGGTCCTCGACGGCCTGGCTCGTGCCGAGATACGGCAGGATCTCCGGGTCGACCTTCGATTCGGCGATGCAGGCGTCGACGAAGGCATGGGCGTCGGCGCCCAGTCCGGTGGTGGCGGTCGACTCGGCTGGGTCGGCGGTCGTCCGATACCAGGCGAGGGCGGCATCGGGACAGGTCAGGTCGCCCGACAGATGGGCCCCACGCTGGTCCAGGAACACGATGTCGTACCGGCGCCGGATCGAGTCGTCGAACGAGTCGGTGTAGCTGGCCGCGCTCGCGATGCCCGAGCTCCCCGGGCCACCCGTGAGCGTGACGAACGTGCCCTTCGCGTCGCCCTTCCCATCGTGCGGCCGGAACGCATAGGTGACGTCGATGGTCCGCCCCGCGTCGGCGAAGTGGTCGAGCGGCATCCGCAGCGTCACGCACTGGAAGCCGTCCGCGTCGGCGCAGGCCTCCTCCTTGACCACCTCGGGTCCCGCGGGCACCGGGCTCTGGGCAGCGGCCGGGCTCTGGGCCGCGGTGGGCAGCACGCCCACGAAGAGCGCGAGGGGTGTCAGCAGGAGGAGCGGGCGATGCCGGGGAGGTCGCATCGTCGCATGGTACGCGCGGGGTGCCCATTGACATGCCACCAGGGTCTCGAATCAATGGACCACGTCGTGGACTTGTCCGGGGAGGCCGGCGCGTTGCCCGCAAGGACCTCTACGAGCAGATCCGCGCCAAGGTCTGGGCGGACAACCCACTGGTCTTCGCGCACTACGAGACCATCAACTACCTGATGAACGCCAACGTGGCCGGATCCACCGTCAATCCGACCCTCGGACTCCGACTCGAGAGCGTCGGCTTCACCGGCTGACGCCGACCCGTCCGGACCCGGATGAGCCACGTCTCGTCCGGGTCCATCCCGTCCGTCTCGCCGGGTCCGTCCCGTCGCTGGCACAGCCAGCGACCGCTCAGTCCGAGCCCGGCTTCCGGCCCTCGGCCTCGGCGCGGTGCGCCCGCAGCAGGGCGAGCCGACGGTCGCGCCATGCCTGGCGCGCCGGCAGGTCCGCGAGCGGGAGTTCCGCGCGTCGCTCGGCGTCGAGGCGGGCCACCATCTCTGGCGACCACGGGCGTGGCAGCTGGGTCGCGGCGATGGCGTCGAACACCGGCCCCAGGTGGTGCACGAAGTCGGCCAGGCCGCCGGCGGCGTTGAGGTCGATGGTCTCGAACGGGCCCATGAACGACCAGCGGAGGCCAAGCCCGTCTCGGACCGTCCGGTCGATGTCCTCCGCCGAGGCGTAGCCGTCGGCGTACAGCCGATACGCCTCTTGGAGGAGGGCGACCTGGAGGCGGTTGAGCAGGAAGCCATCGACCTCCGCGCGGAGCACCACGGGCACCTGACCCACCGAGGCGAACAGCGCCCGGGCCCGCTCCACGACCGCAGGGTCGGTCCAGGGCGCCGGGGACAGCTCCACCAGGGGCACCAGATGCGGCGGGTTGACGGGATGCGCGACCAGGCATCGGGCGCGACCCGGCAGGTCGGCGGAGAACCGCGACGCCGGGATGGTCGACGTGGAGCTGGCCACGATGGCCGACGGATCCGCGAGACGGTCAAGCTCGGCCATGAGCGCCTGCTTGGCCTCGAGCACCTCGCGGGTGCTCTCCTGGACCAAGGTCGCGTCGCGGACCACGTCCTCGAGCGAGGTGGCGACGCGCAGCCGGCCCGCGACGGTGGCGGGCGCCTCGGCCAGCAGCCCGGCGTCGTGCAGCGACTCGAGGGTGGCGCGTGCCCAGGCGACGGCTGCGGCCGCCGCGTCGGGCGCCGCATCGTGCAGCGCGACCGGGTGGCCCGCGCGCGCGAAGACGACCGCCCAGCTCCGGCCGACCAGCCCGGTGCCCACGAGGGCGATGGGGGCGTCGGTGGACAGGCTGGACCCGTGCTGTGGCATGGCCGAATGGTAGGCGAGGCGCCAGGGGTCGCTGGGCGTCGAGGCGGGTGGGCCCGTCGGGCGATCGATCACGGGATGAGCGCTGCGACCGGCGAGCCGGCGGCGGGGCGTGACGGCGCGAGCACGCCCGACCCTCCACGTCGGGGACCCCGGCGCTCGTCGGTCGCCCACGCTTGCGATCGACCAGTGCGCACCCGGTGATCATCGTCGTCCCCGGCGGTCGCGCCCACGTGCCGCCTCCTACCTCGGGCCCGCGGCCCCCGGGCAGCTGCCGGCTTCCAAATCGAACGCATGTTCGGTATGATGCGTCCACGATCCATCCACGGATGGTCCACGGGATCGTCCACGGCAGGGGTGTCGCGTGGGTCGTGCTCGCATGCTCGGCCACCACATGTTGTGGGTTGCCGCATGCATGCAACCCTACATCTTGTGGTCGAGAATCTTGACACGACCATCCCTGCCGGGTACATTGACCCTTCCGCCGTCGTGCGTCCGCGGTCGTGCGGATGGGGTTTGAGAGGGAGTAGTCATGAGCCAGGTCATCGACACCGGAGCAGCCATCGGGATCACGCCTCGAGCGCGCACGGGGTCGATGGACGCGGCCGTGGAGGCCGCGACTGCCGCCCTGGGCACGGTCCCGGCGGGGCTCGGCGCGGACGCCACGGAGATCGCTGCCACGGACGCCCCCGCCGCCGCGGACAGCGCCGCGGGCGCGCCCTGGTTCGCGGGCACCGGCCACCTCCGGACCCCCGTCGTGGACGAGCAGTACCGGTTCACCGGCGAGGGCGCCAAGGGCATCACCTTCGAGCGCCGCTGGACCACCCCGGGCGTCCACCCCTACGACGAGATCGAATGGGAGCTGCGCACCGCGTCCATCTCCAGCGAGACCGGCAAGACCGTGTTCGAGCAGACGGACGTGGAGGTGCCCACGTTCTGGAGCCAGCTCGCCACCAACGTCGTGGTCAGCAAGTACTTCCGCGGCCACATCGGGACGCCCCAGCGCGAGCACAGCGTCCGGCAGCTCATCGACCGGGTGGTCAACACCATCACCGCGTGGGCGGCCACCCAGCGCTACTTCGCAAGCGACGAGGATCTCGCCGCGTTCAAGGCGGAGCTGACCCATCTCCTGGTCCACCAGAAGATGGCGTTCAACAGCCCGGTCTGGTTCAACGTGGGCGTCGAGGAGCGGCCGCAGTGCAGCGCCTGCTTCATCAACTCCGTGCGGGACTCCATGAGCTCGATCATGGACCTCGCCAAGACCGAGGCCATGCTGTTCAAGTACGGCTCGGGCGCCGGCGTCAACCTGTCGCCCATCCGGGGCAGCAAGGAGAAGATGTCGGGCGGTGGCATCGCCAGCGGCCCCGTCTCCTTCATGAAGGGCTTCGATGCCTTCGCGGGCGTCGTCAAGAGCGGCGGCAAGACCCGCCGTGCGGCCAAGATGGTCATCCTCGACGCCGACCACCCGGACGTCATGGAGTTCATCGACTCCAAGGCCAACGAGGAGAAGAAGGCCTGGGCCCTCATCGAGGCCGGCTACGACCCCTCGTTCACGGGCGAGGCCTACGGCTCGGTGTTCTTCCAGAACGCCAACCACTCGGTGCGCGTGACCGACGGCTTCATGGAGGCCGTCGAGGCGGACGCGGACTGGACCACCCACGAGGTGACCACGCGCGACGAGGTGGACACGTTGCGCGCGCGGAGCATCTTCCGGCGAATGGCGGAGGCCGCCTGGATCTGCGGCGACCCGGGCATCCAGTACGACACCACCATCAACGACTGGCACACGAGCGCCGTCTCGGACCGCATCTACGCCTCCAACCCGTGCTCCGAGTACATGTTCCTCAACGACACCGCCTGCAACCTGGCGTCCATGAACCTGCTCAAGTTCGTGGACGCGGACGGCGAGTTCGATGCGGAGGCCTTCCGGCACGCCGCGCGGGTGACCATCACCGCGCAGGAGATCATGGTCGACAACGCGTCCTATCCGACGCCCCAGATCGACGAGAACTCCCATCGCTTCCGGCCCCTGGGCATCGGCTTCGCCAACCTGGGCGCGCTGCTCATGAGCCGTGGTCTGGCCTATGACTCCGACGAGGGTCGGGCGTACGCGGCCGCCATCACCGCGATCATGACCGGCGAGAGCTATCGCCAGTCCGCGGTCGTCGCGCGCGACCACGGCGGCCCCTTCAACGACTACGCCATCAACGAGCAGCCGTTCCTGCGGGTCATCGGCAAGCACCGCGATGCGGCATACCAGATCGCGGACGGGTCCGCCCCGCAGCCGCTCATCGACGCCGCCCGGCTCACCTGGGACCAGGCGCTGGAGCTGGGCCGCCAGCACGGCTATCGCAACGCGCAGGTCTCCGTCCTCGCGCCCACCGGCACCATCGCGTTCATGATGGATTGCGACACCACCGGCGTGGAGCCGGACATCGCGCTGGTCAAGTACAAGAAGCTGGTCGGCGAGGGCTTCCTCAAGATCGTCAACAACACGGTCCCCGCGGCGCTGCGCCGCCTCGGCTACTCCGCCGAGCAGACCCAGGCGATCGTGGAATACATCGACCAGCACGAGACCATCGAGGGCGCGCCGGGCCTCAAGCCCGAGCACCTGCCCGTGTTCGACTGCGCCTTCAAGCCCGTCAACGGCGAGCGGTCCATCCACTACATGGGCCACGTCCGGATGATGGGCGCCACCCAGCCGTTCCTCTCGGGGGCCATCAGCAAGACCGTCAACATGCCCGAGGCCGCCACGGCCGAGGACATCGAGGACGTCTACCTCCAGGGCTGGAAGCTGGGCCTCAAGGCCATCGCCATCTATCGGGACGGCAGCAAGCGCTCGCAGCCGCTCTCGACCGGCAAGAAGAAGGACTCGGACACCGCTGCTTCGCAGGACGCCGTGGCAGCGGCGCCGACGACGCTTGGGTTCACTGGGGAGCCCAAGCCATATCGGCGTCGCCTGCCTTCCGAGCGCCAGGCGATCACGCACAAGTTCCAGATCGCGGGTCACGAGGGCTACATCACGGTCGGCCTCTACGAGGACGGCATGCCCGGCGAGCTGTTCCTCAAGATGGCCAAGGAAGGCAGCACCATCAGCGGCCTCATGGACACCGTCGCCACGATGACGTCCGTGTCGCTCCAGTACGGGGTGCCGCTGCGCGACCTGGTCAACAAGTTCGCGCACGTCCGGTTCGAGCCCGCGGGCTTCACCGGCAACCCGGAGATCCCCATCGCCAAGTCCATCGTCGACTACGTGTTCCGGTGGATGGGCTCCCGCTTCCTGCCCGCTGACGAGCGACAGGCGCTGGGCCTCATCAGCCAGGACGCCCAGCAGATGACCATGCCGTTCGCGGCCCCGACGATCGCCCCAGCGGCGTCCGCGGCTGCTGCCCCGCTGGCGGTGTCCACGTCCGCTTCCGTGGACACCGCCAGTGCGGAACTTCCGTCGATGACCACCGAGTCCGTCCCACCGCCTCTCCCGGCAGCGGCCGGTACCTCCTCCCCGGCCGCTGCCACTCCCCTGCCCGTGCTGGTAGGGGCAGGGGCAACCAACGGGAACGGCAACGGCTCGGGCACCGGGCTCAGCGCGTTCAGCGGATCCCTGGGCGCGACCACCAAGGTCTCGTTCAGCGTCAGCGCCGACTCCCCGAGCTGCGCCGACTGTGGTTCGATCATGGTCCGCAACGGCAGCTGCTACAAGTGCCTCAACTGCGGCTCAACGAGCGGCTGCAGCTGATCCGACGCGACGTGTAGCACGTGGATCCGAGCGTCGGCTCGGACCCACGTGGACTCCGCGAATCCGCTGGAGGACGTCCTGGTTGGCTCGACGGCGCGTCCGCGACTACGACCTGGAACTGGTGCTCCGCGCAGCGCGTGAGCCACGGTGATTGGTCGACCGCCGCCTCCGCCGCCACCGCGGGAACGGGCGCACATCTTCGTGGACCTGTCGAACCTGTGGTACGGCGCTCGCGACGAGGGCGGTCGCCGTGGCGAGGAAGTGCTCGCCGTCCGGCTCATGGCGGAGCCACTCGTCCACCTGCTCGCAGGCGGACGTCAGGTGGAGTCGGCCTGGATCGTGGCGAACGATGACGTGCCGGCGGTCGTGACCGACCACTTCGCACGGGTCGGGACCGTCATCCGTCGGGAGTCGGGCAAGAACACGGGTCAGGAGCAGGCGAACGACGAGACGTTGCAGGTGCGGATGTACGAGACGATGTTCAGTCGCCCGCCGGCGGTGATGGTCCTGGGGACCGGCGATGGGGCGGGCTGGATGCAGCGGCGTGGCTTCCTGGTCGCCATCGACTCGGCCAAGCGACTCGGCTGGGCCGTGGAGGGCGTCGCCTGGAGCGCGACCGCGAACCGCACCATGGCCGGTTGGTTCGAGCAGGTCGGCGGGGCATTCGTCGACCTCGACGACTACTACGAATCGGTGACGTTCATCGAGCGCGGGCGTCGGGTGCGTCCGACATCACTGACCCATCGGCCGTTCGCTCGGGTGGACCCGGAGCATGCGGTGGACCTGCCGTCCACCGCCGTCCGGGCCTAGGCGTCAGGTCGACTGCGGCGAGGGTCGCACGTTCTGGTTCAGATGGAACACGTTGTCGGGGTCCCAGACGCGCTTGAGCTCGCGGAGCTTGGCCAGCTTGTCCGGCCGGTAGGCGCGCGAGGTCGCGGCCTCCCCCACGTCCGAGAGCGAGTTGACGTAGGAGCCGCTGCCGTGCGGCTCGACCGCCAGACCGTAGGCGCGAGCCGCCGCCAGGCACCACTCGTCCTCCGCGGCGTCGGTCCAGGCAAGGCCGCCGCCCCACTCGAGGAGCGCGTCGCGATGGCTGAACGCGCTGTCTGCGTCGGGGACGTCCGCGATGGCGCCGCCGAACTGCTGGAAGCCGCCCTTGGGCAGCCGCGTCAGGTCCACGTCAGCACCACCCGCAGGCACGCCGCGCGACAGGAACGCCTCGAACATCGCGTCCGTGACCACCGAGACGTAGTGATCCTTGGAGTAGTGGCGGACCCCGTGCTCGTTCGGTGCGTCGTACCGGGTCTGGATGTCGAGGTAGCGCATCCGCTCGACCTGCTCGCCGACCGGCGTCCCGATGCCACGCACCACGCCCAGCCATCGCTCGGCCGCCGCCATATCGCCCACCCACACGAAGCCGATGGACACGGTCGACCGTCCTCGGAGCGCCTGCGGCACCGACGGGTCATCGGGCGATGTGTACACATCCGCGGTCATGTTGGCCTCTCGGGGCGTCTCGGCCAGGAGGTCGGCCCAGCGCCGGAGCGGGCCCATCGCATCAGCGGCATCGAACAGCAGCTCGGCCGTCAGCACCTCGTGGCTGATGGGATGCAGCCGGAACTCGAACTCGGTCACGACGCCGAAGTTGCCGCCCCCGCCCCGCAGCCCCCAGAACAGGTCCGGGTGCTCGGTCGCCGACGCCCGAACGGTCTCCCCAGCCGCCGTCACGACGGTGTAGGTCTCGACGTTGTCGCACGACAGCCCGAGCTGACGGCCCAGCCAGCCCATCCCGCCGCCCAGCGTCAGCCCGCCGACGCCGGTGTGCGAGATGTTGCCCGCGGTCGTCGCCAAGCCGAACGGCTCGGTCGCGCCGTCGAGCGCGCCCAGAAGCGCGCCACCGCCAACCCACGCCCGCCGGCGCTCGGGGTCGACCCGCACCGCGCCCATGGGCGTGAGGTCGATCATCAGCCCCTGCTCGGGCACCGCGAAGCCCAGGATGCCGTGGCCGCCGCAGCGAACCCCGATCTCGAGGCCCTGGGCCCGGCCGAAGCGCACCGCCGCCGCCACGTCGTCGGCGCTCGCGCATCGGGCGATGAGCGTGGGCCGTCGGTCGGCCATGGCGTTCCACACGGCCCGATGCCGGTCATAGCCCTCGTCGCCGGGTCGGACGAGCTCGCCCGCGAAGTCAGGGATCGAGGTGGGTGCGGTCGTCGTCATTGGCTGCCCTCCTGTCCATAGGACCACCAATGCTGCTCCAGGTCATCGCTGCGCAGGCGCGCCATCAAAGCGACGCTGGCACAGAGGCTGGCGGCCGCTGGCCATCCGGCAGCGTACCGTTCGGCCGATAGGGACGACGACACACACCTCGGAGGCACCACCCATGGACCCAAGCCCGATCCGCATCGTGGGCATCGCCGGCAGCCTGCGCCGGGCATCGTTCAACCGGGGTCTCATCCGGGCGGCGATGGAGGTGGCACCGTCCGGCGTCACGGTGACGGCATTCGACCTGCGCGACATCCCGATGTACGACGCCGATGTCGAGGCGGACGGCGACCCGGCGCCCGTGACGGCCCTCAAGCGCGCCATCGGCGAGGCGGACGCGCTGCTGCTGGCCACGCCCGAGTACAACCACTGCATCCCGGGCGTGCTCAAGAACGCCATCGACTGGGCGTCGCGGCCCGCGCGGGCGTCGGTGCTCAGCGGCAAGCCGGTCGCGGTCATGGGCGCCAGCCCGGGTCGCGGCGGCACGGCGCGCGCCCAGGCACAGCTGCGCGACGGGATGACCTACACCGGCAGCCTGGTCCTGCCGCTGCCGGAGCTGCTGGTGCCGCTGGCCGGCACCAAGTTCGACGAGCGTGGGGACCTGATCGACGACGAGACGCGGTCCGAGATCCGGGACCTGCTGGTCGCGCTCGCGGCCTGGGCGCGCCGCGTCGGGCAACGCGAGGAGCGCCTGGCCAGCTGAGCGGGCCGATCCGTCGGTCGTACCGCTCGCCTGATGATCAACCGACCGGTGACCCGGGCGCTATCCTCGACCCCGATCATGGCACTGACCCCTCCCCCCTCCGGGCTGCCATGACCGAGCGCACCCTCGACGGCCGACGCGCACTCGTGACCGGTGGTGCGAGCGGCATCGGCGCGGCGATCGGTCGAGAGCTGGCGACGCGTGGCGCCCACGTCACGATCGCGGACCGGGATGGCGAGGGGGCCGCCCGTCTGGCCCAGGAGCTGGGTGGCGAGGCCTGGGTGGTCGACCTCGCCGACACCCGAGCCCTCGACGAGCTTCGGCTCGACATCGACGTCCTGGTCAACGGCGCGGGGATCCAGAAGGTGGCGCCCATCGAGGCGTTCGACCCGGAGGACTTCCGACGCATCCACGCGATCATGCTGGAGGCGCCGTTCCTGCTCATCCGCGCCGTGCTGCCGGGCATGTACGCGCGGGGTTGGGGCCGAATCGTCAACATCAGCTCGGTGCACGGCCTGGTCGCGTCGCCCTTCAAGTCGGCATACGTCGCCGCGAAGCACGGCCTCGAGGGGTTGTCCAAGGTCACCGCGCTCGAGGGCGGCCCGCATGGCGTGACCAGCGTCTGCGTGAGCCCCGGGTACGTGCGCACGCCGCTGGTGGAGCGCCAGGTCGCCGACCAGGCACAGGCGCATGGCATCCCGGAGGCCCAGGTGGTCGAGGACGTCCTCCTGGGGCAGGCCGCCGTCAAGCGGCTGGTCGAGCCCGAGGAGGTCGCCTCGCTGGTGGCGTGGCTGACGGGCCCCGATGCCTCGATGGTCACCGGCACCTCGGTGACCATGGACGGCGGCTGGAGCGCGCGATGAGCCATGACGAGAGCCGGCCCACGGGTCTCGACAAGGTGGTGGTCTCCACGGCCGAGGCGGTCGCGGACATCCCCGACGGCGCCAGCATCGCGGTGGGCGGCTTCGGGCTGTGCGGGGTGCCCATGGCGCTCATCGAGGCGCTGCTGGCCCAGGGCGCCACGGGCCTGCGCGTGGTCAGCAACAACTGCGGCGTCGACGACTGGGGCCTGGGCGTGCTGCTGGCCGCGCGGCGCATCGCGCGCATGACGAGCTCGTACGTGGGCGAGAACCGCGAGTTCGAGCGGCAGTACCTGTCGGGCGAGCTGGAGGTGGAGCTGACGCCCCAGGGCTCGCTCGCCGAGCGGCTCCGGGCGGGCGGCTCGGGGATCCCGGCGTTCTTCACCCGGGCGGGCGTGGGCACCCAGGTGGCCGAGGGCGGCCTGCCGCGCCGGTACGACGGCTCCGGCGGGGTGGCCCTGGCGAGCCCGCCCAAGGAGGTGCGCGCCTTCGACGGCGTCGACCATCTCCTCGAGGAGGCCATCTCGACCGACTACGCGCTGGTCCACGCGGTCCGGGGCGACCGCCACGGCAACCTGGTGTTCCATCGGGCGGCGCGCAACTTCAGCCCGCTCGCCGCGATGGCGGGGCGGGTGTGCATCGCGCAGGTCGAGGAACTGGCCGAGCCGGGCGCCATCGACCCCGACGCGGTCCACCTGCCGGGGATCTATGTGCATCGGCTCGTGGTCGTGCCCGACGCCGAGAAGCGCATCGAGCGCCGCACGACCCGGGCCGCGAGCCCGGGCTCGGGAGCCTGAGCGTGCCCCTCACCCGCGACCAGATGGCCGCCCGCGCCGCGCGCGAGCTGCGCGACGGCTGGCACGTCAACCTGGGCATCGGGCTGCCCACGCTGGTGCCCAACTTCGTGCCACCTGGAACCGGCATCGTGCTCCAGTCTGAGAACGGCCTTCTGGGCGTGGGCCCCTACCCGGCCGAGGACGGGGTGGATCCCGACCTCATCAACGCCGGCAAGGAGACCGTCACGCTGCTGCCGGGCGCGTCGGTGTTCGACTCCGCGACGAGCTTCGGCATGATCCGGGGCGGCAAGGTGGACGCCGCGATCCTGGGCGGGATGCAGGTGTCAGCGAGGGGCGACCTCGCGAACTGGATGATCCCCGGCAAGATGGTCAAGGGGCCGGGCGGCGCGATGGACCTGGTCCACGGCGCGACCGTGGTCATCGTGCTCATGGAGCACGTCGCACGCGATGGCGCGCCCAAGCTCGTTGCGGAATGCACGCTGCCGCTCACCGGGCGGGGCGTGGTCGACCGGGTCATCACGGACCTCGCGGTCATCGACGTCACGCCGGCGGGCCTCGTGCTCGTGGAGCTCGCGCCCGGGGTCTCGGCGGACGAGGTGCGCGCGGCCACGGGCGTGCCGCTCGTCGTGGCGCCTACGCTGGAGGCAGGGGCGTGACGCCCTCGCCGGACGACGTCGTGGTCGTGGCCGCGGCACGGACGCCGTTCGGGCGGTTCAAGGGGGCGCTCGCGGGCCTGACGGCGGTCGACCTCGGGGCGGTGGCCATCCGGGCCGCCATCCAGCGAGCGGCGGGCCTCGGGAGCGGGCGACGTCGATGTGGTGCTCATGGGCCAGGTGCTCCAGGCCGGCGCCGGCCAGAACCCCGCGCGCCAGGCGGCGGTGGCCGCCGGCCTCCCGCTGACCGTGCCGGCGGTCACCCTCAACAAGGTCTGCCTCTCGGGGCTCACGGCGGTCATCGACGCCACGCGGCTCATCCGATGCGGCGAGGCTGCCGTGGCCGTCGCGGGCGGCCAGGAGTCGATGACCAGCGCGCCCCACATGCTCGTGGGGGCGCGGCTCGGCCTTGGCTATGGCGACGCGACGCTGGTGGACGCGGTCGCCCGGGACGGGCTGTCGGACGCGTTTGACGGGCGTGCCATGGGGCTCGCCACGGAGGAGGCCAACGCGGGCGACGCGCACGCGAGCCGGGACGAGCAGGACGCCATCGCCGCGGCGTCCCACCAGCGGGCGGCGGCGGCCCGGGCGGCCGGCCGGCTCGACGCGGAGCTGGCGCCGGTGACCATCCCGGCCAGGAAGGGCGACCCGGTCGTGGTCTCGGCCGACGAGGGCATCCGGGCCGACACGACCATCGAGGCGCTGGCGCGGCTGCGTCCCGCGTTCCGCCCGGACGGCACCATCACGGCGGGGAACGCCTCCCAGATCTCCGATGGGGCTGCGGCCGTCGTGCTCGCCACGCGCGCCCGCGCCGAGGCCGCGGGGTCGCCCATCCTGGCCACGGTCCGCGCCCACGGCCAGGTGGCGGGCCCGGACACGTCGCTCCACAGCCAGCCGGCACGCGCCATCCGCGCCGCGCTCGACCGGCAAGGCTGGGACGCCGGCGACCTCGACCTCGTCGAGATCAACGAGGCGTTCGCCGCGGTCGTGGCGGTCTCGGCGCGACGTCTTGGCCTCGACCTCGCGCGGGTCAACCCGGACGGCGGCGGGATCTCGCTGGGCCACCCCATCGGCGCGTCAGGGGCGCGCCTCGTGGCGCATGTCGCGCATGAGCTCCATCGGCGAGGCGGTGGCCGCGCCGCGGTCGCCCTGTGCGGCGGTGGCGGCCAGGGCGAGGCGCTGCTGCTGGAGGCCTGAGCCCTACGCGGCGAGCAGGCCCTTCATCTGCTTGGCGATGAACCCGGCCGCGCGGCGCGGGTCCAGCCGATACAGGCGGTCCATCAGCCGAGCGTCGCTGCCGAACAGGACCCGGTACGCGTCCTTCTCCATCCCGTTGAGGATGTCGGCCGCCGCCTTGTCGGCCGGGTAGGTCTTGTGGCCCTTGGCGGCCTCCTCGGCGGACGCCCCGCCTGGGATCGCCACGCCGGAGTTGGTCGTGATGTTGGTCGCCACGGCACCCGGGAACACCACGGTGACTCGGACGCCGGTGCCCGCGCATTCGGCGTTGAGCCCCTCGGTGAGCAGCTTGACGGCCGCCTTGGACGCGCCATACACCGTCTGGCCAGGCACCGGCAGGAACCCGCCCATGCTCGACACGTTGACGATGTGGCCCTCGGGGCGCGCCAGCAGCACCGGCAGCAGCGTCTTGGTGAGATACAGCGTGCCCAGCCAGTTGACGGCGAAGACACGCTCGATGTGCTCGTAGTCGAGGTCCTTGAGTCGCACGAACGGCTGGATGATCCCGGCGCAGTGGACGATCCCGTCCACGACCCCGAAGCGCTCGATGACCCGACCTGGCAGCGCCTCGACGGCGGCCTTGTCGGCGACGTTGAGCGGGAACGTCGCGATCCGGTCGCCGGCCGCGGCCAGCGCCGCGGTCTCGGCCAGGGTCGTCTCGTTGATGTCGCACGCCGCCACCTTGGCACCACGACGCAGCGCCTCGAGCGCCACCTCGCGACCCATGCCGCTCCCGGCGCCCGTGACCACCAGGACCTTGTTCGCAGCCTTCATGACATCACCTCCGTGCCGCTTGGCACATCCATCGGGACCCATGATGCGGCAGCCGAACCCACGGGCGACAGCGCCAGCCGGCCCCTTCGGCGCATGACCAACCGCCCCAATCGGCGTGCGGGTCCGGACGGTCAGACGAGCCTGGGGTCGCGCACCCGGGTGAGGATCATGTCGCGGGTACGATGACACGATGCCCAGCCAGGAGCCCATCGACGTCACGGACCGGCTGCGCGCGATCGCGCTCGCGCTCCCCGAGGCCCACGAGGAGGTCACGTGGGGCAGCGACCTCAACTTCCGAGTGCGCGACAAGATCTTCTGCTTCCCTGGCGAGACGGCCATGACCATCAAGGTCCCCAAGGACCAGCTGGTGGGTCTGCTGGACGACCCCCGCTTCCGGCTCGCGGCGTACGTGGGCCGGTTCGGTTGGCTGACGATGGAGCTCGCCGTACCGATCGACTGGGAGGAGGTCCGCAGCCTGGTGGTTGGCAGCTATCGGCTCATCGCCCCGAAGTCACTGGCCAAGCTGGTGGGCTGACGGCGTCCGCCGAGCCCCTCATCCCTCGGTCGCGATGACCGGTGGGCTGGCCTCCGTGGCGCCGCTCGACGCCGGCGACCGCCGCAGGTTCACCAGCGCGATGCCGCCCACGATGAGCGCGGTGCCCACGAGCAGCCCGGCATCGACGCGCTCGCCCAGCACCACCGCGCCGAGCACCAGGCCGAACACCGGGATGAGATAGGCGACCAGCGAGGTGCGCGTCGCGTCCCAGCGGGTGAGCAACCGGAAGAAGATGAGGAACGCGAAGCCCGAGCCCAGGCAGCCCAGCCACAGCACCGCGAACCATCCGTCCAGCGAGTTCGGCAGCCCTGTCGCGCCCTCGAACAGCAGCGCCAGCGGCGCCACGTACAGGAGGGCGAAGCCCACCTCGCCGATGGCCAGCACCAGCGGCCGCACCCCACCCAGGAAGCGCCGCGCATAGACGCCGCCCGCCGCGTACGAGACCGTCGAGCCGATGAGCGCCGCGACCGGCAGGCCGCCGCTCGTGGCGAGGGTCGCCGGGTCGAAGCCGACGAGGATGACCAGGCCAAGGAAGCCCACGAGCAGCCCCGCCACCCGGGGGCCGGTGAGACGCTCGTCGGGCAGGACGGTCGCCGCGAGCACGATGACCACGAGCGGGATGGCGCCGTTGAGGACGGCCGCGAGCGTGGAGTCGACGCTCTGCTCGGCCCACGTGATGAGCACGAACGGCAGGGCCACGCTCAACACGCCGATGACCGCCAGATGCCCCCAGACACGCCGCTCCCGGGGCAGCCGGACGCGCGACGCAGCGGCGATGACGGCCAGCAGCGTGAAGCCGATGACGACCCGAAGCGTCACCAGCGTGAACGGCTCGAGGCCGGCATCGACGCCGATCTTGATGAACAGGTAGCTGCTGCCCCAGAAGAAGCCCAGCAGCAGGAACAGCACCCAGTCGATGCGCGCCGAGGCGTTGGTCATATGACTGTGGTGGCCTCCCAGGTGTCGGGTCGCGTCCGGCGCCGCCCATCCTCGCTGTCAGTGCCACATCCTGACAGGACCGATCGGACACCCTGTGTCAGGTCCGGTGGGAGGGAGCCTCAGGACGATGTGGTGCGCGGATCCGTGTCGTTGACCCGCAGCGCCAGGCTGCCGTCCTCGGCCGTGTAGACCTCGACGACCTCGGCCTGCACGAGCTGGTCGAGGAGCTCCTCGCGCTCCGCGAACGACTCGGTCAAGGCGTCCGACCGCCAATGCTTGAGGAAGTAGCTCCGACCGACATACCCATGCGCGAAGTGCTGGAGGGCACGTCGCAGCTCCGTCAGGAACGCCTCGGGGTCCGCACGCCGGCTCTGATGGCTCGTGACGTAGCCCACGACCACCGCCCCGCCGAGATCCGGGGGCGGTGGCACCGACGGCTGGCTCGCGATGCCCTCGTCGGGCGTGGTGGAGGCGGCGTCGTCCGCCACGGCTGGCGCGTCGCTCCCCGGGTCGGCCGGGTCCGGCGACGGGCGGGCATCCGCGGGATCCGCCGGACCCGCGACCTCCCCGGCTGGCGCCGGCCTGGTCGCGCCCGGCTCGATGTTCGGCTCGGGCTCCCCGTTGCCAGGTCCCGAGCTGACGGCCAGCAACGGGCGGACCGCACCCTCGCGCAGGAAGCTGTCCAGTCCGTCACGCAGGTCGATGGTGTCGTAGACCACCTCGCGCAGCCGATTGGCGAGGGAGGTGGTGCCCCACGTGGCGACCAGGACCTTCTTGCCCAGTGCCCGGACGGCCGCGGCACCTGGGGCGAAGTCGGCATCGCCCGACACGAGCACCGCGACATCGAACGCATCGACGGCCGCGAGTCGGATCATGTCGGCGACGATCGTGGTGTCCACCTCCTTCTCGACCGAGAACCGATATTCATGCTCGCAGTTCGGACACCGGGCGACCTTGTCTCGTCGGGAGAGCTGCGTCACGAAGAACCCCGGCAGGAACTGGAGCATCGTGAGGACCCCGAGGAGCGACGCCTGGCCCGGATCGAGCCTGCCGGCGCCATCGGCCGGACGCTCCACGCCCGTGTAGTAGTTCGCGGCCCACAGGTCGCCACCCCCGGCGCGGGCGACGAGCCAGTCGGCGAGCCTGCTCATGTCGACCGAGGCGTTCCCGCCATCGACACGCCGTCCGAGGTCGAAGTTCATGCCATCGAAGAACAAGGCGACACGGTTCATGGGCTGGGAATGTAGCCCAGAAGGCAAGCCGCCCGGTGGTCGGGCGGCTTGCCGGCGGTCGAGTGGGCGGCCGGGGCCGGCCGGCGTGCGGGCTTGGCGGCCGGGCGGGCGGCGGGCTTGGCGGCGTCCGGCGTGCCGGCGGTTCCATGCAGCCGTTCGGCCACACCGAACGCTGCCCCGGCCAGCTGCCGGGTTTCGACGACCACGACCGCCCCGCGGCGGTCGCGGAGGTCGGATCGGCGCAGAGCTTCGGTGCCACCGAACGCCTGCGTGGGTTTCGGCGGGTCGGCAGCGTGCCGAGGGCCGGCGGGCCGCCGGAACGGCGCATCCGGGCCGGGTTACGTTCGCCACGGCCGAACAGTTGCGAGGTTCCGGGCGGAGCAGATGTTCAACAGCGCTGCACTGCCTTGCAGCAGGATTGACACTCGGCGGCGTCGCACTGCACACTCGCCCGCACGGTGGCCGCCCCCAGGGCGGAGGCGCGGATGGGCCGCCGGCAGGTGGAGGGCGGCCATCGGGCGGAGCACGCATCTCGACCCGGCGCCCAGGCGGCCGCCGGCAGGTCCTGGTCTCGGTCCCACTCGAGGAGGAGTCGGTGTGAGCACCACGATGCACTCTCATCGCAGGACGCGGCGCGCCGCGGGCCTCGGCTTCACGGCACTGGTTGCGGCGGGCGCGTTCGGCGGGACGGCGTTGGCGCAAAGCCCATCGGCGGGCGAGCCGCTCAACCTCGCCTACCTGTCGTTCGCGGTCGCGAACAGCTACGACGCCCCGATGCAGGCCGCCGCCGAGGCCGCGGCGGCAGCCGGCAACGCGTCCATCACCGTGTTCGACGCCAACAACGACCCGGCCGCCCAGACCAAGCAGCTCCAGGACGCGGTCGCATCTGGCCAGTACGACGGCATCGTGGTCCAGCCCATCTATGGGGCCGGACTCGTCACCGGGGTCCAGGACGCCATCGCCCAGGGCATCGCGGTCGCCAACATCGACCAGATCCTGGGCGCCGACTTCACCACCGCGGCGTCGCAGGTGGACGGGCTGTCGGCCAACGTGGTGTTCGTGCCCAGCGACATGGGCACCAAGATCGGCCAGCTGGTCGTGCAGGCGTGCGCGGACGCCGCCGCGGACCCGTGCGAGGTCGGCTACATCTACTCCGTCAAGGCTGCCGGCCTCGACGGCGCGCTGCGCACCGCGTTCGACGCCGCGATCGCGGCCAACCCGGCCATCTCCGTGGTGGCCGAGGGCGAGTCGTTCTACCAGCAGGCGCTGGGCCTCAAGGCGGCCCAAGACATGCTCGTCGCGCATCCGGACATCGACGTCATCGTCGGTGCGGACCAGGCGGTCCTGGGCGCGCTCACGGCGGCCCAGGGGGCGGGCGTGGCCGACAAGGTCCGACTGGTCGGCTATGGCGGCGGCCAGGCAGGTCTCGACAGCGTCAAGGCTGGCACGCAGTTCGGCACCGTGATGCAGCTCCCCGCGAGCGAGGGGCGGCTGGGCGTCGAGCAGCTCATCTCGGCGATCCGCAGCGGCACGCCGTCCGAGGGCATGGACCCGCTGGCCCAGCTGCCCGACGGTGGCGTGGTCACCAAGGACAACGTGGACCAGTTCCTCACGCTTGCGGAGTGGCCGGGCTGATCCCCGAGCCCTCCATCCGCCACCTCCCATCCCCGGGTCGGCTCGGCGTGGGCCGACCCGGGCGACATCGTCGGTGATGACCGATCAGCCGACGCTGCTCGACATCCAAGGCGTCAGCCGGGCGTTCGGCCACATCCAGGCGCTCGACGATGTCTCGATCGCCATCGCCGCCGGCTCCGTCCACGCCTTCGTGGGCGAGAACGGGGCCGGCAAATCCACGCTCGGGCGCGTCATCGCGGGGGTCATCCCGCCCGACGCGGGCGTGCTCCGGCTGCGTGGCGAACCGGTGACCTTCGCCTCCCCACGGGACGCCCTGCGCGCCGGGATCGCGCTCGTGGCCCAGGAGCTGGCGCTGGTGCCCCAGCTCACCGCCGCGGAGAACGTGTTCCTGGCGGTCGAGCCCCGGCGGGCCGCGGTCATCGACCGACGTGGGCTCCGCGCCCGGTACGACGCGCTCACCGAGCGTGCCGGATTCCACATCCCCGCCGACGCCCGCGTGGGCACGCTGCCCATCGGCGCCCGTCAGCAGGTGGAGATCCTCCGGGCGCTCGCGCGAGACGCGGACCTCATCGTGCTCGACGAGCCCACCGCCGCCCTGGCGGGCGAGGATGCCGGGCGCCTTCACGGCATCGTCCGGGCGCTCGCCGCGGCCGGCCACACGGTGGTCCTGGTCTCCCACTTCCTGGGCGAGGTGCTGGAGCTCGCCGACCAGGTGAGCATCCTGCGCGACGGGCGGGTGGTGCGGACTGGGCCCACCGCGGCGGAGACCGAGGCGAGCCTCATCGAGGGGATGCTGGGCCGCTCCGCGGCGCGGACCTGGCCGACCAAGCGCCCGCCAGCCGCCGATTCCACGGTGGTCCTCCAGGTGGACGACCTGCGAGGCCCCGGCGTGGACGGCGTCTCGCTCCAGGTGCGAGCGGGCGAGATCGTGGGTCTCGCGGGGCTCGTGGGCGCGGGGCGCACCGAGCTGGTCCGATGCATCTACGGCGCGGCACGGGCGAGCGGCGGCGCCGTCCGCCTCCTGGGCATGCCGGTGGCCCCCTCCCCCGGCGGGGCCATCGCGGCAGGCATGGCGCTCATCCCCGAGTCGCGCAAGGACGACGGCCTGTGCCTGGGTCGGCCGGTGCGCGAGAACGCGAGCCTCGCCACCCTGCCACGGCTGGGTCGCCTGGGGTTCGTGCGTCGCCGCGAGGAGGCCTCCAAGGTCGCCGCGGCCCTCCGCGACGTGGCCGGCACGGACCGGCTCGAGCCGCCGGTGGGCACGCTCTCGGGCGGCAACCAGCAGAAGGTGCTGTTCGCACGGGCGTTCCTGGCCAGCCCGACGCTGCTGCTGGCCGACGAGCCCACGCGGGGCATCGACGTGGGCGCCAAACGCGAGATCTACGAGCTCATCGCGCGTGCCGCCGCGGACGGGGTCGCCGTGCTGCTGGTGTCATCGGAGCTGGAGGAGGTCCTGGGGCTCGCCCATCGTGCGCTCGTGATGCGGGGCGGGCGGATCGTCGCGGAGCTGGCCGGTGATGCCCTGACGGAGCGGGCCGTGCTCGACGCCGCGTTCGGGGCGGTCACGGAGCCCGCCGCCTGATGCGCGACCGAGCCATCGACCTGGCGGGGCGAGCGGGCATCCTCATCCCGTTCCTCGTCACCCTCGTGGTCCTGGCCGTCCTGAGCCCGCCCTTCCTGCGGCCCCAGAACCTCGCCAACATCCTCGACCAGCAGTCGGGGATCATCATCGTGGCCGCGGCCGGCACGCTCGTGCTCATCGCGGGTGGCATCGACCTGTCCGTGGGCGCGGTGTACGGCCTCGCGGGCGCGGTCTCGACCCAGCTCGTGGCCAGCGTGGGGGTGCCACTGGCCATCGTCGCGGGGCTCGGCCTGGGGCTCCTGGCGGGCACCGTCAATGGCGTGCTCGTGACCAGGTTCCGGATCAACGCGCTCATCGCCACCCTGGCCATGACGTACGTCGTGACCGGGATCGGGGCGATCCTGACGCGGGGCAACCTCATCGTGGCGTTCGACCACCCGGAGTTCCAGGCGTTCGCGGGGACGCGCCTCCTGGGCATCACCAGCGCCGCGTGGCTGATGATCGCCATCGCGATCGGCATGGCGGTGCTGCTGGCGCGCACAACGTTCGGGCGCTACGTCTACGCGACGGGCGGCAACCCGGAGGCCGCGCGACTCGCCGGCGTGCGCACCGACACCATCCGGGTCGCCACGTTCGCGTTGTCCGGGACGGCGGCCGCGCTGGCGGGCGTGCTGGACGGGTCGCGCGTCCTGTCGGCGCAGTCCTCGTCGGGCGGGGCGTTCCTTACGTTCACCGTGCTCGCCGGGATCGTGGTGGGTGGCACCAGCATCATGGGCGGCGAGGGCGCGGTGTGGCGGACCGTCGTCGGCTGCCTGTTCATCGCGCTCATCGGCAACGGCTTCAACCTGCTGGGCCTCGACCCCTTCTACCAGCAGGTCACGCTCGGGGTCATCCTGCTGCTCGCGGTGGGTCTCGACGCCTGGTCACGGCGCGCCTCACGCTGAGCCAGCCCGCCCGAGGGAGCCGCGCTGGGTGCCGAGCCGGGACCCACGCCGGGTGCCGATGCCCTCAGGCGCCTGCCATCCCGAACGCGCGTCGCAGGAACTCGAGCTCCAGATGGGTGAGGTTGGCCGCGGCCTCCGCGGAACCGCCCATGTGGGTCGCGCCGGTCAGCGGCACGAACTCGTGGGGGCGGCCCGCGGCCAGCAGCGCCGCCGACATGCGCAGGGCGTGCGCCGGCACCACGTTGTCGTCCGCGAGGCCGTGGATGAGCATCAGCCTGCCACGGAGCGCTGGCGCTTCCGCCAGCACGGACGACCGGGCGTAGGCCTCGGCGTCCGTGTCGGGGTGACCCAGGAACCGCTCGGTGTAGCAGGTGTCGTAGAGCCGCCAGTCGGTGACCGGGGCACCCGCGATCGCGGCATGGAACACGTCGGGACGCCGCAGGATCGCGAGCAGCGCCAGATACCCGCCGAACGACCAGCCCCGGATGGCAACCCGCCCCAGGTCGAGGTCGCCCGGATGCGCCTCGGCCGCGGCATGGAGCGCATCCACCTGGTCCTCGAGGACCGGCCCCGCGAGGTCGCGCAGCACCGCGCGCTCCCAGGCCGGTCCTCGCCCCGGCGTCCCTCGGCCGTCCGCGACGACCACCGCGAACCCCTGGTCGGCGAGCCACTGGGGCATGAGCCACGAATCCGCGGTCGCCAGGACGCGGGCGTGCCCCGGGCCACCATACGGGTCGAGCAGCACGGGCAATCGTCGCGAGCCCGGCACATGGTCGCGGGGCAGCAGCACCACCGTGGGCAGCGAGCGCGCGCCCAGCCATCCGATGCCCACGCGCGGCACGAACCCCGGATCCTCGGCGACCGAGCGGATGGCGCCCGAGCCGTGTCGGCCGCCGTAGCGCGCGTGCGTCCCGGACGCGGCCAGCGAGCCGCCCTTCGTGACCAGCGTGCCACCCCGCAGCAGGCCGGACCACACGCCCTCGCCGGGCGGGCTCGCACGCTCGAGCGAGCCGCGCGGATGGTCGTAGACCCAGATGCCGATCGATGACGGCGACTCGTGGGCACGCAGCAGCACCGCTCGCCATCGACCGCGAGGACGTCGGTGACCTGGAGGATCGGCGGCGTCACGGC
Organism: Chloroflexota bacterium; assembly: GCA_046328155.1. GTDB lineage: Bacteria > Chloroflexota > Limnocylindria > Limnocylindrales > CSP1-4 > JAFMJV01. The sequence continues at coordinate 106,623 of JAXLXC010000007.1, forward strand.
ACGCTCGCCCACCATCAGCCGACGGGCGCCATCGACGATGCCCAGGCGGACCAGCGAGCCGTCGGGCAGGTGGCGAGGCAGCCCAGGCTGGACATCCACCCAGGCCGCATCGACCACCTCGGCCACGAGCTCGGTCGCGCCCGTGGCGGGGTCCACGCGTCGGAACCGCAGCGCCCGCTGGTCGCGGGGCATGGTGGTCACGATGAGGGCGTGCGCGTCCCAGGTCACCTCGGCGAGGTACTCGTCCTCGACCGCCACGTCCACCGCGCCGCCATCGAGGCGCACGATGCGCAGCGCGACCCGTGCGTTCGGCGTGCCCGCCGCGGGGTAGCGCAGCACCACCGGCTCCGCCTCGGGGTCGGCGGGGTCGCCCACGTGCCAGCGACCCACCATCGACTCGTCGGTGCGCTGGGCGAGCACCATCGCCCCGTCCGGCGACCACCAGAAGCCGCGCTCCCGGTCCATCTCCTCGGCCGCCGCGAACTCCGCGAGCCCCCAGGTGACGTCCGCCCCATCGGGCTCCAGGAGCACCCGATCCGCGCCCGTGGCGAGGTCATGGACGCGCAGCGTGCCGCCCACCACATAGCCCAGGCGCGCGCCGTCCGGCGACAGCCGCACGTCCGCGACCCCGGACGCCATCGGCGGCGCGCGCAGCGCCCCGCTCGTCACGTCGAGCACGAAGGCCGACCCGCCGAGCACGAAGGCGACCGTTGCCTGCGCGTCGTCCGCCACCCAGCGCACGATCCCGCTCGCCTGCTCGCGCGCTCGCTCGCGGCGCGCCCGCTCCTCGGGTGGCAGACCGGCCTCGTCGACGTCGAGCGCCGACGGGTCCACCAGCAGCCGCTCCGCGCCGGTCCGCACGTCGAGCGCCCACAGGCAGGTCAGCGGGTCGAGGCCCGAGCGGCTCCGCAGGAACAGGATCCGCGTCCCGTCCGGGCTGATGCCGAGGTCCCGCGGGACCCCCAGGCTGAAGCGGCGGGTGCGGGCGCTCAGGAGCGGCAGGTCGTGGGTCACGCCCACGACGATACCAATCGGGCGATGGGTCGACGGTCCGGCCGCACCATGGCCGGCCCCGTCGCGTGGGCGGCCGTCCACGGCCACGCCAGGGCTACAGGCCGTCGTCGCCCTCGGCGGTCAGCGGCAGTCGGACCTCGAACCGGGCGCCGCCCTCGGGTCGCGTGCCGGCCTCGATGGAACCGCCCATGGCGCGCACCAGCTGCCGGGCGACATACAGCCCGATGCCGGACCCTGGCGCCATGCGCGCGGCGCTGGGCGACCGATGGAACAGCTGGAACAGGTCCTCGGGCTGGCTGCCCAGGCCCGGCCCCCGATCCAGCACCTCGATGCGCGCCCAGCCCCGGTCCTCGGAGAGGCGGACCACGATGGTGCCGTCGGCACCCGCGTACTTGGCGGCGTTGGTCAGGAGGTTGTGGATGACCTGGCGGAGCGCCGTCGCATCAGCGAGCGCCGGCATCGCCACGCTGCCCTCGACCTCGATGCGCGCCGAGGGGTAGCGTCGGCCCACCACCGCGAGGACGTCCGTGACGACGTGACGCACGACCACGGGCTCGACCGTGAGGACCACCGCGCCACGCTCCACACGGGAGAGCACCAGCAGGTCGTCCACGATCCGGAGCAGCCGCTCGGCCTCGTCCTCGATGTCCGCCAGCAGCTCCCGGGTGTCGGGCCGCTGCGGGTCGCGCTTGAGCAGGGACGCCGTGCCATAGATGGTGGTCACGGGCGTCCGGAGCTCGTGGGACATGACCGCCATGAACGCCTCGGCCGCCTCGCGGGCCTCTCGCTCCTTGGCGAGCGACTCCTCCTGTCGCTGCTCCAGCATGCGGTGCACGGTCATGTCGCGGCTGACCTTGGTGAACCCCAGCAGCCGACCGTCCGCGTCCCGGATGGGTGCGGCGATCTCGTGCGCCCAGAAGCGGCTGCCGTCCTTGCGCACGTGCCACGACTCGTGCTCCGCGCGCCCCATCCGGGCGGCCTCCTCGAGGATCGCGGCAGGCTCGCCGGCGGCGCGCGCCTCCGGCGTATGGAACATGTCGCAGGGCAGGCCGATGACCTCCGAGGGCGCATAGCCCTTGATCCGCTGGGCGCCGTCGGTCCAGTCCGTGACCCGTCCCTGCGGGTCGACGGCATAGATGGCATAGCCCTGGATGTTCTGGAGGATGGTGCGGTAGCGCTCGTCGAGCGCCTCACGGGGAGGCACCAGCGGCCCACCGGTATCCGTCGGCGCCCCCGGCGTCCCGTCACCCCGTGCCGTCACGGCCATGCGATGTGACCGCCCGGCCCAGCCGGCTCAGGCGGGTGCGTCCTCGTCCGAGTCCTCGGCCATCTGATGGGCCAGGTCCTCCTCGACGATCGTGCTGCGGTGCAGCCGCTCGGCGAGCTCGCGCGATTGCTCGGACAGGTCGACGACCCTCGGGTCCCCGACGTCGAGGTCCGCCTTGCGAAGCTCGAGGTCGCGCAGCCGCTGCGCATCGTGCGCGATCGACTCGGTCGTCGCTCGCAGGTCCTCGGCCAGATCGTCCATCGACCCTCCACGCTGTCACGGGGATGATACCCAGTGACCGTCCCGATACACGTACCACACGTCCAGGGTCTCCCCGGAGAGCGCTCGCGGCCGCACGACCGTGTGTGGGTAGGAGCGGCGGAGCAGCGCCTGGAGCTCCTCCGGGTCGGGCGGCGCCTGGTCGAGGAGATCCTCGCACGCGCGCACGAACCCGGCATCGTCCAAGGGGTTGATGACCAGTAGCGGACGCACGCAGGCTCCCATGTGGGTTTGCACCGGCATGACCTCGAACTCCGTGCTCGTGCGCCGGAGGGCAGCAGTCTGACGCCCCGTCGATCCACTCCGCGCCGATGCCGGCGGCCCGCGCATCACGAATCCGTGACGAACGCATCCCCTGGCAGCCGGGGCGCGTGCCCGGTCGGGCTCACGAGTCCCAGGGACGCGCGCCCGCTATGAGCGCGAGCGACGGGCATCCGCGTCCGGGTCGACACCCAACGCGTCACGCAGGTCGCGCGCCTCGCCCGCCGACATCCCCGCCTCCTCGAACGGCAGCGCCACGCCCGCCAGCGGCCCGCGCAACGCCTCGAGGGCCCGCCCCGACAGACGCACGGCACGCAGCCGATGGTCGGTGAACGAGGCCCACGTGAGCGGCACCCAGGCCGCCACGATCGCACCGATCGCGGCGGCGTACGCACGGATCTCGGTCTGCGCGTGCGCATCCATGCGCAGGGCGAGGAAGCCCAGGAGGTTGTGGAGGTCGACCTTCCAGTACCACTCGGTGTAGTGCGACAGCGGCAGCCCGATGCGCGCCACCTCCCGGGCCACGGCGTCCTCGCCCCCGTCCAGCAGCGTCCGATAGTGCTCGTAGGCACGCGCGGCGTCATCGCGCCACTGGGCCTTGGCGGCGGCCGCCGCCTCTGGGGACACCGCGCCCACGCTGCCCTGCCGATTGGTCGTCGACTGGCGCCCGATGTCCGCGGGATCGGGGTCGTAGAAGGTGTCGGCGATCTCCGAGTACCGGCCGGAGTACTCGTTGACGCTCGCCGTCCGATGGCGGATCCACTGGCGCGCCACGAACACCGGCAGCTTGACGTGGAGCTTGAGCTCGCACATCTCGAAGGGCGAGGTGTGCTGGTGGCGCATGAGGTAGTCGATGAGCCCGGCATCCGAGCGCACCGTCCGGGTGCCCGCGCCATAGGACACGCGCGCCGCCTGGACGATGGCATGGTCGTCGCCCATGTAGTCGACCACCCGGACGAAGCCCTGGTCGAGCACCGGGACCGGCTGGTAGAGCAGCGCCTCCATGGCCTCGGACACCGCTCGGCGGGTGGGCGCGGTCGCGGCCCGTTGGGCGGCGACCTGATCGGCCTGCTCGCCGGTCAGGCGCTCCGGGTCGATGGGCACCGAGTCGGGGTCGGCGGCTCGGACGGGCTCGGACATCGCCCCGAAGGATAGGCCTCCCGTACCTTCGCCGTCGGGGGGCGTTACCGCCGGCGGACTGCCCAGCGGGACGCCGATGACCCACCGTACGCGGCACATGAGGGAGATGCCCACCACGCAGGCGCAGCCTGGGGTACCCGCGAGCCCTGCAGCCGACCGCACCCGCGCGCGCGCGGGCGGCATGCGCACGGCCACGACCCGGACCAGCGTCGTGCTGGTGCTCGCCGTGATCGCCATCGCCGCCCTGGCGCTGCTGGTGCCCACCGCGCCGCTGCTGGGGCTGCTGCTGGTCGCCGCCATCCTGGGCGGTGCGGCCGCGGTCCTGGTGCGTCATGGGCGTCGCGAGCATGACGAGCGCACCACCCTCGACGACCTCGCCGCCGTGGGGTATGTCGTGCTCCACGACCGCGCGGCGCCTGGCTTCGCGGGCACCGTGCGACGCCTCGTCACCGGTCCGGGTGGCGTGTTCCTGGTCGAGGTGGTGGACGTGGAGGGGCGCGTCCGCGTCCGCGGCGATGCCGTGGTCGTGGGTGGTCGCAGCCTGGCGCTCGGCCCCCGACTGCATGGTCAGCTGCGCGCCGTGTCCTCGGCGCTCGCGCCCCAGCTGACCGCCGCGGGGGTCCAGGTCACCCCGCTCATCTGCATGCGCCGCGCCGAGCTGCCACTGCTGCGTCGGAGCGTCGCGGGCATCCCGGTGCTCCGCGAACCCGGGGTCGTGCGGCGCATCGCCAGCTCGCCCAGCGTCATGGACGCGGCGACCGTGGCCTGGGTCGCCGACCTGGCGCGCAGCACCATGCCCCCGGTCGGGCGCGTCCCGCAGGATGACCAGGTCGGTGGCGGCACCCGCGTCGGACGCGTCGGACGGCGGCGGCCAAGGGTCGGGCGTTGGCCGGCGCCGACGCCGCGGGCGAGCCGCTGAGCGAGGCGCCCAGCCCGGCCTGAACCTCGTCCGGCACCCGGCCGACCCACGCGTGGATGTCGGTCGTACGCCGATCCGTCAGGCGGCAGGACGGCTCCCCGCGGGCGCGTTCCGGAGGGTCGTGCGACCATCGCCCTCGTGGTGACCCCCCGGCGGTCCCAGGACCGACCTCTGACCCCACCGCGCGCGACCCGGCGCACCACCCATCGGCAGCAGCCGGCGGCGAGTGCTGGCAGCCGCGCGATCCTCGGCCCCATCGCGGTCATCGTGGTGCTGGGCGTCCTCGTCCTCGCGGCCATGCCCAGCCTCCTGCCGGGTGGCGGCAGCGACGACCGCGCCGTCTCGGCCGCCGGCGCGGGCTCCTCGGCCGATGCCACCGCGGTGGCTCGGACGCCTAGTCCCGCGTCCACCCCCGGCGCCACGGCAGGCCCCACCTCGGCACCCACGCCCGCCCCCACCATCGACCCCGCGCGCGCCTATGCCACCCCCGTCCCGGCCGCCCAGCGGCGCCTCGACCGGGCCTTCGCGACCATGGCCGCGGAGGTGGGCGCGCCCGGCCTCGCGGCGGCCGTCAAGCTGCCCGACGGCACCGTCTGGTACGGCGCGACCGGTGTCCTGTGGCCCGACGGGCCCGAGGTGACGCCGGACACGCCGTTCGCGTGGGGCAGCATCACCAAGACGTTCGTGGCGACGCTGGTGCTGCGTCTGGCGTCCGAGGGCACGCTCGATCTCGACGACAAGCTCTCGACGTGGTTCCCGGACTACCCCCAGGCCCGCAGGATCACCCTGCGGATGCTGCTGGGTCACACCAGCGGCATCTTCGACTACTTCCAGCACCCGGACTATCCCGAGCGCGTGTACGACGACCCGCTGCACGTCTGGACCCCCGAGGAGATCCTGTCGCTCACGGGCAAGCGCACCAACGCCCCCGGCAAGGCGTTCAGCTACTCCAACACCAACTACGTGCTGCTCGGCCTCATCCTGGAGCAGGTCACCGGCGAGCAGCTGGTCGACCTGGTCCATGACCAGCTGCTGGCGCCGCTGGGGCTCGACGAGACGGTGTTCCAGCAGGCGGGACGCGACAACGGGCTGGTGGGTGCCAAGGGCTTCTGGAAGCGCAAGGGCGGCGGGTTCGAGGAGTGGTCGGATGGCACCGACTACCGGCCGACCACGTCGACGGCCACCGTGGCCTGGGCCGCGGGCGCCATCGAGGGCAGCATCCGCGACCTGCTCGACTGGGAGATGGCGCTCTACGAGGGTGACGTGCTGTCCCCCGACGCGCTGTCGGAGATGCTCGACTTCGACGAGGCCAGCGGCTATGGGCTGGGCGCCCGCACCCAGACGGTCGCGAAGCGCGCCGGGTACGGGCACGGGGGCTCGATGCGCGGGTTCGTGTCCGTGATGTACCGACTGCCCGCGGAGGACCTCGACGTGGTGGTGGTCACCAACATCGGCTTCGCCAACCTCGACCGGGTCGCCAACCGGCTCGCCAGCGCCACGCTGGCCGCGCTCGCCACCCCCGAGCCGACGATCCAGCCAGCCCCCAGCGATGCCCAGGTGGAGCTCCAGGGAGACGCCACGCCCTGAGGGCCTGGCACCGTGGCACCCCGAGGGCCTGGCACCGTGGCACCCCGTGGGCCGGCGGCCCTCGGCACGCGCAAACCGATGGGTCGCGCCACGGCGTATCGATGGCATACGGAGTAAGGTGACGCCTTCCCTATCATGTCCCGGACCGCGATCCCGACCACTGGCCGCATCGTCGCCCTCCTCGTGGGGGTCCTGCTGGCGAGCGGCTGCGCCCTCGTCCCGGAGGGCTCGCGTCTCGCCGCGATCCCCGATGCCATCGCCGCGGCCGGAGCCTCCGCCACGCTGGGGGCCGGGTCCTCGGCCGCGCCGGCGGCCCCCTCGGCCGACCCGACCGAGGGCGCGCTCGACGTCGCCGCCATCCAGCTGCGACCCAGACCACGCAAGGGCGCGTTCCGGATGGACCTGTACGCCAAGGGCGATCACGTCACCCAGTACACGTCCAGCTGGTGCGTGGGCGCCTCGATGCAGATGATGGTCAACATGATGGAGCGCGGGAAGCCCGACCGCAGCCGCCGGACCCAGAAGGCGATGTACGACCTCGCCCGCGAGGTCAGCCCCTGGGAGGAGACCCGACCGGGTGCCTCCACGTTCGGCTGGGCCGGTGGACTGACCGAACTCGGTCATGGCCCCTATGCCGAGCTGTCGGCGACCGGCCGGCAGGCCGCGCTGCGCATCGCCGCGCGCCAGATGCGCTACACCCGCAAGCCCGTCGGCCTGCTCGTGTGGCGTGGTCGGCATGCATGGGTCATGTCCGGCTTCCGGGCCACCGCGGACCCGGCATACCCGACGACTTCGAGGTCACCCACGTCTACATCGAGGACCCATGGGCGGGTCGCACCAGCCCGGTGTGGGGTCCCGGCCTCGAGGCGCACTCGCTGGTCCGGGCGAGCCGACTCTCCGGGTTCACGCGGTGGGCCAGCCGTCACCGCCCGGAGTTCGGCACGGACGGCCACTACGTCATCGTGGCACCGCTGCTGGAGGGGACGGCGGACGGGCTCGCGCCGGTGGCCGGAGCGCTCGCACCCGCGGCCTGACGCCGGGACCCGCGGACGGGATACGCTGCGGACCATGCGCATCGCCACCTGGAACGTCAACTCGCTCAAGGCCCGCATGGATGCGGTGGAGCGCTGGCTGGAGCGCGCCGCACCGGACGTGCTGCTGCTCCAGGAGACCAAGCTCGCGGACGAGGACGCGCCCGTGATGCCCTTCCAGCTCGCCGGCTACGACCTGCTCCATCACGGCGAGGGACGCTGGAACGGCGTGGCGATCGCGAGCCGGGTGGGCATCGCCGACCCCGTGACCAACTTCGGCGACGGCCCGGTGCGTGACAGCCGCACCGTGGCGAGCGACGTGGGCGAGGAGGACTTCGACCCGTTCGACGAGGCACGCATGGTGGCCGCGGTGTGCGGCGGCATCCGGGTCGTGTCGCTCTACGCTCCCAACGGCCGGGTGGTGGGCTCGCCCTTCTACCAGGGCAAGCTGCGCTGGTTCGAGCGGCTCGCAGCCTGGGCCGCCGCCACCCTGGGGGACGCCACGCCGTTGGTGCTGGGGGGCGACCTCAACGTGACGCCCAGCGACATCGACGTGTGGGACCCGGTCGCGGCGCACGGTGGCACGCACGTCTCGGCACCCGAGCGGGCCGCGCTCGCCCGGCTGGGCTCGCTGGGGCTCGTGGACGCATACCGCTCGCGGCAGTCGGCTGCGCGCCGCTTCAGCTGGTGGGACTACCGCGCGGGCATGTTCCACAAGAACATGGGCATGCGCATCGACCTGCTGTACGTCACGCCCGACATCGCCGACCGGGTGGTGTGGGCGGAGATCGACCGCGAGGCGCGGAAGGGACCGCCCACCCCGTCGGACCATGCGCCGGTCGTCATCGACCTGGACGTCGGGGGCCGACCGTTCGACGCCGGCTGGGAGGGCGCCATGTCCCGGATCGCCGCCCGCACGAGGCCCCCAGCCCCGCGCTGAGTTCGTCGCCGGCACGCGCCGCGGCCCTGCGCCGGAGGCTCGTCCGGCCGACCTCGTGTAACGTCTGGGCGGCACGCGCGTCAGACCCGTCGACCCGCGCCGGCGACCCATCGTCGTGCGCCGAGGTCGACAGCGGAGCGCCTCACCCCGATCATGCGACACCCCTCACGCTCACCCTCGCCACCCACACCCCAGGCGCTGCTGCTGGCGCTGGCGGTGGTGCTGGCGGTGGCCGGCTGCGTCACCGTCCAGGGATCTGACGCCCCGCCGATCGCGACCGACTCGGGGCCGCGGGTGGCAGAGCTTGGCATCGCGACCGCCGACCCCACCGCGCCAGCCATCGTGGGGCCCACGCCGACGCCATCCGTCACGCACCGCCCGACGCGCACGCACGCGGCGACGGCGGAGGCCACCGCGCCGCCTGGCCCCGGAGGGACGCCCGAACCCACGGCCACGCCGAAGCCCACGGCCACGCCGAAGCCCACGGCCTGGCCGACGCCCACGGCCACCCCCAAGCCCACGGCCAGGCTGCGACCCAAGCCCACCACCGGGCCCTTCCGGATGGACCTCTATCGTCGGGGCGACTTCGTGTCCGAGTTCACGGCGTGGTACTGCCTGCCCGCGGCGATGCAGACGATGATCAACATCATGGAGTCCGGCAGGGCCGACCGGACCCGCCGGACCCAGGACCGGCTGTATCGGCTGGCACGGCGGTACAGCTCCGACAACCTCGATGGCAAGGGTGCCGAGCCCATCGGCTGGGCGCGCGCGCTGGAGCACCTGGGCTATGGCGAGTGGGAGGTCAAGGCCTTCCGGACCCGCGGACAGGCCATCAAGGCGGCCGCCAAGGCGGTGCGCATGACCGGCAGGCCGGCGGGCATGCTCACCTGGCGGGGTGCCCACTCGTGGGTCATGTCCGGGTTCCGGGCGACCGCCGACCCCGCGCTCACCAACCGCTACACGGTCACGTCGATCGTCATCCAGGACGTGTGGTATCCCCGGGTGAGCAGCATCTGGGGACCGTCCGACCCGCCCGACACGTGGATGCGCGTGGGCGACCTGGGCCGCGACTTCCTGCGCTACAACCGCTGGACGGTCAAGTACCCGGGGCTCGACGGTCGCTTCGTGATGGTCCTGCCCGTGCCCGAGGAGCCCTCCTGACCACACGCCGGTGGCGGGGGTATCCTCAGCGGCCTATGACCCTCCTGCGCCTGGTCGGTGCCGAGCCGCTGGCAGCACCCGTGGTCGTCGCGGCACTCGATGGCTGGGTCGACGCGGGCAGCGGCGCGACGGCCGTCGCCGAGCTGCTGGCGGACGAGGGCCGCGCCTGGGCGACCTTCGACGTCGACCGGATCTATGACTACCGCGCGCGGCGACCCACCCTGGGCATCGTCGACGGCGTGCCACGCGATCTCACGTGGCCCGAGCTCCAGCTGATGCATCGGCGGTTCGGCGAGCGGGACGTGCTGGTGCTCACGGGGCCCGAGCCGGACTACCGCTGGCGCCAGCTCGCCGCCGAGCTCGGCCAGCTCGCCCGGACGCTCGAGGTGAGCGAATGGGTCAGCCTCGGCGCCATCCCGGCGGCAGTGCCGCACACGCGCCCGGTCAGCGTGCTCGGCACCCGGTCTGCCAACGGTCGCCTCGTCGGGGACGTCCAGGCGGGTCCGGCTGGCACGCTCACGGTGCCGGCGGCGTTCCTGTCGGTCGTGGACATGGCGATCGCCGCGACCGGCGTGCCGACGGTGGGCTACTTCGCGCAGATCCCCCACTACGTGTCCGGGGAGTACCCGGCCGCCTCGCTCGGCCTGCTCGACGTCCTGGGCCGCCATCTGGGCGTCCGTCTGCCGCGGGGCGGCCTCGCCGAGGAGGCCAAGGACCTGCGCGAGCGGCTCGACGCGGCTGCCGCCGCGGATGCGTCGACCCGCGCCTACGTGGAGCGGCTCGAGGGCATGGTGGACGAATCGCGGCTCCCCTCGGGCACCGAGCTCATCTCCGAGATCGAGCGGTTCCTGCGCGACCGCGGCGCCGGTTCCGAGCCGCGAGGCTGACGCTCACTCCCCGGCCGTCTCGTCCGGCCCGGCGCGGGGTGGCTCGACCAGCATCACCCACGCCGCCTGGACGCCCAGGAACAGCACGAGGCTGACCAGGATCGCCTCCACCTGGATGGCGCTGAGCGCGAGCCCGAGATCGGCGGGGATGGTGGGCACGAGCGCGAGCACCACGATCCCGACATAGACCGGCAGCATCACCCAGCCCACGACGGCGGCCAGCCGCGGCACGTCGTACTCCTCGATGAGCGCGCGGCGATACAGCAGCACCCCCGCCACGCCCAGCGCCCCCGATGTCGCGAACACCACGCGCCACACGATGGGCTGGTCGGGCGCCACCATCGACAGCACCGACATCATGGCCGGCAGCAGGAAGTGGAGCGCGACGGTGTAGGCGAGCATGCGTCGCGGGCGCGAGCGCTGCCAGTCCTTGCGGGACGTGACGACGACCTGCCACAGGCCCAGCAGCGTGAAGCCCACGCCGCCGATGACGGCGTAGAACGCCTGGACATCCATCACGCACCTCCCTGGCGCGATGCGGCCCGCCGAGCGTCCGTGCCACCGGGCCGTCCCATGTGCTACATAGTGCTACAGAGCGCCACCCGCGGCAGGTGGCGCCGAGTCGCTGTCCCCGCCGTCGCCAACGGCCTCGCGGGCGAGGTATGCCTCGGCCAGCAGGATGTTGGTCTCCGCGGCGCGCTCCACCGTGCGCAGCAGGTCGGCCATGCTGGCCATCTCCTCGCGCTGCTCCCGCAGGAACCAGGCCAGGAACTGCTCGCCCACCAGGTCGCCCTCCTCGCGGGCGATGTGGGCCAGCCCCTCGATCTGCTGGGTGACCTGCTTCTCCTGCTCCAGCGCGAGACGCACCGGTGCGATGGGGTCGGCGAACTCGAGCTTGGGCGCAGGGACGCCCGGGATGGTCACGTGCGCCTCGGCGTCCATGAGGTACTGGACGATGATCATGGCGTGGTTGCGCTCCTCCACCGCCTGGCGGTAGAAGTGGCGGGCGAGCTGGGGCAGCGTCTGGTCGTCATACCAGACCGCGATCGCGATGTACTGCTGCGACGCCGAGAACTCGTTGACCAGGTGCGCGTCCAGCGCATCCGTGAACCGCGACATGCTCCCTCCCATGGACGGCGACGCCCGCGACCGGGGCGCCCGATGGGCAGCACGGTACACCGACGAGGCTACCGACGGCACCCGTCGGCCGACCCGCCCGCAGGGGTCGTGGCTGTGGGACGATCGGGCGATGACGGCATCCGACGACCCGTGGACCATCGGGCCAGCCCTCGACCCCGAGCTGCTCGCGCTGCGGGCCACCCTCCCCCGCAAGCCAGCCGCGGTCGAGCTGGTGGGGCCTCGGGTCGCCCTGCGGCCGCTGGGGCTGCCTGCCGACGCCGCGGCGCTCCAGGCGGTCTCGGACGGGCGACCGCTCCGCCTGGGCGCGCTCCACACCGATGCCTACGACCCCGAGCGCTCCATCTGGCGGTACCTGTCCGGGGGCCCGTTCGCGGACGCCGCGGCGCTGGCGACCTGGCTGGCGGCCCAGGCCGACGCCCCGGACGGGCTGCCGCTGGTCGTGTCGGACCGCTCGAGCGGTCACCCGGTCGGCGTCGCCAACCTCATGGCCAACGCGCCGGAGCACCTGCGCATCGAGCTGGGCAACATCTGGTACGGCCCGGTGGTCCAGGGCGCCGGCTACAACGCGGAGGCCACCTGGCTGCTGCTGCGCCATGCGTTCGGCCTCGGCTATCGGCGGGTCGAGTGGAAGTGCGACGCCCGCAACCTGCGCTCGCGCGCCGCCGCGCTCCGGATGGGCTTCCGCTTCGAGGGCGTGTTCGAGCAGCACTACGTCATCAAGGGCCGCGAGCGCGACACCGCGTGGTTCCGGATGCTGCGCGAGGAGTGGCCGGACGCCGAGCCCCGGCTGGTGGGGCTGCTGGGGGCTCGGGGCTGAGCAGGGTCGCCCGGTCGGGTGCGTGGGGGTCCTGTCCCGTCCGGGCAGGTAGTGCTAGAGGGTCCTGACCCGTCCGGGGGATGCGCGACGGGGTCGTCGCTGGCGCAGGATGCGCCACGAGCGCACGGCGGGTCGACCGCCGGCGTGTCATCAGGTGCCCCACGGAGGAACTTGGCATGAGCTCAGGAGCCGCGACGGCCACGGGTCCGCGCGCCGCGCTGCGCATCGCGTTGATGGGTCTCGCGAGCATGGGCCTCGCCCTCGCGGCCGCGGTCGGCCCGGCTGGTTCCGCGCTCGCCGCCGACCCGCTGGTGGTGACCGTGGGCGACCGCGACGGCACGGCCGCCGTCCAGGCGTTCCTGCCCGGCGCGGTGACCGTGACGACCGGATCCACCGTGACGTTCCGCATCGGCTCCGACGTGTCGCACAGCGTGACCATCGGCGCCGGCCCCGACGGCGTCTCGCCGTCGCAGTGGCCGGTCAGCGGGTGGCCGTCGCTCGCGGACGTGGGCACCGACCCGGACGCCTCGCCCGCGCCCGTCGACCTGGGCGTCGTGTCCTACTCCGACGGCGGGTTCGTCAACACGGGGCTGCTGCCCGAGGGCACGACCGCGAGCGTCACGTTCCAGACGGCGGGCGAGTTCCAGGTCTACTGCGCCGACCACCCCAACATGATCGCCACCGTGACCGTGGTGGACCCGGGCACGGCGACCGCCACCACCCAGGAGCAGGCGGACGCGGACGCGGCAAGCACGCGTGACGCGCTCCTGGGCCAGGCCGACAGCCTGCGCGAGTCGCGGCTGGCGGACGTGGAGTCGTTCTCGTCGTCCGACGGCACGACCACCTGGAACGTGTTCGCGGACGCCGCGGGCGTCGCGACCGACCTGC
>JAXLXC010000070.1:0-7250 GCA_046328155.1 Chloroflexota bacterium
TTCTGCCACGCCTGCTCGTAGCTGACGGACCCGGGGCCGGTCGCGAGCGGGGCATCCAGCGCGCCGATGAACCGATCCAGATGCCCGAGCCAGTCCTGCATGGTGGTCGGCTGGTGGTCCTGCGCGCGGAACTCGGCGGCGTCGAAGTACGCCGATACGATGCGGTTGAGCTTCTCCCGCTCCTGCTCGTCGAGGTAGTTCTTGGCAATCGAGACGTCCGACTCCCGGGGTCGCGCACCCGCGAACGAGGTCAGCCCCATGTTCGGCTGCGTCGCGTCGGCGCGAGCGTGGACGACCTCCGCCGCGGTCTGGCCGTGGGCGGCGTGGTGGAGCTTGTCCTGGACGACCTTGAAGAACTCGACCGTCTCGGCCGCCGTGGGGTCATAGTCCATGCTGGTGGCGTACAGGTCCAGGATCTGCCGGTAGAGCACCTTCTCGCTGGACCGGATGTCGCGGATCCGCTCCAGCAGCTCCCGCCAGTAGCTGCCGCCACCGAGCTGCTTGAGCTTCGCGTCATCCATCGTGAAGCCCTTGACCAGGTACTCCCTGAGGCGCTCGGTCGCCCAGATCCGGAACCTGGTCGCCACGCGGGACCTGACTCGGTAGCCGACGGAGATCACGAGGTCGAGGTTGAAGAACGGGAGCGTCCTGACGACCTCGCGATCGCCCTCGGTCCGAACCTGTCGGAAGTCCCGACAGGTTGCGGCCTCGTCGAGCTCTCCCTCGGCGTAGATGTTGCGGATGTGCTCGACCACGTTCGTGCGCGATGTCTGGAACAGGTCGGCCAGCTGCTGCTGGCTCAGCCATACCGTGTCGCCGTCGAGTCGGACCTCGATCGACGGACTGCCGTCCTCGGCTTGGTAGAGGATGATCTCGCCGCCCGGTTCGTCCGTCATCGGGCGTCACCCTCCAGGTCCGCGACGATGTCATCGATGGCGGCGCGCAGCTCCGCCTGACGGGCCACGCGCTCGGCGCGCCGGTCGGGGATGGGGATCGCGATGACCCCATCGCTGAACGCCTCGAGCCTGCCCGTGTCCATGAGCCCCCTGCGTCAGCCGGCCGCCTGGGAGGTCGGGGCCGGCTGACGGGGAGTGTGCCGCACCGGCGACGCGCCGGCACGGCCACGTGTCAGGAGGCGGCGGGGAGCAGCACCTCGATGTCGGTCGCCGTCTGCGGCGCGCTGGCGTCGGTGCTCTGCTGGCCGCGGCCGAACCCGCCCTCCGTGGTGACCCGAATCGATGCGCCGGGCACGATCGCGGCCGCGGTCGCGTCGGCCTGGCTGGTCCAGGTCGTCGTCCCGTCCGTGGTCACGTCGAGCGTCTGGCCCTCGGCGGTCTGGATGCTGATCGAGCCGTCGGCGATGCCGTCACGTTCCCGGTCAGGCCACCCCGACCGAAGCCGCCTCGGCCGCCCTGGCCCTGGGTGCTGGTCGCGGCGGTCGCGGGCACGATCTCCACGTTGGAGGCCGTGAAGCTGGGCACGCCGTTGGCACCGCCGGCCGGCGCGCCGCTGGCGGTGGGCCCTGGCCGCTGCCGGGCTGCCCGCCGCCGAACCCACCACCAAAGCCACCCGCGGTGGTGATCCGGACGGTCGTGCCGACCGCGACGTCGGCGGCTGTCGCGGCCTGCTGCTGGTGATACGTGGTGTCCGCGGTCGTGGTGACCTGCACGGTCTGACCGTCGGCGGTCGTGTAGCTGACGGACCCATCGGCGACCGCCGTCACGGTGCCGGTCGTGCCACCGCCAAGGCCCGGGAAGCCGCCACCGGGGACCTGCTGGCCGGTGCCGCCGCCCGGCGCGGTCGTCGCGTCGGGCTGCTGGCCGGTGCCGGGCGCCGTCGAGGCATCCGGGATGGCGGGAGCGCCGCTCGGGGCGGCGACCTGCGCGGTGCCACCGCCGGTCGTGCCGTTGCCGATGGTGCCGGTGCCGCCGGTCGTGCCGGTGCCACCGGTCGTGCCGTTGCCACCGGTCGTGCCGTTGCCGCCGGTCGTGCCGTTGCCGAACCCGGCGAATCCGTTGAGGTTGGGTGCGCCACCCGCCGTGGTCGACGCGGGCGCGGACTGGCGCCCGACCGCGAAGCCCACGCCACCGGCGGCCGCGACCAGGCTCAGGACGAGCAGCCCGTTCACGACGCGGTTGGCGGTGCTGGAGCGCCTGGCGGGCGCCGCGACCGTGGGTGCCGGCAGCGGCTGCGGGACAGGGGCCCCGGCGGCCAGGGGCGTGGCCGCCACGAGCACCGGGGCGGGCGGCTGGACCGCCGGCGACGGCGCATACGCGGGCTGCGCCACGGGGTACATGGGCGACTGCGGCTGGGGGTACGGGGCCGCCGGCCACGCGGGTGCCGGGCCCCACGAGGTCGTCGCCCAGCCGGTGGGCTGCGCAGACGGCGCCTGCGCCTGGAATGCGCCGGTCGGTCCGTCGGTCGATGCCGGCGATGCGACGGGCACCCCGGCCGCGGATGCCCAGGCATCGCTCGTCGGTGGCGCTGGCCAGCCGGCGACCGGTGGCTGGGCGGCTGGGACCTGGGCGTCGGCGCCAGGCCGGGCCCACACGCTGGTCGTGGTGGCGCTGGGGTCGGGCGTCCCATCGGACGCCCGGTGCACCCCGTTCGGGGAGGCGGTGGTCATGGGGTTCTCCTGAGGCGGGTACGAGGGCTGGGGGCTGGGACCGGGCGCCATGGCCCACTGCTGGTCACTCATATCGGAGGGCCACGATGGGGTCGAGGCGGGCCGCCTGACGGGCGGGCCAGACGCCGAACACGACACCCACGAGGAGGCTGAAGCCGACGGCCATGAGCACGGTCGTGGGCTGGAACTGGAAGCCCCAGCCGGCCACCTGGCCCACGACCACGGAGACGCCGACGCCCAGCACCACGCCGATGAGGCCGCCCAGCACCGAGAGCGTGAGCGCCTCGACGAGGAACTGGGCGAGGATGTCCCGCCCCCGCGCCCCGATGGCCTTCCGGATGCCGATCTCGCGGGTCCGCTCGCGGACCGAGACCAGCATGATGTTCATGATGCCGATGCCGCCCACCACGAGCGAGATCGAGGCGATGCCGGCCAGCAGGATGGTGAGCAGCGAGCTGATGGAGTCGACCGACTCCAGGAGCTGCGCCTGGTCGGCGATGGAGAAGTCGTCGGTGCCGCCGCTCGCGATGCTGTGGCGCTCGCGCAGGAGGGCCGTGGCCGAGGCCTTGACGGCGTCCATCTGCCCCGCGGTCGCCACGCTCAGGGCGATGGAGCGCACCGAGTCGGTGTCGTTGAAGTAGTGCTGCACCGCGGTGATGGGCACGATGACGATGTCGTCGTTGCTCGATGCGCCGGACGTGCCCTTGGCCTGGAGGATGCCCACCAGCTGGAACGGGATGCCGCCGATGCTGATGTCGCTGCCGATGTCCGAGGCGGTGATGCCCAGGTTGGTCGCCGTCTCGGACCCGATGACCACGGTCCGCAGGCCCGCGTCCACCGAGACGCCGTTGAGGAACGAGCCCTGCCACACCTCGTAGTTGCGGACCTTGGCGTAGTCCTCGTTGGTGCCCACGACGTTGGCCGTCTCGGTCTCGTCGCCGAACACGACCAGCGCGCTGGTGGACAACTCCGGGGCCAGCGCCGCAACGCCATCCAGCGCCGCCAGCGCGTCCGCGTCGTCGACCGTGAGGGTCGTCGCGGAGCCGAACGCGCCACGCGTGAAGCCGCTGGTGGACGCGCCCGCGTTCACCGTCAGCAGGTTGGTGCCCAGCGATTGCAGGTTGCTGGTGATGCCGGACGTCGCGCCCTGCCCCACCGCGACCAGGGCCACCACCGACCCGACGCCGATGATGATGCCGAGCATGGTCAGCAGCGCCCGCATCCGCGACGAGGCGAGCCGGGAGAGCGCGAGTCGGATGAGCTCGCGGATGCTCACACCAGCTGCCCGTCCCGCACGTGGACCTGACGGGGCGCCTGTGCGGCGACCTCGTGGTCGTGGGTGATGAGCACGATGGTGCGACCCTGGCGATGGAGCTCATGGAACTTGGCCATGACCTCCACGCCCGAGGCGCTGTCCAGGTTGCCCGTGGGCTCGTCGGCGAGGATGATCGCCGGGTTGGTCACCAGGGCCCGCGCGATGGCGACCCGCTGCTGCTGGCCGCCCGACAGCTCGCTCGGCAGGTGGTCCAGCCGATCGCCCAGCCCCAGGCTCTCGAGCGCCGCCGAGGCACGCTGCATGCGCTCCCGCCGGCTGGCGCCCTGGTACAGCAGGGGCGTCGCGACGTTGTCCAGGGCGGAGGTCCGGGCGAGCAGGTTGTAGCTCTGGAACACGAAGCCGATCTCGCGGCTGCGGAGCCGCGCCAGCTCGTCGTCGCCCAGGCCGTCGACCGAGGTGCCCGCGAGGACGTAGCTCCCCGACGACGGGCGGTCGAGGCAGCCGATGACGTTCATGAGCGTCGACTTGCCCGAGCCCGAGGGCCCCACGATCGCCACGAACTCGCCCTGCCGGACCTGGAGGCTGACGCCCCGGAGCGCCTGGACCTCGACGGTGCCGAGGTGGTACACGCGCCACAGGTCGCGGATGTCGATGAGGACCTCGCCCAGCCGGGGTGCCGCCCCGGCCCCCGGGTACGGCGCCGGGAGCCATGCGGTCCCCGGCGGCATCATCATCGCGCTCATCGGGTGCCGCCCCGGGTGGTGCCGCCGCCCGGGAAGCCACCCGTCGGGAACCCGCCGCCACCACCCAGGCCGCCCAGGCCGCCCAAGCCGAAGCCGCTCTGGGTGGTGGTCGACGAGCCGTTGGATGCGCTGCTCGCCGTGCCCGTGATGACGGTGGTGCCGTCGCTGACGCCACTCGTGATGGCGGCCATCGTGTCGGTCACCAGGCCCACCTCGACCGAGACCAGCTGCTCGGTGCCGTCGCTGCCCAGCGTGCGCACCAGGTAGTTGCCGTTGCGACCCACGAGCGAGGCCACAGGCACCGCGACCACGTTCGTCTGGCTGGCCGTGACCACGGACACGTCCGCGGACATGCCGGTCCGGATGGTGTCCGGCGCGTCCTCGAGGGTGATGGTGGCGGGATAGCTCACCACGGACGAGCTGCCGGAGCTGGAGGCGACCGGATCGATGGACGTGAGCGTGCCGCTCAGCTCGTCGTCGATGGCATCGACCGTGACCGTGGCGGGCTGGCCCACGGCCAGCGACAGCAGGTCGGTCTCGGTGAAGTCGGCCGTGACCACCATGGGCCCGGCCTCCATGGTGATCGCGTCGCCGGCGGGTGCCGTCGCGCCGACCACCAGGTCGACGCTGGTGATGAGGCCATCGGCGGGTGCCGTGACGCTCGCCGCGTCGGCGGCGGCCTGCGCCGCCTCGAGGGCCTGCTGCGCGTTCTCCACGGCCGGCCTGGTCGGCGGCCAGCGTGGCCTCGTCGGCCGGGGGCGACGGCCGTCGCATGGTCGCGCTGCGCAGCGGCGAGCGCGAGCTTGGCGCTCGCGACGCTGTCCTCCGCGTTGGCCAGGCTGCTGGCGTTGTTGCGCTTGGTGGTCAGCAGGCTGCGCTTGGCGTCGCGGAGGCTGCGCCTGTCCTGCTGGATGACGGTGCTGTCCGCGTCGTCGTCCACGTCGTTGTCGTACTGGGTCTGGGCGTCATCCACGCTCGTCTGCGCCTGGAGCAGCGACATCGAGTTGGATCGCTTGGTCTCGCTGTAGTTGCGCTGCGCCTGCTCCAGCGACATCTGGGCCTTGGTGAGCGCCTCGTCGGCGGCGGCCACGTCATCCGCGGTCGGCTTCGCGGTGTCATCGGCCAGCTGCTGCTGCGCGGTCGCGGGGTCCGCCTGGGCCGAGGTGAGCTTCGCCTGCGCGTCGTCGCTGGTGGCGGTGGCGAGGACGTCGCCCGCGCTCACGCGGTCCCCCACCGTGACGTTGACGGCATCCACGGTCCACGTCGAGGTCCGTGGACCCACCCGAGCTGGTCGCGCCCGAGGCGATGGCCGCCGCGGCCCGGCCGAAGCCCAGGCCGTAGGAGTCGCTGGCGGCGATGGACCCCGTGGCCACGGCCTCCTGCGTGACGTCGGTGGTGGTCGCGGTGGACGTGAGGTAGGTGGAGGTGGCCGCGCCCGCCGAGCTCGGGGCGAACAGCACATAGCCGACGGCACCGAACCCGATCGCGAACATGGCGACCGCCACGAGCAGCTTCAGCTTCACGTGTGGTCCCCTTGGTGAGCGGATGTTGGAGGCCGGCGCTCGCCGACCGCTGCCCACGATGGCTCGGCAGATCGAGATCCCCCTGAGATCGGCCGATCTGGGGAGGGGTGGGGTGCGGAGGGGTACCAACGGGTCGGGGGACGCTCGCACGCCGGCGCTAGACTGCGCGCATGCTCAAGGGACTGATCCAGTCCGAGGGGCGTTGGATCCACGCGCTGCTCGTGCTCAGCACGGCCACGGTGGCCCTCGTGCTGACCGGGTTGGTGTCCAACCTGCTCGTCTACTTCAGCGACATCCTGCTCATCCTGGTGATGGCGTGGCTGTTCGCGTTCATCCTGTCGCCCCTGGCGAGCTGGATCGAGCGGCGGCTGCCCGTGCTGCCACGCGTGGTGGTGGTGGGCGTCATCTACACCCTGCTCTTCCTGGTGCTCGCCGCCCTCATCGTCGCGCTGTCCGTGACGGTGGCGGACAACTTCCAGGGCCTCATCAACGACCCGCGCTGGCAGCCCGACAACCTGCCCGCCACCCTCGCGCCGCTCCAGGCCCAGCTCGATGCCCTGGGCATCAAGATCGTCCTGGTGGATGCGGTCAACCAGGCCGCCTCGTCCCTCCGGGACATCGCCGGGGACCAGCTGGGTGCGGTCACCAACCTCGCGGTCGCCAGCCTCGGCATCATCGGCAACCTGGTGGTGGTGGTGTTCCTGTCGGTGTTCATCCTCATCGACAAGGACAAGATCCTGGCCTTCTTCATCCGGCTGGCGCCCGAGCGCTACGCGGACGAGGTGCGGCTGCTCCAGACCAGCGTCTCGTCCTCGTTCGGTGGGTTCCTGCGGGGCCAGGCCATCCAGGGCGTGGTGCTGGGCCTCGTGGCCGCCGCCGGCGGCTGGTGGTTGGACATCGACTACTGGCCGGCGCTCGCGGTCATCGTGGGCCTGCTCCAGATGATCCCGTTCTTCGGGCCGTTCGTGTCCTGGGCGCCACCCGTGGTGGTGGCCGCGCTCACGGGCGGGCCGGTGGTGGCCATCCTGGCGATCATGGTGGCGGGCTGGTTCGTGGTCATGAACATCATCCAGCCGCGGGTC
>JAXLXC010000071.1:0-6891 GCA_046328155.1 Chloroflexota bacterium
GGTTGGCGACGGACTGCGCCCATGCGATCGTCGCCGGGTCGCCCGCCGAGGGGACTGTCACCTGGGTCATGTCACGAGTACTCCTGGTGCAGGAGGGGCTGGGTGCTGTCCCCGGTCAGCGTCATCGTCCAGTCGTGCCCGGGGTTGACCTCGTGCCGCACGGACAGCACCTGCCAGTCGCGACCGCCGAGCGTCACCCAGTGGTTCGGGCCGACGAACAGGGCCGCGTGGGCGAGGTCCTCGATGGGGAACGACGCGGAGTCGAGCAGCCATCGCGGCGAGTTGAGGAGGCCCGTGCCGATCATCTGCCCCCACCCGTCGTTGTCGTCCGGTGGCACGCTGGCGCGCTTGCCGTAGGCGAGCCGGCTGGCCGTCATCGCGGGGGTCGCGGGGAAGTCGGCCCCCCAGGCGTTGAGGACCGACGTCGGCGAGAGCCGCTCGGTCCATGCGGAGGGCGGGGCCGCCGCGTCGAGGTCCACGGGCGTGGGCGCAGGGTCGAGGTCCGGGGACGAGACGTACCAGCGCCGCTGGATGGCGAGCCTGCCGCTGCCGAGCGCGAACAGGTTGAGGTTGTCCGCCTGCTCGACCCGGTTGAGGTATGCGAGGACGGTCTCGCCATCCTCGTAGTCGCTGACGGTCCCCGAGTCGATGGCCAGGGTGCTGTCGTCCTCGACGACGAGGCTGGTCCCGACGCCGGCCGCGGTGGCCTCGATGAAGTCCGCGAGGGCGCTGTCGGGGTAGCCGAGCGAGGGGTAGTCGTCGGGGACCGTCGCCTGCCCGAGCCGGCCGATGACGTCGATGCACGACACGGACGTCACGACGTGCCCTGACGCGTCCGTGGTCCGGCTGACGTCGTCGACGTACCCGACCCAGAGCGCGTCCGAGTGCTGGTCGGTCACCGTCGACAGCACGGCGATGACGACCTCCGACATCACGTCGGCCGCCACCTCGCCCTCGACCTCGATGCTGGCCGTCGACGGCTGCACCTGGGTGAGCCAGTCGTCCTTGCCGACGCCGAACGAGGCCCGCCTGACCGTGTGGAGCACGGGCTCCCCCGCGAGCGCCACGGAGAGCTGCGGCGTGCCCGTCCTGTCGGTCGCGGCGCCCGACGTCTGCCAGTAGCCCTGCGTGCCGGTGCCCGACCCGGCGGCCTCCCACGTCCACCCGCCCGACCACAGCGTCGGGTAGTTCGTCTCCGCGACGCCGAACGACGAGGCCCCGACCCCGCCCATCCACCACAGGCTCATCGCTCGAGCCTCGGCAGGTTCGCGAGTTTGGCGAGCTGGTAGGACGCCGCGACCGCCGCTGCCACGACCTCGGAGATGGCTAGCCCGATCATCGCGACGTCGTCGCTGGTGGCGGTCTGGAGCACCGTCTCCGAGCCGGTGGCCGGAGTGGTGCGGTAGCCGTACACGCGGCAGAACACGCCGGCCGTCCACTTCTCGGCCAGGATCCTGGTCATGCCCGCGGAGTTGGTGATGCTCGCGATGGCGTCCTGGCCGCTGTAGAGTCCGAACAGCTTGAGCGCCGTGCGCGTGCCGGAGTCGAGCGTCACGGTCGGGTTCGCCTGGTCGTTCTCGGCCTTCCCGGACGCCACGACCTCGAGGTCGCCCGAGCCCGTGAGGCTGATGCAGATGGCGTGCTTGGTCCCGAAGATGCCCGTGTCGTGGTCGATGCTCACGGTCTGCGGCCCGGTCGGGATGCCGCTCCCGAGGAAGTAGGCGACGAGCGCCGCCGCCTCGGCGGCGGTGTCCTGGGCGATCAGGACGCGGGAGGTCGCGACGCCGCCGTAGAGCACGGGCCCGTTGACGTGGTCCGAAGACGTGCCCGACTGCTGGTCGAAGATGACGATGCCGCGGGGCGTCCCCGACGGGGTGTGCGTCCAGGTGTACGGGTCGGCGCTGCCGGCGGTGTACTCGCCCGAGACGGAGTACGCGTCGAAGGCGGCGGTCATCAGGTGTTCCCCGACTGGGTCACGGTGCCGCTCGACGTGGCCGACACGAACGACCCGGACGACAGGTGGCCGGTGTTGCTCTGGACCGTGATGGGGGTGCCGGTGTGCTGGTAGAGGTAGACGATCGGCCCGGGCACGGTGGCCGCGGTGCGCGTGCCGCCGGTGATGGTCAGCGAGCCGCTCTTTGCGAACTGCGCCCAGGGCGCCTCGAACCACACCTCGTTGCGGCCCGCGGACGTGTTCTGCCGCGCGCCGGTCACGACCCAGTCGGTCATCGAGCAGGTCCCCGTGAGCGTGAACGTGCCCGAGGCGGACGACGGCCGGGTGATCATGACGGGCGCGCCCGTGAAGTCAGGGTCCCAGCCCCAGTTGCCCCAGCGGCATCGCACGAACGACAGCGAGCCGCACACCTGGTACGACCAGTCCGGCTCCACGTCCACGCAGGCGAAGCAGGCCTCGTCGAAGGTCACATCGGTGACGGTGACGTCCTGCGCCCAGACGATGGCCAGGAGCATCCGCCCGTTCTGCCGCAGCGTGCTGTTGCGGATGGCGACCGAGCGGCTCCAGTAGCCGGTGCTGTTGAAGCCCGCGAGCGAGTCGGACAGGTAGATGCAGTCGCCCTTGACCTTCTGGATGACCATGTTGGCGACCGTCATGCCGTTCACGCCGTCGGCGCAGATGCCGTGCTGGTCCTGCCCGCTGTTCCCGGCCGCGCTCGTGGCGTAGGTGGTGTGGTTCCCCTCCAGCGTGCCGGCGTGGAACCGGATGTCGGTCGCCGACGCGGACGAGGTCGCGGACTTGAGGAAGAACACGGAGCCGCGCCCCGTCGGCGAGGCGGACGGCGAGCCGGTCGTGCGGATGGTGGCGCCGCCCGTGTGGCCGTAGTCCGTCTCGGCGCCGCCGAGCTCGAACGTCAGGTGGCTCTTCCCGGTGAGGTCGATGCCGCTGCTGACGACATAGGTGTAGCCCGCGGCGGGGCGATGGCGGACGTGGGCCGTCGAGGACGCCCCGGAGCCCGACGAGTTGACGAGCGCCTGGATGCCGGACAGCGCGTCCGGGAGCCGTCGGTCCAGCCCGTGCCGGTGGGCCAGTCGACGTTCGTGCGTAGGTGTAGCCCGCGTCGAAGCCGGAGCCCGCCGTGGTCGAGAAGGTGCCCTCGCCCGAGTAGCCGGTGACGGCACCCGCCGTCACGCCCTTGACCCGGAAGTAGTAGGTCGTGCCCGCCGTCAGCCCGGTATAGAGCTGGCTGTGGAAGCCGAAGCCGAGGTCTCCAGCGTCGATGTCGAGGCGTATGGCGCCGGCGTCGGTGTCGTACTCGACCTGCCCCTGCGCGCTCGGCGTCACGCTCCAGCTGATGGTGACGCTGGTCGGCGAGCTGAGCGTGACCACGGGGTCGTGAAGACGGGCGACGCGGGGGCGGATGCTGCCGCGGCGCCCCAGACCAGCTGGTACGTCGGCACCCGCCTACCACTCCGTGACGATGGCGGTGCCCGCGGCCGAGCCGACGATCGTGATGGCGCCGGTGTAGATGCCGATGCCCTTGTCGGCGATCCGGTCGTACTGGGTCGAGATCCGGGCGACGTAGTTGCTCGTGGTGGCCGTGCCCGCGTAGGACACGTAGAGCACCGCCGTCCCGTGGTTGGCGATGTTGTAGTTCTTGCCGCGCCGTTGGCGAGCGCGGTGCCGGCCGATACCGGAGTAGGCGAGCGGTACCTGGGTCGTCGCGGTCCTCTTCGAGGACACGCCGCCGATGTGACGGTGCCGGCGCCGACGTTGACGAGCATCCCGCTTCAGGCGCGACCTGGGCGAGCGTGGCCACCCCGTCCGCGGAGTAGGCGAGCTTGACGACCGACGTACCGCGCGCCGTCACCTCGTCGGTGACGAACTTGGTGTTGTTGGGAAGGGTGCTGTTGGCACCGCTCGTCATCGTGACGTCGTCAGCCATGGGTGACTCCCGGCGAGTACGGGATGCCCGCTCCCGCCCCTGACTCGCATTCAGGGCGGGCGGGGTTCTTGGTCAGTTCTTGCGCCAGCCCTTGCCGCCGCGCATCTCGAACGCCTGGATGGCGCGCACCGTCTGGCGGCCGGCCTCCACGAGGTCGCCGCCCGGGGCGACGTAGTTGGTGATGTGATAGGTGTTGCCGCCCGCGGCCGACATGGCGGTCTCGCGCTCCGTCTCGACGGACTCGCCGCGGTGGAGCAGCGCCGGATAGCCGTCGTAGGGCACGTAGTCGAGTCCCGCCGCGTGGCTCTTGGGCTTCTTGCGCTTGCCCGTGCGCACGTTCTTGTTGCCCCACGCGGAGCCCACCATGCCGCCGAGCAGGGTCGCCCCCGGCCCGGTGAGCCCGGAGTCGTCGACGACCATCGACACCCGCACCTGGAACCGCTGGCGGCGCAGCTCGCGGAGCTTGGCCTTGTACTTCTTGACGAACGCGGACGCCTCCGCGTATGCCTCCTCGTTGCCATCCCGGAGCGCCTTGTTCATGGCCTTGGTGCCGTCCTTGACGGCATTCCGGTAGGTGCGCTCCAGGTCGTCGTCCTCGAACGGGTGCGTGAGCGCGTGCTCGATCGCCGCCATCTCGGACTTCACGTCCGCCTTCGTGCCCTTGAGGTCGGAGACCAGCTCGTCCGTGGCGCCGTCGAGCGTGCGCGTCGAGGACTTGAAGTCCTTCGCGGCCTGCTCCCAGTCGGTCGCCACCCCGTTGGCGATGTCCTCGGTGGCGGTGCCGAGGCCCGTCCAGAAGTCCACGAGCTGCCCGCCCGCGGCGATGAGGCCCTTGATGCCCTGGACGCCCATGAACGACACGAGCTTGCGCTGGGCATCCTCCGTCGCGGCCTGCGTGGCGCGCATCGACGCCGTGTTCTCCTTCCACCGGCCCGTGACCTCGTCGATGACGAAGCCCGCGTCCTCCATCTGCCGGTAGACCTGCTCGTTGATCTCCTGCTGCTCCTGCGCGGTGATGACGCCGTCGGCCATCGCACCGGTGGCGTCGAGCACCTCCGACTGGAACTTGGCCTCCCACTGGGCGCCGATCCGGAGGGACTCGCTCACCTCCTCGGTGGCCCTGCTGGCGGCCTCCTGCTGCGCGACGAAGTCGAGCACGGCGTCCGCGCTGAACCCGTAGCTCTCGGCCATCTCCCGGATGAGCTTGGTGGAGTCCTCGACGACCGCCTCGCCGGGGTTCATCACGCGCCAGAGGGCGTGGAAGGCGTCGCCCAGCGTCGTCACGGCGTCGACCCCGAGGCTCACCGCCGTCATCAGCCCGCCGCCGATGGCCGCGGAGAGGTTCTCGGCCTGCGCGTTCAGGATGCGCTGCTTGTTGGCGAGCCCGTCGCTCGTGCGCGCGAAGTCGCCCTGCGCGTTGGCGGTGTCCTCGAGGATGAGCCCGTACCGCGCCTGCACCTTCTCGGCGTCGGTCATGACGAACGTGAACGACTTGCCGGTCTTCACGAGCTCGCCGAGCCCGTGCTCCATGCCGTACGCCTTGGTCCGCGCCTCCGACAGGGAGGCCCCGAACCTCCGCATCGGCTCGGCCTCTCCGAGCAGGCCCGACTGGAGCGCGTCCAGCGTCTCGGTGACGTCGGCGTTGTTGAACGACGCCAGGTCCGAGGCGAGCTGGACCACGCCCTTCGACATGTCCTTGGTCTTGTCCTCGGCCAGTCCGAGCGCGTCGAAGAGGTTGCCGAACGTGCCAGCCGCCTCCAGGGCCTTCTGCTGCGACAGGCCCATGGCCCGGTCCGACGTCTGCGACCACCGGACGATCGAGTCGGCGCTGTCGCCGAAGACGACGTTGACCTTGGACATCGACTCGGACAGGTCGCTCGCCGCGTCGATGGCGCCCTTGGCGAAGTCCACGACCGAGTCCACGGCGAACGCGCCCGCGATGCCGGCGCCGATGAGCTTCGCGCCCTTGCCGAACGACCTGACGGTCTTCTCCAGCCCGCCCACCGACTTGTCGACCGAGGCGAGGTCCTTCTTGATGTCGGCGATGTCGCCGACGATCTGGACCTTGAGGGTGCGGCCCTTCTCCGCCATCAGATGGCGTCCAGCGCGGCCTGCACCGCCCCGACCCAGCGCTCGAAGGCCTCGTCGCCGCGCGCCCTGACCGTCGGGTAGAGGAAGTAGCCGGCCGAGAATCCGTTGCCGAGCCACGGCCGGAACTGCCGGTGGCGCTTGGAGCCGAACTCGGCGCCGCCCCAGACGTCGTTGATGGTCTGGCCGGGCCCGGTCCGCGAGCGCGACCACCCCGGTCCGGAGCGGGGCAGCCGGGCGCCCGAGCCCATCGACACGGTCGGGAAGCGGTCGCTGACGGCCCTGATGGTCTGGCCGACGAGGTAGGCGAGCCCGCCCTGGACCGACGCCGCCCCGCGTGCGGACCTCGCGACGTCCCCCGCGATGTCCTTGGACGCCTTCCGGACCTCAGACTGGAGCTCCTTCGGCAGCGACGACAGCGCGCGCCGGGCGCCGTCGAGCGTGTAGTAGCGCGTCGTCGGCATCAGACCCTCCGCTTCCTGGACTGCGCCTGCGCCAGCGCGCGCTGCTGACGGCGCACCTCGTCGACCTCGTCGTGCAGCGCGCCCATCGCGTTGACCTCCCGCTGCGTCATGGCCCGCACCTCGGGGACGGAGCAGCCGAACCGGTAGGCCAGGCGGGCGAGCGTCTCGGCCCGCGCCGCCATCACGCTTCCGGGTCGTCGCCCTCCGGCGCCGCGTTCGCCTCGGCCCACTGGCGCGGGGTCATCGCCTTGAAGTCGTCGACCGGGCGCCCCGTGAACGCCGCGTACAGCAGCGGGCGCAGCACGCCCTGCGGCTGGTCGTCGTCGCCCCACTGGCCGTAGGCGATGCCCGACGCCCTCTCGATGGACTCGATCTTGTCGTACGTCAGGTCGAGCACGCTGTACCTGGGCTTGGCTGCCATGGCCCTCGCCTCCCGGACA
>JAXLXC010000072.1:0-6573 GCA_046328155.1 Chloroflexota bacterium
ACCTGCGTCCTGCCCGGCGCCGTCCATCGTCTCGGCGTCCGGGGTGCCGTCCTCGGCGAGGAGCCGGTACAGCGACCGCCGGGCGTCGGCGAGGATGCGCTGCGCCTCGGCCCGCATCGCGGCGTCCCCGTCGCGCCCGATCTGCATCGTGGCGGACAGCACGCCCTGGGCGGCTCGGCGCAGCTCGTGGGCGCCGTCATGCGCGGGTCGCTCCCAGGGCGGCGTCTGGGGCTTGGTGCGCTCGACGAACGCCCGGCCCTCGTCGGTCAGCTCGTACACGCGGCGGCCGTCCACCTCCGTGTCGCGCACGAGCCCCTCGTCGGCCAGCTGCTGGAGCGTGGGATAGATGGAGCCCGCGCTGGGGCGCCAGGCGCCCTCGCTCCGCTCGGCGAGCTCGGTGATGACCTGGTAGCCATGCATCGGCCGCTCGGCGAGGAGGGCCAGGATGGCGACCCGGACCTCGCCGCGGCGCGCGCCGCGGCCCCGGCCCATGAAGGGCACGCCCTCGGGGAAGCCCATGCCGCCGCGGGGCCCGAACGGACGTCCGGGGCGCCCTGCGAAGGGGCCGCCGAAGGGGCCGCCCATGCCCTCGTCCGGGCGGTGGTGACGCCGGCCATGGCGTCGGATGCGACCCATGGGGTCGATGGTTCGATGGTGTTCTGCGGACATGGTCCGCACCTCCGTGTGCTGCCGGTCGGGGGCTGCCATCCATGGCGCCCTCTCGTTACCGTGCTGTCACGATATATCGCGATGCACTGGCTGTCAAGCAGCCCTGCGTCAGACCTCTGGGCCGACGGGCAGGCGCCCCGGCCGCACCCTGACCGTGACGCTGGTCTCCGTGGTCGAGCGGGACCCGTCGACGTCGGCCACCTGGCGCCCCGTCGACTCCATCGACATGGTCGTGGTCAGCCCATCGAGCGACATGCGCATCGTCCCCGAGCCGGTCCCGGAGAGCTCGGACACCCAGGCGTCGGTCCCCGGGTACTCGATGAGCTCCGCTGGCCCTGGCTCCGCGGACAGCGTGCTCTCCAGTCCCAGTTCGACCCAGTCGCTGCCGCGGTCGAGCAGGGTGTAGCTGATGCGCTGGGTCACATCGAGCCCCTGGCTGGCGAAGGACTGCTCGACCGCCCACTGGGCGCCGACGCCGACCGGCTCGAGCGGGAATGGGGCGGAGGCCTCGCGCAGGCCCGTCTCGATGTCCTCGAAGGCGCTCGCGAGCAGCGGGTCGAGCTGCTCCACGCCCTCGATGCCACCGCCGTGGGCCTGGCCCCGGTCATCGACGAGCGACCACATCGTGATGCCCACGTACTGGTCGAGCCATCCGTCCAGGAACGCGTCGGCGAAGCCGTCCCCGGGCTGGACCACGCCCGCATCCAGGTATCGGTACTCGAGGCGGGTGGTGCCCGCCGGGGTCCGCTCGCCGGTCGTGGTCTCGACCACGACGCGCATCGTGGGTGCGGCGTAGGACGGCATCCCCGACCCCCCGTCACCCATGGCGATGGTGGTGTCCATGTCCATGGTCATCGTGGCGCTCGTGCCCGGCACGTAGCGATAGCGCAGCGGCGACCGGGGCTCCTCGCCCGCGTGGACCAGCCGCACGACCGGCAGGGCGGCGGAGGCGCTGGCGGCGGGCGAGGCACTGGCGCCCGGCGAGGCGCTGGCCTCAGGCGAGGCCGCACCCGCGCCAGTGGGGACCTGCGTCAGCAGCCCGACGAGGGCCACGGCCGAGACGCGAGCCAGACGTCCGGGCACGGTCATGAGGCTCACTCGCAGACCGCCTCCACCGCGACCAGCGCGTCCCCGAACTCGTCCTCGGCCGCGCCGGCGGCCTTCTGGGCGCGGTCGGCCCGCTCGAGCGTGGCTCGGTCGGTGCTGGTCTCGTAGTAGTCGCTCAGGATCTGCGCGGCGTTCTCGTAGGCCG
Source organism: Chloroflexota bacterium (assembly GCA_046328155.1). Taxonomy (GTDB): domain Bacteria; phylum Chloroflexota; class Limnocylindria; order Limnocylindrales; family CSP1-4; genus JAFMJV01. Next base: position 1,922 of record JAXLXC010000072.1, read on the forward strand.
CGTACATCGCGACCGCGAGCCGCTGCGTCTCCTGCGCCGCGGGCGGCGCCGACTCGCCCTCCTGCGCCAGCCGCATCCGCGCGAGGTCGCGGACCGCGCGCTTCAGGACCTGCTTGTAGGGGGTCAGGTCGAACTGCGTGACGGCCTCGTTGGTCGCCTGGTCGACGTCCGACTTGAGCTGGAGCAGCTCGTCGGTGCGACCGACGGTCGCCTCGTGCCAGGATGCGTAGCCGTCGCAGTCGGCGTTCTCCGTCGCGGGGGACGGCGTCGGCGCGGGCGCGGGACGCGAGGGCAGCACCACCCCCGCGAGGAGCTCCTCCCGCGCGATCGCGTCCTGCGCGTAGGACTCGGGCGTCGAGCGATGCAGCACGAACAGCCGGAGGTCGCCCGCGACCCGGCATTCGAGGTAGTCGGCGACGTGCGCCTCGCCCGTGGCGAGGATGGCCACATAGCGGTAGGCGAGCCACGCGCGGTCGGTCTCGGTGCCGCTGATGGGCGTGCCGTCGGCATCGGCGAGCGGCTCGAGGTCGCGGAGGGTGCCCGCGTCCAGCTCGTCGAACAGGTCCTGGCGTGCGTCGCGGACGCAGGCCTGTGCGTCCGCGCCCGGCTCGGGGCGGACCGTGAGGAACACGGACGTGGCGCCCTTGGCCAGGCCGATGCGGTCCTCGTCAGCGGCTTCGACGACGTCGTAGCGCTGCCAGCCCTCCGGCCACGCGATGGTCACGCCGGTGACGGGGCCCGTGAAGCTGCCCGACTGGGTCGTGGGTTGCTGCGTGGGGTCCGCGGGCGCCGCCACAGCCGTGGGGATGGTGCCGCACCCGACCGCCGTGGCCAGGTCCAGGCCCGCGTGGAGCGCGAGCACGTGCCCGCCATCGGCGACCGACGCGAGCGGGTTCGCGATGCTGACCTGGGAGGTGGAGCTGACATCGCCCAGCAGCGCCACGGGCGCCGGGTCGATGTCGTCGCAGTCCCCCGCGTGGATGACCGCGAACGTGTCGGCTGGGGCGCTGGCGACGATGATCTGGACGGTGGTGCCGCCGGACGGGGAGGCGCTCAGGAGCGCCAGCCCGGCCACGCCATCGTCGCCGACCGCCGCGATGGCCACCTGCGTGGGCGCCGTGGCCTGTGCGCTGGCGGGGGCCACGACCGCGGCCGTGGCGAGTGCGACCGACAGGAGGCTGGCGGACACCCGCCAGGGACATCGTGCGGACATGGGGCGGCCTCGGGCTGGGCTGCGCGGTGACTGGGCACGCAGCGCCGCGATCATAGGGATCGCCCGTCGCGAGGGTCAAGGGTCCGAAGGTCAGGGCGCTCCGGTGCCCAGCCGCTCCTTGACGCGGATGATCCGCTCCCACGACGTGGCCAGCTCCGAGCGGTCGAAGTCCCCGGTCTGGGCGGCCGCGAGCAGCCGCTGGTAGATGCGCTCCGTCGTCCGCTCCGTGCCGGTCAGCAGCACCATGTCCGTGCCTGCGCCCACGGCCAGCTCCGCGAGCTCGCCCGCCGAGACGCCCCGGGCGTTCGCGGTCCCATCCAGCGAGTCGGTGATGCTGATTCCCTCGAAGCCCAGCTCGCCGCGCAGCAGGTCGACCGCGATGGCCCGCGACCAGCCGGCCGCGTTGGCTGGGTCCCACGCGGGGTAGGTCGCGTTGGACAGCATGATGAGCGGCACGTTGCTGTCGATGGCGCGTCGGTACGGCCGCAGGTCCGTCTGCAGCGTGCGCTCGGAGGCGTCGATGACCCCGGCCGACCGGTCGGTGTTGCGGGTGGCCAGCCCGATGCCCGGGAAGTGCTTCATCGTGGCGAGCACGCCGCCCTCCGCGAGGCCACGCGCGAACGCATCGGCGAGGCGGGTGGTGACCGCGGCATCGGACGAGAAGGTGCGGCCCTGCTGGCGCATGAACGAGGACCGGTCGCGGGGGATGTCGGCGACCGGCGCAAGGTCCGTGTTGACGCCCACGGCGGCGAGCGCCCGCCCGGTGAGCCGACCCTGCCGGAACGCCACGTTGGCCTTGCGGGTGGCGCCCATCTCGGGCACGGTCATCGTGGGTGGTGCCCAGGTGACGCGCTTGACGTCGCCGCCCTCCTGGTCGAGCGCGATGAGCAGCGCCGGCTGGCCGCCCTCGCTGGCGGCTCGCTGGAGACGTCGGGTGAGCCGCGTGAGCTGCGTGCGGTTGCGGATGTTCGAGGCGAGCAGCACGACCCCGCCCACCTCGCCGCGACGGATCCGGCCTAGCAGCCGCTTCGACGGCGACGTGCCGCCCATGCGCACCATGAGCTTCTGGCCGATGGCCTGCTCCAGCGTGGGGCCGATGCTCGCCTGGAGCGTCAGCTCGTCAAGCAGACGGCGCCGAGGGCGGTCCCCAGCTCGCCGGATGATGCCTGAGCGGTCTGGAGCCGCTCCGCGAGCGCATGGCAGGCGACGTCCGGCTCCTGCGCGCACGGCGGCGGGGAGCAGGGGACTGCGCGCCGCCGGCCACGCCACCGCCAGCAGCCAGGCGAGGACCAGGCGACGATCGGAGGTCGAGCACCGCGGCCCATCATGGCCACATCCTGGCCGGCCAGTCGCGGATCGCCTCAGGGCTACCCGCGGTTGCGCCGCGCCCGCTGCGGGCAGGAACCAGCACTGACGACCGACGATGGCACGGTCCAGCAGATGTCCACGGCGCCGTCGCGCTGCACCTGCACGGTCTCGACCATCGCCTCGACGGTTTCGCGCGGACGGCCCCCGCGACGCGCGCGGCGGCGGCGACGCAGGCCTCCTGCTCCGTCTCGCAGGCGAGCGCGTAGCCGTCGTGCGGCGCCCAGCCACTCGTCGAGATCGCGACGCCCGCTCCTGCCGATATGACCACCGCCCCAGCCACGAGCCCGACGGCGACGCCGCGGGCGATCGACGGAGGACGCGCGCCTGGTGCGACGGTTCGGCTGGCTGCCAGCCGATCCACGCGCTCACGAGCAGCAGCTCGAGCATCGCGGCGCCCACCGCCCGGATGCTGCCCGCCTGGTGGACATCCCGCGGCCAGCACCACGGCGAGTCCGACGAGCGCCAGCCCGGTCAGCCGGCCAGGTCGGCCGACGAGCAGGGCCCCGAGGCCAGCCACGGCACTGCCGAGCGAGACGGTGGTGACCGCGGGCAGCGAGTCTGCAAGGCGCATGGTCCCAATGCCGCCGGGAGGTCCGCACGGCCCAGCCACGCCACCGCGGCTCCCATCAGCAGAACCACACCGCGGTGACGACGCGTCGCGGCTCCGCCTGACGGTTCGTACCAGCCATGCCCTGCCCCGGATCGCGGCAAGGGCTCCGATGGCGACCGTCGCCGCTGCCATCAGGGTGGCCACCGTGCGCCGGCGCTCGGTCGTCGGCCATGCGAGCTGCAGCTCCCACAGGAAGGGCATCACCAGCGCGACGACACTGAGCAGGAGGATCGTCGTGCCCACGCGCGTCAGCGGGTCCGTACCGCCGGACCGCCGGAGGACCAGGCCCAGCGCCACCCCGCCGATGGCCAGCAGCGCCTGTTGGAGCGACCGGCCACCCCAGAGGGCGACTCCCGCCTGGAGGACGAGGAGCGCCCCGACCACGAGGGCCGTCACCGCCACGGCCGTCGCGAACGCGGTCGTCGTGGGGCTCTCGTGTCGCGCGACGACCATCCCGGGACCCGCCCCCGCGAGGACGGCCGATGGCGGACCGGCCAGCCCCGGGTGGAGGTGGGCATCGATCGCGCCCCACACCAGGTCCAGCCGCTGCCGCGGGGTGAGGGGATGCTCGGCGAGGATGCCCTGGAGCTCCGCCTCGTACCGCGCGCGCCAGGCGGCGGGGTACAGCCGCACGAGCCGGCTCATGGGCGTGTCGCGTCGAGACGCCGCCGTGCCGTGACCACGAGGCGCTCGAGCCCATCGACATGCGCCCGGAGCGCCGCGGCCCCGTCTCCGGTCAGCCGGTAGGGCCGCCGTCGGTCCTGCATCTCCAGCGGCTCGATGAGGCCGCGACGCTCGAGCCGAGCCAGGACCGCGTACAGCGTGCCGGGCCCGATCGGCTCGCCCGACACGGCCTCGACGTCGGCCATGATCGCGTAGCCATGACGCGGACCCGCGCTCAACGACACCAGGACATGGACGGATGGCTCCGCGAGCCGCCCGAGGTCCTCCAGCCGAACGTCCACGCGCGCCCCCGGGGTATGTCTGACATCGCTATAGCGTCAGACGATATACCCCGGGCGAGCGGCTGGCAAGACCCTCGCGAACCGAGGTCAGCTCGCGGCGGCGAGTGCCGGTGCGGGGAGGCGCTCCAGCAGGATCACCGGGATCACCCGGTCGCCGGCCTGGGCCTCGTACTCGCTGAACGAGCTGTGCAGTTCCGCATGCCGGTCGTAGATGCGCCGGCGGTCGGCCTCGTCTGCCACCACGGTGGCGCGGGCCTGCCACGTCTCGCCGGCCGCCTCGACCGTCACGATCGGGTTGGCCAGGAGGTTGAGGTACCAGGCGGGGTGCGTGGGCGAGCCGCCCTTGGAGGCGATGACCACGACCCGGTCGCCCTCGTGCGAGTACACCAGCGGCGTGGTGCGCGACTCGCCGCTCTTGGCGCCGGTCGTCGTCAGCAGCAGGACCTGCCGTCCCGTGAAGAAGCCGCGCGTGATGCTCCCGTCGCCGGTGCGCACC
>JAXLXC010000073.1:0-6437 GCA_046328155.1 Chloroflexota bacterium
CACTCGATCGAGCGCACGCCCCCGAAGCGCATGTAGGCCGCCAGCGCCCGGCGCATCGCCGGGACGAAGCCCTCGGCCGAGCGTGGGTCGAAGCCCTCCTCCCACCAGAGGCCCAGAACGCGCAGGGTGCCCGTCGCCCGGTCGAAGCGCGGCTCGATCCGTCCCACGAGCCGGTCCCCGAGCAGGACGGGCAGCACGTAGTAGCCCCACTTCCGTTTGTGCTCCGGTGTGTACACCTCCCACACGTAGTCGAAGTCGAACACGCCCCGCAGCAGGTCGCGATCCCAGACCAACGGGTCGAGGGGGGCCACCAACGTCACCTCGGGGTCGCCGAGGCGAGCGCGTCGCGCGTCGTCCAGCAGCTCGTCGTCCGCGGCCACGATGAAGCGCATGCCGCGCATCCCCTCGACCATCACGGGCAGCAGCTCCCCGTCCGCGACGAGCCCCTCGCGCAGCTCGGTGCGATCGACGTAGCTGGGCGGGTCGTCGGCACGTCGCTTGACCCGGCCCGTGCCGTACCACATCTCCCCGGGCCCGGTCGCACCCGCCAGGCCATGCGCCCGATAGCGCGACAGCAGCTTGTGCCGGCGCTGCTCCGGCTCGGAGGGCCGGATGGCGAGCAGCTCGGCGGGGTACAGCCGCTCGACCAGGTCGAAGTACTTGCGGTTGCCCTCCCGACGCGCCAGGCCCACGACGCCCGACACCTCCAGCGCCTCCAGCACCGCCCGTGTCTCCGAGGTGGGCCCCCACCACCAGTCGATGGCCGCCTTGCGCTCGAAGTCGAGGCTGGAGAGCGGCCCTTCGGCCCGTATCCGCCCCAGGACCTCGGTGGCGGTGACCTCGTAGGTCGCGAGCACGCCATCCCCGTGGCGCTTCGCCGCCTCGTCCCACACGACCCGGTACCACGGCAGCTCCGCGGTGGGCAGCAGCGACAGCCCCTTGTTCCAGACCTCGAACAGCTCTCGGGTGCCATAGAGGAGTTGCTCGGTGGCCCGCGGGTCGTAGTCCGCCACGCGCGCGTGGAGCACCAGGTCATGGTTGCGACCGGCCACGGCGAGCGGGTCGAACTGCACCGAGCCCAACCGGGCGATGACCGCCCGCACGCCGTCCGCGCCGCTCGGCAGCGAGCGCGGCGGCGCCAGCTCGTGACGCATGACCAGGAAGCGACGCGCGGTCGCGCGGTCGATGTAGCGGACGTCGTCGGGGTCGTGGTCGGCGGTCATCGGAAGCTCCTATGTCAAGCGGCCATCGCCAAGGCACCCTGGCCGGCCGTGTGACGGGTCGCGTCGACGAGCATCCGGCGATAGACCTCGTCGCTGATGCGGCGACGGAGCGCCCGGATGGCCTCGGTCCGCGTATCACCGGCAGCCATCCGCTTGGCGACGTAGTCCCTGCCCCGTCCGGGTCGCTGGAGCTGGGTGATGGCGATGCGGTGGAGCGCGAGGCTCAGCTGACGGTTGCCGCCCCGGGAGAGACGGTGGCGGGTGACGTTGCCCGACCACACGGGCACGGGAGCCGTGCCATCGTGGCGCGCGAACGCGGCCGCCGAGCGGAACCGGCGGATGTCCCCGGTCTCGCCCACGAGCTTGGCCGCGGTCAGGGCGCCGCATCCCTCCAGCGCGAGCAGCGTGGGCGACTGGGCGCCGACCAGGCCGGCGAGCTCGCGCCCCAGGCGGTCGATGACGACCGTCAGCCCACGGACCCGGCCGACCAGCTCCGCGGCGATGCGGGCCACGGTGCCCGTCAGGCCGGCGAGGCGCTCCTCGAGGGTCGTGAGGACGTGGTGCCGGTCGAGGCTGCGGGGCGCGGGCTCCTCGCCGGGCACCAGCTCGTGGAGGTGCCAGCGGAGGCGGTTCTGGGCACGCGTGCGCTCGGCGACCAGGTCGTCGCGGTGGTCGAGCAGCAGCCGCACGTCCCGCTCGGGGCCATCGAGTCGCGCGACCGGCAGGCCCGGCTCGCGGATCGCCGCCCGGGCGACCGCGAGGGCGTCGATGGGGTCGCTCTTGCCCTGCTCCCGTCCCGTCCTGCGGGCGATGCCCATCAGCCTCGGGGCGACCCGGACGACCGACTCGCCGGCGCGCAGGAGGTCGCGCTCGAACCCGCGCGACAGGTGCCGGCAGTCCTCGAGCGCCCAGCGCCGATCGGGCCAGCGGCCCGCCCATGCGAGCAGCTCCAGGTGGCCGGCCGGCGTCGCCCGGACCGTGCGCTCCGCGAGCCTGCGGCCCTGCTCGTCCGCGGCCACCGCGGTGTGCCATCGCTTGTGCAGGTCGACCCCGATCGTCACCATGCCCACGTCTCTCCTCCCTTCACGAGGGGAACGGCCGAGGGCCGGTCGGCGGACACACCTGAGTCGGGGCGAAGCCACGCTCCTATCAAGTCACGTCGGCCGGTCCGACGCGTCCGACGGGCGGCACTTCCGATGGCGGCCACGCCGCGACGGCGGGCATCGAGGGTACGAGCCAACCCGTCGGACGTCGTCGATGGTGACACTCACTGGTGATGGTAGGCGGCGCTCATGTCAGGGATCGGCAGGAAAGACACTCGCAATGCACCCGTGTCGGCTCGCGGTGTCCGCGTGAAGATTCCGTCACGTTGCCCACGACACGAATGGCACAGCGTACGGTTGTGCCCTGCGCCAGCGGGGGGGCGTGAGCGGCGCAGGTGTCCGTGGAGGGCTGGTCCATGGGGACGAGACGGTTGAGCATGATGGCGATTTCGGTCGCGGCGCTCGTGCTCGGGGCGACAGGCGGCGGACCCCCGGTCCTCGGTGCCGACCCGAGCGCCGACGACATCGCGAGCGCAACGGAGTCCCGGAGCACCTTCGGGTTCGCCCACAGCGCCGAGGTCGTGCGGCAGAGCTTCGAGGACCCAGCGGCGTACCCCGACGACACGTGGGGCGCCCCGCTGTCCCGGGACGAGGCGGACGAGATGCTGCGGCGCATCGGCTCACGCACGCAGCAGCGCGACGCGGTCGAGTACGCCCGGTCGCAAGCCGACTTCGGGGGCCTCTGGTTCGACCAGCGCGACCGCGGCGCCGCGCACTACACGTTCACGGGCGACGTCGCCGAGCATCGCCGCGAGATCGCCGCCCTGACGCCGGATGGCCTCGACATCACGGTGTCGAGGGTCGACAACCGGATGTCCGACCTCGAGGAGCTCAAGGACGAGGTCACCGAGGACATGTGGCAGCTCATCGACGAGGGCTTCCCGATCACCATGGTCGACGCCAACGCCCGGGCCAACCGGGTCATCGTCTACCTCGAGGAGGTCGGGGGCGACGCCGAGGCAGCGCTCGTCCGACGCTACGGGGACGAGGTCACCGTCGAACGTGGACCCGGGGGCGTCCCCGACGCGTGCAACAACCGCGACGACTGCGCCAACCCGATCAAGGGGGGCCTGCGCATCACCCCATCGGGAGGGAGTGGGTACTGCACCTCGGCGTTCCAGGCCTCGAAGGCCAACGGCGACCGGGTGCTCATCACCGCCGGCCACTGCCTCAAAGGCACCGGAGGCTCAGGAGTTGTCTGGACGTACCACCTAGGCAGCCGGTTCGGCGTTTCGCAGGGCAACACGCTGACCAGCAGCAGCGTCGCCGCCGACATCGGGTGGATCAAGATCGACTCGAGCGAGGACAAGACGCCCGCCGACCAGTTCTACCAGATGGGCCACTTCGTGGAGTCGTTCGACGGCCAGATGCCGGACGGCGACCAGAACGAGGGCGACACGGTGTGTCGCAGCGGCGGTCATAGCGGATGGGGCTGCGATGCGATCGTCAACGACGACACCTCGAAGCCGAACGGCTCGGGCCAGACCATCACGCACGTCTGGTCTGGGGGCAGGACAGTCTCGACGGAGACAGCGGTGGGACGATGGCGATGGGGTATCTGATTGGGGGAGACATGCTCTGGTTCGCCGCGGGCGTGCACGTCCACTCCACCGATCCTTGTGTCTCTGACTGCAAGTCCTGGTACTCGACAGCCGACCAGGTCGAGAGCAGCGCGATCACCGGCATCAACATGACCATCTGCCTGACCTCAGGCTGTTGAGGAGGGCCGGTCGGATGACAGCTGTCAGGCGCTTCGGAACCGTGGTGGCGTTGGCTGGCGTCGTCTTGGTCGGATTGGCCGCGCCATCGTTCGCTGAGTGCGTGAGCCAACCGAACCGGTTTCCCGACTTCGCCGATGTGGCGCCGACCGCCCAGACGGTGGTCATCGGCACAGTCGTCGAGACTCGCCCGTATCCCGACGAGGACTCGGTCGTGTTCAGTCTGCGGGTCGACGATGTCGTGCGCGGGGACCCACCGGCCACCATGGACATCGAGGTGTTCAGGTCGGGCCTCCCGCGTCGAGGCTCGGAGGCGCCGGGCAAGCGCGGCCCTGTATGTACGTCGAGGCGACGTCCTCGCCCTCGCGCTCGATGGGCAGCTCGGTGACCGAGGGGACGTCAACACGGCGGCCTGGATCCGAGGCGGCCCGGACGAGTGGGTACCGGGGGTCCGCGTCATGAGCCGCAGTGCCGTCATCGCCGCTGCGGAGGCCATGCCACCAACGGACGCCGCGCCGACCGGTTCGCAGCTGGACCCGCCTGGCCTCATCTCGCTCGCCCTCCGGGGGCTGGCCGAGGCGTGGGGCGGCCTGGTCGCAGGCGAGGGGCACGACTGAGGCGCCGCCCAACGGGGACTCATGATAGGCTTCATGCTCATGAAGACACGCATGAGGATATCGAAGGGCGGTCAGCTGTCGATCCCGGCCACCGTGCGCCATCGCTGGGGGACCTCGACGGTCGTGCTCGACGACCAGGGCGATCGCATCGTCATCGAGCCCGCGCCCGATGATCCCATCGCGGCCGCGTTCGGCGCCTTGAAGGCCGAGTTCGAGGGCGTCGGCCTCGGGGAGATGCGCCGTCAGGCACGCGAGGACGACCGTATCGCCGAGGAGCGACGGCCGCGCCGGTCCACGTGATCCTGCTCGACGCCTACGGCCTCGTCGCCCTGCTTGCTGGGCGCGCCGCGGGGATGCACGTACGGGCCCTGCTTCGCGAGGGCGCTGGGGTCGCCACCGCGAACCTGGTGGAGGCCTACGAGGTCTCGGAGCGGCGATACGGCGTGCCCATCGAACGGTCGGCCGAGATCCTGGAGCCATTGTTCGACCAGGCCCTCCGTGCCATTCCCCTCGACCGGGCCGTCGCTCGGCGAGCCGCGGAGATGCGCGCGAGGCACTATCACCGCTCGAAGCGACCCATCTCGCTCGCGGACGCGATCCTCCTCGCATCCGCCACCGCTGGTGACACCATCGTCACCGCGGACCCGGACGTGCTGGCGATTGCCGCGCTCGAGGGCATCCCAACCATCGAGCTGCCCGGCGAGGCCTGATCTGACCGCGCGCGGCTGACCCAATCCCCGTCGACCCTATACTCGCCAACGCACCATGGCCTCCACCCGCGACTACTACGACATCCTGGGCGTGCCGCGCAGCGCCTCGGACGAGGACCTCAAGCGCGCCTTCCGCAAGCTCGCCCAGCAGTGGCACCCGGACGTCAGCACGGACCCGGGTGCCGACGTGCGCTTCAAGGAGATCAACGAGGCGTATCAGGTCCTGTCGGACCCCCAGCGCCGGCAGGCGTACGACACCTTTGGTCATGCCGGCGTGGGCGGGGGCGCCGAGGGCTTTGGCCCGTTCGGGGGGTTCGCGGGCTTCGGCGACATCTTCGACGCGTTCTTCGGTGGCGCCCAGACCGGCCAGCAGCGACGCCAGCGCGCGGCCACCGGCGCGGACCTGCGCTATGACCTCCAGCTGACGTTCGAGGAGGCGATCAAGGGCACCGCCAAGGACGTCACGTTCAGCGCCTTGGGCACCTGCGAGACCTGCTCGGGCACCGGCGCCGAACCGGGCTCCAGCCCGGTCACCTGCCCCCAGTGCAGCGGCACCGGCGAGATCCGCCAGGTCCGCTCCACGATGCTGGGCCAGATGGTCAACGTCTCGGTGTGCGGCCGCTGCCGGGGCACAGGCGAGATCGTGGACCACGCCTGCCCGGTGTGCCGTGGCGAGGGGCGCACGGAGGCTCGCCGGACGCTCCGCGTCACCATCCCGCCAGGCATCGACGACGGCCACCAGATCCGCCTGTCCGGGGAGGGGGAGGCCGGCCCGCGCGGTGGCACCGCGGGCAACCTGTACGTGGTCACCCACGTCGAGCCGCACCCGCTCCTCCGGCGCCAGGACACCGAGCTCTACTACGACCTCGACGTGTCCATCAGCCAGGCGGCCCTGGGCGCGAAGGTGAGCGTCCCCACGCCCGACGGCGACGAGCTGGTCGAGGTCAAGCCGGGCACCCAGCCGGGATCGGAGATCCGACTCCGGGGCCGGGGCGTGCCCCATCTCCGGCGACCCGGGTCGCGGGGCGACCTCCACGTGCTGGTGGATGTGACGGTGCCCACGAGG
>JAXLXC010000074.1:0-6279 GCA_046328155.1 Chloroflexota bacterium
ACCCGCCATGTGGAGGCTGTTGTCGGTGGCGCCGAGGACGGCCCGGTAGGTCGCGGCGAGCAGCGGCACGCTCACCCGGTCGGGCGCCACGTCCAGGAGTCGCAGGCTCGCCCGGATGGACTCGCGCAGTGCGTGTCCATCCGGTGGCTCCGGAAGGATGTAGCGGGCGAGCGCACCCTCGAGGCGCGTCTCGACACCCTCGACCACACCCTCGGCCCCGATCGCCCCACCGCCGTGGAGGTAGACCCAGGCCCCGGCGACCTCGCGCCATCCCGTGTGCGCGTACACCGTCCGCTCCGGCACCTCGCCCGAGAGCATTTGGATGGCCACCCGGGCGTGGTCGCGGATGCCCATGCCGGGATACGTGACGGCGGTCGCGCCGAGGTGCTCCGTCGGCCAGTTCATCGCCCCGAAGGCGCTCGCCGGGAGCTGGAAGCGCGGCGTCCGAGCCCCGAGCGAGCCCTCGATCTCGAACAGCCGGCGCTGCTCGGCGCCGTCGTCCTCGACGAGCTGGGCGGTGATGCGCGCCCGGTAGTTGGTGAGCGGCACCGCCACGGGACCGTTGGCGGTCGGCCGCTCCCACACCAACCCAGTCGGCGTCTCGCGATAGGGCGGACCGTCCGTCTTGTCACTCCCCGGGGTGGCGCGCAGTCCTGGCGTGGCGAGCGCCAGCAGCTCGTCGCGCGTGTGGCCCGCCGCGAGGAAGTCGTCGAGGCCGACCTTGGCGCCACCTTCGCCCGAGGGCAGGTACACCAGCAGGACGCGCGCGCCGCGGCCCTCGAGGAACGCCTTCAGGCGGGCCAGCGCCCCATGCACGGCGGGCTTGGTCATCACGTCCGAGTCGAACACGATGTGGACGACCCGCTCCCGCAGCGCGACCGACTCCCAGTCGGCGAGGGCGGTCGAGCCGCCGGCCTCGTTGGTGCCCCGGAAGTTCCAGACCCCCAGGAGGGCGACGCAGCACAACCCGGCCGAGGCCGCGGCGTCCGCCTTGCGCACCCCCTCGGTCACGAACAGCGGCACCCGTGGGTCCGCCAGGGCCGCCCGGTAGGCGGGCGGCACGTCGAGCGCCATGCGCGCCCCGGCCGGGGTCTCGTACTTGACGGGCTTGCCGTCGCGGATGCGCGGTGTGTCCGGCCGCAGCTGGTACAGCACGACGTCCCCGTGCACGCCCATGATCGGGATGAGCAGCGCCGGCACCCGTGCCTGGGCCTGTGAGAAGCCGAGCTCGGTCAGGCGCGCCTTCTGCTCGACGCTGCGATACCTGCGCGCGGCAGCGACGTCGTCGCTGATGGCGGAGCCGCGCAGGAGGGCCGCGTGCTGGGGCAGCAGCCGCTCGCTCATCGGCGCGTCGCCAGCCGCTCCAGGACGTCGAGATAGCGCTCGGCGACCGCGGGGCGTGGCGACCGCTCGCCCGACTCGTACCGGCTGACCGACGCCCGGTCCACCCCGAGCAGCCGGGCGAGCTGGCCCTGGGAGAGACCGTGGTGCTCACGCAGCGCGCGTCGGATCGATGGATCGGGCAGTCGTCGGAGGCGGGCCTGGTGGGCGAGGAGGGCGTCGAGCGGGTCGGCCATGACGCCATTGTCGATAGTGTGCCGCGGTATTGACAAGCAAGTGCCGCCATCTCGGCGTCGATAGTCGCCACGCTATCGCATCCCCGGCACGCGGACGGTACACTCGTGCGTATGGACCCAGACGCGGACACGGGAACATCCGCCGAGCGCCTCGTCGACGCGGATCGCAGCGACGACGAGGGCTACTGGGCGGCGCAGCTGATCGGCGACGACTGGTTCGGCCTGTACCGCTTCGTGTGGCGGGCTGCGGGCCCCGTGCTCGCCGAAGTCCACGTCGTGCCGCGCGGCGAGCCCATCGGCTGGAGACCGCCGTCCAGTCGCTGGCGCGAGACCCGACCGGGGACCTGGCTCGATCTCCTGAACGGCGTGTCGGGTCACCTCGACCGCGTGCCCCGAGGCGGGCTCACCACCCGCGAGCTGCGCAGCCTCCAGCCCAGGGCGGCGCTCACCGACGCGCTCAAGGACGCCCGCGAGGTAACCGACCGGCGTCCTCCACCCGCGGCACCCCGGCTGGCCTCGGCGGGTGCCTTGCGCGGGCCACCTCGAGGTGCGCGGCCTGGTCCTGCCGTCGAAGCACGACCGACCTGGCCTGGGCGCCCTCGCGCTCGTGGCGGCCCACTACGCCGAGAGCGGGGCGGCCGGGGTCGACGACGCCGAGATCGCCCAGGTCATGGGACGCAGCGCCACGCAGATCCGCGACGACGTCTACGCCGCGCGGCGCGAGGGCCTGCTCAGCGAGGTCCGGGCCGGGCCGCGCCGGTGGCAGCCTCACGGCGAAGGGGCGTAGCCATCCTCGATGAGCTGCGGATGAGGCTCGGCCTGTGCTGGACCGCTGAGCGAGCCGTCCCAGGACTCCCTTCTCCATCAGCCCTGACCTTGGCCAGGTCAGACCACCGTCGTCCGAGCGATAGAAGACAGGTCAGATGGTGCGCGGCACCCCGCCGTCCGCTGAGATGGCCGCCGCGAGCGCAGGTCACCACCTGTCAGCACCTGACGCCAGGTCGCCGGCGTATCATCCGACCGGTAGAGCTCCCCGGGGCCGCCCAGCGGTGGCACCGTCCGACACGGCCGCGAGGCTTCCGTCACCGGGGATGTCGGCGGCTCCCAACCGCGACCCAGGCGGCGCCACCGTCGGCGCTCCGGACCAGGCCCGCGAAGGGATCGATGCCGAACAGGATGTCGGCACCGCTACGACCGCGACGAGCGCGATGACGTTCCCGTACGCCTCGGCCCACCTGGATCCCGCCGTCGTTCGACTCGTACAGGCCACCGCCCGCGAGATACGCCCACATTCTGCAGGTCCAGCTGGCTCAGGCAAAGGCGTGGATGTCCAGGCTCGGCAGCTCCGCCGGGATGTCCGCCCAGGTGCCGCCGCCATCCAGGCCTGGAACACGAGGTGGCCCGCGATGACGAGTCGGTCCCCGGTGGGACCGACAGGCTCACCGCATCCGTCGCCGCCCGGCGTCCATGCACGTCCACCGTCCGAGGTCTCCAGCAGGCCGCCGTTCGAACAGCAACCGGTCCGCGCCGAGCCGGGAGGAACCGAGCGCGTGGACGTCCTGGGTGCCGAGGCGGGCCCACGCCGTGCCGCTCGCCGCGCCACCGGACGGCCCCACGAACACGGTAGTGAGAAGACCCACGGCCAGAAGCCCGACGGCGCCGATCAACAGCCGTCGCGTCCGGGATCCCGGCCCGGCGCTCCCGGGCGGCACGGGCTTGACGGACTTTCGCGGCGTGGGCGTCGAACGTCTCTTCTTGGCCACCACTCACGTCCCCTTGATGAGGTCGATGCGCTGCTGCATCTGCGCGAGCGAGAGCGGGCCGAACCAGCGGTCACGGATCGTCCCGTCCCGGCCGATGAAGTAGTGCGTCGGGAGCCCGAACACACCCCACACCCGGAAGGCGCCGGCCGTCGGGTCGAGCGCGATGCGATAGGTGAGGCCATATGTCGCGGCGTACTCGCGCGCCACCCCCGCCGACTCCTGGACGTTGACCGCGACGAGCTGCAGCCCGGTGTCCTCGTTCGCCTCCCAGGCCCTCTGGAGGTCCGGGGTCTCCTGCTGGCAGGGTGGGCACCAGGTCGCCCAGAAGACCACCCACACGGGCCGTCCCTCCAGGCCAGAGAGGTCGACGATCACGCCGTCGAGGTCCACGAGGGCAGCGCCGTCGCCAGCGAGCGGTGGCGGTCGGTTCCCGATGGCGAGCCCCGTGCCCGCCTCGCCCACCCTGTAGAAGCTGGCCCCTGGCACCGGAGCCCCCGCGTCGCTGGGTGCGCCCAGCGGGCTCGTGAGGGCGAGGAGCAGCACGGCGGTGACCAGCAGGCTCGCGCTAAGCGCGAGGACGTGGCCGACGGTGAACGGCCCGATCAGTCTCCTGCCCGCACGACCGGACCTCTGGACGGGAGGCGCTGTGGGGTCCATCAGACCTGCGGCCACCAGGCCCGGAAGGAGCCCGCGATGATGCGCAGCCAGTCGAACAGGAGCGCGAACCCCATCAGGACGACCAGTCCGCCCCCGATGACCTCGATGGCGCGACCATGTCTGAGGAGCGGGCGGACCAGGCGCGGCGCCCGGTCGACAGCGAGCGACAGGGCGAGGAAGGGGATGCCCAGGCCCACGCTGTAGGCCAGCAGCAGGGCCGCCGCCTGGCCGGGCGCGAGGGCCGCCATCGTCAGGATCGCGCCCAGGGTCGGCCCGATGCAGGGCGTCCAACCGACCGCGAACACGCTACCGAGAACCAGGCCGCCCAGAACGCCGCGCCGTGGCCTGGTGCTGAAGGTGACGTAGCGATCGAGCGGCCGCCATGAACGGGCCAGGGTGCGAAGGTGCAGGACGCCCATGAGGTTGAGGCCCATCACGATGAGGAGCACGCCCCCGGCCTGGCGGAGCAGGGGCAGGTTGTCGCGCAGCGGGCTCACCGCCGCGGTCACGGCGATGCCCACGACGGTGAACACGCCGCCGAACCCGACCACGAACGCGATGGCCGCGGGAAGGGTCCCCCATGTCCAGCCGCCAAAGCGGCTGCCGGCGGCGACCATCCCCGCGGCTGGCGATGAAAGGGTGAGCGTAGGCCCCGATGGTGCAGCGTTGCCGAGCGCGCGCGTCGCACCGAGCTGGCCGAGGTAGGCCGGCACGACAGGCAGGACGCATGGCGACAGGAACGAGATCAGCCCGGCGATCAGGGCAAGGCCCAACGTGAGCTCCATCACGCAACCCGCCGAGGTTTCATGCGGCCCGCCTCGGCAGGCGCGCCGCCCGGACCCCGTTGGCGATGACGATGACCTCGGCCACCTCGTGCATCACGACAACCGCTGCCAGGCCGAGCACGCCCGCGGCCGCGAGAGGCACCAGGACCGCGATGATCGCGCCGGACATCAGGAGGTTCTGGAGCATGATGCGCCTCGCCCGGCGAGCGTGACCGATGAGCGCCGGGAGGTGGCGCAGGTCGTCGCCCATGAGCGCCACGTCCGCGGTCTCGATCGCCACGTCGCTGCCCATCGCGCCCATCGCGATCCCGACGTCCGCGCTGGCGAGAGCCGGCGCATCGTTGATCCCGTCGCCCACCATCGCGGTGACCGCGGTGGACCGCGCGGACGCGATGAAGGCGGCCTTCTGTTCCGGGTCGAGCCCGCCCTGGACGTTGGCGATGCCTGCGAGCGCCCCGATCGCTGCGGCGGTCAGGGCGTTGTCCCCGCTCAGCACGACCAGGTCGAGGCCGAGATCCCTCAGTGCGGTGACAGACTCCCGGGCCTCCGGGCGAAGCTCGTCGCGGACGCCGATCGCGCCAAGTAGCTCACCGGCCTCCTCCACGAGCACGACGGTGATGCCGGCGGCCTCCATCCGCTCGACCTCTGGCAGCAGTGATCCGGCGTCGATGAATCGCGGGCGCCCGAGTCGGGCACGAACTCCGTCCACCGTGCCCACGACACCGGCGCCCGGGACGGCGGACACGTCGCTGGCAGGGGTCGCGTGGGGCGCCGCCGCCATGATCGCGGACGCCAGCGGATGCTCGCTTCGGAGTTCCAGAGAGCTCGCCACCTCGAGCAGCCGAAGTTCGGCGACGCCTGGTGCCGGCCGGATGTCCACAACTCGCGGGAGGTTCCGTGTCAACGTCCCGGTCTTGTCGAGGGCGACGATTCGCACCAGTGCGAGAGCTTCCAGTGCCGCTCCTCCCTTGACCACCGCCCCCACCCGGCTCGCGGCTCCGATGGCCGACACCGCGGTGACCGGAACGGATAGGGCGAACGCGCACGGGGCCGCCGCCACCAGCACGACCAGTGCACGTGGCACCCAGACGCCCGGATCGCCGAGGACGCTGCCGAGGACCGCGATAGCGATCGCGAGCACCAGGACGCCCGGCACCAGTGGACGGGCGATCCGGTCCGCCAACCGCTGGCTGCGGCCCTTGCGTTCCTGCGCCTGCTCCACGATGCGGACCACCCGGGCGAGCGAGCTGTCAGACGTCCGGGCCGTGACCTCGATCTCGAGCGCGCCGGGACCGTTGATGGCCCCTGCGAGGACCGCCGCTCCCGGGCCGACCTCGACGCTGATCGACTCGCCGGTGATCGCCGACAGGTCGAGTGCACTCGCGCCTTGCCGGATCACTCCGTCGGTCGCGAGGCGTTCTCCTGGTCGGAGCAACATCCGGTCGCCCAAGCCAAGCTCGATCGGCTCGATGGAGGACTCGACCCCAGCGCGAAGGA
>JAXLXC010000075.1:0-6064 GCA_046328155.1 Chloroflexota bacterium
ACGCCGGTTGACGTACACCACGCCCGCCTCGATCTGGTCGAGGAACTGGGCCTGCTCGTCCGCGTCCTCGGTGTAGACGCCCGCCGTCAGGCCCTGGATGTTGGCATTCGAGAGCCGGAGCGCCTCGTCGAGCGAGTCCACCGGGAGCACCACCACGACGGGCAGGAACAGCTCGTCGTGGAGCAGGCGGTGGTCCGTGGACAGGCCGGTCACGATGGTGGGCGCCACGAAGAAGCCCTGGTCGTAGTCCCCGCCGGTCAGTCGCTCGCCACCCAGCGCGATCGCGCCATCGGTGCGTGCCTCGGCCGCCGCCTCCTGGTAGCGCGCCACGGCCTTGTCGTTGATGACGGGGCCCATCCAGTTGGCCTTGTCGAGCGGGTCGCCGACCGCGATGGCCCTCGTCTTGTCGACCAGCAGTCCCAGGAAGCGGTCGTACACCGGCCGCTCCACATACACCCGGGAGTTGGCGGAGCACTTCTGGCCCGACAGCCCGAACGCCGCGCGCATGACACCCTCGGCGGCCTCGTCCAGGTCCGCGTGGGCGGTCACGATGGTGGGGTTCTTGCCGCCCATCTCCACGATGACCGGTTTGGGGTACGGCCGGGGGAACTCGTGGTAGAGCCGGTAGCCCACCTCGAACGACCCCGTGAACAGGATGCCGTCCACGCCCGGGTTGGTCTGGATCTCCTGGCCCACGGTCTCGCCGGGGCCCATGACCATGTTGAACACGCCATCCGGCAGGCCCGCGTCGCGCATCACCCGGGTGAGCAGGACGCCCGACAGGGGCGTGTCCGAGGACGGCTTGTAGACCACCGTGTTGCCCGCCACGAGCGCCCCGCCCGATGGGCCGCCGGAGAGCGCGAACGGGAAGTTGAAGGGACTGATGATGCCCCACACGCCATACGGCTTGAGCACCGATCGCGTGTGCACGCTCGGGTCGCCCAGGTTGCCCATGGGATGGTCGAAGCCGTCGTTCTGCTCGACCATGTCGCACGACCAGCGGATGAGGTCGGCCGTCTCCTCGACGTCGCCGAGCGCCTCGAGGCGGTTCTTGCCCACCTCCATCGCGACCACCGCCGCGATCATCATCTGTCGCTCGGAGATGAGGTCCGCGGCACGCCGCAGCAGCTCGACGCGCTCGCGCCATGGGCGATGCGCCCACGCCGGGTAGGCGGCGCGCGCCGCCGCGATGGCGTCCTGGACGTCCGTGCGGGTCCCCCTGGCGAACGTCCCGATGACGGTCCCGTCGATGGGCGACCGCTTCTCGAAGGTGCCATCGCCGTCGCGCTCCGCACCGTCGATGAGGTTGCGGTAGCTGCCGCCCAGGAGCGCGCGCGCCTCCCCGAGGCCGGCATCGAACAGCCGGTGCAGCTCCTCGTTGTCGTTGCGCAGGGTGGCGTAGGTGATCTTGATGCGAGGGGAGGCGGGCGCGTCGGTCATGCCCCGGAGTCTACCCCGCCGGGGCTGCGACCCCGGAGCTGGCGGGGCCCGTGGACCCTCGGAGCGATGCCTCCGCGATGGCCCGGAGGAGGGTGGCCTCGTCCAGCTGGTCGCCCGCGGCCGGGTCGATCACGCGCACCACGGCGCCCTTGTCCAGGAGCAGGACCCGGTCCGCCACGTCCGACAGCTCGTCGAGCTCGGAGCTGACCAGGACCACCGCGCCACCGGCGTCCGCGAACCGCCGCACGTGGCCCAGCAGCTCGCGTCGCGAGCCCACGTCGATGCCCGCCGTGGGGTCGTCGAGCAGGAGCACCCGGGGCTCGCGCGCCATCGACCGACCGACCACGACCTTCTGCTGGTTGCCGCCGCTCAGATGCTCGATCAGCTGGTCGGGGCCAGAGGTGCGGATGGCAAGCTGCTCGATCAGCTCCCGGGCCCGGGCGTCCGCCGCGCCGTCGTCGAGCAGGAAGTGACGCACGAGTCGGTCCCAGACCCCCAGGAGCAGGTTGCTCTCCACCGACTGGCCGGCCACCATGCCCTCCCGCCGGCGGTCCTCCGGCACGTAGGCGATGCCCACGCCGATGGCATCCGCGGGTGACGCCGGGCGACGGCGGGTGCCGCCCACGAGCAGCTCGCCCTGGGTCCCGGGCTCGAGGCCCACGATCGACCGGAGGAGGGAGGTGCGCCCGCTGCCCAGCAGGCCCGCGACACCCAGCACCTCGCCGGGATGGACCGTCAGCGACACGTCATCGAGCCGAACCCCCAGGCGCCAGCCGCGGAGCTCGAGCGCGGGTGGCCCGCGTCGGTCCACGTGCCCCCGATTGGGCAGGCTGTCGCGCGCCTCCCGGCCCGTGATGGCCGTGACGATCGCGTCGAGCGACAGGTCCCTGGCGCGGCCCGCGAGACCGACCCGCCCGTCCCGCAGGACGGTGATGGTGTCGCAGATCCCCAGCACCTCCTGGAGATGGTGGGAGATGTACACGATGGAGACCTGGCGCTCCCGCAGGCGGGCCAGGACCTGGAACAGGATGGCCACCTCCGCCTGGGACAGCGAGGCGGTGGGCTCGTCGAGGATGAGGATGCTGGGTGACCACGACGCGGCCTTGGCGATCTCGACCAGCTGCTGGGACCCCACGGGCAGGCTGCCCACCTCGGCCGCCGGGTCGATGGACACGCCCAGGTCCCCCAGGATCTGGCTGGTGCGTCGGCGCGCCTCGCCCTCGTCCGTGAGATGCAGGGCGGTGCGGGGCTCGTGGCCCAGGAACACGTTGTGCGCGACCGACAGGGTGGGGATGGCGCTGAACTCCTGGAACACCATGGCGATGCCCGCACGCCGTGCGTCGGCGGCGACTCGGAGCACCAGCGGCCGGCCATCGAGCTCCAGCTCGCCGGCGTCAGGCCGGTGGACGCCGTTGAGCACCTTGACCAGGGTCGACTTGCCGGCTCCCGTTCTTGCCGATGAGCCCGTGGACCTCGCCGCGCCGGCAGGGCGAAGTCCACCGGCGAGGGCGGTCACCCCGCCGAACGTCTTGCGGATGCGCTCGCGCGGAGGACCACCGCGGCGTCCGCGCGGTCAGGCCGCGGCGACGCTCACGAGCGGGCCTCGCGCAGAGCTGAGCGCGACGGCGAGGATGATGATCGCGCCCCGGGCGATGAGCTGCTCCGAGACGGACAGGCCCATCAGCAGCAGGCCGTTGAAGGCATGCCCATGAGCAGCGAGCCCACACAGGCACCCACGATGAAACCACGCCCGCCCCGAACATCGAGGTGCCACCGATGACGGTCGCCGCGATGACCATCATGAGGTCCGTCTCGCCGTAGGTGGCCGAAGCCCTGGAGGCGGCCCGCGTACGGCAGCCCGGCGAGCGCCGCAGTCCCCACCGCTGATGACGAAGCGCGGCGATGGCGATGCGGTCGGTGCGGATGCCGGAGTAGCGCGCGGCGACCCTGTTGCCGCCGGTGGCCAGGACCTGGCGACCGAACGGCGTGCGTCGGAACACGACGTGGGCCACGACCAGGGCCACGGCGGTCCAGATGAGCAGCACCGGGATGGGTCCCACGCTGCCCGACCCGAACACGAACGCGAACCCCTTGTCCGTGATGGGCACCGCCTCCAGGTCCGTGAGGACCCGGGCGACGCCCGTCACGATGCTCATCATGCCCAGCGTCACGAGGAACGAGGGGATGCGCAGCTTGGTCGTCAGCAGGCCGTTGGCGAGGCCGACGCCGATGCCCACGCCCATCGCCCCCGCGACCGCCACCACGACGGGCAGGTCGTCGCGCAGCAGGACCGCGCACACGAGCGCGGTCAGGCCCACGACCGCCCCGATGGACAGGTCGATCTCGCCCGCGGAGAGCACGTAGGTCATGCCGAACGCCATGATCGAGACCATGGCGGTCTGGCGGGCGATGTTGGCGAAGTTGTCGGGCGTCAGGAAGCCGCGGTCCTGGAGCGCCACCGCGAAGAACGCGAGGATCGCGAAGAACCCCACGTAGACGATGAGGTTGCCGGGCCGTGCGGCAGCGAGGCGCTGTCGCACGGTCGGCGGGAGGGTGGCTGCCGGGCCTCCGGACGGAGCGGTCATGTGCGGCTCAGCACTCGGTCTCGAGGGCCTCGACGATCTCCTGGGGCGGGTCCGCGTGGACGTTCTCGGCCCACACCTGGAGGATCGTCGGCCGTGTCTCGGTCTGCACCGGCACGGTGATGAACGGCGGCACCGACTGCCCGAGGAGCGACCGGGCGGCGACCTCGATCATCAGCTGCCCCTCGAGGTACGGCCAGTCGAGGGCGACCGCGTACATGTTGCCGCACTGGGCCATGTCCAGGTCGTTGACGGCATCGAGGTCGTAGGCGACCACCTTGACGTCAGTCTTGCCCGCCTCGCGGAGCGCCGCGACGACACCCTGGGCCGCGGAGCTCCAGGCGACGTAGATGCCGTCCAGGTCGGGGTTCTGGGCGAGCATCGCGGCGGCGATCTCCTGGGTCCTGCCCTCCTCGGCGAACCCCTGCTCCGCCGCGATGGTGATGTCCGGGTAGCGCTGCTCGATGGCGGCCTTGAAGTACCGGTCGCGGTTGTTGGTCACGTAGTAGTCCGCGTCGTGGAAGATGAAGCCGATCTCGCCGCTGCCGCCGATCGCCTCGGCCATCAGGTCGGCGGCCGTCTTGCCCATCCCGAAGTGGTCGCCGGTGACGACCGTGACGTACTCCGTCCCGGCCGCGTAGCCGTCGATGCCGTTGTCCACGAACACGAGCTTCGCCCCTGCGTCGACCGCGGGGCGGAACGCCTGGGCGGCCGACACCGGGTCCACCGGCAGCGTCAGGATGATGTCCGGCCGGAGCGCCAGGGCGGTCTCCACGTCCGTCGCCTGGCGGGCAGGGTCGAAGTTCGCCTCGGCCTCGGTGACGATCTCGATGCCCAGGCGCTCGGCCGCATCCCGCGCACCCGCGGTCAGCGCGTTGTACCAGGTCCCGGCGCCCGCCCACAGCAGCGCGGCGGAGTGGCCGCCCGCCCGGATCTGCGCGATCTCGTCGTCGGTGAGGGGAGCCAGGTCGCCCGCTGCTGTCGAGGCCTCGCCGTTGGGTCCGACCGTCGCCGCCTCCAGGTCGAGTGGCGCCGGGCTCGCGTCCTGCGCGGCCGCCGGCAGGGCGATCGCCAGGGCGAGGAGGGCCGCCAGCCCTCCGGTGATGGATCGACGTCGCCGCATCGTGTGACCCCCTTGCTATGGGTTGCCGGTCGGCTCAGGCCACGCCATCGACGCGTCGCGCGTCCACGTCGTGGCTGTGACCCAGCACGGGATGGCCCGTGCCCAGACCCCTGATGGAGCGGGTCCGCCCCCGGGTCACGAAGACCTGCGGGCGGAAGCAGAAGACCACCGTGTCGCCCACCCGGACGTCGTGGTGGGAGCCCAGATGGAGCTTCGCGTAGTAGTGGATGGCGCCGTCGGGTGCCATCTCGGCGGGCACGGGCCGCTCCAGCGCGGCGTCGTCGCGTCCCACCAGGGCCCGCAGCTCGTACTCGCCCAGGACTCGGTCGATGTAGAGGCCTGCCCCGAACACGTAGGCCTCGGGGCCATCGATGTGCGAGACCTCGCTCACGTACGCCACGCCAGGCTGCTCCGGCGCCCGCTCGTCGAGGGCCATCAGGGGCGTCGTGCCATGGAGCGCGTTGCCTGGCTCGGCGTGGGTCGCCCCCGCGTCCGCGAGCAGCCGCAGCGTCCCCGAGGACGTCGTGCCGGGCGCGTTGACCTGCTCCACCGCGAAGCCGGCTCGGCGGAGCCGATCCGCCGCGCGCGCGAGCGTGCCCAGGTTGTGGGTGGGCGCGATGACGCCCGCATCCCGGTCGGCGAGGAGCGCCGGGAACGTGGTCACGCCCGCGACCCGCAGCCCGGGCAGCGCATCGACCCGGCGAGCGACGGCTTCGACCTCCTCGAGGGCGAACCCGCCGCCATGCCCGAAGTAGAACCGGTCGCCCGGCGCGACCACGCGGAGCAGCACGGCCTGGGTGGTGCCGGCGCGCACCGCCGCGGATCCCACGCGCCCGGCGATCGTCTCGTCGAACACGGTCACCACCTCGGGGCGCGCCGCGATGACCGCGTCCTCCGCGCCTCGGTGGGGCTGGACGAG
>JAXLXC010000076.1:0-5694 GCA_046328155.1 Chloroflexota bacterium
TGCGGGCGGGGCATCTCGGGCCTCGCCCAGACCACGGACGCCACGCCCTCCGCGGCGCCGGTCGGCGAGCAGGGCGGCACGCGCCCCGTCAGCGCGGTCGCGGGGATCACGCTCATCCCGCCCACCGCCGCCGCCGCGGGCATCGCGTCGGGCGCCCGCAGCTATCGCGACACCGTCGGCGCCAAGCCGGCGTACCTGACGCCGTACCTCGGCAGCCTCGTGTTCTCGGCGCGCGAGGACGGTCGGGGGCGCGAGCTGTGGATCGCCACGCCGACCACCGCGCGTCGCCTCAAGGACATCGCACCGGGTGCCACCAGCTCCTCGCCGCGCGACTTCGTGGTGCTCGATGGCATCGTCTACTTCAGCGCCGGCGACGGCACCCACGGGCGGGAGCTGTGGCGCACCGACGGCACGGGCGCCGGGACGCGCATGGTCAAGGACATCCGGCCGGGGACCCGCGGCTCCAACCCGGGCTCGTTCATCGTGTTCCGCGACCGGGTGTTCTTCGCCGCCAGCGATGGCACCCATGGCGGGGAGCTGTGGCGCACCGACGGCACGAGCGCCGGGACCCGCATGGTCAAGGACATCTCGGTGGGCAGGGCGACCGGGGTCAGCGAATACGACTACGTGCAGCCGACCCGCTGGGTGGTCATGGGCGACATCCTGTACTTCGATGCCCGGCGGAGCTACAACGAGCTGTGGCGGACCGACGGCACGAGCGGGGGCACCCAGCGCATCGCGTCCCAGCTGATCCTGTTCAGCCGGATCGTGAGCACCGGGTCCCGCCTGTTCCTGCTGGGCAGCCATGACGACGGGGGCTGTGCCCTCGACGGGCCGTTCCTGTTCACGAGTGATGGCACCACCGCCGGCACCCGCGAGCTGACGGCGGCCAAGTACCCCTGGGCCGAGCTGGTGGCGTTCCGCCGGCTGGCCATGTTCGGGAACATGGTGGAACGCGCCAACGGTGACATCACCGAGCGGCCACGCCTGTGGCGGTCGGAGGGCACCAACGCCACGACGGTCCAGACGCGGCCCACGGTCACCATGGACGAGCTCTCGCCGATGCAGGTGGAGGGCGGGCGGCTGTTCGTGCGCGTCGGCGGCGGGCTCGCCGCGTCCAACGCGACGGGCGGCCAGGTCACCGTCCTGGGTGACACGGCGGACGGGTGGCGGGCCACCGTGGACGTCGCCGCGGCGGGCGGGCGGTGGTTCTTCCCGGCCGGCCAGCGCAGCACCCGCGAGCTGTGGCAGACGGACGGCACCCCGGCTGGCACGCGTCAGGCGCTCGACATCAACTCCAGGGGCAACGGCGCGGTCAACTCGCTGGTGTCGCAGGACGGCGTCGTCTGGTTCGTGGGTGACGATGGCATCCGCGGCCAGCAGCTGTGGCGCTACGTGCCCCCGGCGCGCTGACGCAGCCGGCGCGGCCTCGGGTCCGCCGGTGGGGCGTCGGGTCAGCCGCCCCCGTCCGGCACCGGGCAGCGGGCGTACTGGTAGGTGTCGGAGCCGGGCGTCGTGACGTCGACGTCTCGGAGCACCACGGAGATGCGGTCGCCGAAGCCCGCGCACGTCGCCCGGAATGGCCTGCTCGTATTCGATGGCGATGACGTGGTCGCCGTACACGTCCACGTAGCCCTGGCACTCCGTCCCAGTGGCCGCACCCCTCGGCGACCACGAAGTCGAAGCCGACCGGCCACGGGCGACGTCGGCCGGCAGCTCGACCGTGTTCTTCTCGGCCGGCGGCGAGGCCGTGCGCATGGGGCCATGGCAGCCAGCAGCTCCGCGAAGGCGATCGCGTCGTCCTCGTCGAAGGGGACCTGGTCGGCTGATGGGGGTGTCCTGGAACCTTGTCCAGGAGTCGAGGTTGGCGAACTCGACGGCCTCGAAGCCCTTGGCGGCACATGTCGCGACCATGGGCTCCAGCCACGCCGCCGCCTCGGCGCGTCGCTCCGGGGTGGGAGATGTCGATGAGGTACTCGCCGCCCCAGTTGGGGTCGTCGCCCAGCCCCAGGAGCACCAGGTCGGCGGGCCAGTTGGAGCGCTCGTCGGGGCGGTCGACGTCGTCCTCGTCGTCCTGCGTCTGGAACGTGTTGACATAGCAGATGCCATAGGCGTCGTCGGGTGCCGCGCCGGCGAGCCAGTTGCGCGACACCACGGCCACGCCGTCGGGCAGGGGTAGTCGCCACCGATCTGGTAGTCGACCCCGGCGTGGACGGGCGGCGCCGCCCACGCGGGGACCACGGAGCCCCCGGGTGTGGATGGCGATGGCCCAGGGCCTGCGCCCCCACGCCACCCCGCATGGCCAGCGCCATCGTGCCCGCCAGCACCAGGGCGACCCCGGCTCGGTTGCGTCGGCTCATCGGTCCCTCCTCGTGCGACACGCTAGCATCGCCACGTGCCCACGGTCCTGCCTCGCACCGTCCCCCCGACCGAGCTCCACTGCCATCTGGGCGGCGCCGTGACGCCCTCCATCATGTGGGGCATCGCCCACGCACAGGGCATCCGGCTGCCGACCAAGGACTATTGGGAGTTCCGGGACATGATCACCGTGTCCCCGCGACGCGCCCGCTCGTTCGACGGCTATCTCGAGCTGTTCCACTGGACCGAGCTCATCCAGTCCTCGCCCCTGGCCGTGGAGCGGTCGGTCTACGAGGTCATCGGCGGGGCGTATCGCAAGAACAACGTGACCACCGTCGAGGTGCGCTTCAACCCCATGAAGCGCAACCGGGGTGGCGAGCAGGACCTGGACCACATCATCAGCGCGGCGATCCGGGGCATGGACCGGGCGATTCTGGAGTACCCGGTCACGCCGGGGCTCATCCTCTGCCTCGACCGCGCCTTCCCCATCCATCTCAACGAGATCATCGTGGAGAAGGCGATCGCGTATCGCGCCCGGGGCGTCGTGGGCATCGACATCGCGGGCCCCGAGTCGGGGACCTTCCGGCCCGCCGACTACCAGCGGCAGTTCCATCGCGCCAGGCGCAAGGGCCTGGGCATCACGGTTCACACGGGCGAGTCCGGCACCGTGGACGAGATCGGCGAGGTGGTGCGTCACCTCGAGCCGTCACGCATCGGCCACGGCATCAAGGCGGCCTTCGACCCACGCACGATGCACATGATCCGGGAGCACGGCATCACGCTCGAGGTCTGCCCCACGAGCAACCTCAACACGCGCGTGGTGTCCGGCTGGGACGAGATGCGCTGGATCCTGGGCGCGTTCAAGCAGCACGGCGTGCGCTTCACCATCAACACCGACGGCCCCGAGATGCTCAAGACCTACATCCGCGACGAGCTCTCCAGCCTCGGCCGACTGGGCATCCTCTCGGTGGAGGAGCAGCAGCTGTCCGCCGAATGGGCGCGCCAGGCGTCGTTCGTGGCGGGGGTCTCCGGGCTGCCGCTGCCGCGGCGCCGGCCCGCGCCCAGATCCGAGGTCGAGCGCGAGGAGACGTGATCCTCGGCGCGGCCGCGCGTCTCAGCGCGTGGAGGGTGTGCTCGGAGGCTGTCTGATGGGCCCGTCTCGGGTTTGGCTGGTTGTGGTGGCTGGCATCGCGACGGCCTCGCTGTCCCTCGTGCCGACCCAGGTGGTGGCGGCCTCGCCGCCTCAGCTCGTGGTCAACCTGCGTCCCGGCGAGGGCTCCGAGCCGAGGGGCTTCGTGGAGTCCGGCGGGGTCGTCTTCTTCGCGGCGAACGACCCGGCGCACGGCCGGGAACTGTGGCGCACCGATGGCACGCCGGAGGGCACCTCGCTCGTGGCGGACATCCATCCCGGGCCGGAGGGCTCCGACCCGTCGTCGCTCATGGCCTTCCGGGACGGCGTGGTGCTCGCCGCGGATGACGGCCAGGGAACGGCCATCTGGCGGGCGGGCGGCACCATCGAGGGCGCCAGCCCGCTCGCGCGAGGCGACGTGTGGCCATTGGCCATCTCGGGCGGCCGGATCTTCGCCGTCCAGAACGGCCAGGGCTACGCCGAACAGCGGCTGGTGCTCGTCGACCCCGACACGGGGGCTACGGCGCCGGTCGGGGACCTGGGGCCCAAGGTGCACTCGATGTGGCATCCGTTCGACCTGGATGGGACGCTGTTCCTCACCGTCGACCGGCAGGGCCAGGCCCGCACCGAGCTGTGGGCCACCGACGGCACCGACCAGGGCACGCGCTCGCTGGGCACGATCGGCGACACCGGCGAGGAGCTGAGCGACTTCTGGCCCATCGAGGGGATGGACCAGTTCACGGCGTTCCGGTCGAAGGTCTGGTTCGTCCGCCACTGGCAGGACGGCGCCGACTGCGAGGGGAGCGGCGACCTGTGGGTCAGCGACGGCACCCGACAGGGGACGCGGCGGGCGGCCGAGGTCCTGGGCCGGATCGGCCCGTGCATCAGCGACGTCACGACGGTCGGCGACCAGCTCCGCTTCGCCTCGGTCCGGCGTGGGAGCCGCTCGGTCACCGAGGTCTGGACCACCGATGGGACCCGGGAGGGCACGTCGATCGTGGCGACCTATCGCAGGAACGCGCCCGAGCAGCTCGGCAGGCTGGGCGACGAGCTGCTGTTCGAGCTGAACGCGGACGACGAGGACGACCCGCCAGGCCTGTGGGCCACCGACGGCACCGCGAGCGGGACGCGCCCCATCACCGTGCTCGAGGACGAGCCGTCGGCGGCGCCCCAGGTTGGCCCTGGCGAGCGGGCGTTCTTCGTGCGTCAGCACGACGAGCTGTGGGTCACCGACGGGACCGCTGCCGGCACGGGTCGGCTCGTCGACCTCCAGGACGGCGGCGACTGGTCGGACATCCTCGACCTGAGCCGGCTGGGGCCTCTGGCCATCTTCACCGCGGACGACGGCAGCACGGGCTCCGAGCCCTGGGCGAGCGATGGCTCCGTCCTGGGCACCCGGATGCTGCGGGACATCAACCCGATCGACGAGGGCTCAGCGCCGACCGGCCTCACGCCCACCGACGTGTCGCTGTTCCTCTCGGCCCAGGTTGGCTCGCCGACCACCGCGCCGCGGCTGTGGGGCATCGCGCCGACCTACCGCACGGGCGATCCTCGCTCGTGGATGACGTATCCCGAGGCCGTGGGGCCTGCGTCGATGACGGTCCTCGGCCGGCGGGTGGTGTTCGCCGCCCAGGGCGAGCGCGGTGGCGATGGCGTGGAGCTGTGGTCGGTCGACGACGAGGGCCACGGCGGCGAGCTCAAGGACATCCGGCCCGCCTCGCCCGCCTCCTACCCCACGGACCTCGTCGTGATGGGCCGACGGGTGTACTTCGTGGCGACATCGAGGACGGGTCGCGACCTGTGGGCGACCGACGGCACCGCCAAGGGCACCGTGCGCGTCCGCAACCTGCGCGTCCCTGCGCGGGGCGCACCGCGAGGGCTCGTCGTTGCCGGCGACCGGCTGTTCTTCACGGCCGGCGACACGACCCACGGTCGGGAGCTGTGGACGTCCGACGGCACGGCCGACGGGACCCGGCTGGTGGCCGACATCCGCGCAGGCGCCCACGGGTCGGCCATCGCCGCGCTGACCGCGGTCGGTGGGAGCGTGTACTTCCGGGCCAACGACGGCACCCATGGCAGCGAGCTGTGGACCAGCGATGGGACGGAGTCCGGGACGAGGCAGGTGGTCGACCTCAGGGCCGCCGGCGGGTCGCGGCCCGACGACCTCACGGCGGTGGGCGACGTCGTGTACTTCGTGGCCACGGACG
>JAXLXC010000077.1:0-5476 GCA_046328155.1 Chloroflexota bacterium
CGATGAGGTCGTGCTGGTAGGTCGGGTCCACGCCGCCCCGCAGGTTGGCGAAGTACTCGATGGTCTGGCCGCCGGTGAGGCGGTCGTAGAGCGCGAACTCGCCGGGGATGTAGCCCACCCGGCGGTGGATGGCCTCGGGGTCGACGTTCGATTCGATGCCGAACACGAACGCCCGGCCACTCGTCGGTCGGATGAGGTCGAGGATGGTGCGGATGGTGGTCGTCTTGCCCGCCCCGTTGGGGCCGAGGAAGCCGAACACCTCACCCTGGCTCACCTCGAGGTCGACGTCGATGATGCCGCGCTGCGCCCCGTAGGACTTGGTCAGTCCTTCCGTCCGGATGACGGCGGTCATTGGCTGAGACTCCTTTCGTGTCGCGTGCGTGGCTCAGCCGAACCACTGCCGCAGGGTCGTCTCGTCGGCGATCTGGAACGACCCGGGGCGGAGCCCCGCGATCCGTTCGAAGATGCCGGGATACGGGGAGAGGATCCGCCAGACGTCGTCGAACGTGACGAGGCCGTCGTGGCGGTCGACATAGAGCTGGATCACCTGCTCCTGCAGACCCAGGACCACGTGGACGATGCCGCGCGCGACGCCCTCGGCCGACGTCGCCTCGAAGCTGCCCTCCGTGATGCCCTGCTCCGCGATGGACGTGAGGGGTGGGATGAGCGCCGCCTGGACGCCACGTCGGTACTTCTCGCGCATGAGCGCGTTGTCGTCCGAGAGCCAGGCCCCGAGGAGTCCCAGCATCAGGTCAGCGCGGAGCTCCTTCCATCGCTGGATCGAGCGGAAGAGGCCCTCGAGCTTCTCGGGCGCGGAGAGGACCGGGTCCTCCACGACGGGCATGGCCGCCGCGATCGCGGTCGTCACGACCCGGTCGGTGACCGCCTCGAGCAGCTCCGTCTTCGAGCCGAAGTAGTGATAGAAGGCGCCCCGCGAGGCCCCCAGCGCATCGAGGATGTCCTGGATGCTCGTGTCCGCGTAGCCCTGCGTCCGGAACAACCGCTCCGCGGTGTCCACGAAGGCCTCGCGACGGACGGCGCGCTGCTCGATGTCGATGGTGCGGGCCACGGATGGCCTCCCTGCGGTCGGGGTCGTCCGCGGGCGCCCGATCCTCCCGGGCGTCGGCTCGCGTCATTCCCAGACCGACTGTCGGTCTGAGAATACACCCATCGGGAAGCGGGCCTTCGCGACGTCCGCGTGCGTCATGCCCCGCGGCCGTGGCGGCCGACTCGTCAGGCCGGTCCGCGTGCTGGGAGGAGGGCGTCCGCGAGGAACGAACGGACGCGGACCAGCGCCGCCGCGACTCGCGGGCGCTCCACCTGCGAGTCGAACCCATGGGGTCCCCCATGGATCGTGATCGACTCATGACGCACGCCGGCCGCCGCGAACGCCCGCGGCCATGTCCACCGACTGCTCGTACGGCACGTCCGCGTGTCCTCGTCGCCGTGGAGCAGCAGCGTGGGGGGATGACCGGCGTCCACGTGGCGGACCGGGCAGAACGCCTCCAGCTACCTCGATGCGGTCGGGGTCGACCCCGCCCACCTCGCGTGGCCAACGGCCCTGCTGGCGACAGAAGGGTAGAAGGCACGGCGGCCAGGGTTGTCAGCGGCATCGCTCACCGGTGCGCTCCCCACGGCGGCTCGTGCCACGGGTTCCGCGACGAGCGGCTCGCGCAGGTAGAACGGCGAGGCCCGGGTGTACCACTCGCCCAGGATGTCGCCGTAGCCATAGAACGCGACCACCGCCGCGAGCCGTGGGCTGGGCGCGCATGCCCGCGAGGAGGGACAGGTAGCCGCCGCCGAGCCTCCCATCACCGCGAGGCGGCCGGGGTCGGGGCAGGCGGCCGCGCCCCCGTCGCCCCGCACCCATGCCCCACCGCATCGTCCAGGTCCTGGGCGATCCCCGGCAGCGTGGTCTCGGGCGCCAGGCGGTAGTCCGCGGACACCACGGCGATGCCGTCCTCGAGGAGCGCATCCCGCTGGTCCGCGGGAACCCCGACCGACCGCCCATGATGAGCCCGCCACCGTGGAGGTACAGCACCACGGGGTGTGGCCGGTCCCCGCAGGCAGCCACACGTCGGCGAGGACCTCGTGACCGTCGACGCGCTTGTAGGGCGATGCGCCCTCCGCCGCCGGGTCCGGTCATCCGGACGTCATGCCCCCGTGCCGACCCGGGCGGCCCACCGGGCCGCGTTCGCGATGATAGCCAGGACCATCGGGTCCTCGTACGTCGGATGCGTCTCGTGGCCCGGCTGGAAGTAGAAGATCCAGAAGCCCCTGCCCCGGATGAAGCAGCAGCCGCTCCGGAAGAGCCTCACCGCCCTCGAAGGGGAGGCTCGGGAACACCAGCTCGTCGGGGGCCGGGATGTCGAACGGCTCCGCGTACGCCTCTTCCGCGGGGATGGTGAAGCTGAGCGGGACGCCCTCGGTGATGGGGTGGCCGGGCGCCACCGTCAGACCCGGCTGGGCCGGGCGTCCTCGCGCCAGCTCGATGCCGCCCGTCGTGCCCAGCAGGCGCTGGAAGATGCGCGAGCCCTGGCCGGAGTGCGGCACCACGAGGCCCATGCCCGCCCGAACCCGCGCCGCGACTCGCTCCACGACCGCATCGTCCACGTCGTCGTGCGCGATGTGTACACCACACGAGCACGTCGGTGTCGGCGAAGCGCTTGGCCGTCAGGCCGTGCTCCGGCTCGTCGAGC
The DNA here is from genome assembly GCA_046328155.1 of Chloroflexota bacterium. GTDB lineage: Bacteria > Chloroflexota > Limnocylindria > Limnocylindrales > CSP1-4 > JAFMJV01. The sequence continues at coordinate 2,700 of JAXLXC010000077.1, forward strand.
GTCGCCGTGCAGGCGATGATGCCGTGCTCGGCGAGGCCGTCCGCGATCGCGGCATGGATCCCATCCGGATAGACCATCAGCAGGGCCGGCGTCTCCACGGCACTGCCGGAACTCGTTCCAGACGATGACCCGCGGGCCACTCGCGAGCGCATAGAGCCGGGAGATGAGGCTCAGGCACCGCTGACCTGGCACCGTTGCGGCGGCAGGCCCTGGACGATGTCGCCTCCAGATCGTCCACCACGAACTCGCCGGAGTCCCACAGCCCCTCCTGGACGGCGCCCGCGTGGTGCGCCGAGAGGACCGTGTTGGGCGCGCTCCGGATGGGATGGTCCAGGGGCGGCGGCTCGGTCGGGAAGGCGTCGATGGCGGCCCGGAAGCGGCCGGCGGTCACGGCTCGGTCAGGGCATCGAAGTCGACCACGTGCGCCCGGCTCACCAGGACCAGCACCGCATCGGGACGGATGCGCTCAGCAGCTCGCGCGTGAGCAGGGCCCGGTTCTCGGCGCTCGGCACCGCGAGCACGAAGATGACCCGGGATTCCGAGAGGAGCGCCTCGAGCGACGCCGCCCGGACGCCCTGGCTGCGCAGGTAGCCCTCCGAGGGCCAGGGGTCGAACGCGCTCACGGGACAGCCGAACGGCGCCAGCAGCGGTCGCAGGGCGCGCGCGATGCTGCCGTAGCCGATGATGCCCACCGGCTTGTCCAACAAGGAACAGCCCGGCGGTCCAGGCAGCAGCCAGCGCTCGTCGCCCCGCCGGATGGACTGGTCGCACGCGACGATCTCCGCGCTCGCGAGCGCGAGGCCGAGCGCCATCTCCGCCACGGACCGTCCGAACGGGCGCCGCGGTCATGGGTCGGATGCCTCCGCGCGAAGCACTCGGCGTAGTCGAGGCCCCGGAAGAAATACCGCCCGCGGCGTCGATGATCGCGCGCAGGTTCGGTCGCTGCCGGCAGCTCCCCGTAGCGCCAGCCATAGGAGACGACCGCGGTCACGTCCGCGAGCGCGGCCAGCGCCTCCTCGACGGGCATCGGCTCGTCCTGGCCCACACCGCGTCGACGGTCCGATGGAGCGCTCGAGGTCACGCTCCGAGAACACCTCAAACATGGTGCGGGCGTGAGGTCGACCAGCACCCGCGGTCGTGGGGACATGCGCGCAGCCTCCTCTGATACGTATCATCTCCGAGGTACCGTCTGCCCGGCCCGATGATCGGCCGGCTGACGAAGGTCCATGGGCGGGAGGAGCCATGTCACCGACGGTCCCGATGGTGGGTCCCCCGGTCGTCGACGGCGCGACCCTGCTGTTCGTCAACGGCACCCTCATGCGCGGGCTGGCGCTCCACCGCCAACCTCGCGGGTGCCGAGTTCCTGGAGGAGACGACGACGGCACCCGCGTACCGGCTGTACTCCATCGGCGACCGGCATCCTGGCATGCACCGCGTCGATGGGGAGGGTCTCCGTGGCCGGGGAGTGTATCGCGTGCCCCCCGCGACCCTCGGGCGCGTCGTCCGCGGCGAGCCACCCGGGCTGTACGTGGACGAGGTCGAGCTCATGGACGGCCGGCGCGTGCCGGGGGTGCTCTTCGATCCCGCGCTCCTGACGTCGGCCGACCGCGACATCAGCCGCCTGGGCGGCTGGCGCGCGTACGTCGCGTCGCGATCGCCGGAGATGACACGATCGCCGGAGAGGGGTTGACCGACCGCCTCGCGTCGGCGATGCTAATACGAATAAGCCTGAGCAGGAGGGCGGTCCGCCTTGGGTGATATCCCGCGCGACTACGAGGAGCGCGTCTACGCAGGGGTCCTGGGCAAGATCATCGGCGTCTACCTGGGTCGTCCGGTCGAGGGCTGGACCTACGACCGGATCATGGAGCGCCTGGGCGACATCACCTACTACGTCCACGACAAGGTGGGTGTGCCGCTCGTCGTCACGGACGACGACATCTCCGGGACCTTCACCTTCTTCCGGGCGCTCGAGGACAGCGGCTACGACCCAGACCTGACCTCCGAGGCGGTGGGGCTGGGGTGGCTCAACTACCTCATCGAGAACAAGACGATCCTGTGGTGGGGCGGCCTCGGCCATTCCACCGAGCACACCGCGTACCTCCGGCTCAAGTCCGGCATCCACGCCCCCGAGAGCGGCTCGATGGACATCAACGGGCAGGCGACCGCGGAGCAGATCGGTGCCCAGATCTTCATCGATGCGTGGGCGATGGCATGCCCCGGCGACCCGGCGCGCGCGGCTCGGCTCGCGCAGGCGGCCGCACGGGTGAGCCACGATGGCGAGGCGGTCCACGCCGCCACCCTGCTGGCCGCCATGGAGGCGCAGGCCTTCGTGGAGCGGGACCTCGACCGGTTGCTCGACACCGGGCTGTCGTTCATCCCCGGGGATTCCACCATCGCGCGGCTCATCGGCGACCTGCGCGCGTGGCGCGTCCGCGAGCCGGACTGGCGCAGGGCGCGCGACCTGCTCGAGGAGCACTACGGGTACCACCTGTATCCCGGCAACGTCCATGTCGTCCCCAACCACGGGCTGATGATCCTCAGCCTCCTGTGGGGCGATGACGACTTCGCGCGGACGATGTCCATCGTCAACACCGGCGGCTGGGACACCGACTGCAACTCGGGCAACATCGGGTGCCTCATGGGCATCCGGCTGGGCCTCGCCGGGTTCGAGGGACCCCTCGACTGGCGAGGGCCCGTCGCGGACCGGATGTACCTGCCCACCGCGGAGGGTGGGCGCGCCATCACGGACGCGGTCATCGAGGCGGGGCGCATCGCGG
>JAXLXC010000078.1:0-5141 GCA_046328155.1 Chloroflexota bacterium
GGGCATGTGTCCGGCCAACGCGATGTCCGCGGCCTCGTCGAGCGTGAACTCGGTGCCCTCGATAAAGTTGGAGAGGTATGCCTCGTAGAAGGGCAGCAGGGCGCGTCGGCTGGCGATCGCACGGTCATCCATGTGGATGTCCGGTGCCTGGTCACGCAGGTAGGCCGCCAGCCGCTCGAAGCGCTCCAGACGTGCCGGGTCGATGGGGTCGCCCGAGGCGCGCGATCGGAGCGCGGGCGTCACGAGGACGTCGGTGGGTCCGGTCGACAGGGCCGCGGCGATGATGCCGTCCAGGCGTTTCATCGCGGCGCCGCGCCCGAGGATGGGCGCGAGCCGGCGTGCCTCGTCTCGGACCTCGTTCAGTCGGTCAGGGCCGTGCGCGTCGAGGAGGTCAGTGACCCAGCGCTCGATGTCCGTTCGGTCCAGATAGCGCGTTCCGTCTCCCGAGAGATTGTCCAGCAGCCCCCGGGCGACCGAGCTCTGGTGCAGCCCGCCGCCGATATCGATGTCCCCCGCGACGTCGGTGGGACCGCGACGGGGCAGGATGGACAGGCCAGGCATGGTCAGCGGACGGGACCGCGGGTGTGCGACGAACACGCGGCCCTGCTCGTCCGGCGCCGTCTGGCGGGCCGAGCGGTCGACGAGCACCGCGCCCGGCAGCTCATGCGCCAGGATCTCGCGCCAGTGCTCGCGCGCCATCAGGGCTGGGTCGGTCAGCGTGCGGCCGGTGTAGATGGCGGGTGCCAGACGGACGATCGAGCCGGCCTTGGCCGCCTTGGACAGGTTCGCACGCGATGCGCGGTCGCCAAAGATGAGGTCCGGCCACGCGCGTCGCGCGCTCACCCGAGCCTCGTCGGCCCGCAGCCGCGGACCCCGGTCTTGTCCAAGGTTGACATATTGCGCGCATACCGCGGAATGTCAACCATCGGCGCGCATCTGGGTTGACATGTTGCACAGTGAGACGCGGATTGCGTGAGCGTCCGTCAGCCCACTTGTGCCAAGGCACGTGATCGCCGGATGGTGGCGTGTCTATCGCGGCGTCAGGACGCCCCATCGAGCCTGGGCTTGTTCGATGCTGTATGTCTCGAGGGGGAAGTCGACCGCGTGCTCGATGAGCATGCCTTCCGGGCGGTAGAAGTTCGGGTCGAATAGCCGAATCCCGAGTGCGGCTGCGTAGCGCTCCAACATGTCTGGGGTGAACCGATCCCGCACTCGACGAGCCTGGTACGCGGCGGGCTCCTCGAACGATTGCGGTCGACCTGTTGAGACGAACACATATCGGCCCCCGTCCCAGGCCATCTGGACGCCGCGGACGCCGTAGAGGATGTCGTCGGACTCGGGGCCCAACAGGTCGAATCGCACATTCGCCGCGACGCGCTGTGGGGATGCACGAGGCACGGCCATCGTCGAGCACCCCACGATCACAGCGCGGCGCCTGAGGGCCTTTGCCATGAACGTCATCGGTGACCACGGGTCGGGCGTTGGCAGGCCATTCACGAAGTACGCAGACCATGGGCTGTCAGTTCGGAGCGTGAGTTCGCGCACCTCCACGCCAAGCGTTAGTGGCTCAAGTTGTCGGAGACTCTCGGGAAACGGGAGGTTGACGACGGACTTCGAGACTGGATGGCCCAATCGCTCGCGCCACTCCCGAATGAACTCGCTGACTTGGTCGATTGGTGCGTCGATGAAGCCAAACGCATCAGTCACAGGCGCGAACTGATCGTTGGCCAGCGTCTTGGTCATGGAACCTCGAACAAGTTGACAATCCCCTCCGGATTATTCGCCATGAGTCCTCCAGGCGGCCAAGCGCTCTCCACTCGGTCGCGACGGTCTCTCGGACGTCATCCGGACCGAGGTAGCCTGGTATCGACAAGCGCTCCTCCGCGAGTGGGGAGTACCAAGCGACGCGTTCGAAGATTCGAGCGAACGCACTCTCCTTCTCGGCGGATATCGTTCGGTGGTCTAGGTGTGATTCCCGGACACGTTGTTGACGAGGACCTGCATCGGGGCGAGCCCTCCCAGCGCCGTGTGGGGTCGATGGCGGTTGTAGTGGTCGAGCCAGGGCGGCAGGGCGGCGAGGCGCTCCTCGTTCGAGCCGAAGGGCCGAGCGTAGGCCCACTCGTCGAGCATCGTGCGGTTGAAGCGCTCGGCCTTGCCGTTCGTCTGGGGCCGGAAGGGTCGTGTCGTGAGGTGTCGGGCGCCCAGGTCGGCGAGGGCCTCCCCGAACGCCCGGGAGCGGGTGTGGTCCTTCGCGTTGTCGGTCATGACCCGCTCGATCCGGACGCCCTGCCTCGCGAACCAGGTCCCGGCGTCTCGCAGGAACCGGGCGCAGGTGACGCCCCGCTCGTCGGGATACACCGCGACGTAGGCGACCCGGCTCATGTCGTCGAGCGCCTGGTGGATGTGGTCGTATCCCCGGTGCGCCCGCGGGGTGCCGCCGCCCCGGCCCCGGAACCGGTGGCCGCCGCCGTCGGGGATCCTGCCGAGCCTCTTGACGTCCACGTGGATCAGCTCCCCCGGCCGCTCGCGGACGTAGCGGATGGGGATGCCCGTCGGGCGGTCCCGGTCGGCGAGGCGCGACAGGCCGTGGCGGACGAGGACGTCGCCGATGGTCGAGCGCGGCACCCCCACGATCGGCGCGAGGCGATGGGGGCCGTAGCCGAGCTCGTGCCGGGCGGCCAGGACGGCTTGCTCCACGTCCGCGGGCAGGCGCCTGGGCGAGTGGTGCGGGCGGGACGAGCGGTCCTCGAGCCCCGCCGGTCCCTGGTCACGATATCGGCGGACCCACTTGGTCGCGGTCTGGCGGCTGACGCCCGCCGCCTCCGCGGCGCGGGCGACGGTCCAGCCATCGGTCTCCACGCGGTCCACCAGCAGCTGGCGGCCGAACACGGTCAGCCTGGCCCTACGATGTGCCATGAGAGCCCCTCTTCGCTCCGGATCTCGACGACCCAGAACGAAGCGCAGGGGCTCTCACCTGTCAACAACGTATCCATGAACCACATCTAGGTGCAGGTCATAGATCCTCTCGAATTCGTCGCAGAATTGCCTCTGGTGTGATTCGGCGGCCGAGGAATTCTCGGATAAGCCCAATCAGGCGGTCGCGGGCATCTGGCCACGTGGCCTCGGGGTCGTTCACGGCCTCATCGTCGACCCGACGGTCGATACTGGACATGCTGGACCGTACCGCAATCCGCTCGCCAGCGGTACTGGAACGATTCTCGAGGAATCATCGCGAGCGCGCGGCACGCGGATTGCCACGCGCCGTTCCGTATGGCACCGCGAGCGACAGGACGCTCGGTGCCAGCCGTTTCGACGCATCGAGGATCTCGATGCCTAGGAGTCGCCCCTCTTTGTCGAAGTCGAGGTTGATCATGCCATCGATCTCGCTGGGGTCGCAGAGGTACGTCGAAGCCACCTGACCTCTCACCAAGGGTTCGCCCATGAGAAGATATGCGGCGTCCGCCCTAGGATCATAGGTGAGCTTCATCGTGACCTTCCTTTGAGGGACTCGATGGAGCGGTGGTTGGCCGAGCGAATCACGGTAGTCACGCGCCCATCCACAGTTCCGATGAACGCCTCGCTGGCTGGATCATAGCAGCCAGTCTTCCAGATGCCTTGGTGGTAATACGGAACCCCGGCTTCGACAATGCGGCCTGTGCCATTTCGTCGCTGACGTTGCGGAGTCCCATCCTCGACGCGGCGTGCTCGGTGACCTCGAACCAGGCGCCCCCGGCCTGGATTCGCCTCGGCACCGAGCCCCCGACGCCTCGGTGGTGGTATCCGCGATCCGCCGCAGGGGGTCGCAGGCGACCGTGCAGGCGCCGGTGACGCCGCCGACGCGGACCGGCCGCGGCTCCGCCGGGGCGCGGCGCCTCGACACGGGCCCGATGGGGCGGCGGCAGGCGCTCAGCCCCAGGGCTCGGATGCGTGCCGGAGCGCGGCGCCCAGCGAGTCGAGCGCGTCGGCGAACGCCGCGACGCCAGGCGATGCGCGCGACTGCCCAGGGTCAGCCCTGGCGCGTCCGATCGTCGCCGACGCCGGCTGCTCGGGGAGCGCCGCGAGGTCGACCGCGCCCGAGTCGAGGTACCGCTTCGCCGCCTGCGCCAGCTCGAACGCGCCCAGAGGCAGGCCGTCGACACCCGGGACGCCTTCGGGGCCCCCGACGACCTCAAGCTGCCGCAGCGCATCTGCGACGTCGCGGCGGTGCTCGGCCCTGACCATGCCCCAGAACGCCTCAAGCGCGGCAGGCTCCCATTCCAACAGGGCCGAGAACGCTGCGAGGTTCGCGAAGTGCGGAGGGGCCAGCAGGGCGAGGACCCTGTCGTCGCCGTCGATCGACGTGAAGACCCACCCATCGGGGATCGACGACTCCTGCGGCGTGAAGCACCACGCCGGGTACAGACCGTGCATCCCGTTGTCGTCGACGATCAGCAGGAATGTCGCCACGCGGTCGACCCAGATCGCCCACACCCGGTAGGCGCGCCCCTCGGTGAGGAACCGCTGCGCGAGGAACTGTCGAAGCGCCTCAGGGATCTCGCGATCGACGATCGCGCGAGCCTGGACCCGGATCACGGCCTTCCCCGGCTGAGGATGACCTTGAAGTCGTCCACCGCATTGACCTCCGGATTGAAGAGGTAGTGCAGGACGACACGGGTCTCGCCTGCGGATTCGTCGACGAGTTGCTTCTTGACCCAACCCTGCTCGCTCCACCGGGGGTCGCCGATTCTTGCGATGATTGTCCTCCCAGACGCTGGGTCGGCCATGGCGCGTCGCACCAAGGCTTCTTCGGCGGAATCGATTGGTAGTCGCGAGGCGAGGCCAGCCGGGTCGGCCGTGCTCGCGCGGCCGAGGTATTTCGGCGCCGAGCCCCCGGAGGCCTCGCTGATGGTATCCGCGATGCGCCGCAGGGGATCGCAGGCGACCGTGCAGGCGCCGGTGACACCGCCGACGCGGGCGGCCGTCACGAGCGACAGGCCGCCCTCGAGGGCCACAGGGCACCACGCTGGGCAGGTCGCGACCAGCGTCGCGAGGCCCCCGATGATCGTGAGGTCGGTCTTCCACGCGTCGGGGCCGCGCGGCGGCGCCCCGAACGTGTAGCAGAGGCCCATCGAGCAGATCGTCGTGGGACCGCCCCAGCGCTC
>JAXLXC010000079.1:0-5130 GCA_046328155.1 Chloroflexota bacterium
GGATGATGCCGACATAGGGACCCGACGCCCCAGCGGGAGGTCACACCATGCGCAATGCCCTGCGCACGGCACGCCAGTCACGTGGCGTGCGCCTGCTCATCGCCAGCCTGTTCAGCCTTGCCCTCGTCGTCCCCGCCGCGCCCGTGGGCGCCGCGAGCGGCACGGGCATCAGCTCCAGCGCCGAGGACGACCTCCAGGCGTTCGCGCTGTCGCTCGTCAACTGCACCCGGACCGGCGGCTGGGTCCGCTCGAACGGCACCTGCGACAGGCACCCGAGCAAGAAGTACCGGAGCGTCAAGCGCAAGCCGCTCACGCTGAGCGAGGTCATCTCCGAGAAGGTCGCCGAGAACCTCGCGGTCAAGTGCGCCAAGAAGGGCTCGTGCAGCCACAGCATGGCCGGCGGCTACAAGGCCCGCTTCCGCAAGATCGGCGTCCGGAGCTACACCGGCGAGGCCCTGGGCTACGGCTGGTGGGGCAACGCGAGGAAGACGATCATCAGCTCCTATCGCACGATGCAGCAGGAGAAGATCAAGCCGGGCGCCTGGGGCCGGTGGCACTACCGGTACATCAAGGAGCCCAAGTTCAAGAAGGTCGGCATCGGCATCGCCAAGCGCGGCAGCTACTCGGTCGTCGTCTACGACTTCGCCAGCTGACGCTCGCCTGCACACCGCGTTCGGCCGTGGGCGGGTCGGCTGCCTGCGGCCAGCACTGACCGTGGGCGGAAGGTACCTCCCCCGTCCCTCGTGACGAGCGTCGCGCGCACGTCCACGCTGCGGTATGGTGCGCACGGCTTCGTTACATCGTTCATGGAGGGATGAGGGTCGTGCTGGAGACGGATCTCGGTCTCCTGGTCATCAGGCTCGCCGTCGGCCTCGTCTTCGCCGCGCACGGCGCGCAGAAGGCGTTCGGCATGTGGGGTGGTCCGGGCATGGTCGGCTGGACGGGGGCCATGGAGCACATGGGCTTCCAGCCGGCGCGCTACTGGGCCATGGGATCCACCGCGGTCGAGCTGGTGGGCGGGATCGCGCTCGCCATCGGGTTCCTGACACCGATCGCGGCGGCCGCGCTGGTGGGCCACGCCATCGTGATCATCCTCAAGGTCCACGTGCCCAAGGGGTTCTGGAACTCCAAGGGCGGCTTCGAGTTCCCGATGGTCCTCCTCGCCGGCGCGATCGGCATCCTGCTGATCGGTCCCGGCGGCATCTCCATCGACGGCCTGCTGGGCTTCCGCCTGTTCACGGAGGCCTGGGTCAAGTGGCTGGGCCTCATCCTGGCCGTCGGTGGCGGGATCGGCATCTACCTGTACTCGGTGCGTCCGGAGGTCTCGGACACCGGCTCCTGATGGCAGGGGCGCGGGCGCGCGCACCCCACGGACATGTCATGAGGCCGGGCCCAGTGGGCCCGGCCTCATCCGTTGGCTCCCGTCCGACGCGCCGGATGGCGCATGGGCTCAGCGCACCGGGCCGAACTCCTTCTGGAACATCTGGCGCACCGCGTCGATCTTGAGCTTGGTGGTGTACACGCCATCCCCTTGCCCCGCCCACTTGGTCGGCCCAAGGACGTAGCTCTTGAACTTCTTGAGGTTGGCGGTCTCGGCCAGGGCGAGCAGCGTGAGCCCGTCCTTGACGTCGAAGTTGGTGACGATGTTGCCCTTGAACGACTTGAGCAGCGCCGGCAGGCGCTTGGGGCCGTTCTTGATGACCTTCTGGATGGCCGCGATGATGAGCTGCTGCTGGCGGCGCGCGCGCTCGTAGTCGTTGTCGGTGTGACGGGTGCGAGCGAACGAGAGCGCCACCGGTCCGGTCAGGTGGTTCTTGCCCTTCTTGAGCACGAGCCCGCGCTTGCCGTTCATGACCACGTGCATCGAGCGGTCGACGAGGGGCGAGCTGAGCTTGACGTCCACCCCCCCGATCCGGTTGACGAGGCTCCGCACCCCATCGAAGCCGATCATCGCGTACCGGTCGATCTCGATGCCCGACATGTACTCCATCGCCTTGACCATGCGCTGGAGCCCCTTCCTCTGGCTGACCCCCTGGGCGAGCGTGAGATACAGGGCGTTGATTCGCACGAAGTTGCTGCCGAAGGTGCGGTTCGGCCCGATGGGCACCTGGACCATGTCCCTCGGCACGCTGGCCATCGCCACGCGACCCGTCGCGGGGTTCACGGTCACGAACATGATCGCATCGGTGCGACCGGTGATCTTCTTGGTCCGCGAGTCCACGCCCAGCAGCAGGATGGTCAGACGCCCATCGCTGCCCAGGAGGCTCTCGTCCAGCCCGGCGATGCCGGTCGGCTCAGGCGTCGCGGTGGGCGCCTCCGTGGCGGGCGACTGGGTCTCCGGGGCGTCGGTGGCCGGGGCGTCCGTGCGGGGCGCGGTGGTCGCATCGGGGTCGACGCTGCCGCCTGGGGGCGGCGAGCCGAAGCCGCCGGCGAACGTGCACCCTGTGACCAGGACGATGAGCAGGGCCAGTGCCAGGCCTCGGCGTAGGACGTCGTTCACCAGCTTCGGGACTCCCTGTTGGTCGTGCACGCTGTCACGGCCGGCGGGAACTTGGGCACTGATCCCCGATGGCCCGGGTACGTCTCCGTACGCCGCGGGCGATCCTACCATCGGTCGCCCCGGGACGCCCGCGTGAGCCCGGGCTCAGCTCGGTGGCACCAGCACCCGGAGCGTGCCGGGGCGGACCGTCGCCTCGATGGCACCGATGCCCCACGGGTCGCCGTCCACCTGGATGGGCTCGGCAGGCGTCGAGTCGAGACGGGCGCTGTGGCAGCGGAACCGCAGCGTGCGCGAGCCGGGACCACCGCCCGTACCCGTCCGAAGCAGCTGGTCGGCGAGGCCTCGGATCCCCTCCAGCGCGTGCCGCGCACCCACCACGAACACGTCCAGCAGCCCATCGTCGGGGATGGCCGGGAACCGCGGCCGCACCAGCCCCGGGACCATGTCACCCATGTTGGTGACCATGGCGATCGATGCCTCGGTCTCGATGGGTCGCCCATCGATGACCAGGTGATAGGGCACGATGCCCACGCTGCTGGCGAGATGGACCGCCTGGAACAGATACGCCACGCGTCCCCAGCGAGCCTTGCTCTCCCCGGTCGTGGTGGCCATGAGCCGGGCGTCGAACCCGATGCCGCAGCCGATGGCGCTCACCGTCCGAACCGGCGGCGCCCCGGCCGGCCGGTCCGCGTGCTCGACCGTCACGTCGGCGAGGTCGATGTCGCGCGGTCGCGCCACGCGCAGCAGCTCGACCGCCTGCGTCAGGCTGCCGGGGATGCCCAGCACCCCCGCCAGGATGTTGCCCGTGCCGCCGGGCAGGATGCCCAGCGGCACGCCGCTCCCGGCGAGCGATGCGCCGACCGCCCGCGCCGTGCCGTCCCCGCCCAGCGCCACCACCGAGGCGAGCGCCGACCCATGCTCGGCCAGCGCCTCGCGGACCAGCGCCTCCGTGGCGTCGCCGTCACCCGGCGTCACCACCTCGGGAGGGCTGCCGTCCCGGTCGGTGAGCGCCGCCACCGCGGCCTGGAGCAGCGGCTCGAGGCTGGCGGCGGCTCGCACCTTCGACGCCCGGGGGTTGACGACGAGGATGCTGTGCGGCATGCGCCGAATCATCGCACCCCAGGCGCCCGCGGGTCAGGGTGCCGGCGTCGGCTCCGGCGTGACGGGGCGCCCCTCCCCCTCGGCGAGGAAGCCGCCGAAGCGTCGGGAGGTCCACTGCTTGCCGCCGTCCACGAGCATGTAGATGACCGGGATGACGATGAGCGTCAGGACCGTGGAGCTGAACAGGCCGCCGATGACCACCGTGCCCAGCTCGGCAGCGATGATCGAGCCCTCGGAGAAGCCGAGCGCCACGGGCATCAGGGCGAGGATGGTGGCGACCGCCGTCATGAGGATGGGGCGCACCCGGGTCCGACCACCCTGGATGAGCGCCTCGTGGGTGCTCATGCCCTTGTGGCGGAGCTGCTCCACGAGGTCCAGCAGGACGATCGCGTTGGTGACCACGATGCCGATGAGCATCAGGAACCCGATCATGGCGCTGATGCCGATGGGCCGGCCCGTGATGAGCAGCAGCGGGAACGCGCCGATGGTCGCGAGCGGCAGCGAGAACAGGATGACGAACGGGTCCACGAGCGACCCGAACACGAGGACCATGACCAGGTAGACCGCGAGGATGGCCACCCCCATGGACAGGAACAGGCTGCCGAACGCCTCGCTCTGCTGCGCCGTGGCGCCCGCGAAGCGGATGCTCACGCTCTCGGGGATGGTGCCGTTGGCCTCGAGCGCATCGACGCGCTGCTGCGCCTCGCGCGAGACGCCTCCTTGGTCGTCGCTGGTGATCGTCGCGGACACGGTCGCCGCGGGCGACCCATCGACGCGGGTGACCGTGCCCTGGGTCTCCGCCGTGTCGACCGTCGCGATCTGGCCCAGCGTGGTGGACCCCACGACCCCGGTCACCGGCAGCTGGCGCAGGGCCTCGATGGACGTCAGCTGCGAGGTGTCGATGGCGATCCGGGTCTCGGCCGTGGTGCCGTCGGGCAGGCTGACCTGGCCCAGCGACTGGCCCACCAGGACGCTGCGCACCTGGAGCCCCACCTGCGCCGCCGTCAGGCCGTAGAGGGCCGCCTTGTTGGGGTCCACGTCCACCAGGACGGTCGTCGCGTCGGCGGCGAGGTCGCTCGCGACGTTGCTGACGCCGTCCATGTCCGACAGGTCCGCCACGATGGCGTCGCTGGCCGTCCGGATGGCGGCGGGGTCGTCGCCGCTGACCACGATGGACAGGCCGCTGGTGCCGCCGAAGGACTGCTGCTCCTCGACCGCGACCGTGTAGCCGCCCTCCGCGACGCGCGCGAGCGAGGCCTCCAGCTCCTCGGCCTTGGCCGTCAGGTCGACGTCGTCGTGGAGCAGTACCGTGATGGTGGCGCTGTTGGCGGCCTGCCCGCTGAACGCGGCCTGGAGCGTCTGGACGCCCGTGCCGGCGTCACCGGGGATGGTGCTCTGGATCCGCACCACGTCCGGGTCGGCGCTGGGCGCCAGGATCGCCTCCGCCTGGGCGGTCCGCTCGGACACGTCCGCGGAGCTGGCGCCCACGGGCGGCGAGACGGTGACCGTGAGCGTGGGGTCGCCGCCAA
>JAXLXC010000008.1:0-118007 GCA_046328155.1 Chloroflexota bacterium
TGATCGGAGCGTCGTAGTTGCTGAGCGTGACCGTGAGCGAGATGTTGGTGCCGTTGGCGGCATCCGCGTAGGTGACCGCGACGGAGTCGAGGCGGCCGCTGGCGTTGTCCACGAGGATGTCCACGGGGATGGGTGCCGCTGCCGCCGCGGAGGGCGCAGGCGACCCCTCGCCCAGCATGCCACCCAGGTCGCCCACGGTGTCATCGAATGCGGACGCCGGGACCTCCAGATGGAGCTTGGTGCAGGTGCCGGCCGTGCAGCTGGCGTCACCCTCGTTGGTCAGGACCGCGCCGGCCTGGTCGAGCGACGTCTTGAGCTTGGCGGCCATGTCCTCGCCGGGCTGGGGCGAGGCGAGGACGCTCGACACGTTCAGTGGGCCGATGGCCATCACGTGCCACAGGTCATCGATGGAGCCCATGGGCAGCGCCAGCTTGACGTAGGCGTTGCCGTCGCCGGGGACGATGGCGCCGCCCGAGATCGGCAGGCCCTGGATCGGCACCTCGAAGGTGATCGAGAGCGCCGGCGGGTTGATCGAGACGTCGCCCTCGGCCTTGGTGCCATCGATGGGGAACGGCACGTTGCCCATCGACTCGCCCAGGTTCAGGGTGCCGTTGGCCTCGGCCAGGAGATGGAACGAGGTCGCTGTGGCAGTCGCCGTGACCGCGTTCGTCAGGACCTGATACGGGTCGTCCTGGGCGCTGGCGGGCACGACGGCGCCCAGCAGCAGCGCGGTGGACAGGGAAGCAGCCGCGACGGAACGGATCCTCATGAGTCTCCTCGTATCTGGAGTGTCGTGGTGTGGCTGGTGCCAGTTTGGCGCGCCCCAGTATGGACGAGCGCGCCGAAACCCCTGTCGGTCGAGGGTCCGGGACTGCGTGGCCCGATGGTCCGGGGTGGCTCCCGGGACGGCGACCAGCGCGAGGCGGTCGAGCAGCGCTGCTTCCGGGCGTCGACCTCGTCCTCGCGCCGTGGCCAACCGCCATGCGACCGCCCAGACGGCCCCTATGCGCCTCAGCCACCGTCGGCGGTCCCACCTGCGGCGTGGCCCACGCGTGGCGACCCGCCAAGCACCGCAAGGTCCGGGCCATATGGCGGTGCAGGAGACAACCCGACCCACATGGGCTCATGCCGATCGGTGGTATGGCGGTTCGCGGCCCCGTGGCTGGTCCACGTGCCATGTCACGCCATCGTGGCGGGCCATCCGAGCGCTGGCAGGCTCCCGGGGGTGGACTGACCTACAGACGGTCGAGCAGCTCCCGCTTGCGGACGTCGAACTCCTCGGCCGTGATCGCGCCAGCGTCGCGCAGCTCCGCGAGACGGGCGATGGCCGCGGTCACCGAGTCGGCTCCGGAACCCTTGGCCTCGGATGCGATGCCACCGACCTTCGAGTCGGCGTCATCGAGCGCAGCCAGGTAGCCGCCTGCAGCCGCCGGTGGCTCGGCGGCGTCCGTGACCGCGTCGTCCGCGGCCTCGGCGGCGTCGTCAGCCGAGCCGGACACGGCCTCGGCGTCGTCGGTCGCCACGCCAGCGTCGCTGGCCACGTCGTCGATGGCCTCCGCGGCGTCGGTCGCCACGCCAGCGTCGCTGGCCACGTCGTCGATGGCCTCGGCGGCGTCCCCCGTCGTGTCCGCGAGTTCGTCGGTCGCGGTCGACGTCTCGTCGGCCACGTCCTCGATCGCTTCGCTTACCTCGTCCGCCTGGGTCTCGAGCGCCAGCGTCCTCCGCGGAGGTCGGTTCGACCACCGCGTCCGCGGCTGGCTCGGCCACGTCGGCGGGCGCCTCGGCCACGTCGGCGGGCGCCTCGGCCACGTCGGCCTCCGCCACCTCGGCGGGCGCCTCCGCCACGTCGGCGGGCGCCTCGGCCACGTCGGCGGGCGCCTCGGCCACGTCGGCCTCCGCCACCTCGGCGGGCGCCTCCGCCACGTCGGCGGGCGCCTCCGCCTCCGCCACCTCGGCGGGCGCCTCCGCCTCCGCCACCTCGGCGGGCGCCTCGGCCACCTCGGCCACCTCGGCCACCTCGGCGGGCGCATTCGCCTCTGCCACGATGTCCGCCGTCTGGGCCGCGACCGCCGCCGATGCCCCGAAGATCGACGGGTCGGACGGTGGCACGTCGTCTTCGGCCATCTGCGGCACATCGGAGCCGTCCCATGCCGGGGCGGCTGGCTCGACGGGGGCGGGTGGCTCGACGGGGGCGGCTGGGACGGCCGCTGCGGCAACGGCCGCCACCGGAGCCGCTGCGGCCGACACCGCGCTCGCCGGTGCGAGCCCCCTGGACACCAGGATCTCGTCGGCGCGCGCCTCGACCGTGGCGTGCTGCGCCGCCATGATCGCCTGCTTGAACTCGAGCGCATCCTTGATCTGGCGGAAGTGAAGGGGTCGATTGGAGGCGGTGGCGATGACCAGGTCGCCGTAGCCCAGGCTCCGCCCGAGGACTCCCTGTCGGAAGCTCACGTCCGTGATCATGCTCAGGCCGGCGTCCGAACTGTTCTTGCGGAACACGCCGTCCACGTACAGCACGCGTCGATCGGTGACCAGATAGCGCCGCTGGAGCCATCGGAACACCTGGATGGGGAACCAGACGATGGCCACGATGAACAGGCCCGCCGTGAGCAGCCCCAGCAGGGTGTCGATCCAACCGACGATGTCGTTGAACAGGCCCTGGCCATCGGGGGTGAGCCACACGCCGATGCCGAGGCACACGAAGGCCGCCACGAACAGCAGGATGGGCTGGAGTGCGAAGCGCAGGAGTGCCATCGGATGCTGGCGGGCCTCGGACCGGATGGCTTCGCCATCGGCCAGCAGCGACTGGAGGTATGCATCTGCCATGGCGCGGAGTGTGGCACGCCGACACGGCCGCGGATAGTCCTGCCCGCGATCGTGCCAGACCGACGGCTGCCGGACCGGCGGCGACGACACGGCCCGTATACTCGGGGCTCCCGTTCCCGCGCAGGAGTCCGGCCATGACCGTCGAGCCCGTCAGCACCCCGTCCACGCCCGTCGCCAACGGGATGGGCGCGGCAGCGGGCGCGGCCGGCCGATCGCGTCTCGCGCGCCGGGTCCTGGACGTGCCGCCCTCGGGCATCCGCAAGTTCTTCGACGTCCTGGCCACCATGCCTGACGTCATCAGCCTGGGTGTCGGCGAGCCCGACTTCACCACGCCGCCCCAGGTCATCGAGGAGGGGGTCCGCTCGCTGCGGGCGGGTCGCACCCACTACACCAGCAACTACGGGACGATCGAGCTGCGACGAGCCCTCGCCCGGAACCTCGAGCGGCTGTACGGGGTGGGCTACGACCCCGAGGGCGAGATCCTGGTCACGGTCGGCGCCAGCGAGGCGCTCGCCATCGCGCTCGCCGCCATCCTCGACCCGGGGGACGAGGTCGTGCTGCACGAGCCGTCGTACGTGGCGTACGTGCCGGGGATCGTGTTCGCGGGTGCCACGCCGGTGTTCGTGTCCACCAGCGCCGACGATGCCTGGGAGCTGGATGCCGCGGCCCTGGAGCGGGCCATCACGCCGCGCACCAAGGCGATCTTCCTGGGCTACCCCTGCAACCCCACGGGTGCGGTGCTGTCGCCCGAGAAGATCCGTGCCGTCGCGGACATCGCGGCGCGTCACGACCTGCTCGTCATCAGCGACGAGATCTACGACCGTCTGGTGTACGGCGGCCACCGCCACGAGGCGTTCAGCGCGCTCCCCGGGATGCGCGACCGAACCATCCTGCTGGGTGGCTTCTCCAAGGCGTACGCCATGACCGGCTGGCGCGTGGGGTACGCGTGCGCGCCCCGCGACCTGCTCGAGGGCATCCTCAAGATCCATCAGTACCAGATCATGTCGGCGCCCACCACGGCGCAGGACGCGGCCCTCGTCGCGCTGACCGGCGCCGAGCCGGACGTCCTGCGGATGGTCGGCGAGTACGACCGACGGCGCCAGATGTTCGTGGCCGGGCTCAACCGGATCGGCCTGCCCACCGCCGAGCCCAAGGGGGCGTTCTATGCGTTCCCGCGCATCGGCGGCACGGGCCTGACCAGCGACCAGTTCAGCGAGCGGCTGCTGTTCGACCATCAGGTCGCGGTGGTGCCCGGCTCGGCGTTCGGTCCCTCGGGGGAGGGCTTCGTGCGTGCCAGCCTGGCCACCAGCTATGAGGGCCTCGAGGAGGCGCTGCGCGCATCGAGCGGTTCGTCGGCACCCTGGGCTGACCGACCGGTCCAGGCGCGGCCCCGCCCCGCATCGGCCCCGCCCCGCCCTGGGATCGGCCCCCGCCGCAGGCCCGGCCCCCGCCCCGGCCCCCAATCTGGCGATCGTCCAACATGAGTGGACGCGCTCGGCCCTTCACGACGGGATTTGGCACCCCGACAGGCGTGCGCGGGCGCCGAGCGTGACGATTGTCCGATCCGTCTGGACAATCGCTGGGCTCGAGCGGCGAACGGTGCTCGGATGAGCCTCCGAGCGGCTCCTCAGCCCGCGGACGGCACCGTGGGCGTCCACCGATCGTGGACAAGTGGGACGTAAGCCGCCCACAAGCGACCGGCACGACCTCGCGGCTTTCATATGCGCCATGTCACCTGGCGTCCCTGCACAGCCGTCCACCGATGGCCCCATCGCCCGCGTCAACCAGATCAGCGTCGAGGTGGGTGCCGTTGTCCGCGACGCGCGACGTCGGCGTGGCTGGGGCATGCGCGACCTGGCGCGCCGAGCGGCCATCTCCACCGGGATGGTCCAGCGCGTGGAGGCGGGCGAGCGAGCGTCGCTGACCGTCTATGCGCGGCTCGCCCAGGCGCTCGGCATCGGGCTGAACGTCCAGATGACGGACGCCCAGCGGCCCACCACGCGCCGGCAGGACTCGGACCTCGTCCATGCCGCGATGGGCGAGATCGAGGTGTCGGAGTTGGCTGCTCGGGGGTACGCCATGGCGCTGGACGAGCCGTGGCAGCACTACCACTTCGCTGGACGCGCTGATGTCGTCGCGTGGGATCTCGAGCGCCAGGCCCTGCTCCACATCGAGAACAAGGGACAGCTGCCCGACGTCCAGGACGGCATCGGCCGCTTCAAGGCCACCCAGGCGTATCTGGGAGGCGTCATGTGGGAGCGACGGGGGCTGTCTGGACGGCCACGGTCCGAGACCCACGTGCTGGCCGTCCTCTGGTCGGCCGAGGTCCTCCGGGTGATGCGTCGGCAGCCATCGACCTTCCGTGCGACCTGGCCGGACCCCATGACCGCGTTCGAAGGTTGGCTGCGAGGAGAGCCACCCGCGCCCGGCGCACACGCGACGCTCGTGCTCTTGGACCCGTTCGCGAGCGGCCGGCAACGTCGGATGGTCGGCATCGACGAGGCGCTGGGCGATGTCCGACCGCGGGTCGCGGGCTATGCCGAAGCGGCGGCTCGCCTCCGTCGCGCACATCCTGGCTGACCTGCAGCGCCCACCCTGGTTGACCTGCGGCGCACCGGCTGTCTTGCGGCGCACCGGCGGACCAGGGTGCAGGCACCGCCGTCGGATTCGCCGCACCGGCGGACCAGGGTGCAGGCACCGCCGTCGGATACGCCGCACCGGCGGACCAGGGTGCAGGCACCGCCGTCGGATACGCCGCACCGGCGGCCGTCGTCGGATTTCGGGGATGGGTCGGGCGTGATCTGTCGATCGTCCAACATCATTGGACGCCCCCCGCCCTCCAGGAGGGGCCCTCGCGCCCCGGCGGTCGTTCGCAGAGGCCGGGCGTGACGATTGTCAGATCCGCTTGGACGATCGCGAGGTTCCTGGCGGCGGACGTGGCCGGTCGGACCTGACCAGGGTGCGTCTGTGCGTCCGGCTGCGGTCGAGCGTCCGATCATGTTGGACGAACGCGAGGCAGCCGGGCACCCGACAACGCCCGGCGCCGCCCGGCACCCAACGACGCCCGAGGCCGCCGGGCACCCAACGACAAGCCCAGGCCGCCGTCCTCGTAGCGCCGCCTGCCGCGCGCCGTGCGACACTCTGGCGCGTGACGACGACCAGCGCTCCGCCCGCCACCCGATACGAGGCCGTCATCGGCATCGAGATCCACGTCCAGCTGCGGACGGCGTCCAAGATGTTCTGCGGCTGCTCGACCGACTCTCGTGACGCGCCGCCCAACTCGCTCACCTGCCCGGTGTGCCTGGCCATGCCCGGGACCCTCCCGGTCATCAACGGCGCGGCGGTGCGGCACGTGCTCGCCACGGGCGTCGCGATCGGCGCGACCACGCCCGAGTTCACGCGCTGGGACCGCAAGAACTACTTCTACCCCGACCTGCCCAAGGGCTACCAGATCAGCCAGTACGACCTGCCGCTGGCGGCCAACGGCAGCCTCGCCATCGAGACCAGCGACGGTCCGTTCACCGTGACCATCACCCGGGCGCACCTCGAGGAGGACACCGCGCGCCTCGCCCATGTCACGCTCGCCGACGGTCGCGACGTCAGCCTGGTCGACTTCAACCGGGCCGGAACCCCGCTCATGGAGATCGTCACCGACCCGGTGATCCGGACCGCCGAGCAGGCCCGCCGCTATGCCGAGGAGCTGCGACGGCTGCTCGTCACCATCGGCGCCTCCGATGCCGCGATGGAGGAGGGCCAGATGCGGGTCGAGGCCAACGTCTCGCTGCGACCGGTCGGCACCGAGCCCTTCGGGACCCGGGTCGAGGTCAAGAACATGAACTCGTTCCGAAGCGTCGAGCGGGCCATCGAGTTCGAGATCGAGCGCCAGGCGCGGGCGCTCGACGGAGGCGAGCCGCTCGTCCAGGAGACGCGGGGCTGGGACGACGACCGCGGGGTCACATATCGGATGCGGGTCAAGGAGACCTCCGACGACTACCGGTACTTCCCCGACCCCGACCTGCCGCCCCTGCGTGTCGATCGGGCGATGCTGGATCGGATACGGGCCTCGATGCCCGAGCTGCCGGCGGCCCGGCGCGAGCGCTATGTCAGCACGCTCGGCCTCTCGCCCTACGAAGCCGCCGTGATCGTGGCGAGCGGCACCGACTACTTCGAGCGCGCGATGGCGTCCCGCCCTGGCCTCGATGCGAGGCGAGCGGCCGGCCTGTACGCCGAGGTCGCCCTCAGGGCGACGAAGTCGGACCCAAGCCTGCTGGCGGGACGCGACCCCGCGGAGCTCGGTCGAGTGGTCGAGCTCGAGGGTGCCGGGCAGTTGACGGGCGCCAACGCCAAGCAGGTCTACCAGCGCCATCTCGAGACCGGCGAGCCGGTCGATGCCCTCGTGGCCGCAGCCGGCTATCAGCGCATCGCCGACCCGGACGCGCTGCGCGCCATCGTGGAGGGCGTCCTCGCGGCGAACCAGTCGGCCGCCGACGACGTGCGCGCCGGCAAGGCCCAGGCGCTGGGCTTCCTGACCGGGCAGGTGATGCGTCAGACGCGCGGCCAGGCGGACGCCGCGACGGTGGGCGCGCTCCTGCGCGAGCTGCTGGGCGTGGGGTAGCGGTCATGCTGGGAGCCGCGCTCATCATCGTGGGTGCCGTGCTCGTGGGTGCGGCACTGTACGCGATCCGCGCGCCGCTGGCGCGCCACCGCGCGCTCGAGGCCACCGAGGCGAACCTGCGCCGCTATGACGACTGGCGAGGCTCCCGCCTCGTGGACGACTCGGAGCGCACCGGCGCCGACGAGATGAAGGACTACCTCTGGGGCCGGGTGCGCCTGTGGGCCGCGGTGGCGCTGGCGGGGGTCGCGCTCATCGTGGCCGGCCTCGTCATCCGCTGAGCCAGGCCGCCGGCCCCACGCCGGCGTCACGCCCTACTCCATGAACGCGCCGCCGTTCACGTTGATCGCCTCGCCCGTGATGAACGCGCTGTCATCGGATGCCAGGAACACCGCCGTCCCCGTCAGGTCCCCTGCGACCTCCAGGCGCCCCAGCGGCGTCAGACCCACGTAGAGCGCCCGCACCTCGTCCGCCGTGAGCCCCCGCAGCTCGGCCTCCCAGGCGGCCTCCCGCTCCTGCATCGCGGTGGCCACAAACCCGGGGCAGATGCTGTTGACCGTGATGTCGTGAGGCGCCAGCTCCGCGGCCATCGCCTGGGTCAGGCCCACCACCGCGAACTTGCTGGCCACGTAGTGGGCGAGGAACGGTGCGTCGCCCTTCTTGCCCGCCATGGATGCGGTATGGATGATCCGGCCGCCGCCCCCGCGCGCGATCATGTGGCGCGCGACCGACTGGCCGCAGTTGAAGACGCCCTTGGCGTTGACGTCCATGTTGAAGTCCCAGTCGCGCTCGGTCAGGTCGACGAACCGGCGCATGGTGCTGACACCCGCGTTGCTGTGCCAGGCATCGATGCGACCGAACCGCGTGACGATGGCGTCCACCGTGGCGTCCACGGCAGGTCGGTCGAGCACATCCAGCTCCCATGAGGCGGCGTCGCCTCCGCCAGCCACGATCTCGGACGCGACGGCCGCCGCCGCTGCGCCATCGAGGTCGGTCACCGCGACGCGCGCCCCCTCCGCGGCATACGCGAGCGCACACGCCCGCCCGATGCCCAGACCTCCTCCGCTCAGCCCGATGACCCGTCCCGCGAGTCGCACCCTGCTCACCTCCCTCGTACATGCCCTGATGGATGGCCGACGGTCATGCCTCCGCTCCCGCCGGCACAGGGGCATCCTCGGCCGCGCCGCCGTCGCCGCCCAACCCCGACAGCCTCGGGTACACGTCGTGGAGACGCTCGTAGACGGTCCGGAACACCTCGTACTGCTCGTCGTACAGGGCGCGCACGCGCGGGTCCGGCTCGGTCACGCTGGCAACACGCACGAAGCGCAGCATCTCCGACCACTCGCCGAACACACCCACCCCCTTGCCCGCCACGAACGCCGCCCCCAGCGACGACCCCGGATGGTCCGCGACCTGCTCCAGCGGCAGACCCAGCACGTCCGCGGTGACCTGCTTCCACAGCCGCGAGTCGGCACCTCCGTTGGTGCAGCGCGCCCGCGCCGGGATGGTGCCCAGCTCCCGGAGCACCTCCAGATGGTGCCGGAAGGCGAACGAGATCCCCTCCAGGAACGCTCGGAACAGGTGCCCCCGGCCGTGGCTCAGCGTGAGGCCCACCACCGTCCCCCGTGCGAACGGGTCGAACAGGGGCGTCTTCTCGCCCAGGAAGTAGGGCAGGGCCACGAGGCCCTCGGCACCCGGCGCCACCGCGGCGGCCTCCCGGTCGAGATCTGCGAACGACGTCCCGGGCGCGAGATGGTTCCGGAACCAGACGAGCAGGCTGCCGCTCGCGGCCATGCAGCCGTTGGGCAGGAACCGGTCGTCGCTCAGGTGGTAGTCGAGGAACAGGCGACGGTCGACGATGGGCCGGTCGGTGCAATAGAGGATGTCCCCAGACCCACCCAACTTGACCAGCAGGTCGCCCGGCTCGATGACGCCGGCGGAGAACGCGGACGCGACGTGATCCGCGGAGCCCGCCACCACGGGGGTGCCGGGCCGCAGCCCGGTCGCCCGGGCGGACTCGGCCGTGACCTCGCCCACCACCTCGGCCGGGCGTCGCACGGGTGGCAGCCAGCTGCGATCGATGGTCGCCATGCCCAGGATGTGTCGTCCCAGTCGGTCGCCACAAGGTCGTACAGCCCGCTCTCGAGCGCCCAGTTGCGCTCCACGGACCACACCCCGGTGAGCCGCTGCACGATGAGGTCGTACGAGCCGCACACGCGGACCGCCCGCGACATCACGCCCGGCTCGTGCGCGCGCAGCCACCGCAGCTTGGGTGCCAGGCTCTGCTGGGTCACCGCGCTGCCGGTCCGGCGCAGGATGTCGTCCGGGTCGGTCGCGGCCGCGATGGCCGCGACCTCCTCGACCGCCCGGGCGTCGTTCTGCTGGATCGACGGCCGCAGGACGCGGTCCTGCCCGTCGGTGAGCACGATCGTGGGCACCATGCCGCTGACGCCCACGGCGACCACGTCCGACACGTCGCGCCCGACGGCGGCCAGGAGCCGCGGGATTCCCGCGACCACGTTCGCCCACCAGCCGTCCGCGTCGGCCTCGGCCCAGCCGGGATGCGGCGCGACATACCCGGCAGGCTCCGAGACCGCGCCCACCACGCCGGCCTCGGGGTCGAGCAGCACCAGCTTGGTGGCGCTGGTGCCGATGTCGATGCCGAGGAGCGAGGCCATCGGTGTGTCAGCCCCCGCGTGCCGCGCGGACGTTCGCCATGAACGCCTTGACCCGCGCCGGGTCCACGGGGTTCCAGGTGCCCCCGTCCACCTTGAGCCCAGAGCCCACGATGACCCCGTCGGCGACCTGGAGGAAGTCCGCGACGGTCTCGATGCGGGCGCCCGTGTTGAGGAACACGGGCGCCTGGCCCTTGACCGCCTCGCGCACCGAGGCGACCACGTCCCGTGATGGCGCCGCACCCGCCTGGGGCCCGGCCACCAGGATGGCATCCACCATCGACGAGGTCACCGCACTCCGGGCGCGCTCCGCGGGCGTGCGGGTCCCCAGTGGGCTCGCGAACTCGGGGGTGACGTTGGCGAAGATGCGCACGCCGCCACCGCCGATGGCACGCCGATAGCGGTACAGCGCCGCGGCGTCTGGTTGCCAGATGCCCATGTCGGACTCGTAGACGCCCGTCACGATCTCCCGGATGAACGCCGCCCCGGTGGCTACCGCAGTGGCCATCGCCGCCGTGGGGTCCCACAGGAAGTCCACGCCATACGGCCGGTCGGTTGGTCGCAGCTCCGTGATGACCCGGGACATCACCGCGATCGCCTCGGGCGGCGCCTTGAGCTGGTAGGGCCGGTCGCCCTCGTTGCAGAACATGACCGCGTCCACGCCGCCATCAAGAAGCGCGTCGAGGTCGGTGCGCATGGCCGAGACGATGGCGTCTACGCCACCCCGCTCGTCATACAGCGGTGTGCCGGGGAGGGGCGGGAAATGGGACATGGCGATGATCGGCTGGTCGGTACCGAACAGCTCGCGGAGCGGTTCCATGTGGTCGTACCTCGATGCGCGGGGGAGGGATGCCGGGTCGATGGTGCGTGGTCGCCCGGGTCAGGCGTCGGGAGAGGCCACCCAGGTCTCGCGGGTCGTGCCGGCGACCCGTCGGCCGCCACTGATGACGTGCCGTCGGTCCACCTGGAACTGGATGGCGTCGTGGGGATGGCGGCAGTCGAGCACCACCAGGTCCGCCCGCTTGCCCTCCTCCAGGCCGTAGTCGGCGAGGCCCAGGGTCCGGGCGCCGTTGACCGTGATCATGTCGAACACCTGCTCGATGCCCCGCGGGTAGGCGAACGAGCCGGCGTGCGCCATCGACCACGCCCACTCCAGCGGGTCGCAGCGGCCGAACGGGTAGTAGAAGTTGTCCACGTCGTCCTGGCCGATGGACACGTTGACCCCCAGGTCGACCAGCTCGTGGACACGCGTGATGGCGCCCAGCAGGTTGACCTGGCTGTTGCAGGAGATGTTCATCTCGGCGTTGCGCACGAGGTTCATGACCTTGTAGGCGTGTGCGTCGGGATAGCTCGACAGCGCGCCGTTGTGGCTCGACGCCACGCGACCGTACCAGCCCGTCTGGAGGGTCTTGGCGGCGACCTGCTCGAGGGTCCGGGCCATGGGGCTCTTGGCGTCGTCGCACAGGAAGTGGAGCGGCTTGTCGAACTCGCGCGCGAGCTCGAACACGAAGTCGATGTGCCGGCGGCAGAGTTCGTCGGTCCATTCGATCCACGGCAGGCCGCCCACCACGTCGACGCCCATCTCCATCGCCTGGCGCATGAGCCGCGCGGTCTCTGGGTCCGCGTCGAGGCCCTCCTGTGGGAAGGCGCAGATCTGGAGCCGCATCATGCCCTCGAAGCGACGCTTGGCCTCGAACGCCCCCTCCAGCTCCACGAGCCCCGCGAAGCTGTCGACGTCGATGAACATGCGCGATGCCGTGACCCCGTTGGCGAGGGCCAGCGTCAGCACGTCACCGATGCGGCGCGCCACGTCCTCGACCGTGTAGGCCTCCTTCCAGGCCCACGTCTTGAGGATGGGCACCACGTTCTCGGCGCGCATCTCGTAGTCCGCCATGGCCGACTTCGAGCGGCGGCGGTACCGCTCCTGGAGGCCCTCGGGCGCCCACTCCGTCGCCGCGTAGTCCCAGCGGCCGGTCTCCCGGCCGTAGAACGACTTGCCGATGTGCACGTGGGAATCGACGAAGCCGGGCACCACCAGCCGCCCCTCGGCGTCGATGACCTGGGCGCCCTTACCGTCCAGCCCGGGGGCGATGGTCGCGATGCGCCCGCCCAAAATGCCGATGTCCGTGAGCGTGGGCGACCCCCGCAGCTGTGCAGACCGGATGAGCAGGTCGTAGGTCATGTCCAGGGCTCCTCCTTGGTGTCGAGCGTCCTTGTCCGATCGGTGTCGATGGCCGGCGCCTCCGCGCGGGCCCTATGCCTCAGGCGCTCCGCGCGAGCAGGAACCCGGCGATGACCAGGCCGATGCCCGCGATGCGGGTGACGGAGACCTCGATGCGAGGGTTGCCCAGCAGCCCGAACTGGTCGACCACCGCGGCTACCACCAGCTGGCCCAGGATGGCCAGCATCAGGGTGGATACCACGCCCAGCTTGGGCACCAGATAGATGACCGAGACCACGAAGATCGCGCCCAGCAAGCCTCCCACGAGCAGGTGGGGCGGCGCGCCGGCCCATACCCGGACGTCGAGCTGGCTGCTGACGATGCCGAGCAGGAACAGGCTGGCCAGGCCCACCGTGGTGGAGATGGTGGCCGCGTTGATGGGCCCCACGGCCGCCCCCAGTTGTGCGTTGACCGCTGACTGGAGGGCGGACGCGGCACCGCCCGCCACCGCCACGAGGTACAGCAGCAGGGTCATTGGTAGGCCGACGCCAGGTGCCCTCGGGTCGAGTCCCGGACCACGAGCTCGACGGGGACGACCACCCTGGGGATGGCGGCGATGCGACCTTCGATGAGGTCCGCGAGGAGCCGCACCCCAGTGGCGCCAAGCTCGTAGATGCGCTGCGCCACGGTGGTCAGCGCTGGCGTCCACAGCTCGGCGCCGGGCATGCCGTCAAAGCCGCACACCGCGACCTCCTCGGGGACCCGGAGGCCCGCCTCCTGGAGCGCCTGGGTGGCGCCCAGAGCCAGCAGGTCGTCCGCCGCGAACAGGCCGTCGAACCGCGTGCCCTGCTCCACCAGGCCGCGGACCATGTCGAACCCGGCGTCCGTGCGGTATCGGCCGTACCTCGACCCGACCGGCTCGATGCCGTGCTCCGCGAGCGCGCGGCGGAACCCGGCTTCCTTCTCGCGGACCGTTGGCAGCTCCCGCGGCCCGCCGATGAACACGAGGCTCCGCGCGCCCACGCCGATGAGATGGCACCCCGCCTGATAGGCACCGTCCTCGTTGTCCGAGAACACGCCCGGGCTGTCCGGGCCCGGCAGCGCCTCGTCCATCAGGACGTAGGGCGCGCCCGAGCGGACCAGCCGGTCGAGCGCATCGTGCGCCGAGGTGGAGCCCGGGATGAACAGGATGCCATCGACCTGATGGGCAAGCAGCGTCTCGATGTCGCGCAGCTCGCTGGTCGGCCGGAGGTCCGAGTTGCACAGGATGAGGCTGTAGTCGCGATCGCGGGCGAGGTCCTCCGCGCCCCGGGCCACGTGGGCGAAGAAGGGGTTGACGATGTCCGGCAGCACCAGGCCGAGCGTCTGGCTCCGACCCGTGATCATCGCCTGGGCCAGCGCGTTGGGGTGATAGTCCAGCTCGCCGATGGCAGCCTGGATGCGCGCGACCGTGGCAGCGCTCACGTGCCGTCGCCCGGACAGCGCATGCGACACGGTGCTCACGGCGACTCCCGCGTGCCGCGCCACGTCCCGGATGGTGGGCCGTGCGGGCCGGCCGGAGTGCCCGTCCGTCACCGGGGGGGTTGCGTCGCGATGCATGCGGCGGCATAGTAGCAGAACGTTTTGACTGGGTCGAAACGTTTCGCGCGCAGAGGGCGGCCTGATCGACCCTCGCGGCCACCAGAGGAGGAGTCATGCGCTCGATCCGACAACCCGCCGCGGTCGCGCTCGCGGCCGCGCTGCTCGCGGGGTCGTCCGCGACGGCCTTCGGCCAGGATGCGTCCGGCTCGCCCGCCGCGCTCCCCCAGTTCCCGGGCGTCACGCTCAACCTCGCCTCCCAGAGCGACCAGTTCGCGGCGGTGCTCCAACAGCTCGCACCGGACTTCGAGGCGGCGACCGGCGCCAAGGTCGTCGTGGACATCCTGGGGTACCCGGAGCTGTACTCCAAGGCGACCGCGGACTTCGTGGGCCACACTGGGAACTACGACCTGGTGACCACGGACATCGTGTGGACCGGGGAGTTCGCCGAGAACGGCTACACCGTGGACCTCAAGCCGCTCATCGACCGAGACGCGGCAGAGATCGGCGTGGACGACATCTACCCGGTGGCCTGGACGCTGGGCGGCTGGGGCGACCAGCAGATCGCTTACCCGCTCGCCGGCTACGCCAACCTGCTCAACTACCGCCAAGACCTGTTCGATGCCGCGGGCATCGCGGCGCCGACCACCATGGACGAGCTCAAGGCCGCGGCCCAGCAGCTGACCGACCCGTCCAAGACCCAGTACGGCATCACCATCAACGGCCCGACGGGCGCCGCAGGCGCCCAGGACTGGATGGCCTACAACGCGCAACTGGGCGGCAAGCTCCTCGACGACGCAGGCAAGCCGACCCTCAACAGCGCCGCAAACGTGGCCAACCTGGACTTCTTCAAGAGCCTCTTCGACTACGCGCCTCCAGGCGCCTTCGACTACGACTGGGGCGCCCGCGAGACCTCGTTCAAGAACGGTACCGCTGCCATGCAGGAGGGCTGGAGCGTCGCCCGGTCCGGGTATGACGACGCCAGCCAGTCCGACATCGCGGGCAAGGTCGGCACCATCCAGGCGCCCACCGCGGCCGGCATGGATCCGACGTACGGCTTCGGCGGCTGGGGCATCGCCATCAACAAGGACAGCACCAACCAGGACGCCGCCTGGGCGTTCATCAAATGGGTGACCAGCCCCGAGGTCCAGAAGACGTGGGTCCAGGACGGCTCCGGCTCGTACATCCGCAAGAGCACGCTCGCCGACCCGGACCTGCTCGCAGCGTACCCGTGGCAGTCGATGATCGCGGCGTCGTTCGAGAACGGCGACGGCGACTACCGGCCGCGCATCCCGCAGTACTCCCGCATCCAGGACGCCCTGGGCATCGCGGTCAACCAGGCGCTCCACGGGGAGAAGACCTCGCAGGAGGCGCTCGACGAGGCGCAGGCGGCCGTCGAGCCGCTGTTCCCATAGCCATCCGAGTCGATCGTCCGTCGGGGGGTCGTGCCACTGGCCGACCCCCCGACGCATGCGCCCGACGCGGAGCCCCCTGATGGGAGCCCAATCGCTACTCGACCGGCACGGCGGCCGCTGGCTGTACCTGCTGATGGCGCTCCCCATCACGCTGTACGTCCTGGTGGTGTTCGTGTGGCCGCTGGTCTACGGCCTCGGCATCAGCCTGTTCCAGTACCGGCTCACCGACCCCACCCAGACCCGCACCTTCGTGGGGCTCGACAACTACATCAAGGCGTTCGACGACCCGAGCAGCAGGACCGCGCTCGTCAACACGCTGGTGTTCGTGGTGGGCGCCGTGGCCGTCGAGCTGGTGGTGGGGCTGGGCCTCGCGCTGCTGCTGTGGCGCGACACGCGCCTCAACCATGTCGCTGCGGCGCTGCTGCTCATCCCCATCGCCCTGACACCACTCGTCGCGGGCCTCGTGTGGCGCGCCATCCTCAACGCCGACTTCGGCACGCTGGGCTACTACGTCACCACCGTGCTCGGCGTGCGCCGAGGGCTCACCGCCCAGCCCGACACCGCGATGCTCTCGATCATCCTGGTGGACGCTTGGCAGTGGACGCCGCTGGTGATGCTCATCCTGCTCGCGGGCCTCAAGACGCTGCCCGTCCAGCCATTCGAGGCGGCACGCGTGGACGGCGGCTCGGCATGGCGCATCCTTCGCCATCTGACGCTGCCGATGCTCGCGCCCACCATCCTGCTGGCGCTGCTCATCCGGACCATGGACGCGTTCAAGGTGTTCGACGCGGTGTTCGCGATGACCCAGGGTGGGCCGGGCCTGTCCACGACCGTGCTCAACTTCTATGTCTACAAGCAGGGCCTCGTGTTCTTCGACATGGGCTACGCCGCGGCGCTCTCGACCATCCTGCTCGTGGTCATCGGCGCGTTCTCGATCGCCTACATCTGGCTCATCGGCCGACAGCAGCGGGCGCGTGCCGCGGCGCCCGCAGAAGGCGTGTAGGCGGCCGGCCATGGGCAGTTGGTCGATGGAGACGCGTGCCTGGCGGATCACCCGCCGCGTGCTCGTCCTCGCCGCGCTCGCGTTCTTCCTGTTCCCGGTGTACTGGCTGTTGGCGACCTCTCTCCAGGCACCCAAGGACGTGTTCACCGCGCCGCCCAAGCTGGTGTTCCAGCCGACGTTGGACAACTTCGCCTCGGTGTGGCGGGACTACGACGTCGCCGACTATCTGCGCAACTCCATCGTCATCGCGGCCGGTTCGACCGCCCTGTCCCTGGTCCTGGGGGTCCCCGCCGCCTACGCGCTCGCGCGCACCGGCTCGCCAGGGCTCCAGCGCCTTGCCTGGTTCTTCCTGGTGGTGCGCATGGTGCCGCCCATCGCGATGCTCCTGCCGCTCTACCTGCTGATGCGCGACCTGCGCGTCCTGGGCACCTACCAGGCGGTCATCGTCGTCAACACGGTGCTCAACTCGGCGTTCGTGGTGTGGATGCTGCGCGCGGTGTTCGCGGAGCTGCCCATCGAGACCGAGGAGGCCGCACGGTGCGACGGCGCCAGCCGCTGGGGCACCTTCTGGCGGGTGGCGCTGCCCCTCGCGCGGCCCGGCATCATCGCCTCGGCGCTGTTCTGCATCCTGTTCTCGTGGAACGACTTCCTGTTTGCGCTGCTCCTCACCTCGCCGGCCACCAAGACCCTGCCAGTGGCCCTGCTGGCCACCTTCAGCTCCACCGACATCGTGTGGGGCCAGCTCGCGGTCATGTCGATCATCACGGTGCTGCCGGTCGTGCTGGCCGCCATAGCGCTCAATCGCAAGCTGGTCCAAGGGCTCACGGGTGGCGTCCATTGATCCGAGGCCACCGCTCGCCACGAGCCGACGCCAGCGACGCCAGACGACCATGGAGGATGACCACATGACGAGATGGGGGATCGGCATCCCGTCGCACCTGCCCGGGGCGACCCGGACCGAGGTGCTGGCGTATGCCCGACGCGCGGAGGAGCTGGGCTTCGACTCGCTGTGGGTGGGCGACCGGATCGTCTACGCGAACCTCGATCCCTTGGCCACGCTCGCCGCGCTGGCCGCGATCACGGAACGGGTGGAGCTGTCACCCACGACGCTCATCGCACCGGCCCGCACGCCGGTCGAGATCGCCAAGACGTTCGCGACGCTGGACGTCCTCTCGGGCGGCCGAGTGCGCCTGGTGATGGGCGTGGGTCATCGGATGGACGACTACGCGGCCACCGGGTCCGATCCGCGGACGCGAGGCGCCCGTCTCGACGAGATGGTGGACATCGTCCGACTGGCGTGGTCTGGCGAGCCGGTGCGCTACGAGGGGCGCCACTACGCCCTTGACGTGGGGCCGGTCGGGCCACGGCCGGTGCGCCCCGGCGGCATCCCGCTGTGGCTGGCGGGCGACTCGCCCGCGGCGCGGCTGCGCGCGGTGCGGATGGGTGACGGCCACTCGTCGGGCTCGGCCGGCCTCGATACCACCGGGCGACTGAGGGCCGAGTTCGACGGGCTGTGTCGGGACCTGGGCCGGGAGCCCGCCAGCCTGCCTCTGGGTGCCACGGCGTTCTTCGCCCTGGGCGCAGATCCCAAGGCGGCCCTTGACCAGGGGATGGCGGACCTGCGGCCGTACTACGGCGGGAACCTCCATTGGGACCCCGAGTACGACGTCATCTGGGGTTCGCCCGACGAGGCCGCCGACCGGGTCGTGCGGTACGGTGCGGCGACGCTCGAGACGTTCGTGTTTGTGCCCTCGTCGTTCGGAGTGGGCCAACTGGACCTGCTGCGTGACGTGGTCGACCGCGCGGAGGCCAGGATCGCGTCAGGCGCCTGAGGCACGGATGCCGAGGATGCCAGGGGCTGGCCACGGCCATCGTGGTCGTGGATACGGCGGTCCCGATCGACCAGCTGCGTGGCCTGACGGCTCGCAGCGCGACACAGGCGGTCGCACTCGGGCATGGACACCGCGGACTGCCTGGTCGCTGCCGCGACCCAGCGGCTCGACGCCACGCTCCTCGCCCGGAACGTCCGTCACCACCCGATGATCGCGGGCCCAAGGCCAGCCTACGGCTGAACAGCCATCAGCGGATGCGCCGCAGCTCGATGGCGGTGCAGCGGTCCATGACCACGGCAAGGCCGCCCTCGTGGGCGATACGCGCGGCCTCCCACGACACGACGCCCAGCTGGAGCCACAGCACCGTGGCGCCCACCGCGACTGCCGCCCGCGCGACCTCCGGCGTCGCGGAGGACCGACGGAAGACGTCCACGATGTCGACCGGTCCCGTGGCCTCGACCGCTGCCTGGAGCGTCGGGAAGCAGGGGCGCCGCAGGACCTCCGAGGCGTTGGGGTTGACGGGCACGCAGTCGTAGCCGGCCGCGAGCAGGGTCCGCATGACCCCGTTGGACGGTCGGACCGGGTTCGCTGAGGCACCCACCACCGCGATCCGGCGCGCCGCCCGCAGCGCGGCCCCGATCGCGGCGTCATCCAGCAGGGGCACCGGCCATCGGCCTTCCTGGAGGTCGAGGATGTCGCGCACCCGCCCTCGGTCGTCGGGCTCCTCCAGCATCTCGATGGTCGGGACCCGGAGACCGCCCGTCCCCGCGCTCACGTGGCGCTCTCGCGCTGGTAGGGCTTGCCGTCCGCCGCGGGCGGCAGGCTCCGACCCACCACGCCGGCGAGCACGATGATGGTCACGAGGTACGGCAGCGCGCTGAACACCTGGCTGGGCACGCCCGACAGGAGGTTGCCCAGCTCCGCGAGCTGCCCCGCAGGTGGCTGGAACCGGATGGCCGTGCCCACCGCCTCCGACGACGTGAACAGCAGCGCCGCGCCCAGCGCCCCGATGGGCGTGTATCGGCCGAAGATGAGCGCCGCGAGCGCGATGAACCCGCGCCCGTTGGTCATGCCGCTCTGGAAGCTGTTGCCGTACTCGAGCGTGAACCACGCGCCCGCCAGGCCCGCGAAGATGCCACCCAGGATGACGTTCCGATACCGCAGTCGGATGACATCGACGCCCAGGGTCTCGGCCGCCTTGGGGTGCTCGCCCACGGCACGCGTCCGGAGGCCCCACCGGGACCGGAACAGGAGCACCTGGAGCACCACGGCCATGATGAGCATCGTGAGCACGATGGGGCCCTGGTTGAGGAACGCGTCGAACAGCCAGCCCACATAGGGCAGGTCGGTGAGGGCCTTGGGGGGCACCCAGGGACGGAACGAGCCGGCCGTCTGGAGCGCCTTGCCGCTGATGAGGATGTTGAGATAGCCCGTGATGCCCACGGCGACGATGTTGATGATGGTCCCGCTGATGATCTGGTCCGCCCGCACCGAGATGCTCAGCCAGGCATGGGCGACCGAGACGAGCATGCCCGTGGCGATGGCCACCACGAGCCCGAACAGCAGCGCGGGCGTGGCCCCGAAGGCACCTGCGATGGGGGTCTCGTTGGGCCACACCAGCGTCATCACGGCCGCGGCCGTCCAGCCCGTGAACGCGGACGCCAGCATCATCCCCTCGATGCCGATGTTGACGACGCCCGTCCGCTCGTTCATGAAGCCGCACATGGCGCCCAGCGCGATGGGCGTGGCGAGCACCACGATGATGGGCGCGATGAGCGGCAGCACCTGCACCAGGTATGCGATGAGCTGGAACAGCAGGCCGACGACCGGGATCCCGTAGAGCGCGTCCATCAGATGCTCGTCTGGCCGCCGTAGCTGCGGGTGACCGTGGTCTCGTGCCCCATCCCGGCGCCTCGCGCGCGGATCCGGAACACCCAGCGCAGGATCACGTCCGCGGCGAGGAAGAACAGGATCACGCCCTGGAGCACGTCGATCATCTGGACCGGGATGCCCGCCCGCACCTGCATCAGCCCGGATCCCGCGCGCATCGCGCCGAACAGCAGCGCCGCGAGCAGGATGCCCACCGGATGCGAGCGCCCCAGCAATGCCACGGCGATGGCGTCGAAGCCGATGCTGCTGGAGTAGCCGATGGGCATGTACTTGGTGAGGCCCGCGATGGGATGGCGCCCGCGAGGCCCGCCAGCAGCCCCGAGAGGCTCATCGTGAGCACGATGAGCGCGCGTGGGCGCATGCCCGCGTAGCGCGCGGCATCAGGTTGGCGCCCACGGCGCGGATCCGGAAGCCCAGGGTGCTCCGGAACAGGAGCCACCACACGACGGGCACGGCGAGCGCGGCGATGATGATCCCGACATGGCCGTTGCGGGTGCCCGGGATGAGCGGCAGCCCGGCGTTGCCCACGTCCACGGTGCGCGCGAACGTCGCGAGCGGGTCCCGGAGCGGCCCGGTGATGAGGTACGCCAGGATGTACAGGGCGATGTAGTTGAGCATGATGGTGGTGACCACCTCATGCGCCCCGGTGAACGCCTTGAGGGCGCCCGGGATGAAGCCGTAGAGCGCGCCGGCGGCGATTCCGGCCAGCACCGCGAGTGGCGCGGCCAGCCAGATCGGCTCGTCCGCCAGCCAGCCGCCCACGACGGCGGCCGCGAGGGCGCCCAGCAGGAACTGGCCCTGGGCCCCGATGTTGAACAGGCCCGCCTTGAAGCCCAGTCCCACCGCGAGGCCGGCGAGCACCAGCGGCGTCGCCTCGACCAGGGTCTGGACGATAGCATTCCAGGAGCCCACGGAGCCGTCGATGAGGGCGCCGTAGGCCTTGAGCGGCAGGTCCAGCTGGAGCTGGCCATCGATGAGCGGGCTGGTGACGATCATCAGCACGGCGCCCACCACGAGGCCCATGACGATGGCCAGGACCGGGATGAGCAGCTGGTCGCGGAGGCGCGCCATCATGGAGCGGACCCCCCGCGGGTCGCGCCGGTGCCGGGTGCCGCGCCGGTGCCGGGTGCCGCGCCGGTGCCGGGTGCCGCGCCGCCCGTGGCCATGAGCAGGCCCACCTCGTCGCGCTGTGCCGTGCGCCCGTCCACGACCGCCACGATGCGACCCCGGAACATCACCGCGATCCGGTCCGACAGCTCCAGCACCTCGTCCAGCTCCGCGGACACCAGCAGGATCGCGGTGCCCGCATCGCGCTTGGCGATGGCCTGCTTGTGGATGAACTCGACGCTGCCCACGTCCAGGCCCCGGGTCGGCTGGTCCAGGACGAGCAGCCGCAGGTCGCGGTCCAGCTCGCGCGCCACGACCACCTTCTGCTGGTTGCCGCCCGACAGCGTGCCCACGTCGACGTCCGGGCCGGGCGTCCGGATGTCGAACTGCTGGATGGCCTCGAGGGTCCGTGCGCGCATCGCCGACTCATCCATCACCAGGCCCTTGGAGTAGGGCTCGTTGTGATAGTCGGTGAGCACCATGTTCGCGGTGAGGGGCCACGAGAGGATGACGCCGTAGCGGTGTCGGTCGGCGGGCACGAACGAGACGCCTCGCTCGTGGAGGTCGCGCGGGCCCGCGGCGGTGATGTCCTCGCCGCCGAGCCGGATGCTCCCGCCCGCCACGCGTCGGAGGCCCATGATGGCCTCGACCAGCTCGTCCTGGCCGTTGCCCGCCACGCCCGCGATGCCCAGGATCTCGCCCGCCCTCACCTCGAGGTCCACGCCGTGGACCACGCTGCGGCCTCGGTCGTTGCGCACCTCGAGCTGGCGCACCTCGAGCGTAACCTCGCCCGGGTGGCTCTCGCCCCGGTCCACCGTCAGCTGCACCTCGCGGCCCACCATCAGCTCCGCGAGGTCGTCCTCGTCAGTGGCGGAGGGGAGCCGCTCGCCGACCACCTTGCCCCGCCGGATGACGGTGATCCGGTCGGCGATCTCCATGACCTCGTACAGCTTGTGGCTGATGAACACGATGCTGTGGCCGTCCTGGGCGAGCCGGCGCAGGACGGCGAAGATCTCCTCGGTCTCCTGCGGCGTGAGCACTGCCGTCGGCTCGTCGAGCACCAGGATCCGCGCGTCGCGGTACAGCGCCTTGAGGATCTCGACCCGCTGCTGCCAGCCCACGGACAGTCGCCCGACCTGCTCGTCGGGGTCGATCTCGAAGCCGAACCGGGCGCCCAGCTCGTGGATGCGTCGTCGTGATTCGGCCCGGTCGAGGAAGATGCCGGCCCGGATCCGCTCCTCGCCGAGCAGGATGTTCTCGGCCACGGTGAGCACCGGGATGAGCATGAAGTGCTGGTGGACCATGTTGATGCCACGGTGGATGGCATCGGTGGGCCCGGAGATGTCCACCGGCTGGCCGTCGAGCAGGATCTCGCCCTCGTCGGGACGGGCCAGGCCGTACAGGATGTTCATGAGCGTCGACTTGCCGGCGCCGTTCTCGCCCAGCAGCGCGTGGATCTCGCCTGGGCGCACGGTCAGGTCGATGTGGTCGTTGGCGACCACGCCGGGGTAGCGCTTGGTGATGCCCCGCATCTCCAGCGAGGGTGCGATGACCACGTCGCCGGTGATGGGCGCGACGACCGCGCCGCCCGCCATGGGTGCGACGACCGCCTCGCCCGCCATGGGTGCGACGAGCGCGCCCGGCTGCGAGGGGAGGGGCGTGCCGGATGCCGCCGCGACCGGTTCGGGGAGCGTGTGCTGCGGCTCGGTCATGTCGGCTGGTGGGGCTCCCGGATGCGCGGACGGGCCGACCGCAGTGGTCGGCCCGTCCGATGGGGTCCGGATGGTTCGCCCGAGGGCGCTCGACTCAGGGAGCCGGGGAGGCCAGCGGGTCGAGGGTGCCGGCGGCCATCGCCTGGAATGCGGCATCCACCGCGGCGACGGTCTCGGCGGAGACGGCGGCCTCATGGTCGTGGAACGGCGAGATGCCGATTCCCTCGTTGCTCGCGTTGAACAGCGAGCTACCGCCGACCGAGGTCCCGGCCGCGGCCGCCTGGACGGCCTGGCTGACCGCGTTCGAGAGCTTCTTCTCGGCGCTGGTCAGGGTGCACGCGGCGGTCTCGGGGGTGGACAGGAACTGGTCGACGTCCACGCCGATGGCCCACACGTCGGGGTTGGCGGCCTTGGCGTCGCACGCGGCCTGGAGCACGCCGTTGCCGGTCTTGCCCGCGGCCTGGAAGATCACGTCGACGTCCGGGTTGAGGCTCAGCAGCTGCTCGGCGAACGCCTTGCCGCCGGCCGGGTCGTTGAACGCCTTGGTCAGGTCGTCCGAGACGTACTGGATCTCGACCTTGATGTCCGGGTTGACCGACTTGGCGCCCGCGGCGTAGCCGTTGGCGTAGTTGGCGACCGCGGGGATGAAGCTGGCGCCGCCGATGACGGCGATGTGCTGGCTCTTGCTCACGTTGGCGGCCACGATGCCGGCCAGATAGCCGGGCTGGGCCTCCGCGAACACCAGGCCCTGGTAGTTCGGGAGCAGCGTCGCGGGGTCGCCCGCGCACGCGAAGTTCGGGTCGTTGTCGCCGTTCTCGTCGATGCACACGCCCTGGTCGACGCCGATGAAGAAGACGTCGGGGTTGGCCTTGGCGGCCGCGGCCGTGTCCGCGCCCAGCGCGAAGCCGACCGTCACGATGACGTTCGTGCCCTGGTCGACGAAGGTCTGGATGTTCTTGGCGTAGTCCGCGGAGTTCTGGGTGACGATGCTGCTGGCGGTCGCGCCGATCGCCTGGGCACCGAGCTCGGCACCCTCCCACGAGTACTGGTTGAAGTTCCGGTCATCCAGCGTGCCGACGTCGGTCACGACGCCGACCGTCCAGGCACCGCCCGCGGGCGCGCTGGGGCTCTGGGCGCTGACGGCACCCGCCGCAGCCACGCTCGTCGCGGCCACGATGACGGCCACCGATCCGATCCGGGTCCTCCGCATGCGATCCTCCTGTGTGGCGGCCGTCGGGACACGAACGGCCGTCCGTGGGTTGGGAGCGACCGGCTCCTCCACCGGTCATTGGGGTGCATCGTAGCCGTTCCGTCGGCGGATTGGCAGCCCTCGGGAGCGGCGCACGCGGCCCAGGGGTGGCCGGAGGGCCTGCGCCGCCGAGCGCGTCCGCCCGGGGGTCGCCGGGGGCACCGGGGCCTGCACGACCCGATCGAGTCCGTTGGGTGCATCAGCTTGGCGGTCGGGCGGGGGACCGCGTCGGGACGGGACTCGTTGCAGCCCGCCACCGTGCTGGAGGGGATGGCGGCACGGCGGCGTCGCGCGTGGCGGGACGGACCGCTGCCGCGCGGACCGCGGCAGACCGCTGCCGGGCAGACCGCGGCCGGGCAGACCGCTGCCGGGCAGACCGCGGCGCGCTGCTCCCAGATTCCGGGCGTATCGACGGGGCAGCAGCGGCTGGGTGCCCGGCGGGCCCTGGACGACACCGGCGGGAGCCCTTTCGCTGTCGACCTGCCCCGAACCTAGCGATCACGGCGACGATGCAGCACAACCAGGGGACGAGCGGGGGCTGTGATGGCGTCACTGGCCCGTCCGGCGGGCGGTTCGCCGTCCATACGCCCACATTCCGGGAGCGCGGCGCGGTGAGCGACGGGCCGGCCGGGGTCGGCGGCGGGTGGCGAAGCGGCCCACGGCAGGGCCGGCCACGGGAGCCAAACCGTCAGTCCGCGACCACCGTGATGCGCACGTCATCGACGCCGGCCTCGACCGTGGCGTCGCGTCCCGCGTCCACGGCCACCAGCTCGATGGCCACCCGCGCGCCTCGGAGCTCGGCCGGGATCTGGTAGGACAGGGAGCGCCAGGTCGGCGTGTGGCGTCGTCCGTCGCCGTCGATGGCCAGCGCGGTCGCCAGGACGCTCCCATCGCTGGGGTCGACGATCCGCACTCGGAATCGGTCGTCGGCATCCGCGGCGCTCGACATGCCCACCCAATAGCGCAGTCGGACCGTGGCCGTGGCGTCATCGGGCAGTCGGATGGCCCTCGAGCGCACGGTCGTCCGGCCGTGGTCCACGTCCCGGCCCTTGGCGCGACCCGTCGCCAGCACCGACCGCCCGGAGGTGGCGCCCTTGAGCTGGTAGGTGGACTTGGCCGGGACGCCGCGGGACCAGGCGCCCGCGCGGGTCGTGTCGTCGCCGTCGGGGTCCACCTTCCAGCCGCGGGCGACCTCGAGGTCGTCGTACATCGGTCCGCAGTAGGCGTCGCGCTTGCCGATCGCGGCATATGGGCAGGCGGCCATGTCCATGAGGTAGAGCACGGCCTCGCGGTTGCGCTTCGTCTCGCGCGCGACCTTCTCGTCCGGCACGTGCTGACGGCTGCTGCCGGCGCGGGGATACATCTCGAACGTGAAGCTGAAGATGCGCTGCGTGCCGTACAGCCAGTCGATCTCGTCGCCGTATGTGGGGTACATGTCGCTCGACTGGCGCGCCCGGTAGCCGTTGGTGTTGGCCATGTCACGGCCCATCGCAGCGAAGGTGCGCTGGTCGACCTTGGTCATGTCGGGGGGGACGTCCGCGTACGTGTGGCCGTAGGGCCACAGCACGTACTCGCCGGCGGTGTGGAAGCTGATGTGCGTGACGATGCGTTGCCGGCCGCCCACGCGGCGACTGAGCACGAAGTCGCGGATGGCCCGGGTCTCGGGCGCCGAGAATGGCCGCTTGCCGCGGTAGTTCTCCGACGCGGGGTTGGTGGGCGCCTTGGCCCAGGCGTAGTCGTAGTTGCGGTTGAGGTCGGTGCCGATGGGCCTGCCCGCGCCGTTGGGCTGGCGGTTCTTGCGCCACTGCCGGAACGGGTCGCCCGATAGGTCGTATTGGAGGCCGTCCGGGTTGACCATGGGGATGATCCAGATCCGGCGGCCGTCCACCAGGCGCGTGACGCGTCGGCCCAGGTCCGTGTCCTGGCCGTAGTGGGCGACCAGCATCCGAAGCACGTACAGCGACATCTCGACGGTGAGGTGCTCGCGCGCGTGGTGAAGCCCGTCGAACATGACCTCGGGCTCGCCCTCGTCCTGGCCCGGGTTGTCCGAGACCTCGGCGGCCCAGATGCCTCGGCCTTGGTACGACCGACCGATTCGGAACACGCGCACGATGTCCGGGTGCTCCGCCTGAATGGATCGGAGCAGGCGGTAGGTCTCCGCGTAGTCGTGGTACCGGCTCTCACGCGCCGGGTAGCCGGCGGCGCTGGCCGTGAGTGCCGGAAGCCCTGGCAGTGCCGGGAGCCCTGGGAGCGCCGGCACCCCCAGCAGCAGGGCGAGCGCGACCGTCAGGATCCTCGAAGCGCGCAACCTTCCCCCCTCGGTGTCCGGCGACCCCCACCCATGCTAGTCGAGGTCGTCGCGGGGCGATTCGTCTCAGGTCTGACGAGCGTGCCGCGGCAGGCGTGCCGCAGCAGGCGTGCCGCGCCGGGAACTGTGCTGCCCGGCGCCCGCAGGCGGACCGCCACCACGCACCCAGCCGGCGGTGCTATGATCCCGGCCCGTTCCGTTCGTGGCGGAACGCACCCGAAGAGGAGCCAGCGTTGACGGACGCTGCACGGGGGGCGCGAGTGGCCTTCCGCGTGGCAGTCATCGAGGATGACTCGGTCGTTCGACACGATCTGACGCGGATCCTGGAGGATCCGGGCTATCGCGTCATCGCCCTTGCTGACGGCGAGAACGGCCTCCGCGCGGTCCACGAGCACCAGCCCGACCTCCTGCTCCTGTCCTTGGCCGCGCCACGCGTCGACCCGCTCGACCTGGTGCGCCGGCTGCGCGCCGACCATCGGACCGCCGCGCTGCCCATCCTGGCGCTCACCGAGCGGACCTCGTTCGACCATCGCATCGAGGCGCTCGACGCGGGCGCCGACGACGTCATCCTCAAGCCGTTCCATGGCCCGGAGCTCATGGCGCGCGTCCGCAACGTGCTCCATCGGCATGGGCGCGGCCCGCGCATGGAGCCTGCCCATGCGGCCGTGGTGGCGCTGTCCAACGCGGTCGAGGCCAAGGACGTCGAGCTCAAGGACCACTGCCGGTACATGGCGTATCGGGCCACGCGCCTGGCCGCCTACGTGGGCCTGCGGGACCACGACCTCGAGAGCATCGCCCACGGCGCGCTGCTCCATGACGTGGGCAAGATCGCCATCCCGCGGCCGTTGCTCCACAAGGTGGGGCCGCTGGCCAGCGACGAGTGGCGGGAGCTGCGTCGCCACCCCGAGATCGGCGCTCGCATCTGCGCGCCGCTCGACGGCGCCCGCGAGATCGCGCCCATCATCCGCCACCACCACGAGCGTTGGGACGGTTCCGGCTACCCCGACGGGCTCCGCGGCGAGCTGATCCCGCTGGGTGCCCGGATCGTGGCCCTCGCGGACGCCTACGACGTCATGGTCCGGGGTCGCTCCTACCAGCCGCCCAAGGCCCATCGCGACGCGGTGCTGGAGCTGATCCGCTGCTCGGGCACGCAGTTCGACCCGGCGCTGGTGCCGCTGTTCATCGAGGAGACCGAGCGCGTCGAGGCGGGCGTGCCCGCGCCGGTGGCCCTGCCGCCCGCGGCGCTCCTGGGGCGCGAGCTGGCCGTCTACAGCCTGGCGGGGGACGCCGCCTGAGCCGTCGCGGGTCGCCGACGCGCCCGGGCGCGAGCCTCCGTCGGCGCATCGGCCGCGCGCTCCCGCAGCCCGGCCCGGGCGGCTTCGTCTACCACGTCGTCCGGCTCTGGCTCAAGCTGGTCACCGGCGCCTACGTCCGGGTGACGGTCGAGGGCGCCGAGCGTCTCCCCACCGACACCGGCTACATCGTGGCGTTCAACCACCCGAGCTGGCTCGACCCGCTGTTCATAGCCGCCTGGTGGCCGGATCGGACCCGCCTGGTGCACATCTTCGGCCCGCGGGAGCAGGACATGTCGGTGGGCATCCGGAACCACCTCATCACGTGGACCGGCCGGGGCGTGCCGTTCCAGCCTGGCGGCGCCGATGCGCTCGATGCCACGCGTCGCTCGCTGGCGGTGCTGCGGGGCGGCGGCATGCTCGCCGTCGCCGGGGAGGGGAGGCTCTCCGACCATGAGGGCGACCCCCTGCCGTTCGAGCCCGGCGTGGGCCACTTCGCGCAGCTCGCCAAGGTGCCCCTGGTGCCCCTGTCGGTGGATGGCACGCGGTGGGTGAGCTTCCGAAGCCACGTCCGGCTGGTCATCGGCGACCCCGTCGACCCGGCGGACTTCCGGGGCGGTCGGGCGGCGGCAGCGGCGCTGAGCGCGGCGGTTCGGTCCCGCGTGGTCGAGGGCCTGGCTGGGGTGGCCGACCGACCGAGCCCGGGCGGCCTCGGGGCCTGGCTGTCGGAGCTGTTCAACGACCGGTCGTGGCTCGACGAGGCCCCGCTCGACGAGGCCCCGCTCGACGAGGCCCCGCTCGACGAGGCCCCCAAGTCGCCGGACACGACGACGCCCGGATCGGAGGACCCGGGCGCGTCGGGCGGCCCGCCTGGTGACCCAGGCGACGAGGTCAGCTGAGCTTGCTGATGGTGACCTTGATGTTGTCGAAGTAGGCCTTGCAGTAGCCGCTGTCGACCCCGTCGGCCCACAGCTTGACCCGCAGCTTGCGGGTGCCGTCCGGCAGCGTCCGGCTGTACGAGAGCGACTTGAACGTCGTGCCGGTCCCCTGGACCGTCTTCGTGATGCCGTTGCTGCCCACGCTGTGGTTGTTGGCGTCGCGGAAGTACAGGTCGAGATGGGCGACCGTGTCACCCGATGCCGCGACCTTGCCCGAGAAGCTCACCTTGATCCTGCCGTCGTCGACGAGGCTGCTGCGGCCGGAGAGGCTGATGACCTGCTCCGCCTGACCGCAGGCGCCAAGCCCGCTGTCGTAGCGGCCGGCGGAGAAGAACTTGCTGCCGCCGTTGATGGCGTTGCCCTTGCTGGTGCTGGGGAAGCCGCTCGTGCCGTACTTGACGACCGTCATGTTGGCGAACGT
Organism: Chloroflexota bacterium; assembly: GCA_046328155.1. Classification (GTDB taxonomy): domain Bacteria; phylum Chloroflexota; class Limnocylindria; order Limnocylindrales; family CSP1-4; genus JAFMJV01. The sequence continues at coordinate 29,020 of JAXLXC010000008.1, forward strand.
GTCCCAGCGAGGGATGTCCACCACGCCGTTGCCGCTGGAGCTCGACGACCCGTCCTGGGCGCCGGGGTTCCTGACGAGGTTGCTGCCGTAGGGCGTCGCGGCCGAGGCGACCCCGGGGGTCACCGCGAGTGCGGCCGTGGCAAGGAGCGCGAGGATGGGGCCGGTGCGTCGCGTGGTCATGGTCGTCTCCTCTGGCGTCTGGCTCGACGGCCCTGACCCTATGCGCAGCGCCCACCTTGTCGCGTCGGGCGATTCCCTATGTCGTTGGCGCGGCCAGCGCTCCCAGCACCTCGTCGACCTGCGCTCGGGTCGGCAGGATGCGGAGCGCCTCGTCGATCTCCTGGTCGGCCCATGCGCGGTCGTCGGCCGAGGCGGTCGGGTCCAGCGCGACCTCGACCTGCCGCGCCAGGAAGTTGAGCCGCTGCGCGACGAGCATCGTCAGGTCCCCCGGTCGGCGGAGGCGTGCCGGGCCGCCCGCCACCACGTACGCCCGATAGGCCGCGTCCATCAGCTCGAGGTCGGGCGTCGGGTCGCTCCAGAAGTCGAACAGCGCTCGACCCAGCTCACGCACGGGGTCGGCGGGACCCACGTCGTCCGGGTCCAGGACCACCAGGCCACCCGTCTCATCGAGCAGCACGTTGCCGGGGTGCAGGTCGCGATGGCACAGCACCAGCCGGGCGGGATCGACTGGTCGGACGATGTCGAGGAGGCCAGGCACGTCGCGCAGGCGGTCCGCCAGGCGACCGGCCCACGAGACGCCGGCGGCCGCTGCGTCGCCCGCGAGCGTCTCGAGGTCGGCAGCGGTCGGCGGCACCTCGAACCATGGGTCGGGCGGCGTGCCGTCCACCTCGGACGTCAGCGTGGGCGCGCCCCGATGGAGCCTGGCCAGCAGCGCGCCCACGGCGCCTGCGGTCTCCGGGGAGGCGAGGTCGGCGGGGCCTGCGTCCATCCAGTCGTACACCCGCAGCCACGTCCCGCCGGGCCCAGGCTGGGCCAGGTCGCCCGTCCGGCCGCGGTGGAGGGCGGGCATCCGGACGCCAGCGGCGCGCCTGCGCCCGACGAGGGCCTCCTGCGCCTCGAGGAGCCGTCCGCGGGTCGCTCGGGGGATCCGCCCACCTTGAGCGCGTACCGCGCCCCAGCCGCTCGGACCTGCCAGACCCGCGCGGTCGCACCACGCGGCCCCCGCTCGACCACGGCGTCGTGCCAGCCGAACGCGTCCCGCACGGCATCGGCGAGCGCCGCGGCCTCGTCAGCGTCCACCCTGCCCCAGCTCCCGGAGGCGCGCATCGGACAGCCCCAGGTGGTGGCCCAGCTCGTGGCGCAGCGTCTCGGCCACCGCGTCGCGGAGGCTCCCGGGTGGGGTTGGCGCGCATGAGCGGCCCACGGAACAGGGGCGATCTCGCTGGGCCAGGGCGCCCCATCGGCCCCGTATGCCGTGCGTGGCACCCCCTGGTACAGCCCGAACAGGCCCCATGCGTGCACCGACGCGAGCTGCTCGGGCGTCGGCCAGTCCTGGATGACCACGGCGACGGTCGCCAGCTGGTCGCGGAAAGGCTCGGGCAGGCTGTCAATCGCTTCGGCCAGCGCCCGCTCGAAGGGATCGCTGGGTGGGGTGGTGTCGCTGGCTGGATCTTCCATTCGCGGCATGGTGACAGGCACGGTCCGGTCACGGCCCCCGCATACTGCGTCCCGCATGGACGGTGTGGCTGAAGCTCGGGGCGCGGTGTTCCAGGGGGCCGGGCGACCCTTGTCCGTCGAGCCGTTCGCGCTCGATGCGCCGGGGCCGGGCGAGGTGCTGGTGGCCATGGTGGGCTCCGGGGTCTGCCATTCGGACCTGCATGTCGTCGACGGCGACTGGGTGCGCCCGACCGGCGTGATCCTGGGTCACGAGGGCGCGGGCATCGTCCGGGCGGTGGGCGAGGGGGTCGTCAGCCCGCGGGTCGGGGACCTCGTGGTGCTCGCCTGGAACGCGCCGTGCGGTGCGTGCGGACCCTGCCGACGAGGCGAGGTCTGGCTGTGCCGGGCGCCGCGCACCGCTGGCCATCGCCTGGCGCCCGAGCAGGTCCGGGCACATCGGCTCGACGGCACCTCGCTGGGCGTCTACCACGGCACCGGGACGCATGCCACCCACAAGGTCGTGGACGCGACCGCCGCGATCCCCGTGGACCCGCGGACGCCGCATGACGTCGCGGCGCTCATCGGCTGTGCCGCGACCACCGGGGTCGGTGCCGTGCGCAACACCGCCGGGGTGCGCGCCGGCGAGTCGGTGGTCGTCATCGGATTGGGTGGCGTGGGGCTGTCGGCGCTCATGGCGGCGGTGGAGGCGGGGGCCGAGGTCATCGCCATCGACAGCCAGCCCGACAAGCTGGCACTCGCGACCGACCTGGGCGCCCGGGGCGCGCTCGAGCCGTCGGAGGCCGCCGAGCGGGTCCGCCGACTGACCGACGGGGGCGCCGACCACGTGCTCGAGGCCATCGGCCTGGTCGCGACCTCCGAGCTGGCGCTCGCCTGCGTGCGGCCAGGTGGGACGGTGACGCTCGTGGGCATGGTGCCTCAGGCCGACCGGATCCCGGTCGATGGCTATCGGTTCGTCGAGGACGGCATCCGGCTGCTGGGCTCCAATTATGGGTCGGCCGTGCCGGCGCGGGACCTCCCGCGCATCGCCCTGGACGTCGTGGAGGGGCGGCTGCCGCTGGGGCGGCTGGTGAGCGAGCATATCGAGCTGGATGGGATCGACGACGCACTCGCCGCGATGCGTCGGAGGGACGGCGCGCGGCGCGTGGTGATGTTCGGAGGTGGCGGATGACGAAGCAGGACGAGGGTCTGCAGGAGTGGCAGCGGCTGGGGAGCATCCAGAAGGCGGCGCTGGCGGGCCGGTTCCTGCTGGAGCTGGCGGGCGTGGCTGCCCTCGTCTGGTGGGGCATCAAGGTCGGCACGGACGACATCTCGCGCGCGGGATTGGCGCTGCTCGCTGGTGGCGGGCTGGTCGTGGTGTGGGCGCTGGTCGTGGCGCCCAAGGCGCGCAACCCGCTGTCGCCCATGACGCGCTGGCTCATCGGCACGGTGCTGCTGGATGGTCGCCGCGGTCGCGCTGTGGACCGCGGGCGAGGAGGAGCTCGCGGCGATCTTCGCGATCCTGGTGGGCGTCGACACCGCGGTGCTCCTGTGGCTGGACACCAGGGGCGTACATGAGCGCACCCCTGGGCGTGCCCCAGCGGTACAGCCTCGTCACCCTCGGCGTGGCAGGACGTCGCCGCGAGCAGCGCGTTCTACGAGCGGCTGGGCTGGCGACGATCGAGCGCGTCCGTCGACGGGGATGTGACGTTCATCGCCACGCCTGGCGGCGTGCTGGCGCTGTGGGGAGCTGCGGACCTGGCGGCGGATGCCGGTGCTCCCGGTGCTCCCGGTGCTTCCGGTGCGTCCTCGGCGGCTTCCGGCGTGTTCCGGGGCGTCGCGCTCGCCATCAACGTGGGCTCGCCAGCCGAGGTGGACGCCGCGATCGCCGTCCGGGTCGCGGCCGGCGGGGTGGTGACGCGGCCCGCAGCCGCCACCGAGTGGGGCGGCTACAGCGGCTATGTCGCGGACCCGGACGGCCACCTGTGGGAGTTCGCGCACAACCCGTTCTGGCCGCTCGACGAACGGGGATTGCCGCAGCTGCCAGGGTAGGGGCGGCCCTTTGGGGGCACCACTGCGGCCGAGACCTGCACCGTTTCGGCACCACCGAACGCACCTCAGCCCTGGCCGTATCCCGTCGCCCCTCCGCGCGGTACTGCCCCGCGCCAGTTCGCCCGCACCGAACGCACCTCGGCCTGATTGCGGGGTTCGCCGCGGCAGGGCGGCTCAGGGACAGCGCATCGGTGCAGCCGTCCAGCGTGGCCGAACGGTTCTGCGCACTTCGGGGCAGCCCGAGACAGCCAGGGTCACCAGCGCTATCGCGATTGCGGCGCTGACCGGCCAGAACCGCGCACGCCGGCGCGTCCGTGTTCGGTCCCACCGAAATGGTGCACCGCCCTGACGACGGAGGGGGTCCGAGGTCGGTGATGCCCGCGCCCCCGGGGCGCTCCGTGGGTCCGGCGCCGCGTCGCCCCGAGCATCCGACGCGGCCCCGCGGCGATGACGCCCACACGAGTCGACAACGGTGACCTCGGGCTATGGCGCCAGCCGCAGGCTGAAGTGGAGCACCGCCAACACGATGTACGCGGCGACCGAGCCGCCGAGCAGCATCCCCACGGCCCGCGTCCGGTACCTCCCCGAGGCCAGTTGCTCGTGGGCATCGGTGATCGGCGCGAGATAGCGCGGCAGCGACTGGAGGCGGCGCAGCGCGACGATGGCGCCAACGTTGAGCACCGCCCACGCCATGCCCGGCCGGTAGCTCTCACGACGACCTGAGCGCCACCGGTCCCACAGCAGCCGCGCCACGACGAGCGCGGTTGCGCCATACACCATCCCGGCGACCGCGAGCACCCACGGTTCGGCGGTCGCATCCGGGACCCGGCCCATCTCCCACGCCTCCTGCGCGCGGACCGGTGCGAGCGGGTCGCCCGTGAGATGCCACATGGCCAGCCCGAACGACATCGTCCCGAGCGGCGCGCCGAGGGCCCACAGCCACGAGGCCCGAGGTCGCGGGCCATCCTGCCGACGGAACACCAGCAGCAGCGGCACCACCAGCAGCACGCCTGGCGGCCGGGTGAGCGCAGCCAGCATGGCGAGCAGCCCCGCCCCCGCCCGGGACCCGCGGCCGGCGGCGAGGAGCGAGCCGCATGAGAGCAGCAGGAACAGGCCGTCGCTGTAGGCCATCGAGAAGGCGACCGCGCCCGGCTGGAACGCGACCAGCGTCGTCACCAGCAGGGCCGCCGCGGGACCGAGCCTTGCCCTCGCGAGCCCATAGGCCGCCGCAAGCCCGCCGAGCGCCGCGACGTTGGCGACGAGGACCCCCGCGAGCGGGATGTCGCCACCGACCAGCGGCGCCGCGAGGTGGACGAGGGCGGGGTAGAGCGGGAAGAACACGACCTCGGGATAGGGTCCGTTGACCGGTCCTGGCTGATAGCCGTCAGCCGCGATGGACAGGTAGTACACGCCGTCCCACGAGGTGAGGCTGGCCAGGATGGGCCGGCCGGTCACCTGGCGGATCGAGCCCGCTGGCCCGGCCGGGTCGGGCGGCGCAAGCGCCTCCACCCCCAACGCGCAGGCGAGGACGACGATTCGCGCCACCAGGAACACGAGCGCCAGGCGCGGGACCGCCCAGCGCGCCTCGGTCGCCCCACCGATGGACCCCGGCGACGCGAGGATGGACCGGATTCGCGCCCCGGCGACGTCGGTCACGATGGCGATCGGCGCGGGCAGCATCTCAGTCGGGCCGCCGGCGGGCCACGACCAGGAGCGTGCCGGCGATGGCCAGGCCGCTGACGGCCAGGTCGATGCCGGCCTGGATGGCATCGAGCGTCGGGACCGCGGTCATGGGGACCACGAGCAGCTCGTACTCGTCGCCCACGGTCCCCACGTCGTCCGCGGGCTGGTCGGTCGCACCGATCGGCCGCCACCCGAGCGAGTGGACGTAGCCCGTCCGCGTCTCCGCCACCGGCACCCACACCGCGAACGACCGTGCCACCGTGTTGGGCACGAACGTGCCGTCGAACGTGGCGAGCCCCAGGGCGAGAACGGTCGCCACCAGGAGCCCGGGAAGCGTCCGCCCCAGGACCGCACCCGCCAGCAGCGCGATCGCGAACGTCGCGATGCCGCGGGTCACGAGCGGCAGGCCGCGTGCCCCCAGGTCCCCCAGGAGGTCCCAAGTGTTGCCGGGCGACTGGAGCGCGAGCACCTCCTCGCCCACCACCCCGAGCACGACCAGGCCGGCGACCGCCAGCATGAGCAGCGGCAGGCATCGAGCCATGACCCAGCGCCATCGCCGCGCCTCGAGCGACCAGGCCAGGTGGGCGGTGCGGAGTTCCACCTCGCGGGCGACCACCGGCACGCCCAGGACCAGACCGACCGCGAGCGGCACCAGCTTGAGGCCCAGCAGGATGTGGCCGCCCTCGTTGCCGGTCACCTGGTGATACCGGTCGAGCAGGTCGGCGCACCACCCGGTGACCTCCTCGTCGCCGAAGTTGGCCTGGTCCCAGCAGCCCGAGGGGATGTCGAAGCCGCGCAGCACGGCGGTGACGACCCACGCGCTGAGCGCGAGCATCGCCATGAGGGCGACCGCCTCGAAGCGATGCAGCCTCCAGGTGAGCCGGGTCGCCCGGATCGCGAGCATCGGGCTCACTCGGGCCGTCGGCGTGCGACGATCGGGAAGGCGAGCAGGATCGCAAGGCCACCCAGCGCGATGGTGACCAGCGTCTCGGTCCGCTCGAGGTCGCCGAAGGCGCTGCCCGGGACCAGGCGGACCGCCTCGCCTTGGTCGCGGTCATAGGCCAGGCCACCCAGCCGCAGCTGGTCGCGCTCGCGATAGGTGGTCCAGGCGTAGTGGCCCTCGAACTGGGTGGCGCGCACGGCCGGCGCCCCCCAGCCGAACCACACGACCATCACGAGACCGCCCACCATCGCCAGGATGGCCGCGGCCACGAGGATCTCGAGCCGGTGCATCTTCCACGTGAGCCAGCTCGCGCGAAGCGCGGTCATCGCCTCACTCCGGTCGGTGGCGGCTCACGACGAGAAGCGTGCCGCCCACCGCTGCCACGGCCAGCCCGAGCGTCACGGCGACGTCGAACCGCTCGATGGCGGGCTCGGCCTCGAACGGGACCACGAGGGCGACGTACTGGTTCCCGTCGTCGTCCTGGCACTCGGTGTCGTCGCTGCTGCAGACCACCGTCACCGACTCGTCCTCCTGGACGATGGTGCCGTCCGGGCCACGGGTGGCTCCGTCGAGATACGCCAGCGCCTGGACGTTGCCGTCGGCGAAGACCTGCGAGCTGGGGACCCAGACGGCCTGCGTGCGTGCCACCTCGCGCTCGACCATCGGGCCGGCGAACCCCACCCAGCCGACGACCAGCGCGCTCGCGACCAGCAGCGCGGGCAGGGTCCGGCCCAGGATCGCGCCGGCGAACAGCCCAGCGCCGAACCCCAGGAGCACGCGCGACGCGAGCACCGGCCCCTGTCGCGCGATGTCGCCCAGGTCCTCGGCCTCGAACGGCGAGACCGCCTGCGCGGCACGCATCTCGCTCGCCGCGAGACCCAGGAGGACGGCCGCGACGACCGCGACGGCCAGCATCGGCAGGACCCGAGCCACGAGCCATCGCCAGCGGCGGCCCTCGAGCGCCCAGGCCAGGCTCAGGGTGCGAGCCTCCGCCTCCCGGCCTACCACCGGCACGCCAAGGATCGCACCGAGGAGGATGGGCAGGAACACCAGCAGACCCGTCGTCTGGCCGACCTCGTGCTCGTTGACGTCGAGCCACGCGCCGACGGTCCGCTGACAGGCGCTCGTCGCCTGGTCCGATCCATCCCACTGCGCCCAGCACCCCGGGTCCACGTGGATGTCGCGCAGATGGGACGCGATCACCCAGAGCGTGGCTGCGAGGAGGACCGCGACGCCTGCCACGAACACGACCTCGAAGCGATGCATCCGCCACGTGAGCCACGTGGCGCGCGGGGCGCTCATCCGCTCACTCCGGCTTTCGGACCGCGACCACGACGACGGTCGCACGCAGCGCCCCCACCCCGAGGAGCGTGCTCATGAGCACGTCGAGCGCCACGAAGTCACCCCACGCGGACCTCGGGACGGTCTTGTCCCATTGCGGGTCGTCGTCACGCTGGATGCGATCGAGGCAGTCCTGATAGGCGATGCCTGCGCGGGACTCCTGTGCGTCGTCGCCGGGGTACTCGCCACATGCCTCGAGAATGCGTGCATTGAGCTGGGCATCCCACTCCTCGTACGTGATTCGCGCACCCGGCTCGCCGTTCACGCCCGGCCGCGAGACGTCGAACGTCCCGAATTCGGCGTAGGCGAGCGGGGAGTCGCCGTCGATCCAGGAGTCGTCATTGCTGCTGTGGACCCAGGTCGAGCGCTGCTCGGCGAGCACGGCCTGCGCCCGGGGCACCACCAATAGCCCCCAGCCGGCGAACACCACCACCGCGATGAGCAGCGCCGGCATCGTCCGGCCCACCAGCGCCCCGATCAGCAACGCGACCGCCACGGCCGCCAGCCCCCGCACGACGAGCGCCACGCCCTGCGCGGCCACCTCGGTGAGGTCGGGGCCGTACCGGCCCAGCCAGAGCGCGTCGAACAGGGTCGTGCCCGCCCACGCCACCACGGCCAACGCGACCACGCCCACCAGCAGCATCGGCAGGAACCTCGCGATCAGCCAGCGCCAACGGCTGGGCGTGAGCGCCCATGAGAAGCTCGCGGTCCGGAGCTCCACCTCTCGCGCCACGACCGGCACGCCCAGGATGATGCCCAACAGCCCCGGCGCGATGGTCAGGACCACCCGGATGAGGCTGGCTTGGCTGACGAGGGGCCAGAACTGCTCCATCATCGCGTCGCACGCGGGCGTGGCGGAGCCGTAGTCCTCGTTCCGAGGCCAGCACAGGGCCTCGGTCATGCCGAGGCTCCGGATCTGGTCCGCGAGCACCCACGCGCTCACCCCCACGAAGGCCGCCAGCGCGAGCACGTACAGGATTTCGAACCGGTTGATCCGCCACGTGAGCCAGGTGGCGCGCATCGTCAGGCTGCCCGGTCGACCGGCGCACCGGGCCGACCCACGTCTCGGGCGGCCGAGAGATACCCCATGACCAGCTCCTCGAGGGTCGGGGTTGCCAGTGACGGGTCCTCCGACCGGAGGAGTACCGCGATCTCGCCGCCGGGCCGTGCGAAGGTGGCGACCACGAGCGACGGGTCGACCGCGCCCGGCACCCCCAGGCGGTGGCTCGCCACGGCCGACGTGATGGGCGCCTGGAGCGCCACGCGCCCATTGCCCAGCACCACGAGGCCGTCGCACGCGGCGGCGACGTCGCTCACGATGTGCGACGAGAGGAGCGCCGTCGCTCCCCGCTCGCGGACCACCGACACCAGCAGGTTGAGGAACTCGTGGCGCGCCAGCGGGTCGAGCGAGGCGAGCGGCTCGTCCAACAGCAGCACCGGCGCATGGGTCCCGAGGGCGATGCACAACGCGAGCTGGGACGCCTGGCCGCCCGACAGGGTCCCCGCCCGCTGCCTGAGGGGGATGCCCAGCTGCTCGAGCCGGAGCCTGGCCTCGGTGGCATCGAAGCCCTTGCGAAGGGTGCCCGCGAGCTCGAGGTGGTCGGCCACCGAGAGTCCGCGATACAGGCCCGTCGACCGCGCCACGTAGTTGGTGCCGCTCGACCGCGCCGGCTCGGTCCTTGACGGGGTCGACGCCCAGCACCTGGACCGAGCCCGTGGTCGGCGTCCTCGAACCCGATCCAGCAGCGGATGAGGGTCGACTTGCCCGCGCCGTTGGGCCCGACGAGCGCGGCGATCGACCCCTGGGGCACGGCGACGTGGACGTCGCGCAGCGCCTCGGTGCTTCGGCCAAAGCGCTTCGAGACCCCGACGGCCTCCAGCGCCGGCGATGCCGATCCAACGGTGCCGGGCGGCACGGGAGCGGGGGCGACAGCCGACATCGTGGTCCCTCCGAGAGCGGGTGGTCGCCGTCAGTGTCAGGTCGCGGCGGATCGCGGTCGATCGTGGAATCCCGCATGCATCCGGCATCTGTGGATTCCCACACATGGCGCGGACGGGCCGGGGTGATAGGGTCCGCCCATGCGTCAGGGGCGCTGGGACTGGCCTGGTTCGTGGCCGCCGTGTGCCTCCTCGCGCTCGGCGTCGTGGCTGGTGGCAGGCCGGTCCCCTGTCCGATCTCAGACCCGTCGAGCGGCGGGTTCACGATCGCCGGTCTGGGCGTCCGGCGCCATCATCCTGTTCGCCTGGTGGCGCCGGTCGTCGGCGCCGGGCGCGTTCGACGCGCCGCTGATGGCGCCCTCGCCCTCGCGACCAGCGGTCCGCTGTCGCTGGTGTCGGTGACGCACCTGTCCCCGGTGCCGGCGATGGCTGGCGAGGTCATGGCCGGTCTCGTCGCGCTGCCGCTGGGCTGGATGCTCGCCGACGGGCTCGCCGACCGCGGCGCGCGGGCCCGTGCCCGCTGGGCGCTTCGCCGCCCATTGGCGCGGCGTTCCTCGGCTGGTGCTGGTCGACGAGGGCCTCGACCGTGGACCGGCCGCTGGGCCCTGGCCTCCGCAGTGGCGTTGGTGCCTGCCCTGCTCGCCGGCGCGACCTTCCGTCGCACCGGTGGCGGCTGGCTGCCGCACGACGCGTGCTGGGCTCGCTCGCGGTACTGACCATCGGCGTCGCGCCGCCGTCACCGGCCTGTGCCGGCGATCGACCAGTGGGCGGTGCTGGTGCTGCCGACCATCGCGGTGGTCGTCACGCTGCTGGTCCTCGGGCGGTTCGCGCTCCAGCCACTGGCGGGGCTGGCGGGTGCGGCCTCCAGCGCGACCGCGTGGTCGCCGCGGCGGACGCCGAGCGCATGCGGCTCGCGTCGGTGCTCCACGATGGCCCGCTCGCGGACATCCGCTGCTCATCCAGCGCCTCGACGACCACGGGGACGCGGACTCGGCTGCCATCGCGCGTTCCATCGCCACCGAGCTGCGGCCATCGGCTCCGAGCTGCGGCTGCCGGTGCTGGACGACCTGGGGGTGGGGCCGGCGCTCGAGTGGCTGGTGGCCGCTGGCTGGTCGGTCGGCGCCGCCATCGACCGAGCAGCGGACGGCCGCCCGGCCGCCCGCGGACGGAGCTGGCGATGTACCGGGTGGCCCAGGAGGCCCTGGTCAACGCCCTCAAGCACGGCGCGCCGCCCGTTCGCGGTGGGCTATGTCGCCGATGCCGGTGGCGCCCGATTGTGGGTCGACGACTCCGGGCCGGGCATCCGACCCGAGCGCTGGCGCTGGCCGAGCATGAGGGCCGGCTGGGGCTGCCGTCGATGGCCCAGCGCGCGGAGGCGGCCGGCGCGCGGCTGGCCTCGGCACCCGCCCGGAGGGCGGCACCCGCGTGGCCATGGAGTGGCGCACCGGGTGGAAACGAGGGGACCGGTGGCCCTGCGCACGCGACGCCCACCGTGGGGGTCGCCGGGCCGGGCCATGACCCGGGTCGCCATCGTCGACGATCACCCAGCGCTCCGCGAGGGCACCGCGGGTCTGCTGGCCCGCGAGCCAGACATCGACGCGATCGCCCTGTTGGCACGCTGGCCGAGATCCGGGCGCCGATCGCCGGTCCTGGAGCCGCCGGACGTGGTCGTCCAGGACATCCGGCTGGGGAGGAGAGTGGCCTGCGGATGCTGGCCGGGGAGGGCGCGTCGCACGGGGGAGCAGCCGGCTCCCGCCGCAGGTCCGCGCATCATCCTGTGGACCGCCTACGACTACCCCCAGTACGCCGCCTACGCGCGTCGTGCGGGGGCGTCGGGCTTCGTGGTCAAGACGGCGCCCGTGGCGGAGCTCGTCGGGGCGATCCGGACGGTCGCCGCGGGTGGCACGCACTTCGGGACGCACGCCGACCTGGGCGTCACGGCCATCACGCCGCGGGAGCTGGAGGTGCTGCGGCTGGTCGTGGATGGCATGTCCAACGATGCCATCGGCGGCGAGCTGGGCATCACGACGCGCACCGTGGAGGCACACCTGACGCGGCTGTTCGAGCGTTCGGGGACGCAGTCGCGCACGGAGCTTGCCACGCGGGCGGTGCGCGAGGGCTGGCTGGACCTGCCGTCCGGCTGAGCGGGCGCGCCCGGGGTTCGCGGTGGCACCATGCGCCGATGCCGCTGCGTCAGGACGAGCTCGATGCGCTCTGGGACTTCGATGACGCGATGGCCAGCGAGCACCGGTTCCGCGATGCCGCGCTGGCGGAGCCAGATGCCATCCGACGCGACGAGCTGCTGACCCAGGTGGCACGGGCGCTGGGCCTCCAGGATCGGTTCGCGGAGGCCGACGCACCGAGCTGGATGCGCTGGGGTCTGCGAGCGAGGTCGCGGCGCGGGACCCAGCGGTGTGTGCGCGGTCGCGCTAGAGCGGGGCCGCTGCCGGAACTCGGCTGGCGATGTGGCCGCGGCGGTCCCGCTGTTCGAGGAGGCGGCGGCCATCGCGTCGGATGCCGGCCTGCGGTTCCTGCACGTCGACGCGCTCCACATGCTGGCCATCACGAGCGGCGCCTGAACGCCGCGGCTGCGGAGGGGTGGACGGATCGTGCACTGGCCCTGCCGTCGACGAGCCCGACCCGCGCACGCGCCGGTGGGCCGTCTCGCTCCACAACAACCTGGGCTGGGCACGGTTCGATGCCCACGACCTCGATGGCGCGATGACCGAGTTCGAGGCGGCGCTGAGGCGGCACGCCGCGACGGCACACAGCAGCAGGTCGAATGGGCGCGCGAGGCCATCGCCGAGTGCCGCAGCGGCGATGACCGCCAGGGACCAGGGCTGAGCGGCTCTCCGCGCTGTTCCCTGCACCTGTTCGCCGTGGCCGGACGGGTCGGGGGCGATCGCGAGGTTTGGCGCCGGTACTCTCCGTCGGCGCCGCCGGGGCCCTGCCGATGCCAATGCTCGGCGTGGCCGGACGTTTCGCCGCGATGGGGTGGCGCCCACCGTCCCGAGGCCGCGCAGCGGCTGGCGAGCGGGTCGAACCCGCGATCCGGCAGGGTGGCGTTCGGTGCAGCCGAACCTCTGCGGGCTTGGCGACCCGCGCGGCTTGGGGCGACCCGCGCGGCTTGGGAGATCTGCGCGGCGGCGACCCGCGCGGCTCGGCAGGGGCTCGGCGGTCGCAAACCGCTCAGACGTTCGAAAGCGTCAACGCCGCGGCGCGTTCCGTGGTAGGTTTGGCGGGCGGCCGGCGACGCCCCAGCGACGCCTCGGCGCCAGCGCAGGGAAGGGGAGGACGAGGTTCCGGTGACCGTCGGCGCCAACGACTTCACCCACCTCCACGTCCACACGGAGTTCAGCCTCCTCGACGGTCTCGGCCGCATCGACGACCTCACCACCGAGGCGCAGCGCCTGGGCTTCGATTCGCTGGCCATCACCGATCATGGCGCGCTGTACGGCGCGGTCGCGTTCTACCAGTCGTGCCAGAAGCGGGGCATCAAGCCCATCATCGGCGTCGAGACCTATGTCGCCCGCAAGTCCCTCGCGGACCGCGAGGGCGGCAAGGACCGGGAGTACTCGCACCTGGTCCTGCTCGCCCGGGACTGGACCGGCTACCAGAACCTATGCCAGCTGGTGACGGTCGCCCACGTCGAAGGGGTCTACTACAAGCCGCGCATCGACAAGGCGCTCCTCGCCAAGCACAGCGCAGGCCTGATCGGCCTCAGCGCCTGCCTCGGCGGCGAGATCCCGCGCGCGCTGGAGACCGACGATTACGAGTCCGCACGGCGACTCGCCGGCGAGTACTCGGACATCCTGGGCGCGGGCAACTTCTTCCTCGAGATGCAGGACCACGGCATCCCCGAGCAGCGCGCCCTCAACCCCAAGCTGCTCACCCTCGCGTCCCAGGTCGGGCTGCCGCTGGTCGCCACCAACGACCTGCACTACGTCCGCCAGGACCAGCACGACGCGCACGATGCGCTGCTGTGCATCGGCACGGGATCCACGCTCTCGGACCCCAACCGGTTCCGCATCGACGGCGACGCCCACTTCCTCAAGAGCGCGGCGCAGATGGCGACGCTGTTCCCCGACCAGCCCGACGCCATCGCCAACACCAGGCTCATCGCGGAGATGACGGACCTCCAGCTGCCGCTGGGCACGACCCTCATCCCGCACTTCCCCGTGCCGGATGGCCACACCGTGGAGAGCTGGCTGCGCGAGGAGTGCCAGCGCGGCCTGGAGCAGCGCTACGGCACGGTCACCGAGGAGCTCCAGCGGCGCCTCGACTACGAGCTGGGCGTGATCATCTCCATGGGCTACGCCGGCTACTTCCTGATCGTGGCCGACTTCGTCCGGTTCGCCCGCGAGCAGCGCATCGCCACCACCTGCCGAGGCTCGGCCCCTGGCTCGATCGTGACCTACACCCTGGGCATCACGCCCGTGGACCCCATCGCGTATGCGCTGCCCTTCGAGCGCTTCCTCAACCCGGACCGCGTGACGATGCCCGACATCGACGTGGACTTCGAGGACAGCCGCCGGGACGAGGTCATCGCGTACGTCACCCACAAGTACGGCAACGACCACGTGGCCCAGATCATCACCTTTGGCACCATGCTCGCCCGAGCCGCCATCCGGGACGTCGGGCGGGTGCTGGGGCTGGGCTATGGCGAGGTCGACCGCATCGCCAAGGCGGTCCCCAACCAGCTGGGGATCAAGCTCGAGGAGGCGCTCCAGATCGCGCCCCCTTTGAAGGAGATGTACGACACGGACGGCACCGTGCATCGCCTCATCGACCTCGCCCAGCAGGTGGAGGGGGTCGCCCGGAACGCATCCACGCACGCCGCGGGCGTGGTCATCAGCCGGGAGCCGCTGACCGAGCTGATGCCGCTCCAGAAGGCCACCAACTCGGAAGCGCTCATGACCCAGTACGAGATGCACGGGGTCGAGGCGCTGGGCCTCCTCAAGTTCGACTTCCTGGGCCTCTCGAACCTGACCATCCTGCGCCAGGCCGTGGACCTCATCGCGGACCAGACCGGCGAGGCCCGCATCGACCTCGACCACATCCCGCTCGATGACCCCAGGACCTTCGAGCTGCTGAGCTCGGGCGAGACGACGGGCGTGTTCCAGCTGGAGTCCGCGGGCATGCGCCGCTACATCCGGGAGCTGCGCCCCACCAGCGTCTACGACCTCGCGGCCATGGTGGCGCTCTTCCGGCCGGGACCCATGGACAACATCCCGGCCTACATCCGCCGCAAGCACGGCCAGGAGGCGGTGACCTACCTCCACCCGCTGCTCCAGCCCTACCTGGAGAAGACCTACGGGATCTTCGTGTACCAGGAGGACATCATGGCCGCGGCCATCGCGCTGGGCGGCTTCACGGGCCCCGAGGCCGACACCCTGGGCTATGCCATCCGCAAGAAGAAGTCGGACGTGCTCCAGGCGCAGCGGGGCAAGTTCGTCACGCAGGCGGCCCAGCGGGGGGTCGAGCCCCAGGTCATCGACGCCGTGTTCAAGGCGTTCGAGCCTTTCGAGCGCTATGGCTTCAACAAGGCCCACGCCACCTGCTACGGCCTGATCGCCTACCAGACCGCGTACCTCAAGGCCAACCATCCCGTCGAGTACATGACGGCGGTGCTCACGGCGTTCCGGGACAACACGGACAAGGTCGCCGGGGCCGTCGCCGAGTGCCGCCGCCTGGGCATCCCGGTGCTGCCGCCCGACATCCACGCCAGCGGCCTCCACTTCACCGTCGAGGGCCACGCCATCCGCTTCGGGCTGCTGGCCATCAAGAACGTGGGGCAGGGGGCCATCGAATCGATCGTCGCGGCGCGCGAGGCGGACGGCGAGTTCCGCTCGCTGGCCGACCTGTGCGCCCGGGTGGACCTGCGGCTCGTCAACAAGCGGGTGCTGGAGTCGCTGGTCAAGGTCGGTGCCATGTCGGCGTTCGGCCACCCCGCCCAGCTGCTGCTGGCGCTCGATGACGCGATCGCCTATGGCCAGGCCGAGCAGCGCGACCGGGTGTCCGGGCAGGGCTCGCTGTTCGAGGACCTGGGCGGCGGCGACGGGGTGCTGGAACGGCCGCTCCCGTTCGCGACCGAGGCGCCCTCGCGCGAGCGCTCGCGCTGGGAGAAGGAGCTGCTGGGGCTGTATCTCTCGGACCATCCGCTTGGCGACCTCGCGGCCGAGATGGGCACCTACGTGAACGCCTGGTCCTCCGACGTCACCGAGGAACTGGACCAGCAGCGCGTGGTCCTGGGCGGCGTCGTCACCGGGCTGCGCAAGGTCATCACGCGTGCCCGGGCGACCATGGCCGTGGCGACCATCGAGGACCTCCAGGGCTCGACCGAGGTCATCGTGTTCCCCAAGACCTACGAGGAGACGGGCGCCACCTGGGTCGATGACGCGGTGCTGCTGGTGGCCGGGCGCATCGACCACAAGGGCGACGAGACGGTGCTCCTGGCCGATTCGGTGTGGACCTGGGAGCAGGCCCAGGCCCTGGGGGTCGATGGCTTCGGGGCCGCGGTGGCGGCCGGGGACCGTGGGCGACGCGGGCGATCGAGCGGCGGGCAGGGCGGCTGGGCCGGCGGCCAGGGCGGCGGGCCTGGCGGCAACGGCTGGAAGGGCAACGGCAACGGCCATGCCCAACGCTCGTCGTCGTCGCCGTCCGGTCCGCCGGCGCAGGGCGCCCCGGCTCCGGTGCGTGCCCCGGTCCCGGTGCGACCCCAGGCGGTGGCCGTGCCGGTGGAGCCGCTCGTGCGCACCGTGCCGCTCGTCTCGCCGCTGCGTGGCGGTGGCGTGACGGGGGCCATCGACGTGCTCGTGCGCGCCGGCTCGGCGCCTGCTGCCGTGCTCCTCCTCGTCGTCGGCCTCGCCCGGGCCCTCGTCGTCGGCCGCGCCCACCGCGTCGGCTGTGCCTGGTTCGTCGGCTGTGCCTGGTTCGTCGGCCGCGCCCCCGTCGTCGTCGTCGGCCTCGCCCTCCGCGTCGGCTGTGCCTGGTTCGTCGGCCGCGCCCACGCCCACGCCCTCGCCTCCTCCGTCAGGCATCGTCGGCGCCTCGTCCGACCCACCCGACGACGAGCCGCCCTGGCCCGAGGAGGCCCAGCGCCGCGAGGCTGCGGCCGCGCAGGCGCCAACCGCACCTCATGAGGCGGGCGCCGGGCAGACGCTCCACGTGCGCTTCGGCAGCGCGCCCATGGACCGCGTCGTCGAGGCGTTCGGCGTGCTCAGGGACGTGTTCGCCGGACGCCCGGGTGAGACGCCCGTGGTGCTCCATGTGCCTGCCGGCGGCGGTCACGAGCAGCCCATGCAGCTGCGCGCCGGCGTCGCCTATGACACCGAGCTGCTCGGCGACATCGAGCGTCGGGTGGGTGGCCTGGTGAGGCTCCAGCTGGCCTGACCGCCCGCACCTGCGACGTCGCCGAGGCGAGCAGCCTCCGGATTCGCATGCTCCTCGCCGATACGCGGGGATCTGCCTCGCGGCCCGCTCTTGGCGGTGCGCACTGGGAGTCCTGGCGCCCCGTGACTGTCAGTCACGAGATTCGGGCCGCCGCGCCGTTGACGCGCCGCCCCTGGCGCGCCGTGACTGTCAGTCACGAGATGCGGGTCCGCCGCGCCGTTGACGCGCCGCCCCTGGCGCGCCGTGACTGTCAGTCACGAGATTCGGGTCCGCCGCGCCGTTGACGCGCCGCCCCTGGCGCGCCGTGACTGTCAGTCACGAGATTGACCCACTGGCGGCCACCGAGGTCGTCGGGCGCGACATGCATCATGCTCGAGCGTTATGTCACCGTGGCCGCGCGGCCCACGAGGTTGGCGTTGGCCGTCGAAACGGATCGTGGCGGCCCGTCTGGGCGGCCGCGGGTGCGAATCTCGCGAGTGGTGGTCACGGCCTGGCTCGGGGGGCCAGCCTGGCGGCCCCGGGTGCGAATCTCGTGAGTGGTGGTCACGGCCTGGCTCGGGCGGCCCGTCTGGGCGGCCCGGGGTCGGTGCGCACGCGGCCCAGCGGGGTCGCTTCGCCGCCCCCAGCCGGAGGCGGCGACCAGGGTCAGGCCTGGGCGTCGAGCGAGTTCTGCAGCTGGCCCTCGACGTCCGGGTCGAGCGTGGTCTGGTAGACCTTGCCACCCAGATGGCGGACGCTGCCCACCAGCGCCGAGGCGTTGCCCTGGACCAGCACGAACACCGCGGAGGTGCCCGGCCCCAGGTCGTTCGTCACGTCCCGCACCAGGTTCTTGTCGACGTTGTTGCCCAGGCTCTTGCCGATCAGGCCGCCCGCGAGGGCGCCGATGGCCAACCCCGCGATGGGGAAGAACACCAGGCCGAGCATAAGCCCCAGGATCCCGCCGCCGACCGCCCCGGTCGCGGTGGTCGAGCTGACCTCGTTGTGCGTCTTGACCTTGCCGTCGGCGTCCTTCACGACGGCCGCGACGTCCTTGAGTGCCAGCCCCGAGTTGCGCTGGGCCTCCCGCATCGCCTGCAGCGCGGCCGGGCCGCTCGTCTCGTCGGGAAAGGTGATGACCACCAGGTCGCTCATGCCGACTCCTCCTCGTGTCCGGGTGCGTGCCCACCAACGGTGTCCCGTCGGATGGTACCCGTCGCATGGGCGGCCACCTGGACGGGCCGACCTCGCGCGGGTCTCCCGAAGCCTCGCATCCCGAGACGGTTCGCGCCATCACCCGCGACGGATGACAGAGGCTCGGGACCATCCACCATGAGCGGGCCCCGAGCCCCTGCACGACGGAAGGTGGCGCCCGACGCCCCATACGTGAACGCCACCCTCTGCACGGTCAGAGGCAGTCTGGCGGTCGGGGGCTTCACGTCGGGGTCGTGCGACGGTGGGCGCGCATGATCAACGCCGTCATGCGAGCTGGTACCGGGAGGGGGATTCGAACCCCCACGAGGTTGCCCTCGGCTGATTTTGAGTCAGCTGCGTCTGCCATTCCGCCACCCCGGCCGGGTGTTCGCCGGCGGATTGTCCCACGCACGTGGGCGCCGGTCCGGGCAAGGCGCCGCGATGCGACGGATGGCCGATGCGGACGGTCGAGCCGCGGCCCGATGCTAGACTCGGCCGGCCTCGCGATGCTCGTGGCCAGGGGTCCGGGACGACCCGACCGAGCCGCACTCGCCGGCCTCCGACCGTTCGGCCCCAGGAGAGACAGCACGCCCCGTGGACGACCCTGCCGCAGCGCCGCTCCCCGTGGACCAGGGTGCTGTCCACCCTGACGCTGACGGCGCGCCCCGCCCCAGCGCCGACCGCGAGCGCATCGACTTCGAGCGGGCCAGGGACAAGGCGCTGGTCGAGGTGGCGCTGGGCGGCGACCTCGGAGCGTTCAACCAGCTGGTCGAGTTCCACCAGGACCACCTGTACGGCGTCGCGTTCCGGGTGGTCGGCGACCGGGAGACCGCCGCGGACGCCGTCCAGGAGGCGTTCCTCTCGGCATATCGAAACCTGGCGCGGTTCCGGGGCGACTCGTTCCGCAGCTGGCTCACGCGGATCACGGTCAACGCCGCCACCGATGTCCTGCGCAGTCGCAAGCGGCGCCCCGCCGACCCGTTCCCGGAGTGGGAGGACGAGACCTGGCAGCCCCCCACCGACGAGTCGGAGGGCCCCGAGCAGCGGGCCATCGTCCGGCAGCGGAGTCGGACCATCGCCGAGGCGCTGGCCCGGATCAGCGAGGACCAACGCGTCGCGATCGTGCTGTTCGACGTGGAGGGCTACGACTATCAGGAGATCGCGGAGATGACGGGGGTGTCGCTGGGCACGGTGAAGTCGCGTATCCATCGCGGCCGGCTCGCGCTGCGCGACCTGCTCGTCGACCACATGGACCTGCTCCGTGGCTGACGTGGAGCCCGGGGGCAGCCCGATGGAACCGCGGGAGCATGCCGAGCGTCTGGCCGACGTGCGCCCTGACCCCCGACCTTCGCCCGACCATGCCGGACACGACCGATGGATCGTGGTCCGATGGACGACCGACCCGACCGACCTCACGCCCGCTGAGACCACCCAGGCGCGAGCCCTCCTGGCCTCATGCCCCGAATGCGCGGCCCTGTCGGCCGACCTGGAGGTCATCAGCCGTGCCATCGCGACCTCGGTGGTGCCGCCACGCCCGCGTGACTTCCGACTGACGCCACAGCGGGCCGCCGCCTCGCAGGGCAGCGTCCTCGACCGGCTCCGACGCTGGCTGGCGTCACCCGGATCGTTCGCCGTGCGTCCGCTGGCAGGCGCGGCGCTCGCCATCGGCCTCATCCTCGTGGTCGTCGCGCCCAACCTGCATTCGAGCGTGACGGGCCTTGGCGATGACGCAGGTGTCCGCGAGGTGGCGCCATCGACGGCGGCGACCATGGTGGTCCCGGCTCCGACGACCCTGGCCGAGGGCGACCGTGCGGCCAAGGAGACGGACCCGCCGCAGGCCCCCGACGGAGCTGGGCCGGAGGTCTACGCGGCCACCGCACCGAGCGGCTCGCCGTCGACCCAGTCGGGCATGACCATGCGCGCGATCGACAGCCCGGCGCCCACCCAGGCCGGCGACACCGCCATGGCGGGCGGCGCGGCGAACGCGTCGCCGGGCGCGGACGCAGGGACGGCGCCCGACGGTGGGGCGCAGGCCGACGAGGACGGTCAGGGCGAGCCACCGTCCGTGGCGGTCTCGACCACCTCCGACGCGACGACCTTCGCGCTGACGCTGCTGGGGATCGTGCTCGCCGGGACCGGTCTGATGGTCCTGGTGTTCGCGTGGGCCGCGCGCCGCTGGCAGGACCCGCTGCTGCGCTGACCGCCGCGGCGCCCACATCCGTGCAGCGTTTCGGCTGTGCCGAACACACCCCGCCCGATCACGGGCTTCTGGCCGCTCGCGGGGCTACCGCGGCGCTGACGACCCCCTCGAGACCACGCGATCGGCCGGCGGGACTGGATTCGCGCGCGGTTCGGGCTCGTCCACGGCGCGTTCGGACTGGTGGCGGGGACCAACCCTGCAGCGCGGCGAGGTGGCGTTCGGTGTGACCGAAGACGTGCAGGGCGGTGCGGCCCTCCGGCCGCGCTTCGCCGAAGGGGCCGCCAGCCGGCCAGGGCTCGGGCGCCTGTCGCCCGCCTCAGCCGTCCAGCGCGGCGCGCACGAACCGCCTGATCATGGGCGCCAGCTGGCGCGAGAAGGTCGCCGTGATGTGATGCTTGTCCCGCCACACGAGCGTGGTGCCGACCACGACCGGGCACGGGTCGTACGGGCAGACGGCCGCCGCAGGTGACCGGTACGTGGCGCCCCACGACTCGGCGGCGGCGCGCTCTGCCGCCGCATGGTCCACATCCACCGATGCCGCGCGCGAGCGGGCGCACCGCGCGATGTTTGTCCGATGCGCCTTGAGGCAGGCGGGCACGTCGCGCCCGGGCGTCGGCAGGTCGCCGAGCACGAGCACCCGACCGTCGATGGCCCCGATGGCCTCCTCGATGCCGCGTCGCCAGGCGTCGTCGGCCTGAGGTCCCTGGAGGGTCGCGTTGGACTCATCCTGGAGGTCGTAGCCACGGTGGTTGGTGACGATCACGAGGTCGTGGGGATGCTCGCCGATCCATCGCTCGGCATTCTCGCGCCAGCGCACGCACGACTGGTACTCCTCGCGATGGTTGGGGTGCACGAACCGGACGTGGGCCGACGGGCACGCGGACTTGGTGATCGACGTGACTCGCCAGTGGTGCGACCTGCCAGCACGGTCGAGCGCGCCGAGCCACGCGGCCGCGTGCGAGTCGCCGTACAGCACCACCCGGACCGAGCCCCGACGGTCGCCGAACACGCACGGGTGGATCTCGGCGTCGCTGCCCCTCGCGTGACATGCCTCGCGACCCGCGAGCGGCGTGTCTTCGCTCGCCTGGGCGAGCGTCGGTCGGAGGCCTGTGGGGAGCCGGCGGCGGTCCTGCTCCCGGCCGTTCGACGTGCCGTTCCGGTTGCCGTCCTCGCGCCAGTCGCTGATGCCGTCGCGGTCGGTGTCGACCCGTTGCGGCGAGGTCCCGAAGCGCTGTTCGCCCAGGTTGGAGAGCCCGTCGTAGTCCGGATCCTCGGCGGAGTCGGGGATGCCGTCGCCGTCGTTGTCGGCCACACGCTGGCTGGTGACGCCCCAACGCTGCTCCCAGCTGTCACGGAGGCCGTCGCCGTCCCGGTCGCCGGACGCCGCGCTGGTCGTCAGGGCGCCTGGCAGCAGGCAGCACGCCAAGGCGAGGGCGACGCCGCCGCGAGCCCGGGAGAAGCGACCCACCAGCCAACGGTACACCGGCGCGTCGCCCGACGCGGCCCCAAGGCCCGCGAGGGCCTGTCGCACGGCGTGACGGCTGCCGTCCGCTCCGCCACCGCGCCCGCCGAGCCCGCCGAGCCCGCCGCGCCACGCCGCCGCGCCGCCCACCGGCGCCGCGCCGCCCACCGGCGCCGCGCCCGCGGTACCCGCGCTCAGCCTGCGAGCGCCTCCCGGGCGAACTCGGCATCATGGGCGCCATCTGGCGCGAGAAGGTCGCCGTGAGGTGGCTCTTGTCACGCCACATCATCACGTTGCCCATGACCAGGGGGCACGGGTCGTAGGGCACACCGACTCGATGGGGAGCGGAACGTCGCCCCATGGTCGGCGGCTGCCCGCTGCTCGGCGGCGTCGCGGCCGGGCATCAGCGAGTCGGCCTTGGACCGCTGGCAGGCCGAGATGTTGGTGGCGTGCGCCCGGAGACACGCCGGCACGTTGCGGCCCGGCGTGGGGGTGTCGCCCAGCACCAGGAGCTTGGCGCTCGCGGGCATCGTGTCGAGCGTGCGCGCCAGCCCCTGCTCCCAGGCGGCGTTGGCGGCGGCCAGGGTGAGCCGCTTGCCACGGCTGTCGAGCAGCTTGTAGCCTCGGGAGTTGGCGACGATCACCAGGTCCTGCCGATGGGTCCTGATCCAGCGCTCGGCACGCGCCCGCCAGGTGCGGCAGCTCTTGGCGTCGCCCGACAGCGACTTGTGGTCGTAGCGCACGTTGACCGCGGGACATGCCGACTTCGTCAGCGAGACGACCCGCCAGCCCTGCGACTTGGCCGCCTTCTCGAGCGCCGGCAGCCACTGGAGCGCATGCGAGTCGCCGAACAGGGTGACCCGCACCTTGCCCTTGGGGTCGCCGAACACGCAGGGATGCAGCAACGCGTCGTTGGGCTTGGTGTGGCACTGGGCGCGCGCCCGCAGCGGCAGGTCGTAGAGCGCGGTGCGGAGCGACGGCTTGAGCGATGCGGGGACCTTGCGCCGGTCCTGCTCGCGTCCGTCGCGGCGGCCGTCGTGGTCGCTGTCCTCGCGCCAGTCGTCCGTGCCGTCGCCATCGGTGTCGGCGTCGACCGGGGAGGTCCCGAAGTGCTGCTCCCCGAGGTTGCTGAGGCCGTCGCCGTCCGGGTCCTCCGCGGAGTCCGGGATGCCGTCGTCGTCGCTGTCACGGTCGCGGGCGCTGGTGATGCCCCAGCGCTGCTCCCAGCTGTCCCGCAGGCCGTCGCCATCCCGGTCGCCGGATGCCGCGAGGGTCGTGGACGCGCCCGGCCACACGCAGAGCGCAACGGCCAGGGTCAGCAGCAGGCGGGCACGTGCCTGTCGAGCCATGGGCCCGCAACTGTACGACGGATGGCCGCCGAAGGTACTGCCCACCCGCCGGTACCCACCGCGGTACCTGACACGAGGCGCCGATGGGGCCGCGTACACTCGGGGACGTGCCCCGCCTCATGCTGCTCGACGCGCACAGCCTCATCTATCGCGCGTACTTCGCGCTCATCGAGACGCCCCTGTCCACCAGCAAGGGGCAGCTGGTCAACGCCGCGTTCGGGTTCTGGAGCATCGTGCTGCGCGGGTTCCAGGACGCCAAGCCGGACCACGTGGTGTGCTGCTTCGACGTCGGTCGCCCCAAGCGCGCCGAGCGCTATCAGGCGTACAAGGGCACCCGCCGCCCCACGCCGGACGACCTCCGGGAGCAGTTCCCCATCGTGCGCGAGACGCTCGCCGCGTTCCGCATCCCCATGTTCGACCTCGAGGGCTACGAGGCGGACGACCTCATCGGCTCCCTCAGCCTCCAGGCGCAGGCGCAGGGCATCGAGTCGGTCATCGTCTCGGGCGACCTGGACATGCTCCAGCTGGTGTCCGAGCACACCCGCCTGATGTTCACGCGCATGGGCGCCAACGCCACGATCATGTACGACCCCGCGCGCATCCACGAGCGGTACGGCCTCGCACCCCACCAGATGATCGACTTCAAGGCGCTCAAGGGCGACACGACCGACAACATCCCGGGGCTCGCGGGCGTGGGCGACAAGACCGCGGCCAAGCTGCTGGAGGACTACGGCTCGCTCGATGGCGTGTTCGAGCACCTCGACGCGGTCAAGCCCGACAAGCTGCGCGACAAGCTCGCCGCATCCCGGGACGACCTGCTGTTGTGGCGGGACCTCGTGACCATCGACCGCCACGCGCCGGTGGACCTCGACCTCGAGGCGGCGCGCCTCGGCGACTACGACCGCGCCGAGGTCATCCGGCTGTTCCGCGAGTACGAGTTCCGGACGCTCGTGGAGCGGCTGCCAGCGGTGGACGGCGAGGCGCCGCTGGCGCCGGGCGAGCTGCTGCGCGAGGCGGACCGGGGCGGGCCGGTGCCGGCGGCGCAGGTGGCGGGTCGGACCGCCCGCGCGCCCGGCGATGGGGGGCCCAGCCGAGCCTCGACTTCGGGGCGGTGTCCGAGGGCTCGGACGGGTCGGACGCCCTGGCGGCCCTGACCGCCATCCGGCGGGTGGTCAGCGAGGCGCGCACCGATGGCGGCGACCCGGCCGTGCTGCTGCGCGACGTGCTCCACGACCCGCCGGCCGTCGCGGCGTTCGCGCCCGGCGACGACCTCGCGGAGTGGCTGGGGGCGCAGCCGGAGCTGACCGTGGGCGCGGCGTTCGACGACGCTCGGCCACGCAGGGGCACGCTCCTGGGGTTCGCGGTGACCGGCGCCGATGGGCGGGTGGTCGCGGCGGGCACGGACGGCGCCTCGGCGCTCGCCCAACGCGTCCTGGGTGCGGGCATCCCGCTCGTCGGCCACGACGTGAAGCCGCTGCTGGTGTGGGAGCTGGCGCGTCGGGACCCGGCGGCCGCCACGAGCATGAGCCGCGAGCGGGGCACCCTGCCGCGGGTCGCCTTCGACACCCAGATCGCGGCATACATCCTCAACGCCGCACTCCGAGCGCAGTCGCTGGCGGACATCAGCGCCGAGCGGCTGGACGTGGAGCTGCCCAAGTCGGGGGAGCTGCGCGGTCCCGAGCTGGCGGCGGTCACCTCGCTCGCCGCGGCCGCGGTGCGCGGGCCGCTGGGTCGGGCGCTCGTCGACGAGCCGGGGCTGCATCGGATCCTCGACGAGCTGGAGCTGCCGTTGGTGCCGGTGCTCGCGGACATGGAGGCGACGGGGGTCGCCATCGACACCGGCGCCCTGGGGGGGCTGTCGACGACGTTCGCGGAGGAGGTCGCCCGGCTCCAGGAGGCGATCTGGGAGTCGGTCGGCCATCAGTTCACCCTCGGCTCGCCCAAGCAGCTGGAGCAGGTGCTGTTCTACGAGCTCAACCTGCCCCGCGGCAAGCGCACCAAGACCGGCTTCTCCACGGATGCGTCGGTGCTCGAGGAGCTGCGCGCGGCACACCCCATGATCCCGATGCTGCTCGACTGGCGGCTGTACAGCAAGCTCAAGTCGACCTACATCGACACCCTGCCCATGCTCCTGTCGCCCGACACGGGGCGGCTGCACACGACCTTCCAGCAGGCCGTCGCGGCGACGGGTCGGCTGTCCTCGGCGGACCCGAACCTCCAGAACATCCCCATCCGCACCGACCTCGGGCGCAAGATCCGGCGGGCGTTCGTGGCGGGGGACCCGGATTGCGTCCTGCTGACCGCGGACTACTCGCAGATCGAGCTGCGCGTGCTGGCCCACGTGAGCGGCGACGTGCATCTGCGCGAGGCGTTCGAGCGGCGCGCGGACATCCATCGCGAGACCGCGGCGCGGGTGCTCAGGAAGGACCCCGCGTCGGTGACCGCGGACGAGCGCTCGATGGCCAAGATGGTCAACTTCGGGCTGGCGTATGGCATGAGCGACTTCGGGCTGGCGTCACGCGCCGGGATCCCGCGGGCCGAGGCGCAGGACTTCATCGCGTCGTACTTCGCGGCCTACAGCGGCATCAGCTACTACATGCTCCACATCCGCGAGACGGCCCGGCAGCAGGGGTACGTGGAGACGCTCCTGGGTCGGCGGCGCTGGATCCCCGAGCTCGAGGCGCGCAACGCGTCCCTGCGTGGGGCGGGGGAGCGGATGGCCATCAACATGCCCATCCAGGGGACGGCGGCGGACATCATGAAGATCGCCATGATCCGCCTGCACGGGCGGCTCCGTGCGGCAGGATCACCGGCTCGGATGCTGCTCTCCGTGCACGACGAGGTGGTGCTGGAGGCGCCGCGCTCGTTGGTGCCGGAGCTCGCGCCGCTGGTGCGGGAGACCATGGAGTCGGCGCTCGCGCTGGACGTGCCGCTCGACGTGGACGTCAAGGTCGGCGACGACTGGGAGCAGATGACGGTCCTGCCCCGCGACTGAGGTGGCGGTCCGCGGCTCAGGCGGGCCAGTCGATGGCCTCGACCAGCTCCCCGCGGTTGAGCCCCACGACCGCGCTCGCGCCGGTCGCCACGAAGGCATCATCGGACCTGGCGAACCACTCCACCGTGCGCCGCTCGGGATCGACGATGACGACCTCCTCGACGCCCACCCGGTGATAGAAGCCGAGCTTCTGACGGCTCTCGTCGCCCGGAGAGACGACTTCCACCACGATTGCGGCCGTGGGGTACCAGACCTGGTCCGCCGGGTCGCGGGAGAGCACGAGGTCCGGGACGCGGTAATCGGACGGGTCGCCGATGTTGCTGGGTCCGCGCACGACCAGACCGACCGAGCTCGCCGTCTCCCGCAGCACGATGGCCACCTGGACTTGGAGTTCGGCGTGCCGGCCGCTGGGCGCTGGTGCCACGTGGTAGTCGCCCTCCCAGACCTCATCGAAGCGGTCCTGGCCCAGCGCGCGGCGGTGCGCGAGCCAGTCCTCGACGGGCGGTGGCGGGTCCGTCACGAACAGCGGTCGCATGGCGACATCCTAGCGAGGCGTCCTTATCGGTCGATCATCTCGGGATCGTCGGGAGCCTGTGGACGGCCCGAGGCCGGCTGAGGCGCCTGCGGCTCCGGCGGCAGCGGCGGCAGCGGCGTCCTGACCGTCCGGCGGGCCTCGCGCGACACCCGCAGGAAGTTCCGCACGTGGTGGACGGGCCGGACGTGGCTGCCCTCGCCCGCGTAGATCGTCCGGATGGGCACCCACTCGATGGCCATGCCGGCGCGGATGGCGGTCGTGATCATCTCGACCTCGAACTCGAAGCCCGTCTCCCGACTATCGAGCAGCCGACGCATCAGCGGCGCCGCGATGAGCCGGTATCCCGACTGGTTGTCCGCCACGTGCCGCCCCACGGCCCACGAGAACGTCCGCGTGCCCAGCTCGTTGGCGATTCGCCGCGTCAGCGGCATCTCCCCGAACGTCCGGGCACCCACGATGAGCGGTGCGCGCGTCGCAGCCCAGGCCGCCAGGAACGCGGGGATCTCGGTCGGGTCGTGCTGGCCGTCCGCATCGAGCGTCACGACCGCCTCGCATCCGGCGTCGAGCGCATGGCGGAAGCCCATCCGGAGCGCGGCGCCCTTGCCCTGGTTGGGCACCTGCCGCAGGACCGTCGCGCCGGCCGCCTCCGCCACGGCCGCCGTGTCGTCCGTGGACCCGTCGTCCACCACGACCACCGGCAGCTGCGCCCGCGCGCCCTCGATCACCGGCCCGACGCGAGTCGCCTCCTGGTATGCGGGGATGAGCGCCACGATGTCCACGCGGGAAGGGTAGGGGAGCGGCGGCAGCGCCGCCTCGCTCAGGCGGGCAGGATCGTGACGCCGTAGGCCGCGAGGCGGGTGTCACGGGTGACGATCGCGAGTGACCGCGCCTGGGCCTGCGCGACGAGCATCCGGTCGAACGGGTCGCGATGCAGCGGCGGCAGCGCGCCGGCTCGGACGGCATCGGCAGGGTCGATGGTGAGCCCCGAGAAGCCTGCCTCCGCCGATGCGGCCAGCAGGTCGTCGGACGCGGTCAGCCTGCCCGCCGTAGCCTTGATGGCGATCTCCCAGAACGATGCCGCGCTGACGAGGACCTCGTTGGCCCCGTCCTCGATGACCCGCCGGGCCTCAGGCACCAGCGCCTCGGGCGTCGAGAGCGCCCAGAGGAGGACATGGGTGTCGAGGAGCAGCCTCACGCCTCGCCCTCGAACAGGCGGGCGACCTCATCGTCCACCTCGTCGAAGTCGGGCGCGATTACGATCCGGCCGCGCAGCGCGCCGAGCGTCCGGTCGGGTCGGACGGGCGCGAAGGCGACCAGCTTGGCCACCGGCTTCCCCGCGCGTGCGATGACGATCTCCTCGCCGGCCGCAGCCCGATCGACCAGGCGGGACAGATGGGTCTTGGCTTCGTGGATGTTCACCGGCATTGCCTCAGCGTACTGGACTAGACTTAGTCCAGTCAACACGTCTGACCACAGCCATCGCCGGTCAGGCGACGAGCGTCGCGATGTCGTCGCTGGTCAGTCCCAGGAGCGCGCTGCCGCCCGCGGGCTCGAACCCCTCGACGCCCCGCGCGAACCACTCGGCGGTGCCCAGCTCCGGGTCGACGATGAGGACCTCCTCGACACCTGCCTGGTGATAGAAGGCGAGCTTGCGTCGGCTCTCGTCGCCAGACGAGACGACCTCGACCACGATGGCCGCTGTGGGGTTCCAGACCCGGTCCTCCGAACCCCGGAGGCATGCCAGATCCGGCACTCGGTAGCTCGAGGGGCTCCCGATGTTGATCGGCCCGACGGCCTCGAGCCCCGCGTGCTCCGCGAGCGGCCACAGCATCCGGAGCAACGCGGCCTGGATCCGGGCATGGTGGCGCGATGGTGCTGGTGCCACGTGGTAGTCGCCCTCCCAGACCTCGTCGTACAGGTCCTGGCCCAGGGCGCGCCGGCGCTCGAGCCAGTCCTGGACCTCCGGAGGCGGGTCGGTCACGAACATCGTTCGCATGCGGGCCATGCTAGCGCGCCGTCCTTACCGTTCCCTTACGCTTTCCTCATGCCCGAGTTGCCCGAGGTCGAGACCATCGCGCGCGAGCTCCGACCGCTGGTCCTGGGCTCGACCATCGAGGCCTTCTGGACCGACTGGCCAAGGGCCATCAAGCACCCGGACCCCGAGGGCTTCGCCGCGGGCGTCGCGGGCCGGCGCATCGACGAGGTCGGTCGTCGGGCCAAGTGGCTGGTGCTCGAGCTGTCGGGCGGCTGGGTGGTCGCGATCCAGGTCAAGATGACCGGCCAGGTGTTCGTGCTGCCCGTGGGCACCGAGCGCGACCGCCACGTCCATCTCGTGTTCCGGCTCGACGGCGAGCGCGAGCTGCTCATCCGCGACGTCCGCAAGTTCGCCCGGGTGGCTCTGTATCGACGGGACGAGGCGGGCAAGGCCCTGGGCGCCGACGACACCGACCCCTTCGACCAGCTGGGCCCCGAGCCCCTGGACCCCGCCTTCACGGTGGCCCGGTTCCGGAAGTTGATCCGCGGCCGACGAGGCCGGCTCAAGCCGCTGCTGGTGGACCAGGCGTTCGTCGCGGGCGTGGGCAACATCTATGCCGACGAGGCGCTGTGGCGCGCCAAGCTCCACCCGCTGCGGAGTGCCGCGTCGCTCCGGCCCGCCGACGAGCGGGCGCTGTATCTCGCGGTGCGCGAGGTGCTCACGGAGGGCATCGAGCATCGCGGCTCGAGCGTCGACGACTACACCGCGCCCGAGGGCGACGGCGAGATGCAGGACTACCTCAACGTCTACCAGCGGACCGGCCAGCCGTGTCCCCGGTGCGGGCGGCCCATCAAGCGCTTCGTGCTGGGCATCCGCGCGACCCACTTCTGCTCGTGGTGCCAGCGGCTGCCGGTGGAGGATCGGACGCCCGGCAACCTCGCGCTGCTCAAGACGGCGCGTGCCACGACGGGTCGGCGCGGCACGCGGTGGAGCGAGCTGCCGACGGGGGAGGGCGCGGTGGGCGCGAGGCGGTAGGGGTCGGGGCGCGGGCGGGGCGCGGCGGTAGGCCTGGCGGGCGCGGGCGCTCCTCGCCGCGACGGCACCTCCGGCGCGCCGCCCCGTTGGGCATGCGAACCGCCATACCCTCGACTGAATGGAGGCTATGCGCCTCGGCCTCGGCACCGCCGTCCGCCGGTGCCATCGAGCACGCTCGGGTTGAGCGTGGCTTTCCGCCTTGCGACGC
The DNA here is from genome assembly GCA_046328155.1 of Chloroflexota bacterium. Classification (GTDB taxonomy): domain Bacteria; phylum Chloroflexota; class Limnocylindria; order Limnocylindrales; family CSP1-4; genus JAFMJV01. The sequence goes on from JAXLXC010000008.1 coordinate 58,912, forward strand.
CCGTGGCACGGCTTTGGTGGGTGGGCGCGCGACGCCGCCCGCATAGGCTCCATCCGGTCAGCCGTATGGCGGTTGGGCGTCGATCGGGGGGCCGGCCGCCGACACTCCCGCCACGGGGGCATTCCCCGCCGACCCGGCGCCCCCCGGGCCGGCGTCCGCCCGCGGCCGCCCTGGCCGGCGTCGGCCGCCGATCACCGGGATTGCTGCTAGGCTCGACCCAGGACATGACGAGCGACCCCGCGCGCTCGGATGGCAGCGCGCAGCCAGGCCCGACGACCGAGGATTGGGATCCCCGTGATCCGTCGGTGCTCGCGGACCAGCGGCGTGCGTACGACGAGATGCGCGAGCGGTGCCCCGTCGCGTCCAGCGAGTTCATGGGCTGGTCGCTCTTCCGCTGGTCGGACGTGAGCGCCGTGCTCGCGGATCCCGCCACGTTCAGCAATGCCTCGCGGCACCCGGCGATTCCCAACGGCATGGACCCGCCGATGCACGCCCGCTACCGTGCGGCGCTGGAGCCGTGCTTCTCCGAGTCGGCGATGCGGCAGGTCGAGGGCCGCTGCCGCGAGATCGCGGCCGAGCTCGTCGATTCGATGCTGGCGGCGGACGACCCGGAGCTGCTGCGCGACTTCGCCGAGCCGCTCGCGCTTCGGGGCCTGTGCGCCTTCCTCGGCTGGCCGGAAGGCGAGTGGGAGGCGCTCGGCGGCTGGACCCATGGCAACCAGCAGGCGGCGCTGACCCGCGACCGGTCGGCCGGCCGCGCGCTCGCGATCCTGCTGACGGAGCACGTCACCCGCAACCTCGAGGGCCATCGCGCCCACGGACCCGACGAGGACCTCACCGACGTGCTGCTGGCGCTGCGGATCGACGGTCGGGCGCTCGCCGACGAGGAGGTCGCGGCCGCGCTCCGCAACTGGATCGCCGGGGAGGGCACCGTCGCGGGCGGGATCAGCGTCGTCGTGCTCCAGCTCGCCCAACAGCCGGAGCTCCAGGCGCTGCTCCGTCGCGAGCCGTCGCGGATCCCCGGCGCCATCGAGGAGATGCTCCGGGTGGACGACCCGTTGGTGGCGAACCGTCGCACCGCGAGCCGTCCGGTCGACCTCGGTGGACGACATGTCGAGGCCGGCCAGACCGTGAGCCTGATGTGGGTCGCCGCGAACCGCGACCCCGAGGCGTTCGCCGACCCCGCCATCGTCCGTCTCGATCGCGACCTCGCGAACAGCCTGGTGTGGGGCCAGGGCATCCACGTGTGCATGGGCGCGGCCCTAGCGCGGCTCCAGATCCGCGTGGGACTGGAGGAGCTGCTGCGCCGCACGACCTCGTTCGAGGTGGGCGGGCCCGTGCGCCGGTCCGTGTACCCGAGCGACGCCCTCGCGGAGTTCGCGATCGGCCTGGTGCCATCGACGGGTGGGTCGAGGGCCGATGGGAGCGAGGATCGATGATTTCGACAGGATCGGAGGGTTCGCACATGGAGCGGTCACGGCAGGCGCCGGCGGAGCGGTTCGAGGGTGTGGAGCATCAGTTCGACCTGGCCGGCGAGGCCGCTCGCCTGCGCGCCGAGCCACGCCCGGCCAAGGACGGCCACCGGCAGATCGTGCTCTTCCGACAGGACCCCGTCTCGCTGGTGCTGTTCGACTTCGAGGCCGGCGGCTTCCTCGCCGACCACGTCGCGGAGGGCATCGTCACGATCCACGTCCTCTCGGGTCGCGCCGAGGTGCGGACGCCTGACGCCGAGCACGCCATCCCCGCGGGAAGCGTCCTGGTGCTCCGACCGGGCGTCCAGCACGACCTCATCGCCCCGGTGGCGACCGAGGTGCTCGTGACCATCCACCTGACGGCCGCCAGCGCCTGACCCGCGCGGTCGTCCCGGCCACGCCGCCCCCGGCGCCCCCGGCGCCCGCGCCGCCCGCGGCGCGCGCCGTTGCCGGTGCCAACCGCCATACCTCCGACTGGTTGGAGGGTATGCGGCTGGGCCCCGGGACCGGCGCGCTCCCCGACCGTCGGGCGCACCCTGGTCGAGCGTGGCGACCCGCCATGCGACGCCCGGGGTGTGGCTCTGGTGGGTGGGCGCCCGTCGCCTCCCGCATAGGCTCCAACCAGTGACGCGTATGGCGGTTGGCGTCGATCGGGGGAATCGGCCGCCGACCTCCCCACCGCCCGGGCGCTCCCCGCCGAGCCCGCCGCTCCCCGCCGCCCGGCGCTCCCCGCCGCCCGGGCGCTCCCCGCCGAGGCCGCCGCTCCCCGCCGAGCCCGCCGCCCGGGCACTCCCGGCCGCTCCCCGCCGCCCGGGCACTCCCGGCCGCTCCCCGCCGCCCGGGCACTCCCGCGCGTCAAACCCGGTAGCCTACGCTTGGATCCACCCATGCCTGCTTGCGTCTCATCCCCTCGGGCGGCGCATCCCTGCGTTGCGCCTGCGCTCGCTCGCTCCGCACCGTCGAGGTGCGGTCGCGCCGCGTGCTCGGCGCGCCTTGGGCTGCATCCGCCCGCGGGGCGACCCGCTGCGCAGGCACCGGTGCCTCCAAGCGCCCCATGAGCATCCTGCGCCTGGACGGCGTGCGTCGCGAGATCGGCACGTTCGTCATCCTCGATCTGGTCGGCGGCTCCATCGCGCGCGGCGAGCGCGTGGGCCTCGTCGGTCCCAACGGCGCGGGCAAGACGACGCTGCTCCGCATCATCGCGGGGCAGGACGAGCCGGACGCCGGCAGGACGCACACGGCGCAGGGCGCGCGGGTGGGGATGCTGGGCCAGGAGTCGAACCGCGACCAGGGCTTCGCCAGCCAGCCGACCGTGCTCCGCGCCGTGCGCTCGGGCGCCACGGAGGCCGAGACCTGGAGCGCCAGCTCCACGACCTGGAGCAGGCGGGCCCGGAGGCGGTCGCCAGCCCCCGCTACGCCCAGCTGCGCGAGCGCTTCGACCACCTCGATGGCTACCACCTCGACCAGCGGGTGGAGGAGACCCTCAGCGGGCTGGGCGTCCCCAAGGAGGACTGGGAACGGCCGCCGACCCGACTGTCGGGCGGCGAGCAGACCCGGGTGGCGCTGGCCCGCCTCCTGGTCGACGACCCCGACCTGCTGCTGCTCGACGAGCCGACCAACCACCTCGACCTCGCGGCACTCGAGTGGCTGGAGGCCTATCTCGCCCGGCGGGAGGGCGCCGTCCTGGTGGCCTCCCACGACCGTGCCTTCCTCGACGCCGTCGTCACACGCATCTGGGAGCTTCGCGACCGCCGGCTCCGGCCGTTCAAGGGCGGCTACTCGCAGTACCTCGTCCAGCGCGAGGCCGCCGACGCGCGCCAGCGCAAGGACGCGGAGACCCAGACCGACCAGATCGAGCGCGAGCGGGAGCTCATCCAGCGCTATCGGAGCCATCGCAACTACTCCAAGATGCACGAGCACGAGCGTCGACTCGAGGCCCTCGAGGCCTCCCGGGTCGAGGCCCCCAAGCGCTCCCAGAGGCTCGCGGTCCCCACGCAGGCGCTCGTCGGCGGCACCGCGGCCCGCTCGGGGGACGTGGCGCTGACGCTCCAGGACCTGACCATCGGCTTCCCGCGCACCCCGGCCCACCCCCAGGGCGCGCCCATCTCGCGGATCGCCCGGCTGGATGCCAGCCGCGGGGAGCGAATCGGCGTGGTGGGACCCAACGGCGCCGGCAAGACCACGCTGCTGCGCACGGTCGCCGGCATGCTCCCGGCGCTCCAAGGCTTCGTGCGCCTGGGCGCCAACGTCACGCCCGGCTATCTGGCCCAGATCCGCGACGCGCCCATCCCGGGCACCACCGTGCTGGACGCCATTCTCAACGCGGGCCGGATCGAGACCACGCCCGCGCGCACCTACCTCGCGCGGTTCCTGTTCCGGGGCGAGGACGTCCAGAAGCCCGTGGCGGAGCTCAGCGGTGGCGAGCGCTCGCGCCTGGAGCTGGCGCTGCTCGGCGTGACGCCGGCCAACCTGCTGCTGCTCGACGAGCCCACGAACCACCTGGACATCCCGGCCCGCGAGGCGCTGGAGTCGTTCCTGCGCGCCTCGGAGGCCACGATGCTCATCGTGTCCCACGACCGACGCCTCCTCGAATCCACCTGCCAGCGGCTGTGGGTCGTGGAGCCCGGCACCAACGGAGATCCGGGGCTGGTGGCGCCGTTCGATGCGGGGTATCGTGAGTGGCGTCAGGCGGTCGGCGAGGGCTGGACCGTCGAGGCGGAGCTGGAGCGTCGACGACCGGATCGGGCACGATCGGCCGCGTCGCGGACCAACCCACAGGGCACCCACACACAGGCCCGCGCGAGCGGCGCGACATCGGTCGTCCCCGGCACCACCGGGGGCGCGGCACCCGATCGCGCACGCCCCGCCGCCGGCCTCACCAGCGGCGCCAACGGCAGGCGACCGGCTCGGCCTGCGCCGCTCTCCAAGGATGCGTACAAGCGGCAGATCGCCAAGGTGGAGGACGACATGACCCGATTGGGTCTTCGCAAGACGCAGCTGGAGCTCGCCCTGGGCGACCAGCGGGTCCAATCCAATTTCGTGGAGCTGCGTCGGCTCAGCAGCGAGCTGGCCGACGTGGATGGCGCGCTCGCGCAGGCGGAGGAGGCGTGGCTCGCGCTCTCCGAGCGGGCACCCCGATGAGCTTCGCCTTCCAGGACCTGTGGGCCGAGCGACGCGACCCCAACGCCGAGCCCCTGCCGCCGGTGTTCCTCATCGGCCTGACCGGGCCCATCGCCTGCGGCAAGTCCACCGTGGGCACCATGCTGGGACGGCTCGGCGGTCGGATCGTGGATGCCGACATGGTCTCGCGCGCCATCCTGGCGCCGGGACAGCCGGGGCTCGACATGGTGTTCGCCAAGTTCGGGCGCACCTACATGATGAACGACGGGACGCTCAACCGGTCGGCGCTCGCCCGGCTGGTGTTCCATGAGCCGGAGCAGCTCAAGGAGCTGGAGAAGATCACCCATCCGCTCATCAAGATGCGCATCGACCAGGCGCTCGAGATCGCGGCCGAGGAGGGCTGCCCGTTCGCGATCCTGGAGGCCATCAAGCTCATCGAGAGCCCGGAGCTCCGCGACCGGTGCGACGAGATCTGGGCGGTCGACTGCCGGATGGACCTCCAGCGGGAGCGGGCCGTCTCCCGGGGCATGGGTGGCCCCGACCTCCAGGAGCGTCTCGAGATCCAGGAGGGGATCCGGGAGGTGGCCCGCGCCAAGGCCGACCGGATCATCGACAACAACGGGAGCCTGGACGAGCTCCTGGCGACCGTCGAGGAGTACCTCGCGGAGGCACTCAAGGACCATCTGGACATCCTGCCGCTGCTCAAGCGGCCGTTGCGGAGGCAATCGACATGAGTTCCGGGGACCTGGGGCAGGGGGACGAGGGTGTGGTCGGTCGACCGCATCGCATGGCCGACAACCGGATGGCCATGTTCTACGCGGGCGGCGAGCGGATCGACCGGTTCCGTGGGCTCGCCACCCCCGCCCTGGGTCCCGAGGACTGGGTGGCCTCGGTCACCCAGCTGCCCGGGGCGGCACCGGGGACTGGCATCTCGTGGCTGCCCGATGGCACCTCGCTGCGGGTGGCGGTCGATTCGGACCCCGTGGGTTGGCTGGGCGCCGCGCTCGCGACGCGCTGGGGCGGCTCGACCGGGGTGCTGGTCAAGCTGCTCGACGCGGGCGAGCGGCTGCCGGTGCACTGCCACCCGTCCCGGCCGTTCGCGGCGCAGCACCTCGCCTCGCCGTTCGGCAAGACCGAGGGCTGGGTGGTGCTGGACGACGCCCCTGGCGGGGAGGTCTGGCTGGGCTGGTCGGAGGAGGTGTCCGTCGAGCGGCTGCGCGGCTGGATCGAGGCGCAGGACGCCGACGCGATGCTGGCGGTCATGAACCGGATGCCCGCGGGGCCGGGCGACGTGTTCCTGGTGCCCGCCGGCGTGCCCCACGCCATCGGGCCCGGGGTGATGATCACGGAGCTCCAGGAGCCGACCGCGTTCAGCATCCTGGCCGAGCACGGGCGCTTCGGACTGGATGCCGATGGCGCGACGCTGGGCATGGGCTGGGAGACTGCGCTGGGGGCGTTCGACCTGAGCTCGTGGGCGGGGGAGCGGGCGAGCGTGCTGCGGCCGCGGCCGGCCGTGCTGCGCGACGACGCCGACGCCCGCGTCCAGCGGCTCTTCGCCGAGTCCACCGGGGAGTTCTTCCAGGCGCTGCGGGTGCGCGTGTTCGGGCGCTACGAGCTGCCCGCCGGGTTCGCGGTGCTGGTCATCGAGACCGGGGCGGGCGAGCTCGGCTGGGAGGGCGGTCGTGCCCAGGTGCGCAAGGGCGAGACCTGGGTCGTGCCGCGCGGCGCGGGCACGCTCACGGTGAGCGGCGACGTCCGTCTCCTGGTCTGTCTGCCGCCTGAGGCGTAGCGCCCGGGTCCGTCGCGGGCGGCGCGCCGGCTGGCGCGCGGTGGGGCTGGCGCGCGGTGGGGCTGGCGCCCCGGCGGCCCCTTCTCCCCGGCGGCCCCCGTCGCTCCCCGGCGGTCCCGATCCCTTCGTGGGCTTCGGCATGCACCCCATTGTGCGAGTCCGGTCGGAACATCAAGAGTCGCCCTCGGTGCATCGAGGCGCGCACCGCCGCGACCCCGAGCTCGCACGCCCCGAGCAACAGCAGCGACCCATCCGCGCCCGGATCACCCGCCCTGCACGGTTTCAGTGCCACCGAACGCCACCCTGGCCGATCGCAGGGCTTGGGCCGCCGGGACCCGGGCCCAGACCCCAGCCAAGCCGCTCGCAGGCCCCGACCGCGCCGCGAACCATGCAGAGACTTCGGTGTGAGTGGGTTTTTGCTGGGTTTCGGTGCCGGGCGGTGGCCCAGGGCGGCGCGAATGCGACAATCGGCCCGGTCGCCGTTCGGTGCGACCGAAGACCAGCGGACTTGGCCGCCGGCCGCGCCGCGGTGGACGTCGCCTCGCCGGACGGACCACGTACACAGGTCGAAGAAGACCTCGGCGTACCGGACGTTCTGGAAGCCTGTCTTGCGGAAGTCGGCCATCGCGAGGTCGTGGAAGTCCTGCCCGGTCAGCAGCACGCTCATGCCCTCGGAGTAGCACGCCAGAACGAGGCCAGGTCGTCGAAGTCGTAGGCCGCGCACAGCTCCGCCACGCTGGCGTAGGGGAGGGCGACGCCGTTCCGGCGCGTCAGCTCGAACAAGGGCTCGGTCTCCAGGCTCCCCTCGATGTGCAGATGCGGCTCCGCCTTGGGCAGTCGGGCCAGGAACTCGAGCATCTCCGCGTCCATGGCCGCGGAGTGTAGGGGCGGCGGCCCCCGGTCAGGTGGCGGGGCGCCCGGTCACGGCCGCCACTGGGCGAACCACAGACCGTCGTCGCCCTTCGAATAGGCGAGCGAGAAGCCGTCAGCCTCGGACATGATCGTTGGCGACGCGTCGAGGCTGCCGTGCGTGACGTGCTCCAGCATCCAATCGCCGTCGTGGCTTTGGGCCACCCAGACGCCCTGCTCCCCGCTCCCGACCCCAGCCCACGTGACCGCTTGCCCGCCAGACACGTTGACGATTCGGGGCTCGCCAAAGAACTTCGGCGAGCTTCGCTCTCCGCTGCGGAACACGGGCGTCCAGCTGAGGGTGCTGGGGGTCGACCCGCGGACGCGGATCCGGGCGACGACCGTGTCCCTGCCGTAGCGCATCGCGAGCACCGGCGTCCCGCTCGCTGCGAGCGTCATGGCCGGTGCGCCGAGCGTGCGCTTGAGATTCCAGATGTCCCCCAGCCACCTGCCCGACCGGTTGGTGGCATAGGTGAGGGTCTTGCCCCGGGTCCACGCGAGGTGCACTGCGCCATTGGTGCCCAGCCGCATCGCAACGTTGTCAGGGGAGCCACGGAACGTCCTGGTCGACCATGGCCGCGAGCCAGTCCGCGTCATGTAGACGACTCCGCCGCCGTGGCGCACGAACGAGATGTGCATCCGGCTGCCATAAACCCGGACGACCGGGGCGGTGTCGCGTCCGTTGCTGACGCGCACGACCTTCCAACCATCCCCGCGCTCGGTTGCCATGTAGATCCCCTTGGAGGCAGCCCCGCGACGTGGTCCGGTCTGCCTCGTGAACACGACGACGAGACGCCCACGCGAGTCGAGGGCCGCCCAGGGCGACACGTCCGGTCCTTTCGAGACCCGTTGGGATACCCAGCCGCCACGTTCGGTGCGTCTCGACACTCGGATGCCCGGGAGCCCGTCCTCGGAGCCCGCGGACCAGACGATGACATCCTCGCCATCCCGTCCCTGAAGGAGGTAGGGGTCGAACGCGCGCCCACTCGCGACCTGCTCTGCGGGCGACCACCCATGAACTACCACGCCTGGCCCCGCGACGAGTGGCGAGCCCCCGAGGTCGCCCCTCAGCAGCGCCCCGCCTCGGTCGACCTCGACGGAGACCGGGTCATGGATCCCGCCGCGGAGCCTGTCGCACCAGGCGCTCATGGTCTCGTCGTCCGCGGGCGGCGTACCGTCGATCCTGGCGATGACGTCGCCCGCCATGATGCCGGCCTTGTCTGCCAGCGACCCAACGTCGACCGCATTCACAAGGACACGTCCTGGCTCGGCTCCGTTCGGCGGGATCGCCATGCCAAGGATTCCGCCCGACATTGGGCCCTGCCGGACTGAGATCAGCGCCGCCGCGGCGGCGGCCTCGGGCGCGGCGATCGCCCACGATGCCCCGGCATCGTCGTTACCGGCGTAGCCCACGCCTACCACCTGGCCTGTCGCCGCGTCCAGCAACGGGCCACCCGAATCGCCGTGCTTCGTGGCCGCAGAGTGGCGGATCTCCAGGCCCACGTCGGCGAACCGGCTCGGGCCATGTCGGGCCTCGGCTACGACGACCCCCTCGGTGACCACCAGCCGCCGTTCGCCCTCGGGGTAGCCTAAGGCTAGGATGCCATCGCCCTCGGTCACCGGCTCGCTTGCCCAGTCGAGGGGCTTGGGGAGATTCCTCGCGGGAACCCGGATGACGGCCAGGTCAGAGCACTCCGACGCGCCGATTACGTCGCCCGAGGCGGGATCGTCCCGGCCTTCGAGGTAGACCTGCACAGGACCCTCTGCGCCTGCCACGACGTGATGATTGGTGACCACGAGCCCGCCAGTGGTGATGATCAACCCGGACCCCGAGCTGACCAAGCGCGTTCGGACCCCGGGCTCGTCTGCGCTCTGAGTTCGCGCCACGATCCGCACGACCGCCGGGCGGACACGCGCTAGAACGCCCGGATCGGGAGCCGCTGCGACCGACGATGGCGTCGGGTGGTCAGCGAGGGGTGCCCCGGCGACAGGGGGGGCGGCCAGCCCACCCAACAGGAGCAGGGCGACCACACCGGGCCCGAGCAGCATGCGTCGCACGGGCGCCACGGTATCGCGTGGCGCTGAGCGGGTCACGTTCGACACGCGACCATGACGGCCAGTGTCCGACCGCTCAGCGTGTCGCTAGTCGATCGTGCACGCGTCGCGCACCTTGGCCGTACCTGCCCCGATGCCGTGCAGCGTGAACGTCGCGGTCATCGTGTCCTCGAGGATGCTCTCCGTGCGCGCCACCAGCCGCTCGGCGTGGCGGAGGTCATCGAAGAACGTCTTGGCATCTCCGAACAGAAGGTAGGTCCCCTGGTCGGAGCTGCTCCACTCCTGGGTCACGGGGTCCGCCCCGTCGACCCGTGTGACAACCTCGACGCCGTCGGAGCCGACGTAGCCGTCCCAGATGATCATGACCCCCAGGTTCCCTGAGTTGCAGCCGATGCCCAGCGCAACATCGTCGCTCTCATCCGAGAGCAGGATGGCCACGATCTGCTCGGCGTCGGTGATCGCGTCGGTCGTGACCGTGCCGGGGTCCCAGTTGCCCATGTCGCCCGGATCGTCCGCCGTTGCCGGCGGGTTGGTCGTGGTTGTCTGGCTGCCCTGATCGCACGCCTCGACCGAGGCCACCGTGATGGTGCCGTCCGTGATGCCCTGTTCGAGGGAATCCGGAGTCACAGGCTGGTCCGCTCCTGTCACTCGAATGCACAGATCGACTGGCTCAGCAGGGCTCGCAGCCAGTGATGGCGTGGCGGGTAGCAACAGCAGCGAAGCCGCGATGATCGGGATCAGGGACCTGCGCATTCGGATTACCTCCCGCGACGGTGGTGGCCCATCTGCGAGCCCGAGGCATCGGCCTCGCCCTACACGCGCACGGGTCCTGGGCGTCCCCGTGTGGTGCCGACGCATGTGGGTCGCCCGCCCCGCCAGACGACGACATCGCGCCATGTGTGAGCCGATCCTAGGCGATCGCGATCAAGGCCCGCGACCCATCGGGGGACCTACCCCTGACCCACCAGAAGTCCCCCGGACGGACAGGTGCCACCCGGGGGCAGGTCAGCGCTTGGGTCGGGTCGCGAACCAGACCAGCGAGAGGCCTAGGAAGCCGATGAGCCAGACGAAGCCGATCGCTGCCACTCCGATGCCGCGCCCGAGGGTCTCGCCAGCCTGACAGGCGTCCTCGTAGGTCATGGTGTCGCAGTGGGCCTGCGCGTTGACCATCGCGATGGCCAGCAGCAGCATCAGACCGCACCAGACGGCGATCGCGATCGATGAGAGCCGGATTCGCCGGCTGCGAGCTGCCAGGCGGTCGCCGTAGACGACCTGGATGCGGCCATCGGAGGTCCAACCGCGCTCCAGCACGACCCAGCCGTGCGCCTTGGCGTCGGCTTCGTCTGCTGCCTGTTCCTCGGCAGTCCGGTAGACCCGGACTTGCGTATCAGCCATGGCGACCTAGAAGCCCGAGAGCTGGTAGGTCATCTCCGTCGATGCAGGCTTGGAGACATCACCATCGGCGTAGAGCTTGAACGACTTCGTGCTCCCGGCAGGGGCTTCCTCGAGATAGGTCCTGCCGGACCCGATGATCTTTCCCTTCTTGTTCCGGTAGATCGCCGTCAGCTCGACATAGCTCTGGTCATCCGCGAACGAGCTGGTCGCGCGGCCGGTCGTCGTCAGCGAGTAAGAGCTTCGCTTGCTCTTGACCTGGGAGAAGGTGACGTCGCCCGTAGGCTCGTCGATCTGGGTCCAGTCGTCCTCGTCGTCTCCGAGCGTCACCGCGATCTTCTTGGTGCCCTCGGCCCCACTCGTCGAGACCGTCGCCGCGGCCGTCTGGCCGGGGAGGAGGGTGATGGAGTCCGACTCCGTCGTCACCAGGTCGCCCTTGGAGTCGAGGAAGTCGAAGTCCACGGAGACCGAGCCCAGAACCCAGTCGGTGTTCGGGTTGCTGATGAGCGCGACGCCGTAGGCGTAGTCGTCATCGAGCCGCAGCGCTGTCTCCGTGATCACAGCTGGCTGGTGGGCGTCGGTGGCCTCGATGGTGGGCTCCGGGCTCATCTGCGCGGACGCGCAGTCGTTCGAGACCTCGGTGACCGTGATTGTTCCGTCCGAGATCCCGGATGTCAGCGTGACGGGCGTCAGGAACGCATCCGTGCCGGTGAGGGTGACGCACACCGTGCGGGGCGCGGAAGGTGGTGCCGCGGACGGTGACTGGGCTACAGCCGCGGCGGGTACCGCGAGTGCGATGGCCGTCAGAAGCGGGACAAATCGACGCATGCGAGAACTCCCTCCGAGAGTCCCCCCAGCCTGTCGCTAACCCTACTCCTGTCGTCGTGTCGTGTTCGTGGGGTCCATCGGGCCAGTCCGGCCCATGACCTTCGTCGCGGCGACGGACCGAGCTGGCCAATCAACCTGTCGGTCGAGTCGGCGGCGTCATGAGCTCGGCGCCATTGGGTGTCGAGGCCGTGGGGCGCATGGAACGGCCATCCGGGCACCGCCGGCCACTCATGACCGGCCTGATCACCCACCGGGGGTATGGAGGCAGCACAAGGCCACGGATTGGTGGCCCTCGCGGCCAGATGCTATCGTGCTATCATCCGCTGATGGCACAGTTGCTCATCCGGCGGATCGAGGAGGATGTCAAGCAGCGGCTCCACGCTCGCGCACGTCGGCATGGCCGCAGCACGGAGGAGGAGATCCGCGAGATCCTCCGAGCTGCCGTGCGGGACGAGTACGAGCTGCCGATCGGGCTCGGGACACGCATCGCCGAGCGGTTCGCCGAGTACGGCTTCGACGAGGACGTCCCCGAGCTCCGCGGCTCACCCGTGCATCCCGCCGACCTCGATCCGTGATCATCCTCGACACGAACGTCATCTCGGCGCTCATGCGTCGTCGGCCCGACCCGCTGGTGCGCGATTGGCTGGACCGACAACCAGGCGAGTCGGTCTGGACCACCTCGGTCTCTGTGCTCGAGGTGCGGACCGGGATCGAGTCGCTGGACCCCGGCGATCGACGAACGGGGCTGGAACAGGCGTTCGATGCGCTGCTGCGGTCGGACCTGGAGGAACGCATCCTCGCCTTCGATGTGGCTGCGGCGAATGTGGCCGGGACGATCGCGGGCGCCCGACGTCGCGCTGGCCGCACCATCGAGGTCCGCGACATCCAGATCGCCGGCATCGCCATGGTGCGACACGCGACCCTCGCGACCCGCAACACCCGCCACTTCGAGGGACTCGGTCTGGTGTTGGTGGACCCATGGGGGACCACCTCGTCGGCAGCGTGAGCACCTCGGCGCCGTCGTCGGTGATGACGATGGTGTGCTCGCTGTGCGCCGTCCGGCAGCCCGTCGCGCTCCGGAGCGTCCAGCCGTCGGCATCGACGACGAGGTCGTCGGTGTCGGCCATCACCCATGGCTCCAGTGCCAGCAGGAGGCCGGGCCGCAGCTCGTAGCCCCGGCCGGGGCGCCCGGCGTTGGGGACGTGGGGGTCCTGGTGCATCGTCGAGCCGATGCCGTGACCGCCGAACTGGGTGTTGACCCGATAGCCCGCCTCGACGAGCACCGATCCGATGGCGTGGGAGACGTCGCCGATGCGAGCGCCGGGTCGTGCGGCGGCGATGCCGGCCGCGAGGGCGCGCTGGGTCGCCTCGATGAGCGCCACGCTCTCGGGCGGCCGTGCCTGGCCCACCAGGAAGCTGATGGCCGAGTCCGCGGCCATGCCGTCCCTGGAGACGGCGATGTCGAGCGTGACGAGGTCGCCGTCCCGGAGCGTCTGGCGTCGGGGTAGGCCGTGGAGCACGGCGTCGTTGACGGACGTGCAGATGTAGTGGCCGAACGGCCCCCGACCGAAGGGTGGCGCGTAGTCGACATAGCAGGACTGCGCTCCGGCCTCGGCGATCAGCTCCCGGGCCCATCGGTCGATGTCGAGCAGGTTGGTGCCGACGGCGCTGCGGGCCTTGAGGGCCTGGAGGATGCTGGCGACGATGGCGCCGCTCTGCCGCGCCCGGGCCACGCCGGCTGCGTTCTGGATCTCGATCATCCGGTCCGACGCTAGCACGACCGCGAGGTCGCGTGCCGCTCGCGCCGGGGGTTAGCGCGCGAGGGAACCTGACGGCTCCCGACACTCGTCCGCGGTAGAGTCGGAACGTGCCCGACTTCCAGCTCCAGGCCCCGTTCCAGCCGACGGGCGACCAGCCCGAGGCCATCCGCCGCCTCTCGGACGGCCTCGGCAAGGGCCTCAAGGAGCAGGTCCTCTTGGGGGCCACAGGCACCGGAAAGACCTTCAGCATCGCCCAAACCATCCAGAACGCGGGCAAGCCGACCCTCGTGCTGGCCCACAACAAGACGCTCGCGGCGCAGCTCTACTCCGAGTTCCGGGACTTCTTCCCCGACAACGCCGTCGAGTACTTCGTGAGCTACTTCGACTACTACCAGCCCGAGGCGTACCTGCCCCGGAGCGACACGTACATCGAGAAGGACTCGTCCCGCAACGACGAGATCGACAAGCTCCGCCACGCGGCCACCCGGGCCCTGTTCGAGCGGCGCGACGTGATCATCGTGGCCAGCGTCAGCTGCATCTACGGCCTGGGCGCGCCCGTGGACTACGGCGCCACCGTCGTCCGGCTGCGCACCGGCGGCCGCTACCGCCGCGACGGCATCCTGCGCCAGCTGGTCGACCTCCAGTACCAGCGCAACGACCAGGCTCTCGCGCGTGCCAGGTTCCGCGTCCGGGGCGACACGCTCGAGCTCCAGCCCGCCTACGACGACTTCATCGTCCGGGTCCAGTTCTTTGGCGACGAGGTGGAGCGGATCACCGAGCTCGACCCGGTGACCGGCGAGATCCTCGCCGAGCGCAACGAGCTCAACGTCTACCCCGCGTCGCACTACGTGACTCCGGCCGACAAGCTCAAGGAGGCCATCGTCGACATCGAGGCCGAGGCGGAGCAGCGGACCGCCGAGCTGGAGGCCAAGGGCATGGTGCTCGAGGCCGAGCGGCTTCGGCAGCGCACCGCCTTCGACGTCGAGATGATGCGCGAGCTGGGCTTCTGCTCGGGCATCGAGAACTACTCCCGACACCTGTCGCGCCGGGAGGCGGGCTCGCGCCCCTGGACGCTGCTCGACTACTTCCCCCGCGACTGGCTGCTGGTGGTCGACGAGAGCCACATGACCATCCCCCAGGTGGTGGGCATGTATAAGAACGACCGCACGCGCAAGGAGATCCTGGTCGACTTCGGCTTCCGGCTGCCGAGTGCCCTGGACAACCGGCCGCTGACGTTCGAGGAGTTCGAGGACCACCTCGACCAGGTCATCTACATGAGCGCGACGCCGGGCGCCTACGAGCTCCAGCGATCCAAGCAGGTGGTGGAGCAGCTCATCCGACCGACCGGCATCGTGGACCCGGGCATCGAGATCCATCCCACCGAGGGCCAGATCGACGACCTCATGGACCGCATCCGCGGCCGGGTGGAGCGGGGCGAGCGGGTGCTCGTCACGACGCTCACCAAGAAGATGGCCGAGGACCTCGCCGACTACCTCCACGAGCTGGGAATCAAGGTCTCGTACCTCCACTCGGAGGTCGACACGCTCGAGCGCGTCCAGATCCTGCGCGACCTCCGCCTGGGCGTGTACGACGTGCTGGTGGGGATCAACCTGCTGCGCGAGGGCATCGACCTGCCCGAGGTCACGCTGGTGGCCATCCTCGATGCCGACAAGGAGGGCTTCCTCAGGAGTGCCTGGTCGCTCATCCAGGTGGTCGGACGGGCGGCGCGCAACGTGGGCGGCGAGGTGGTGATGTACGCCGACCGGATGACCGAGTCGATGCAGGTGGCCATCGACGAGACGGAGCGTCGGCGTGGCGTCCAGGCGCGTTACAACGAGGAGCGGGGGATCGTGCCGCGCACGATCATCAAGGAGATCCGCGACATCAACGACCGGCTGCGTGCGGTGGCCGAGGCGCCAGGGGCGTATGGGTCCGGCGGTGGGCGTGGGGGCGGCGAGCTCTCCGAGATGTCCAAGCGGCAGGTGGACAAGCTGGTGGCGCAGATGGAGACCGAGATGCGCGCGGCGGCCAAGGAGCTGGAGTTCGAGCGTGCCGCGGCCCTGCGCGACGAGATCCAGTCCATCCGGCTGCGGGTGCTGGAGGAGGACGCGTCCACGGTGGTGCTGCGCAGCGCCGAACAGGCCGCGGGCGGTGCCGGGGCTCGGCCGACCGCGAAGCCATCGGAGCGCATCAAGGCCCAGAGCTCGGGGGAGCGCCGAGGTCGTCGGCTGGCCGCCGGATCGGCGCTCGAGGTCACGTCCGTGGAGGTGCTGCCCGCGGGCGAGGAACCCAGGGTCGGCGAGCCGCATGATGCATTGCGCACCCCGACGGCCATGCCCGGCGAGGCCGAACCCGACCCCGGACACCGCCGCCGACTGGCTGCCCGGCCTCGCGACGAGCACGAGGACGACGACGCGGGCTGGATGGCGCGCTGAAGCTCGACCGCTCGACCTGGGACCGCTCGGTGACGCCCAACGTCATCAAACGCACCGGCGAGCGCCGCCCCGCTCGCGGCCGCCGCCGCTAGGAGTTGCGGCCCGCGGGCCCTGGGTCGGCCGGCCCGCGCCCTGGTGCCGTGCCGAGTAGTTGACAGACGTATGACGATTGCTGTGCCGAACGGGCCACCCCCGCTCGGCGCTGCGCCCCGCAACCCCACCCAGAGGCGACGACCGACGATGCGCATCCCGCGACCCATGACCGCCATCGCAGGCGGGCTGCTCCTGGCCGGCAACCTCGCGACGGTCGCGCCGGCGGTCGCAGCCCCGTCGACCGTCCGCTACCCCGACGGCCCCGGTGACTGCGCATCACCGCACACGATCCAGGAGTGCATCGACTCGGTCGACGCGGGCTCCACGGTCATCGTCACGAGCGAGATCCTGCCCGGCGCCACCACGGTCAGCATCGACAAGAGCCTGACGCTGCGCGCCAGCAGCGCATCGCACCAGCCGCACCTGAGCTTCCTGTACGTCGCCGCAGGCGCGGGCTCGATCGCCGTCACCGTCCAGGACTTCAAGGTCGCCGACGAGGCGCGGGTCAACCTGTACGGCGGCGCCGACCATGTGGTCAAGCTCCGTCGGCTCGAGGTGGGCAAGGGCGAGGCCAACGCGCGGGGCATCGAGGTCCAGTCGTCGGTCCGGTCGACCATCACGATCCAGGACAGCTACGTGCGCTCGACCGACAACCAGGGCAACGCCGTCACGCTGTACGCGGATGCGCCGAGTGGGCTGGTCGAGTTCCGGGTGGTGGGCAATCGGATCACCGGCCGCGGCAACGCGGACTCCGGATCGGGGGTGAGCGTCTACGGCCAGGGGCCGGGCTCGTTGCATGCCGACATCCTGAGCAACGTCATCTGGGACGTCGGACGCTGCTACTGCGGCGCGGCGGCTGGGGTCTCCGTCCTGGCCTACGGTGCCATCAAGGAGAGCGTCAATGTCGTGGGCAACACCATCGAGCTGTCCAAGACCATCGGCATGTCCCAGCGCAACAGCCTGACCGGCAACGGCCATCTGACGCTCGACGTCTTCGACAACATCATCAGCCACGCGAGCGGCGCCGCCGTCGCCCTCGAGCGCGGCGCCTCGGGATCGATGCGCTTCCGCGCCGGCTACAACGCCTACTACGCCAACGGCAGCGGCCCTGGATGGCGGGTTCGATGGCCTCTCCAAGGGCACCCACAACCAGTCGGCGAATCCCCGCTACGTCGACCGAGCCCATGGCGACCTGAGGCTCCGAGCGGACTCGCCGCTCATCGACAAGGGCCTGGTGTGCAGCCCGGGTGGCACGTCCGGGCGCGATGCGTCGGCGCGGTTCCGGGTGGCCGGGTCGAGCGTGGACCTCGGCGCCTACGAGCGAGGGGCGCCGACCACCTCCGGGGTGGTGCGTCTGGGCACCAGCGGCACGGACACCCTCGAGGGGTCGTCCAGCCGCGACATCCTGTGCGGCTACGGTGGCAACGACACGCTGTGCGCTCGCGATGGCCGCGGCGACGTGGGTCGACGGCGGGTCTGGGCGCGACAAGGCCGCTCCGACGCCGGCGACCGACGACGCTCCATCGAGGCGACCGCCAGCTCGAGCGCCTGCTAGGGGCCTCCCGCAGGGCCCTGGCGCCCAGGTCGGCCCTCCGGCGCGGGTCGGCCCCGGCACGGGTCGGCCTCGGCACGGGTCGGCCCCGGCACCGAAATGCCCTGGCACCGAAATGCCCCGGCACGGGTCGACCCCGGCACGGGTCGGCCCGAGCGCGACCGCCCCGGCACGCGACCGCCCCCGACCGCCATACGCCCGGCTGCCGGGGCCGCTGCGCCCGGCGCCCAACCCCGGCCGCCGGTCGTCGGCCCACGCTCCGCGCGGCGTCGCCGGACCGCCATGCCACGCGCCGTGGCTGACGTATGGCGGGCCACCGGCCAGGACACCCGCATAGGCCAGCCAGTCCGAGGTCTGGCGGTTCGCCAGCGGGCGGGCGACGGCGGCGCGGCTCGCAGGCGTGGGCGACGCGGCTCGCGGGCGTGGGCGGCGCGGCTTGCGGGCCAGAGGGCGACGCGGCTCGCGGCCGAGGGCGACGCGGGGTCATGTCCCCAGACTTGGTGTAACAGGAGCGCGGAGGCCGGGACGGTGAACGGCCACCGCGTCATCCTCGCGTCGTTGGAGTAGCAACCGACGACACGGAGGGACACCACGGTGGCCGATGACAGCATGGCCCTGCTCGAGACCCTGCGCAAGGCAGGCGCCGACGGGGATGTCGATGTCCTGCGCGAGGGTGTGCGGCTGCTCGCCCAGGCGATCATGGAGGCCGAGGTCGGCGAGCTGACCGGCGTGCCCCGGGGTACGCGCGACCCCGACGCCCGGCGGACCCATCGCAACGGGTACCGGGAGCGCCGCTGGGACACCCGGGTGGGGACCATCGACCTGGCCATCCCGCGGGTGCGCGACGGCTCCTACTTCCCGAGCCTGCTCGAGCCACGCAGGCGCACCGAGCGGGCACTCCTCGCGGTGGTCCAGGAGGCATATGTCTCGGGGATCTCGACGCGCCGCGTGGACGACCTGGTGCGGACGCTCGGCATCGAGGGCATCAGCCGCAGCGAGGTGTCCCGGATGTGCGCCGCGCTCGACGCGGAGGTCGAGGCGTTCCGCACCCGGCCGCTCACCGACACCGCGTTCCCGTACCTGTGGTTCGACGCGACCTATGTCCGGGTCCGCGACGGGGGCCGGGTGGTGTCCATGGCCTGCCTCGTGGCGACGGGTGTGGCGATGAGCGGCGAGCGGCGGGTGCTCGGGCTCGAGCTCGCCGCGGGCAACGACGAGGGCTCGGCGTGGCCCGCCTTCGTGCGCTCGCTCGTGGAGCGCGGCCTCCACGGGGTGCGCCTGGTCATCAGCGACGACCACCGGGGTCTGGTCAAGGCCGTCCGGGAGCAGCTGCTCGGGGCGGGCTGGCAGCGGTGTCGCGTGCACTGCACCCGCAACGCCCAGGATCTCGTGCCGCGATCGGCCCGGAGCATGGTGGCATCGGCCATCCGCTCGGTGTTCGAGCAGCCCGACGAGGCGTCCGCGCACGAGCAGTGCGGTCGGGTCATCGAGGGCATCGGGCATCGCTATCCCGCGGTCGCGGCGCTGCTCACCGATGCCGAGGATGACCTGCTCGCCCACTTCGCGTTCCCCGAGACGCACCGCCGGCAGATCCGGAGCACCAACCCACTCGAGCGCCTGAACAAGGAGATCAAGCGCCGCACGGCGGTCGTGGGCATCTTCCCGACCCGCGCGTCGGTCATCCGCCTGGTGGGCATGGTGCTCGCCGAGCAGGACGACGAGTGGCAGGACGGTCGACGCTACTTCCGCCCCGAGACCATGGCGCTCATCGACGCCCGACCCGAGGAGGTGGTGCCCGCACTGCTCATGGCGAGCTGATCGACGCGACGCGAGGACGACCTGTTACACCACGTGCTGGGACTTGACCCCGACGCGGCTTGCGAGGCGACGGCGGCGCGGCTTGCGGGCCAGAGCCACCGCGCTCAAGGCGGGTCAGCGCTGTTGGTGCGTCGAGCCTGACGCCGCGACGCGCTTGGCGCGGGCCGCGACTCGTTCGGCTTGGGCGGCGACCTCCTCGGCCTTCTTGGCGTACTCCTCCCGCTCCGCCTTGGTCAATCGGACGCGTCGACGGATCGTGGCTGCAGGCGCTGTCCAGAACGACAGCGCCGCGACCGACCCGGCCGGGCGACGGAGCCAGGCGTGCATCGCGCGCCCGTCCAGCTTCGCCAGCGGGCCAAGGACGGACTCGTGACGGCGGACGTGGCGCCGGTTCGTGGACGTGTCGGTCAGGATCAGCCACCTCGCGACCGTGGTGGGTCGCCAGCCGCGCTCCGCCGCGATCTCGCGCGCCCGTCGGTTCCGCTCGTCCGACTTGCGAACGATCTCGCCGGCGTCGACCAGGAGCGTCTTCAGCTCGATGACCAGCACGGTGCGCGTCGCGGCATGCCACGCGAGGATGTCGATCGCGCCACGATCCCCGAAGATCGAGTACGTCACCTCAGGCAGCGCCACCCAACCGTCGAGCCGCGCGAAGAACGCGAGCACCGCGCCTTGGATGGCATCGTGGCCTCCGGCGACCTGCTTGTCGAGCTCCGCCCCGTGCCACTTCGGCTCCAGCGCGATCGACATGCCGAGCGCGCCCATGACCTTCCGCACCAACTGGACGGTGAGTCCATCGAGCCTGCCGTTCTCGATGCCCACGATGTGGTCGACCCGAACCCCGGCGAGTATCGCGACATCGACCTGCCGCTTGCGCTGCTTGATCCGGACCGCCCGAACCCGGGCGCCGATCTGCGTGTCGTCCATGCGAGCAGATACTGATCGGCGCCTCTTATCCGATCGTTGTCGGGTGTCGGGACGTTGTCGGGGTTCCGGGCCGGTGTTCGACGTGGCGCGGGCCCGGACCCTCGGACGGCCGACGCCCCACCGCCCGGTTGTTCGGCCGGCGCCCTCGGGCGGCCGACGCAGTCGGCGCGACTGGCGCCCCGGGCGGCCGAGCGCAGTCGACGCGGCTCCCTCTGCCCCGGGCGGCCCACCCCCCGTGTGGGCGGCCGGATCGTCCCGACTCGACCGCCCCGGCCCGCGACCGCCCCGACCGCCATACGCCCGGCTGCCGGGAGCCTATGCGCCCCGGCGCCCGGCCCCGGCCCGCCGGTCGACTCGGCCCACGCTCGGCCGACGCTCGGCGCGGCGTCGCGGACCGCCATGCCGCGCGCCGTGGCGGACGTATGGCGGGCCATTGGCCGGGACACCCGCATAGGCTCCAACCAGTCCGAGGTCTGGCGGTTCGCCAGCGGACAGGCGATGTCGATCGCGCGCATCCAGGATGACCGTCTCCTTCGTGTCCCATGACATCGAGGGTGACGATCTCACTGGCCGGCTATGGGGTGACAGATTCACTGGCCGTCCACAATTCCCCGTGGTGACGATTGACGCAGGGTGGATGATCCGCGCGGGACTGCGGACGTGGCCGGCCTGGCCACGATGCACACGGGGGGCGCGATGGGTCGGGGCAGGTGGTTGAGGGCGAGTCTGGCGGTGCTCGTGGCGACCTCGATGCCACATGGCGCCCTGGCCCAGCCCCATCGCCCGAGCCGAGCGCCGCCGCCCCGAGCACGTCCCCGAGGGCCGCCCTCGAGCACGGCCCCGGCCGCCGCGCCCGCGGCCGCCCCGACCCCCGCGCCCACCGCCGCGCCCGCCGCCGCACCGAACCCCGCCGCCGCACCGAACACCGCCGCGGTGCTCCAGCTCCCCGACGACGCCACGCTCGCGACCGCCGCACAGGTCCGGCTCGACGAGACGCTACCCACGCTGAACGAGCTCCCGACGCTCGAGGTCGTGCGCGACCAGGCCCACGCGCTCCTCGACTCGATGCCCGCCCGCGACTGGGACGTCGCAGCCCTCGCCGACAGCCTCGACTATGACCCCGATCGTGCCTTCGAGTTCGTGCGCGACTCCATCGGCGTGGACCCGTACCCGGGCGTCCTCCGCGGCGCCGAGGGGACGCTCGCCGCGCGCTCGGGCAGCCCCGCGGACCGCGCGCTGCTGCTGGCCGCGCTGCTCGACGCCATGGAGGTGCCGTATCGGTTCGCGTTCGCGGACCTGGACGACGCGACAGCCGCCGACGTCGTGGACCGCGCCGCCGTGGCGCCCGCGACGAGGCTCCCGGCCCCGGGCCTCGGCGCCACGCCCGCCTTCGACTCCATCGACATCGAGACCCGGGCGGCTCGCGACTACGCCCAGCTCCGCCTGGCCCTCGGCGACCAGCTGGCGGGGGAGGGCACCGCGGCCGACGAAGCCGCCCGGGCCGATGTCATCGATGCCGTCCGACCCCATGTCTGGCTCCAGCGCCAGGCCGGCGCCGGGTGGATCGACCTCGACCCCACCATGCCCAGCGCCGCCGCGGGCGCCCCGCTGGCCTCCGCGACCCGGACCGCCGCCACGCTCCCGGAGTCGGTCGAGCACCTCGTCCGCATCCGCCTCGAGGAGGAGCGCCTCGACGGCGACACCCTGACCACCCACGAGCTGCTGTCGTACGAGGCGCCTGCCGCGCAGGCCGCCGCGAGCGAGCTGTTCCTGCTGTTCGCGCCCCTCAGCGACGAGCTGGGCGGCACGATCCGCGAGGTCCTGACGGGCGACATCGAGTGGTACCCCACGCTCCTGGTCGACGGCGACCCCCGGCAGGGCGAGCCGTTCAAGGTCAGCTCGTCGGGCACCGACCTGTTCGGCAGCTCGCAGGAGCCGGGTCCCGAGCTGGTGGGCATGCGGCTGGTGGTCGAGACCGTGGCCCCGGACGGCACCACCCGGGAGGTCGATCGGATGCTCCTCGACCGCGTGCCACCCGAGCAGCGGGCGAGCGGCCGGATCCAGGCGAGCGCGCTGCTGCCGATGCCCGCCGATGACGACATCCCGCGCTTCGCGGCCAACATCCGGCACCTGATGGTCTCGACCGGGGGCGCCGACCTGCGGGCCTACGCGGAGGAGCGATACGTGGCCACCGACTTCGCAGGCTCGCAGCTAATGGACGCGACGCTGGACGACCCACCGAGCGCCTACGGGGCGCTGTGGCCGCTGGCCGCCTCCGACCTCGCCCTGGTGGTGGCGTCGGAGGGGGCCGTGGTGCCGGCACTCGCGGACGGCTCGGGCGCGCGCGGCTTCGTGGGCGGGCCCCGCGTGTTCATCACGAGCCTCGGGCGCGACCCATACCGCGCTGGCTCGCTCGCCCTCGCGACCGACCTCGCGCTCGATGGCGTGCGCATCCTGCCCGGTTCGGAGGCGGGGAGCGTCGCGCGTCTCCAGCTGTGGTACGGCGCGCTCCAGACCGCGCTCGAGTCTCGGATGGCGCTCCAGCGCTCGGCGCTCGTGGAGCCCGATGGGTTGGCGCTGGAGGGTGCCAGCCTGGGCGCTCGTGGCGATCTCGACGTGGTCGATCCCGCCGACCCGCCGGCTGGGGCGCCGCCGGCCATGCTCGCGGACCTCGCCAGCGGCTCCGTGGTCCTGCGATGGGATGGCGCGGGCGCCTCGCCCGCGTGGTGGGTGGTCGACCCCACCGATGGGGCGACCCGCTCCATGATCGACCCCGGTCTGGGCGGTGCGAGGCCGATCGGCCGGCCGGTGACCGGGGAGCGGACGTCCGATTCGAGCTATGCATACGGCAAGGGGCCGCAGCAGGTGCCTCGGACGCCAATGAACCCCCAGGCACCCGGTGCCTACGGGCAACGGGCCAAGTGCAGCGGCGCGAACGAGTACACCAAGGTGGTGTGCAAGGTGTCGCTGCCGGGCGCCATCGCCCTGGCGAGCTACGTGGGCCCGGTCGTGGTGATCGCCGCGGAGATCGCGGTCTTCGCGCTCATCGGGTACGCCGTCGCCACGCAGTAGGCCGCCGCTCCTGGCGCCCGGACCGGCAGGCTGCGAGTGCCGCCGCAGCAGTGGCTGAGCTCAGGATCGGGGCTGAGCTCACGGGAGTGGCTGCCAGGTCCCGTGCCACCCGTCCTCCGCGACAATCGTGGCCTCGCCACCATCCGCGGACATCACGGACGAGGCCATCCGGCCGGGCCGCCACGTCGTGTGCAGGAGCGAGCTGGCATCCGGCGTGTATCGGGGCTGCGCCGCGTTGTCGATGCCGCTCGCGAACGTCAGCTGCTCTGCGCCCGTCCCATCCGGGTGCATCCGGAAGACGTTCGCGGTCCCGTCGGCCTTCACATTCACGGAGTACGCGATCCACTGGCCGTCGGGTGACCAGTCGGGCTCGGCGGCCATGTCCTCCCAGGCAGTCACTTGGCGCGCGTTCGTGCCGTCAACGTCGCTGACGAAGATCGCCAGCCCGGTGGTCGTGTCGCCGTCCTCGCGCCATCGCCAGTACGCGAGCTGCGAGCCATCGGGCGACCAGCGCGGGTCGTACTCCCGGTCGCAGCCCGGGTTGCTGGTGAGCTGTCGGACCTCGCC
Source organism: Chloroflexota bacterium (assembly GCA_046328155.1). Classification (GTDB taxonomy): domain Bacteria; phylum Chloroflexota; class Limnocylindria; order Limnocylindrales; family CSP1-4; genus JAFMJV01. The sequence goes on from JAXLXC010000008.1 coordinate 82,701, forward strand.
TGTGGCAAAGTCCCCCACCCACAGGCCGCAGTCGGCCGGCGCCACGCCATCGAACGGCCCCACCGCCCTGCTGAACACCACCTGGGTGCCGTCCGGCGAGACGTTCGGCTCGTCGTCGGTGAGGCAGGGGTCCGTGCACGGGAATAGCGGGGAGACGGCGCCGGTCGCGAGGTCGTATTGGTACAGTGGCTCGGTGCCCCCGGTGAACCTGGCGGTTGCGATGAGGCTCTGGCCATCGGGCGTCCAGTCCGCGAGCACCAGCATGCCCGCGAAGTCGCTGGCGATCTGATGGTTGTCGCTGCCGTCGGGGTGGATGAGCCACGTCCCGCCGGTGCCGTTCCAGTAGGCGACCCACGGCTGGGTCGACCCGGCCTCCCAGCCGGGCGCCTTTGCAGGCGAGGGTAACTGCGCGCTGGCCCCGCCTCCGAGTGCCGCCAACGCCAGCAGCGTCGTGGCCACGAGCATGGACGCGGTCCGACCTCGATGCATCCCAACTACCTCCATGACTATCGAAGCTCGAACAGCTCGGTGGATCCCCACTCGCCCATGACGAGGACCCGCCCGTCGTGGAGCACGGTGGCCTGGGTGCGCTCATCCATGGCGTGGCGGAGCGCTCCGGTCGCCTGGAAGACACCGGTCGCCGGGTCCCAGATGGCGGCCGCCGAGGTCCCCGATTCGCTGGACGCTCCCGCGGGAGAGCGCCGTCCGCCGACTGCCAGGACGCGGCCGTCGGCCAGCCGCACCACCGCGCCCGCGACGGCCCACTCGGTGAACGCATCGGCCAGGCCAGCGGTCGTCTGTGATGTGCCGCTCGCCGGATCCCAGATCACGGAGCTTCGCGGCCCGACCGTCAGGACTCGGCCGTCTGCGAGCTCCACGCCGTCCCGGTCAGGAGGCAGGTCGGCGAGCGACCCGGCTTCGCCGAAGGTCGCCGTCGCCGGGTCGAAGACCTGGGCGTCGCGGCCGCGGCCGAACAGCAGTCGGCCATCGTCCAGCTCGGTCGGCTCAGCGCCGGAGAGGTGGTGGGCTGGCTTGGCTGTGGCCGTCCAGACGCCCGACGCAGGGTCCCAGGTCTCGGCGAGGTTCCAGTCGTCGGTCACCAGGACGCGACCGTCACGGAGCAGCGTGGTCGTGACCCGCTGGCCCCCGCCGACCCGGGTCCCGGCCTGGTGCCAGGCGTTTGTCGCGGGGTCCCACAGGGCAGCCTCGCCACGCGACGCGTAGCCGGCCACAAGGAGCACTCGCCCGTCCAGGAGCGTCGTCACCGAGTGGCCGTCCCAGATGCTGATGGATGGGTCTTCGAGCACCCGGAAGGTGCCTCGCTCCGGTGGCACGAGGCTGGGCGCCGGGCGTTGGCCCACGATCGCCGTCGCGATGGTTGCCGCGGCGAACAGGGCGAGCGCCGCTGCGAGGAGGAGACCCCGGGTGCCTCTGCCACTGCGCCGGACCAGCTTGTGGCGCCCGGCGCACTCACGGTCGCTGGCGCGCGCCGCCGCCCGGCGGGCGACCGCCCGTGGGTCGAACGGCGTGTCGATGGCAGCCGCGCGGCGGACCAGGCGCTGCTGGAGGTCGTTCTCGAAGCGCGCGTCAGTCATCGGTCGGGCCCCTCAGCGCCAAGCTCCCTCCGCAGCCGCTCCAGGAGCCGCATCAACCGGACGCGCGTCCCCGACGCCGATCGACCCGTCACCCGTGCGAGCTCGGTCGCATTCAGCCCCGCCACGTATCGCAGCGACAGCAGCGCCCGGTCGTCAGGGGAGAGCTGGCCAAGCGCCCGTGCGAGGTCGAGGTCGAGGTCGGGGTCCCGCTGGTCCATCATCGGCGGCTCCGGGGCGGCATCGATGGGGACCTCTCGGACCGTCCGGCGGTGACGGCTCCGCACCAGTTGGCGCGCCTCGTTGGCGGCCACCGACACGAGCCACGGGCGGAGTCGCGCCGGATCGCGCACGCTCCCGAGCTTGCGCCACGCGATCGCCCAGGCCTCGGCCACAGCCTCCTCGGCAAGGCTCGGGTCGTCGCAGACCAGGTAGGCGACACGCCGCATGTCGGGGTGGTGCGCCTCCACGATTCGCGCGAAGGCGGCCTCGTCGCCGCTTGCCGCCTGGGCGACGACCGCGCCCATCGGCTCGTCTTGGGTCGCGCTGATGACCACCATGGACCACAGATGCTCGCGACGGGGTCAAGTGCTCCATCGAGGCGGCGATTCCGCCGGCATGCCGGACGGGTGGCCCGACCGCCTTCCTGTCGCGCCGCGTCCGGCGGTCCGCATGGCCAACCGGCCCCGGGCCAACCGGCCCCGGGCCAACCGGCCCCGCCTGCTCGCCAGCCCCCCGGCCCCGCCTGCTCGCCAGCCCCCCGGCGAGTGGCCCGAGCCGCGCGCGGCCGCGTGGCCCGCCGTGGTCGCGTGGCTCGCGGTCCCTCGTGCGGCCCAACCGCCACACCGCAGACTGGTTGGAGGCTATGCGGACCGTCCGCGGCCGCCGGGGCCGCGCGGCCCGCCGCCCACGCTCAGCCCGGGTGCGGTCGCCCGCCATGCGCCGCCCCCGCCGACCCTCATGGCGGCTCGGCCGACCCGGGTCCCGCATGCGGCCCGCCCAGGCGGGGTCTGGCGGTTCGGCGGCTCGAGGAGCGCGGACGCGCCGCGGGGACGCCGCCGGGAAGCGCCGCAGAGGCCACGGGCAGGCCGCGGGAGCCGCGCCGCGGGGGAGGCCGCCGGGAAACGCTGCGGCGAGGCCGCCGGGAAGCGCCGCGGAGGCCGCGGACGCCGCCGGGAAGCGCCGCGGGGCAGGCCGCCGGGAAGCCCCGCGGGAGCCGCAGCGCGGGGGCCGCGGGGACGCCGCCGGAGGCGCCGCGGGGACGCCGCGGGGACGCCGCCGGGACGCCGCCGGAAAGCGCCGCGGGAGGAGGCCGAGCGCACGACCGCGGGGCGCCGCGGCCGCGAGGCCGTAGCGAGGGACCGGCGCCGGGAGCGAGCTTCAGCGGTCCGGGTCGGGCTCGGAGTCTGCGCCGTCCTCGGTCTCCCGCATCCGGCGCCACGCCGCCTGGGCGACCATGCCCCGACAGCGGCGAGGTGACCATGACGAAGCCTGCCACCAGGATGGCGCTCGTGATGATCTCGGCGCTGCCCGTGGCGAACGCTGCAAGCAGGATGAGCAACACGGAGGACGTGGTCACGAGGCCCGCGGCATGCAGCTGGTGGAAGATGTCGGGCTTCCGGAGCAGCGCATATAGGCCGATGGTGGCGAGCGTCAGCCCGAGGAACACGAGGCCGCTGCCGACGATGCCCACGGCGGACTCAAGCATCGGGCGAACCCGGCGCCCCGAGCGCGGCCCCGAGCGCGGCCTCAAACGTGGCCCCGGGCGAACCCGCGGCCCCGAGCGCGGCCTCAAACGTGGCTCCGAGCATGGCCCCGGGCGAACCCGGCGCCCCGAGCGCGGCCTCAAACGTGGCCCTGGGCGCCTCCCGGCCCGGGGCGTCGCATGCGAACCGCGTCATCGGAAGCGGCCCGCCGCGGAGCACGTGGCGTGCCGCCACCAGCGTCGCGGTGAACGACAGCAGCGCAAGGCCGATCGCCGCGTCGATGTAGAACGACACGTCCTGCTGGTACGACAGGATCGTCAGCAGCATGATCAGGACGGACACCAGCACGTCCAGGGCAAGCACCCGGTGCAGCGTGTCGGGCGCGCGCAGGATGAGCACGCCACCACCAACCAGCAGCAGGGTGGCCCACAGGACCGCGACCGCGGTCACCACGTCGGGCATCGTCAGGCCACCGTCGGCATGGTCACGGCACCAGGTGCCGCTGGGTGCGCTCGCGGGCGAGCCGATGCCGCTCGAGGACGGCCTCCGGGTCGCTGGCGTCCACCAGGTGCACGATGAGCATGCCACGCGCATCGTCCACGTCCATGGGTACTCGTCGGGCGCCTCGCCGGTGAGCACGCCCCACAGGGCGATGCCGCGATGCGACCGGTCGCCGCGCGGGACCTCCACGAACCCCGGCGCCGCCCGACCGCCCAGGCAGAACCGCGTCACGCGCCAGGTGCCCACGACCATCTCGCGCAGCGTGCCGGCGAGCATGCTCCCGATCGCCCGGAGCATCACCGGCAGCGGCGCATGCTCCGCATGGTCCACGGCACGCGCCCGAAGCCCGACCACGATGGCCAGGCCCAGCGCCAGCCCGACGACGACATCGCCCGGGTCGAGGCTGGTCAGCACCAGCAGGTAGATGGCCGCCAGCCCGCAGGTCCGGAGCGCGATGCCGGCGAGCGCGTGCCCCCGATGGCTCATGGCGCCACCGCCAGGCCGACCGCGCCCCCAGTCAGGGCGCTCGCCGCCTCGTCGCTCAGGCGAAGCAGCGGCTCGGGCCACACGCCCGCCGCGAGCACGACGATGGCCAGGAGCACGAGCACGACCTGCTGCCCCCGCGGGCTCCGCAGCCCCGCCCGGGACGTGCGCCAGAAGTCGTACTGGTAGATCTGGAAGGCGTACAGCAGCGACATCGCGCTGCCCAGGACCAGCAGCACCAGCACCGCGGGCGCGTCGGCTGCCGCGTGGAACAGGCCCAGCTTGCCCACGAACCCCGCCGCCGGCGGCACCCCGGCGACGCTCAGGGCACCCAGCAGGAAGGCCCAGCCGACCACGGCGCCCCGCATCCGGGTGGTCAGGAACAGCAGCGTCTTGTTGAGCGAGTTGACGATGGTGTACAGGATCGCGGCCCCGAAGCCGACCGACCCCCCGATGCCCACGGCGACCAGGACGTACCCCACCTGGCCGATGGCGGAGTAGGCCAGCATCTCGGAGCCGTTGTGGCGCGAGATCGCCAGGAGGCCGCCGTACAGCACCGACGCCCCGCCGATGAGCACCAGCGCGCCGGCCGCCAGGTCGAGCTCGCGGGGCAGCAGCTCGCCGCCGAACCGCAGCAGCCCGTACGCCCCGACGTTCGCCAGGCCGCCGCCCAGGATCGCGGCCACCGCCGGACGCGCCCCGGTGTAGACCGTGGGCAGCCAGAAGTGGAATGGGAACAACCCCAGCTTGACCGAGAACGCCACGAAGAAGCCGACCGCGATGAGGATCGCGGCGTTGGGGTCCACGTCCGCCATGCGCGCGCCGATGGCGGCCATGTCCAGCGTGCCCGTGACGTGGTACACGCCCGCCACCGACAGCAGGAACACGAACGTGCCCAGCAGGTTGACCGTGGTGAACACGAGCGCGGAGCCCAGCGACCTCCGGCTGCCGCCGTAGGTGGCGAGGACGTATGCGGCCATCATCGAGAGCTCGAAGAAGACGTAGAAGTTGAACAGGTCGCCGGTCAGGAACAGCCCGGTGAGCCCGGCCGCCAGCAGCACCACGATGCCCGGGAAGGTGCGCTCCCGGACGCCGCCCGCCACGAGATGGGCCGTGGCCGCGAGCAGCACGCCCACCGAGAGCAGCGCGAACAGCACCCCCGCCGGGTCGGCACGCAGCGTGATGCCCACGCCACGCGGCCAGTCACCGGTGACCACCACGACCTCGCCCCCGTCCATCACCCTGGCGCCCAGCGCCAGCAGCGCGACGAGGGTCGCGCCCAGCGTGACCACCGCGGCCCAGCCCGCCATGGGGCGCCGCCCGTCGACCGCCACCAGCACGATGCCCGCCGCCCAGGGGACCAGCAGGGCGACCGACAGCAGCGTCGTCGGGGTCATCGGGCCGCCGCCTCCTCGTCCTCGTGGCCCAGGGCATGCGCCTCGTCCAGGTGCGCCTCGTATTCGGCCTCATCCTCGGCCACCTCGTCGAGGCCCTGCGAGCGGAATGCGTTGACCACGCGGAGCACGAGCACGAGCAGCAGCGCCGTGGTCGCCAGGCCGATGACCACCGCCGTGAGCGCCATGGCCTGGCTCAGCGGGTCGCTCACCGGGCCCTCGGGGAGCGGGTGGATGGGCGCAGCCCCGAACAGCAGCGCCGACGCCATGAGGGTCAGCGTGGCCGCCTGCGAGATGACCACCACGCCCAGCACCACGCGCAGCAGGTCGCGACGCATCACCAGGTACGCCCCGATGCCGAACAGGGCCCCCGCGGCGAGCGCGTACACCAGCGTCATGGCATGCCCGCCGGCGTCATGACGGGCGACCCTCGGTGAACCGCGCGAGCTGGTGGATGAGCACCACGAACGCGCTGGTCACGAACAGGAACAGGCCGAGGTCGAACACGACCGCGCTGATGACCTCGAGGGTGCCGATGTGGATGGCTGGCTCGCCCGCCGGCGGATAGTGGGTGAACGGCGGGTCCCCGACCAGGACCCCCGCGAACCCGGTGCCCAGGGCGACGAGCAGCCCGACGGTGGCCAGCTGGGGCGCCCGCCGCAGGATGGGCAGGCTCCGCTCGGCCACCTCCCAGCCCAGGCTGACGTAGCGCAGGGCGAGCGCCGTGGCGACGATGACGCCCGCGCTGAACCCGTCGCCCACGTCGGCATAGCCCTTGACGATGATCGCCGCGGCGAGGATGAGCGCCGGGCCCAGGAGCCGCGGCGCCACCACGCCGATGATGTGGCTCACCACGACCTCCCACGTCGGAGCAGGCTCGTGGCGCCGACCACGGCGACGGCCAGGACGGTGATCTCGACCATCGTGTCCAGGCCTCGGAAGTCGGCGAGGATGACGGTCACCACGTCGCCGCCATGGGCCTGGGGCGCCAGTCGGAGGAGCTCCAGCGCGTCGCCCCGCTCGGCGGGCTCGCGGGACAGCGCCGCCCAGATGGTCACGAACGCACCCACCCCGGCGATGACCCCGGCCATCACGTCGCGGACCGGGTGCAGGGAGGCGCGTCGCGCGTCGGCGCGGGCACCGCTGGGGCTCCGGGGCAGGACCGCGAACACGGCCACGAACACCAGCGTGTAGACCGCCTCCACGAGCAGCGCCACCAGGGCCACGTCCGGCGCGGCCATCACGGCATACGCCGCGGCGAGCGCGAAGCCCAGCACCGACAGCGCGAGCACCGGTCGCAGCCGTCCTGGGTCGCGGGTCACGGTGAGCGCGGCACCCACGGCCAGCGCGAGCAGCACGACCACGGGGATGTCCGCGCGCCCGATGCCGCCGACCTGGTAGTCCCACGCGTCGAGCGTGGCCAGGAACCCGATGCCCACGAGCACGCCCGTGGGCACCAGCACCGCGGCGACGCTGCTGCGCAGGTCGCGCACCTCCGCGGCGTGGATGGCGTCCGACAGCCGGGCCAGGCCGACCAGGAGCGCCCCGTACCAGCGCCGGGGGCCGAAGCGCATCCCGAGGTCCGCGACGGCGCGTGCCACCGGCTCGCGCAGCGGCACCGCGAGGAGGATTCCCGCGCCCAGCAGCCACGCCACGAGCGCCATCAGGTTCTCGATCCGGGTGTCGAGGTGGTAGGCCGGGTGGAGGGCCACCGAGGCGTAGGCCGTCACCGAGCCGGCCGCCTCGGCCAGCCGCGCGAACGGGTCGGGCGCCAGACCGCCCACGATGCCCACGGCCGCGAGCACCACGATGGGCGCCAGCAGCAACCGCGGCGTGGCATGCGGCGCGATGCGCGTCGGCCCCGCGAACAGGCCCAGCCAGAACCGGGCGATGTAGGCGACGGTGAGCGCGGCCGCCACGACGGCCATCACGCCCACCAAGTCGCCCCGCGCCGCCGTCGCCGCGAAGAACAGCTCGTCCTTGAAGAACCCGATGGTCAGCGGCAGCGCCGCCAGGGTCGCCGCCGCCACGCCGCTGGCGACGGCGAGGACGGGCATGGGGCGGGCCAGCCCACCCAGGCGGGAGAGGCGCGTCTCGTCGGTGGCGAGGATGACCGTGCCCGCGGTCATGAACAGCGCGCTCTTGGCGATGGCGTGGGCGATGACGTAGAACGCCGCGGCACCCGCCGCCACCGGGCCGCCGATGCCGTAGAGCACGACCACGTAGCCGTACTGCGAGATGGTGCTGTAGGCGAGCACCTGCTTGAGCTCGTCCTGCGCGAGCGACAGCAGCCCGCCGACCACGATGGACGCGAAGCCGACGACCAGGAGCGCGTCGAGCACGAGCGGGTCCAGCGCCAGCAGGGGATGGATCCGCCCGATGACCAGCACGCCCGCCGCCACCATGGCCGCCGAGTGGAGGTAGGCCGAGACGGGCGTGGGCGCCTCCATGGCTCGCGGCAGCCAGAAGTGGAGGGGCACCTGGGCGCTCTTGGCGAGCGCCGCGATGGCGATGAGCAGGGTCGCGACGGTGGTGGCCGTGCCGGGCGCCGCCACCTCGTACAGGTCGGGCAGCGAGAAGGTGCCGTAGTCGGCGTACAGCAGCACGGCGCCCATGAGCATGAGCACCGCGGTCGTCACGGTGACTAGCAGCGCCATCATGGCGGCGCCCCGGGCCTCGCGGCGCTCGCGGTCGAAGCCGATGAGGAAGTAGGACGCGACCGCCGTCAGGTCGAAGGCGACGAACAGCACGATGAGGTCCTGGGCGCACGCCAGCACGACCATCGCGCCCATGAACAGCAGCATCCAGGGCCAGAAGCGACGGTCGTCGCGGGCCGGGCGGTGGGCGTGGTGGAGGTGGATGGGGAGATAGCCCGCGCCGTACGCGAACACGGCGAGCCCGATGCCCGTGGCCAGCAGCGCATACAGCGCGCCCAGCCCGTCGAACGCGAGCTCCAGGCGGATCCCCAGGGACGGCGCCCATGGGATGTCCACGCTCGCGCCACCCGACACCGCAAGCGCGAGGCACGCCACGAACCCCAGCGCCGCCACGGCCACGGCGAGCCACGCCAGCGGGGTGGGCCGGTCGTGCGGCTCGGGTGCCGACGAGGGAGGTGTCAGGGTCACGGACGTGGGGGTCCTGGCATCGGCCGATTCTGGCAGGTCGGCGCGGACGACCCGTCGTGGGCGTGGTCGGGGCATCCTCGGCGATGATGGCGCGATGCACTTCGCCATCGACATCGCACCGCTCGGCGAGCCCCCCGACCCCCGGCCCAGCGCCGAGCTCGGCGTGGCGGCGGAGTCGGCCGGCTGGGACGGGCTGTCCATCTGGGACTCGCTGGGCGTGGACATGGGCACCGTCGCGGCCGACCCGTTCGTGGCGCTCGCGGGGGTCGCCGCGGCGACCAGCGAGCTGCGCCTGATCCTGTGCGTCGCGGTCGTGTCGCGCCGCCGCCCGCAGCTCGTCGCGCAATCCGCGGCGACGCTAGACCGGCTGTCGCGGGGCCGGCTGACGCTGGGCGTCGGGGTCGGCGGCGACGCGGGCGACCTGTCGCTGTTCGGCGATGGGGCACCCATCGCGGACCTCGTCGCCCGAACCGACGAGGCCATCGCGGCCATCGAGCCGTGGCTGCGGGGCGAGCCGGCGCAGCTGTCGGGGGAGGGGACCGCGCCGGTGGTCGTCGGGCCCGCCCCGGCCCAGCGCCCTCGACCGCCCATCTGGTTCGGGGGCATGAAGCCCGCGGCCATGCGACGGGCCGCCCGTCTCGATGGCTGGTGCCTGGTGGGCATCGACCCGTCCGCGGGTGGCATGACCCTGTCGCCCGAGGATGTGGACGGTCGGGTGGCGCGCGTCCAGGCCGAGCGCACCAGCATCGGGCTCGATGGGGCCTTCGACGTGTCGATCCTGGGTCGGTCCGACCTGCTGGCGCCGGGCGAGCTGAGCGCCTATGCCGACGCTGGCGTCACCTGGTGGCTGGAGAGCCTGTCGCCCATGCGTGGGTCGACCGAGGCGCTCCGGGCGCTCGTCGACGCAGGGCCTCCCGTCGCATGAGCCAGACCTGGGCATTCGCAGCCACGCTGCCGTGGTCGTTCCAGGAGCTGCCACCCACCGATGACGATGGCCTGACCGGGTTCACGGGCCTCGTCGCCGACCTCATCGCCCGGGCGGGCGAGCTGGGCGTCGGGTCCCTGGTGTTCCTCGAGACGGTATTCCCGCCGCTCCCCAGCGAGGCGGTGCTGGGCATCGCGGGCTGGGAGGCCTCGATGGGTCGCATGAGCCTGCCGCTGGGCGTGCTCGCCGCCACCCTGGGCGCGGTGCTGGGGGCGCTCGTGCTCTACGCGCTGGGCGCCTGGTTCGGGGAGGAGCGGGCCAAGACGCTGCTGGCGCGCGTGCCGCTCGTCGATCGCGACGACCTCGATGCCGCGTCCGACTTCTTCCGGCGCCACGGGACGCGAATCGTGTTCTTCGGGCGGTTCGTGCCCATCGTCCGCAGCCTGGTGTCGGTCCCCGCGGGCGCGCAGCGCATGCCGCTCGCCCGGTTCGTGCTGCTCACGGCGCTGGGGTCCGGGACCTGGAACGCGGTGCTCATCGGCGCGGGGTACCTCCTGGGCACCCAGTACCACGCGTTCGAGGCGTACCTGGGGTACCTCGACTACGTCCTGCTGGTGGCGGTCATGGCGTTCGTGGGCTGGTACCTCGTGCGCTGGAACCGCAAGCATCGGCCCGTGCCCGTCGCCGAGGAGGTCGTGGTCCGCGAGCGCCCCGACGCCTGAGTCGCGCGCCCGTCCGCGCCCGCGACCACGCGCCGGTCGATCGCAACGAAATCGCACACTTGTTCTAGAGTGCCCCGACCGCTAGACTGGGCCACGTGCCTCAAGACGAGCTCGTGGTTCGCGGTGCCCGCGAACACAACCTCAAGGACGTCACCGTCCGCATGCCGCGGGACCGGCTGACCGTCATCACCGGCCTGTCGGGCAGCGGCAAGTCCAGCCTCGCGTTCGACACCATTTACGCCGAGGGCCAGCGGCGCTACGTGGAGAGCCTCTCGGCGTACGCCCGCCAGTTCCTGGGCCAGATGGAGAAGCCGGACGTCGACCAGATCGACGGCCTGTCGCCCGCCATCTCCATCGACCAGAAGGGCGCCAGCCGCAACCCGCGCTCCACCGTGGGCACGGTGACCGAGGTCTACGACCACCTGCGGCTGCTGTTCGCGCGGATCGGCCATCCGCATTGCCCCAACGGCCACGAGATCACGCGCATGACCGTGTCCCAGATCGTGGACCGCATCGTGGACCTGCCCGAGGGCACGCGGCTGCTGGTCCTGGGCCCGGTCATCCGCGACCGCAAGACCGAGGGCGACCGGGTGTTCGAGGCCGCCCGCAAGCAGGGCTTCGTGCGCGTCCGCGTCGACGGCGAGCAGTTCGACCTGGACGCGGCGCCCACGCTCGACAAGTACAAGCGCCACTCCATCGAGGTCGTGGTCGACCGGCTGGTGGTCCACCACGCCGACGAGGATGGCACCCCCTTCGGCCCGGAGCACCCGAACCCGGACGTCGGTCGGCTGGCCGACTCGGTCGAGACCGCGATGCGCCTCGGGGAGGGGGTAGTCATCGTCGCCCCCGCCGACCCCGGCGCCTTCGAGGAGCAGCAGTACAGCGAGCGCTACAGCTGCCCCATCGACGGCTCCACCATCGACGAGCTGGAGCCGCGCAGCTTCTCCTTCAACTCCCCCCACGGCGCCTGCCCCGAGTGCACCGGCCTGGGCATGCGCATGGAGTTCGATGCCGAGCGGATCATCCCCGACAAGAGCCGGAGCATCGCCGATGGCGCGGTCGCGCCCTGGCGCACCGTGCCCACCGAGCTGAGCTGGCGGCTCAAGACCACCGAGGCGGTGTTCAAGGCGCACGGCTGGGACTACAGGCGGCCACTCCGGGACCTGCCACCGGAGGCGCTGGAGTACCTGCTCTACGCCCGCAAGGGCGAGGAGCAGGTGGTGGTCAAGTACCGCCACGCGCGCGGCACCAACTCGTACGTCGCCAACTTCGAGGGGCTCATCACCAACCTCGAGCGACGCTATCGCGAGACGGACTCGGAGTACATGAAGACCGAGTTCGAGAAGTACATGGTGGAGCGGCCCTGCCCGGTGTGCGGCGGCAAGCGGCTCAAGCCCGAGGTCCTGGGCGTGACCATCGATGGCCGCAACATCTCGGACATCGCGGCGCTCGCGGTGAGCGACGCGTCGGACTGGGCGACCGTCATCCCCGATCGCCTGTCGGAGCGCGAGCGGACCATCGCGCGCCAGGTCCTCAAGGAGATCCGCGCCCGGCTGGGCTTCCTGGTCGACGTGGGCCTCGACTACCTGACCCTCGACCGCACCAGCTCCACGCTGTCGGGCGGCGAGGCGCAGCGCATCCGGCTGGCCACCCAGATCGGCTCGTCGCTCGTGGGCGTGCTGTACATCCTCGACGAGCCCTCGATCGGCCTCCACCAGCGCGACAACGCCAAGCTCATCGCCACGCTCCAGCGGCTGCGCGACCTGGGCAACACGCTCATCGTGGTGGAGCATGACGAGGAGACCATCCGGACGGCCGACTGGGTCGTGGACGTGGGGCCCGCGGCCGGCGAGCACGGCGGCGAGATCATCGTGAGCGGCACCCTCGAGGAGCTCCTCGCCACGCCCGGCTCCATCACCGGCGCCTACCTCCGGGGCGACCGCGCGGTGCCCATCCCGCCCAAGCGCCGCCCCGGCAACGGCAAGCGAATCAAGGTCACGGGTGCCCGGGCGCACAACCTCAAGGACGTCGACGTCTCGTTCCCGCTGGGCACGTTCACCGCGGTCACCGGCGTCTCCGGGTCGGGCAAGTCCACGCTCGTCAACGACGTGCTCTACCGGGCCATGGCCAAGGAGCTCAACGGGGCCCGGGACGAGCCCGGCCCGCACGACGCGGTCCGGGGCCTCGAGGCCATCGACAAGGTCATCGAGATCGACCAGAGCCCCATCGGGCGGACGCCCCGCTCCAATCCGGCCACCTACACCGGGCTGTTCGGGCCCATCCGGGAGCTGTTCGCGGGCGTCCCCGAGTCGCGCGTCCGCGGCTATGGCCCCGGCCGCTTCAGCTTCAACGTCAAGGGCGGTCGCTGCGAGAACTGCAAGGGTGACGGCATCCTCAAGATCGAGATGCAGTTCCTGCCGGACGTGTACGTGCCGTGCGAGGTGTGCGGCGGCAAGCGCTACTCGCGCGAGGCGCTCGAGATCCACTACCGCGGCCACTCCATCTCGGACGTCCTGGAGATGACCGCCGAGGAGGCGCTGGCCGTGTTCCAAGCGGTGCCGACCGTGCGCACCAAGCTCCAGACGCTGGTCGACGTGGGCCTCGGCTATGTCCGACTGGGGCAGCCCGCGACCACGCTGTCCGGTGGCGAGGCGCAGCGCGTCAAGCTCGCCACGGAGTTGTCCCGGCGGGCGACCGGCCGGACCGTCTACCTCCTGGACGAGCCCACCACCGGGCTCCACTTCGCCGACGTGGAGAAGCTGCTCCAGGTGCTGCATCGGCTGGTCGACTCGGGCAACACGGTCATCGTCATCGAGCACAACCTCGACGTCATCAAGACCGCCGACCACATCATCGACATGGGCCCCGAGGGTGGCGCGCGTGGCGGGCGCGTGATCGGCCTGGGCACGCCCGAGGCGGTCGCGCGCATCGAGGGGTCCGCCACGGGGGAGTACCTGGCGCGCGTCCTCCGCGGCGAGCCGCTGGTGCCCCTCAGCCATGTCGGGTTCACGGCGAGCAGCGGCAACGGGCGCCGCGCGGTCTCGGTGGAGACGGCGGTCAGCGCCCGCTAGCGTCCCGACGGTCGGCGTCCCGCGACTGGTACCGTCGGGCCGGGCGGTGCCCACGGGCAGGCCGGCTACACTGCCGGCGTGCTGGAGTTCATCGACCGGATCGTCATCCCGTTCCTCAACTCGCTGTACGGGGCGGTCGGCTACGTCGGGGTGATGGTCGCGATGGCCATCGAGTCGGCGATGATCCCGCTGCCGTCGGAGCTGATCCTGCCCTACGCCGGGTTCCTGGTCTCCGACCCGACCCAGCTCGAGCCCCTGACCCAGCAGCCATGGTCGTTCTGGGTCGTGGTCGTGGTGGCGACCATCGGCAACACCATCGGGTCGCTCGTGGCGTATGCCATCGGCGCCTGGGGCGGGCGCCCGTTCCTGGAGCGCTACGGCCGCTACCTGCTCATCCGGGAGCACGAGATCGACGCCGCGGACCGCTTCTTCGCGCGGTGGGGCAAGCAGACGGTGTTCGTGGGTCGCCTGCTGCCGGTCGTCCGGACGTTCATCAGCTTCCCCGCCGGCGTCACGCGGATGCCGCTGGCGCCGTTCGTGGTCTACTCCACCGCGGGTGCCTTCCTGTGGAGCATCCTGCTCGTCTGGATCGGCGAGCAGCTGGGCGCCAACTGGGCATCGATCCGTCATACGCTCCAGCCGCTCGACACGCTGATGCTGGTGCTCGTGGTCGGGGCCGTGGTGGGCTTCGTGTGGTGGCGACTGGGGATGCCGGGCATCGGGGACCGCATGCGTCGGTCGACGCCCGCACCAGCACGTGAGGATGGAGGGTCGGACGCATCGTGAGTGACGACACCGAGCGCTGGATCCGGGTCGATCGACGGCTCGACGCGCCACGCGAACGCGTGCACCGGTCGTGGAGCGACCCCGACGAGCTGGCGGCATGGTTCCCGCGCATGGTGGAGGGCTCGCTGACCGTGGGGACGCGCTCCGTCCTGACGTGGCACGACCGGCGGATCCCCATCGACGTGCTGGCCTCCGACCCGCCCACGCTGTTCCGGTTCCGCTGGTCCTGGCCCACTGGCGACGACTACCAGACCACGGTGACGGTGACGCTCGAACCACAGGGCTACGGCACGCTGGTGCATCTCGAGGACGGCCCGTTCGACATCTCGCGACCCGGTGTCATCGAGGCCTGGGCCGAGGGCCTGGAGGGCTGGGGCGAGGCGCTCTCGAACCTGCGCGCGCAGGTGGACTACTCGGTCGACCTCCGCCGACGCCGCTGACCCGCTGACGCCCCGCACCCACGCTCAGGGCGGCCGCAGCTCCTGGGGGTCGAACGCCTCCCGCAGGAACACCGACGGCGCGTAGGGGTCGTGCACCAGCACGAGCTCGCGCCGGGCGCGCGTCCAGGCGACGTACGCCAGCCGCCGCTCCTCGTCGAGGGCGCGCGCCGGGTCGGGTGCCTCGTCCACGGACCTGCCGCTGGGGAACGCGCCCTCGTCCATGCCCACCACGGCCACGTGGTCGAACTCGAGGCCCTTGGTGCCGTGCGCGGTCGCCAGGATGAGCGGCCGCCGGCCGTCCGCGAGCCGACCCGCTCGCGCCCGTGCCAATCCCGCCCGGAGCCCCTCCAGCGTGTCGAACGGGGCCGCCCACGCGAGGACCGACCGTCCGACCGAGCCATCCGGGTCCTCCGGGTCGGGCGGCTCCAGCGCCGAGGCGAGCCGCAGGAGCAGCGGCTCGGTGGCGGGGAGGGTCTCGGCGCGCGCCAGCAGCCGGTCGACCGCGGGGTGGTCGAGTGCCAGCCGATCCTCGGCGACCTGGGTCGGGATGCCCAGCTCGGTGGCGACCGCGGCGTACGGCGCGAGCTCCGCGTTGGTCCGCGCCAGGATCGCGTAGCCCTCGTCGGTCCTGCCGAACCAGGCGGTGAGCAGCCGCCTGGCCCGCGCCACGTCATCGCCGGTGTCGGGCGCCAGGACCAGCGTGCCGGTGGCGTTGGGTGCCGGGTCGATCCGCTTCACGAACCGCTCGGTGACCCGGGACACTAGGCGGTCCGCCCGCCGCACCACCTCCGATGGGCATCGATAGTTGACCGTGAGGTCGACGCGCTCGAGGCCCGGCAGCTGCGCTGCCAGCCCCAGGATGCGTCGGACGTCGGCGAGCCGCCAGGCGTAGATCGTCTGGTCGTCGTCGCCCACCAGGAACACGTCGCGCCGGTCGCCCGCGAGCAGCAGCGCGAGGTCCAGCTGCGACCGGTCGAGGTCCTGCGACTCGTCGACCAGCAGCACGGCGGCCCGCTTCCGCCATCGAGCGAGGAGGGCGGCGTCCTCCCGGAGCACCCGGACCGCGCCGGCCACCAGGTCGTCCATGTCGATCGCGCCATCCGCGGCCAGCGCCGCCCGGTATGCGGCATAGGCCGCGTGCAGCTCCGTCTGGTCCGGCGCCGGCCCCCGTTCCGGGTCGAGCGTGAGGCGCGTGAACGCGTCGTCGAGGACGCGCATCGTGGCGGTCGGCAGCGCGCCTCCGGCCAGCCGCTCGATGACCGTCGTCCGATCGGCCAGCCGTGACACGTCCACGCCCGCCGATCGGAGGATGCGCATGCCCAGCGCATGGAAGGTGCGGACCTGGGCTTCCCCGGACGCCACGCCGAGCGGTGCCAGCGCCGCATCCAGCCGCTCGCGCAGCTCCTCCGCGGCGCGTCGGTTGAAGGTCACCGCGCACACGCTCCGCGGGTCGGCACCGAGCGCGATCCGCCACGCGATCCGCGCCACCAGCGTGGTGGTCTTGCCGCTGCCCGCCGGCGCCACGCAGAGCACCGGGCCAGGCGGTGCGGTCGCTGCGGCGCGCTGGTCCGGCGCGAGCTTGGCCAGCCGTTCGCGCACGCTGGGCGGCAGGTCGGGTGGTGGGCGGTCGTCCGGCATGCGCGCACCATGGCGATGGGGCCTTATCGCTCCCGTATCGCGGGATCACGCATCCGTTCCGCGGGTACCTGACACCAGCCGGCGGCGAGGTCGACCTACCATGCGGGGGTGACCCCCCAGATCCAGACCGCGCTCAGGAACCTGCCCGACCACCCCGGCGTGTACCTCATGAAGGACGAGCGCGGGACCGTGCTCTACGTGGGCAAGGCCCAGAGCCTGCGCAACCGGGTGCGCCAGTACTGGCAGGCCAGCCGGTCGGCGACCACGCCGCCGCTGCGCATCGAGACCGCCATCGACCGCGTCTCGGACATCGAGTGGACGCTCACCGACACCGTGAGCGAGGCGCTCCTGCTCGAGGCCAACCTGGTCAAGCGCCACCAGCCGCGCTTCAACGTCCGGCTCAAGGACGACAAGAGCTACCCGTTCATCAAGGTCACGCTGGCGGACGACTTCCCGCGCATCGAGCGCACCCGCAAGCTGCCCGCCGACGGCAGCCGCTACTTCGGGCCATACGCCAGCGCGAGCAGCGTAGACGAGGCCATGAACCTCATCCGACGCCTGTTCCCGTTCCGGACCTGCACCATCGACATCCGGGCAGGGGAGCGGGCGCTCGACCGCCCCTGCCTGCTGTACCACATCAAGCGCTGCCAGGGCCCCTGCATCGAGGCCATCGACCAGGCCACCTATCGCGCCGACATCGACCAGGTGATGCTGTTCCTGGAGGGCCGCCAGGAGCAGGTGGCCAAGGCGCTTCGGAAGGACATGTCCCTCGCCTCGGATTCGATGCAGTACGAGCGGGCCGCGGCGCTCCGGGACAAGGTGCGGGCCATCGAGCGGACGATGGAGGCCCAGAAGATGGCCGGCTTCGCCCGGCGCCAGCTGGACGTCCTGGGCTACGCCCGATCGGGGAACCAGGCGGCGGTCCAGCTGTTCGCCATCCGCGACGGCAAGACGGTCAGCCGCGACGTGTTCCAGCTCGAGAACCTGGGCGATGGACCCGACCACGAGGCGCTCAGCACGTTCGTGCGCCAGTACTACGCGACGGCGGCGAGCGTGCCGCCCCGCGTCCTGCTGCCCATGGTGCTGCCCGATGCCGAGGAGCTGACGGAGCTGCTGCGCGCCCGCCGCGGCGGCGCGGTGGACGTGAGCGTGCCCCGGCGGGGGGATGGCCGCGCGCTCATGGACCTCGCGGGCCGCAATGCCGCCGAGACCCTCGCCCGGGAGCAGGCGCGCTGGCTGGCCGACCAGGGTCGGACGCTGGCCGCGCTCGAGGAGCTGGCCGCCGCGCTGGGGCTGCCGGCGCCCCCCATGCGAATCGAGTGCTACGACATCTCGACCATCCAGGGCACATCCACCGTGGGCAGCATGGTGGTGTTCGAGGAGGGGCGCCCACGCAGCGGCGAGTACCGGCGGTTCCGAATCAAGACCGTCGAGGGGACCGACGACTTCGCGTCCCATAGGGAGGTGCTCCGACGACGCTTCCGACGCGCGCTCGATGCCGACGAGGGCAGCGCCGAGGAGCTCCGCTGGCGCCTCCCCGATCTCGTCGTCATCGACGGCGGCAAGGGGCAGGTGAGCGCCGGTCGGGGCGTGCTCGACGAGCTGGGTCTCCACGACCTGCCGCTGGCGGGCATCGCCAAGGAGCGCGAGGAGCTGTTCCTGCCTGGGCAGAGCGAGCCCATCGTGCTGCCCGCGACGTCCCAGGCGCTCTACCTGGTCCAGCGGCTGCGGGACGAGGCGCACCGCTTCGCCATCACCTATCACCGCCAGGTGCGCGCCAAGACCCAGACGCGGTCGGCGCTCGACGACCTGCCGGGCGTGGGGCCGGCTCGCAGACGCGCGCTGCTGCGCGTCTTCGGGTCCACCAAGGTGCTCAAGGGCGCGACGATGGAGCAGATCGCGGCGGTGCCCGGCATCGGGCCGGCGATGGCGGCACGCATCCGAGAGCACCTCGACACGTAGCCCGCCCGCCGGACCCTCGCCCGGCTGGCATCCGCGGGCCCCGTGCCTTCGCCTGGCGAACCGCCATGCCACCGTCACGCCGGGCCTTATGCAGGAGCGTGGGCGCCAAACGTCCGTCCAGAGGGCGGTACGGCGGTTCGCACCCCCCGGCTGAGCGTGGGTGGTGGCGCGCGGCGGGGCCAGCGCCGGAGCCGAGGCGTATAGGCAACGCCGGGCCGGGCGTATGGCGGATCGCGAATGCCGGGCGCGCAGAGATGACGAATGGCCGGGCGCGCAGGGTTGGCGAATGGCCGGGCGCGCAGGGTTGCCGTGGCGCGTCGCGCGGCGCATGATCATGCACATGCGCCGTCTCGCCACGATCGCGTCCGTGACCGCGGCCCTGGTCTTGGCAATGCCCGCCGCCGCCCAGTCGCCCACGCCGGCCGCTGGCGCCCCGTCGCCCACGCCGGCGGCGAGTGCCCCGTCGTCCGCGGCGGCCTCGAGCATCCCGATCGGGGGCCTCTCGACCATCGTCATCCAGCTCCAGGGAACCGACGGCGGCTCCGCGACGGCCGAGGACCAATCGACCGCCCTGGCGACGATCGAGGCCCGGCTGGCCGCGCTGCCCGATGCGGGCGCCACCGTCACGCCGCTCGATGACGGACGCATCCGCGTGGACCTGAGCGACCCCGACCAGGCCGACCGCGTCGCCCGCGTGGCGACCACGCCCGGCGTGTTCCGGATGGTGGCGATCCCGGATGACGACGCCAGCGATGTCGAGCAGGGCGGTCCGCTGCCCTCCGCGATGCCCATCCACGAGATCGTGGGGCCAGGTCACATCGTCGAGGCGGCGGTCGTCACGGACCAGATGGGCCAGCCGGCGATCGACCTGACGCTCGACGAGGAGGCCGCCGCGGCCTTCGATGCCTGGGCCGCCGACCACTACGGCTCGCTGTTCGCGATCATGATCGACGACACGGCGGCGGTCGCGGCGACCATCAACGCCACCAGCTTCAACGGGCGGGCCCAGATCAGCGGCGGGTTCGTCTCGCCGCGGGCGGAGGAGATCGTGGCCATCCTCCGGGGTGGGCCGCTGTCGGTGCGCGCGATGCTCATCACGCTCTGCCCGGCACCTGCCGGATGCCCCGTCCCCAGCGCCGCCCCGGAGACGTCAGCCGCTCCGTGAGACGCGGCGGACCAGCCGTCGCCGGGGCTGGGCCGCGTCTGGGCCGTCCTTCTGCTATCGTCCCGGCCGATGCGCTGGGTCCTTCCCCTCCTGATCGCTGTCGTCTTCGTCGCGTCCCTCGTGGCGAGCCTGATGCCCAACCCCAAGGCCACGGCCGCGGGGTGCCCGTCGTTCTGCCCCAACCTGGGCCTCGACCTGGTGGGCGGTCTGCGCGGCGAGTATCAGCTCATCGCGACGGACAACCAGCCCATCACGCCGGACATCCTGGCGCAGACCCGGACCATCATCGAGAACCGCGTCAACGCCACGGGCGTCGCGGAGCCCAACGTCCAGACCGCGGGCGCGGACCGGATCACCATCGAGCTGCCGGGCGCCGTCGACCGCGCCGAGATCGAGCAGCTGGTGGGCAGCACCGGCCGCCTCTACTTCGTGCCCATCCCCAGCGCGTACGCGGCCTCCGTGACGGTCGGCTCGGGGCTGCCGCCGGGCATGGACCCCACGCCCGACACCGAGTTCGACGACAACGACCTCTCCAGCCTCGCGCTGTTCGGCGGCGACCAGATCTCCGCCGCACGCGCCGGCAGCGACCAGATCGGCAAGCCGGCCGTGGACCTCGAGCTCAAGTCCAGGGGCGCCGACCTGTTCGACGAGTACGCGGCGTCCAACTACGGCCAGCTGTTCGCGATCGTGCTCGACGGCGTGGTCCAGTCGGCCGCGACCATCAACGCCACCAGCTACAACGGGCGCGCCCAGATCAGCGGCAGCTTCACCAAGGACGACGTCAACAACCTGGTGACGGTCCTCAAGTTCGGCTCCCTGCCCCTGGAGATCGAGCCCGTCGGCTTCAGCAGCCTCTCGGCGACGCTGGGCCTGGGCTTCCTGGCCCAGACCGTGCTGGCGGGCTTCATCGGCATCGCGTTCGTGTTCGCGTTCATGCTCGTCAACTACCGGCTGCCGGGCGCCGTGGCGTGCGTCGCGCTGGTGTTCTACACGCTCCTCAACTACGCCCTGTTCCGGACCATCCCGGTGACCCTGACGCTCGCGGGCATCGCGGGCTTCGTGCTCTCGGTGGGCATGGCGGTGGACGCCAACATCCTCATCTTCGAGCGCACCAAGGAGGAGCTGCGGTCGGGCAAGCCGCTCAACTCGGCCATCGAGGCCGGCTTCAACCGCGCCTGGAACTCGATCTTCGACTCCAACGTGTCGACGCTCATGACCGCGTTCATCCTGTGGTACTTCGGCAGCTCCACGGTCAAGGGCTTCGCGCTCGTGCTCATCATCGGCGTGCTCACCTCGATGTTCACCGCGGTGACGCTGAGCCGGATGATGCTCCGCTGGGTCGTCCGGCAGCCGTGGGCCCGCAAGGCATCCTTCTTCGGCGTCCACGAGGACGAGTTCACCGTGGCGGCGCCGCCGCGCGGGCGCTCGCGAGGGGCCACGGCCAGTGTTTGACGTCGTCGGCAAGCGCAAGTGGTTCTACGCGCTGAGCCTCGCGGTCACCATCCCGGGCCTGTTCTTCATCCTGCTGACGTTGCTGCCGGGCGCCAAGCTCGGCCTCCAGTTCTCGATCGCCTATCGCGGCGGCACCGAGTGGACCATCCACTTCGCCAACGGCGCCCCCGAGCCGCAGGCCGTGGTGGAGGTCCTGGCCGAGAATGGCCTGCCCGGCTCGGAGGTCGTGACCACGACCACCGACGGCAAGGACTACACGATGATCCGCACCAGTGCAGTGGCCCTCGCCACGCACGACACGGACGCAGCCACCGACGCGCAGGGGTCGCCTGGGCCGAGTGACGCGGCGTCCGCCGCGCCGACCGCCGCCCCCACCCCCACGCCCGCGCCCAGCCCCGCGACGTCGCCGGACCCGTCCGCATCGCCAGGCGCGGTCGCCACGGGTGCCGCGTCCATCACCGCGACCGGCAAGCTGGCCGAGGTCAAGACCGCGCTCGAGGCCGCGTTCGGCCCCATCGACGATGAGTTGGAGCTCACGACGGTCGGTCCGGTCGTCAGCTCGGAGCTCGTCCAGCAGACGATCCTGCTCATCCTCATGGGCGCGCTGGGCATCATGCTCTGGATCACCTATCGGTTCCGCGACTTCCGGATGGGCGCCGTGGCGCTGGTGTCGCTGCTCCACGACGTGATCGTGGTGGTGGGCGTGTTCGCGATCCTGGGCACCTTCATGGGTCTCCAGATCGACGCCCTGTTCGTGACCGCGATGCTGACCGTCATCGGCTTCAGCGTCCACGACACCATCGTGGTGTTCGACCGCGTCCGCGAGAACCGGGTCCGCCACTCGGGCGAGCCGTACGACGCGATCGTGAACCACAGCATCCTCCAGACCGCGGGACGCTCCATCAACACCTCGATGACCGTGGTGTTCACGCTGCTGGCGCTGTTCCTGTTCGGTGGCGCGTCGATCCATTCGTTCGTGCTGGCGCTGCTCATCGGCATCGTCAGCGGCACGTACTCGTCGATCTTCAACGCCTCGCCGCTGCTGGTCGACTGGCACCTCTGGGACGAGCGGCGGCGAGCCCGCCAGCTGGCGTCCCAGCGATCCCCACAGGCGCGGCCGGCCTGAGCACGACCCACACCCACCTAAGGGAGGCATAAGCGGCGGTGCAGGATCGACCCCTAGCATCGACCCCGATGCCAGCGATCGAGCCGCGCTTCCACTGGACGCTCCCGCGCCCCTGGCCCCTGTCCGCCGAGACCATCGCCGCGGCACGGGCGCGAGGCCTGTCCGCACGCCTCGTGCGGGTGCTGTCGCGCCGAGGCCCCGTGGACCCGACCGGGATCGCGGCCCGCTTCGACGAGCCGGCCGGGGCGCTGCTCGACCCAGGGCTGCTGCCCGACGCCGACCGGGCGCTGGCGCGCGTGCAACGAGCGGTGGCCGACGGCGAGCGGGTGCTGGTGCTGGGCGACTTCGACGCCGATGGCCTGACCGGCCTCGCCATCCTGGTGCTCGCGCTGCGCCGTCTGGGGCTGGACGTGGCGCCCTATGTCCCCGACCGCGCCGAGGAGGGCCACGGGCTGTCCATGGGCGCCGTGGATGCCGCCGTCGCTGACGGCCGGACGCTGCTGCTCACGGCGGACACGGGCTCGACCAGCCACGCCGAGATCGCCGCGGCACGCGAGCGGGGCGTGTCGGTCATCGTGACCGACCACCACCAGCTGCCGGGCGGGCCACCGACCGCGGCCGACGCCGTGGTCAACCCCCATCGCGCCGATTCGCGCTACCCCGATCGCCGGCTGTCCGGTTCGGGGGTGGCGTTCAAGGTCGCGCAGCTGCTGCTCGCCGAGGAGCCGGACGGAGCCGCCTTCGCCCTGAGCCTCGCGGACCTTGCCGCCATCGGGTCCATCGCGGACGTGGTGCCGCTGGAGGGCGAGAACCGGGCCATCGCCCGGCTGGGGCTCGCGGCGCTGGCCGCGGGCAGCCGCCCCGGCCTCGCGGCGCTGCTCGCGTCGGCGGGCGTGGCGCCGGAGCGGGTCACGCCGGAGCGGGTGTCGTTCGCGATCGCGCCGCGCATCAACGCGCTGGGTCGCGTGGGGCACGCGCTGGATGCCGCCCGGCTGCTGCTCGCGGACGACCCCGCCGAGATCGAGCGGCTGGTGGGCGTCATCGAGGCGGCCAACAGCGAGCGCCGCGGGCTGATGGCGACCGCGCTGGACGAGGCACGGGCGATGGTCGGCCCGCAACCCACGGGCGCCATGACCATCGTGGCCGGCCCATGGCCGCCGGGCATCGTGGGCTTGGTGGCAGGTCGGCTGGCGGACCAGGTGGGACGCCCAGCGGTGGTCTTCTCGACGCTCGCGGAGCCGTGGCGCGGCTCGGCGCGGAGCGCAGGGGACGTGGACCTGGGGGCCACGTTCGCGGCGCATGCCGAGCTGTTCGAGCGGTTCGGCGGGCACGCCGCCGCCGCGGGCTGCCATCTGGCGCCCGAGCGCTACGACGCCTTCCGCGCGGCGATGCAGTCGCCGGTGGTGGGCGCGCCCGGGTCGCCGCAGCCGGACGGGTCGGTCGGGGCGGGCAGGCGCGCGCTCTCGCTGGACCTCGCCGTCAGCGCAGGTTCGGTCGACCATCTACTCTTGGCCGACCTGCTGCCGCTGGACGGGGCAGGGGACGAGCCACCGGTGCTGGGCATCACCGGTCTCTCCGTGGCTCGCGTCCGCCTGGCGAACGGCGGCCACACCCAGCTGACCCTGCGCAAAGGAACCGAAGTGCTCGACGCCATCTGCTTCGGACGCGCGGACCTCGCGGAGACGCTCCACGAGGGTGATGCCATCGATGTGGCGGCACGCGTCATGAGCCGCTCGTTCGGGGGCTACGAGACGCTCCAGCTCGAGGTGCGAGACGTGGCGTCGCCCGGCCTCGTGTCACGGCTGTGGCACGCGTCCAGCGCGTCGGACGCCCCGACGCCCGTCGACCCGCCGCTGGCCGTCGCCTCGTGAGCGACCCGCGCGACTGGTCACGACCGCCCCAGGACCCCGGCACGGGGCAGTTCCCGCGGGACCCCGCCACGGGGCAGTCCGCGCAGGACCCCGGCACGGGGCAGTACGCGCAGGACCCCGGCACGGGGCAGTACGCGCCCGACGCTCAGGTGCCCCCGTGGTCGCTGCAGCGCCCCGACGCCACGCAGTCCTGGCAGCAGCAGCCGGCGCCCGGCACGCAGCCCTGGCAGCAGCCGGCGCCCGGCACCCAGGCGTGGGTCAACCCCCAGGCCCCTGCGCCCGGCACCCAGGCGTGGGTGCCACCCGCGCAGCCGCCCGACCCGGCAGCCTCCGGCTGGCAGGTCGCCGGCTCCGGCGGCTGGGTCCGCCCGCAGGCGATGCCCGAGCTGGTGCCGCCGGACGAGCGTGGCTGGGAGCCGCCCGCGCCGCCCCGGCGTCGCACGTCGCCGCCCCTGCTGGCACCGCTGCTGGCGTTCCTCGGGCTGGTCGTCGTGGCCGGAGGCACCGTGTTCGGCGCGCAGCGGATCAACCTGCTCTCCGCGGCGGCGCCCACTGCGACCGCCGGGTTCACCAGCGACCCGAACGCCACCCAGGAGCCCATCGGCACCTACGACCCCAGCATCACCGACGATCCCAACGCGACCGATGGTCCGAACCCGGACGACACCACCGCACCGACCGGGCCCACGCCCGTGCCCACCGCGTTCGTCACGCCGCCGCCCGACCAGCAGGCCACCGTCGTGGGGACGCTGCTCTTCGGCCGAGGTGGCGACATCTGGGCGGTCCAGGGCACCAGCCAGACCAAGGTGGTCGAGAGCGGCGAGGGCGACGCGATCATGCCCGTCTGGGACCCCGACGGGAAGACCATCTACTATGTGCAGCGGACCGTCCAGCGCGGCATGACGCCGCCGTGGGGCAAGAACACCGCCCGCGCCGACTCGGTGACCCACATGGCCACGGACATCATGTCGGTGCGAGCGGATGGCAGCCACAAGGCGCGCGAGTTCCGCTCCATGCACCAGGCGGGCCAGGGCTACTGGTCCACGGTCGCCATCCAACCCGATGTCACGCCCGATGGCAGGACCCTCATCCTGGCGAGCGACCTGGGCGAGGTGCCCAGCGCGGACTTCCGCATCGCGGGCGTGGTGCTCTCCAGCATGTCCACCAGCGGTCGCAACCTCAAGTCGCTGGGCGTCGCCTCGCGTCCTGCCGCATATGCCGGCGACGTGCTCGGTCACAACGACCCGGACATCAGCCCCGACGGCAAGCGCATCGCCTTCACCTACGCCGACAAGGGCGGCGGCCAGGGGCAGGGCGTGCCGCGCATCGGAATCGTCAAGTACCCCGTCAAGAAGGCCAAGCCCGACCTATCGCCCAAGAGCCGCGCGTACGCCAACCCCGACTGGTCGCCGGACGGGCGCTACCTTGCCGCGGAGCGGGTCACGGCCGACAAGCGCGACGTGGTCATCCTCGACCCGGACACCTGGGAGGAGGTCGCGCGGCTGACCAATGATGGCCAGGGCTTCGCGCCGGTCTGGTCGCCCAACGGGGACCAGATCGCCTACCTCCATGTGGATGGCCTCAAGGTGGACGTCCGGATCATGACCCTCGAGCGGGGCACCACCGGCTTCACGCTGGTCAAGGACCAGGCCGTCACGGTGGATGGCGACGTGGACCCGGAGTCGGCGCCCGCGTGGTTCATCCCCCAGGACCAGCGGGTCGCGCTGCCCACGGCCGAGCCCCAGCCGACCGACGCCGACGCGACCCAGGCCAGCGCGACCGATGACGCCGAGACCACCCAAGACGCCACCGCCGAGCCGGGGGCACAGGGCACGCCACCTCCCGCCACTGGGACCGACCAGCCCCAGTGACGACATCAGGCTCCCGAGGTCGCTATCTCGACCGGCTGGGCGCTCGGATCGTGGCGACACGCAGCGTCCTGTGCGTCGGCATCGACATCGAGCCCGGCGCCCTGCCAGCCGGGTTCCCGCCCACCCTGGAGGGGGTGGCCGCTTTCTCGCGGCTCGTGCTCGAGGCGGCCGCGCCCCATGCGGCGGCGGTCAAGGTCAACGTGGCGTTCCTCGAGCGGTGGGGGAGCGCGGGCGCCCGGGAGCTGGAGCGACTGCGTGCCCTGGTGCCCTCCGACCTGCCGTTCATCGCGGATGCCAAGCGCGGCGACATCGGCTCCACCGCCACCCAGTACGCGCACGCCCTGTTCGATTCGCTGGACGCGGACGCCGTCACCGTGAGCCCCTACCTGGGTGGCGAGGCGATCGCGCCGCTGCTCGATCGGCCGGACCGCTTCGCGTACGTCCTGTGCCGGACCTCCAACCCGGGCGCCGGCGAGCTCCAGTCGCTGGAGGTCCCGGAGGACCCGGACCTGTTCGCCCCTGCCGAGCCGTTGGCGCATCGCGTCGCCCGTCTGGCCGTGCGCTGGACCCGACACCCTGGGACCGTGGGGCTCGTGGTGGGTGCCACCGCGCCCGAGGAGCTGGCCGCCATCCGGGCCATCGTGCCCGGGCTGCCGTTCCTGGTGCCGGGAATCGGCGCCCAGGGGGGCGACCTCGCCGGCGCGCTCGCACACGGCCCAGCGGTCGGCCGACCCGGCACGGCAGCCGCCGCCGGTGCCCTGCTGGTCAACGTGTCTCGCGGCATCTCGGGCGTCGCGACCGGAGCCACCGACCCCGGCGCGGCCGTCGCTGAGGCCGCCCAGACGTGGGCGGCGCGGCTCAGGGTGCTAGGATGACCCGGCCCGATTCGTCCAGTCCAGTCATCGATCGGAGAAGGCGATGCCGTTCAACGTAGGCCCGATGGAGCTCATCATCGTGCTCGTCATCGCGCTGCTCATCCTTGGCCCGGGCAAGCTCCCCGAGGTGGGAGCCGCGTTCGGCAAGACGATCCGCGAGTTCAAGAAGGCCTCCACGGACATCCAGGAGAGCACCAACCTGACGGCGGCCCCGGCCACCCCGGCTGCCCCCGCCGCACCGGCACCGGTCGCGCCCGTCGCCGCGGCGGCGCCCGCGCCGAACACCCTCAGCCAGCCGGTCGCGCCCAACACGCTCGCCGCGGAGCCCGTGCCCGCCGGCACCCCGGCCGACCCGGTCGAGGACCGCGCCTGACCCAGCCGTCCGCCGACGGCACGCACGCGCGACCGTGACACGAGACGCGAGGTAGCGCATGGATGACGCCCTCGAGCCGGTGACCGGCACCGTGGAGCGCGTGCCCCCGACCCCTGCGCCCGTGACGCCCCGTCCCACGCCCACGCCCGCCGACGACGGCACGATGAGCCTCGTCGACCATCTCTCGGAGCTGCGGCGGCGGCTGTTCATCAGCATCCTCGCCGTCGTCATCGGTGGCGCGGTGGGGTTCTACTTCGCGGCGGACATCCAGAAGCTGCTGCTGGAGCCCTTCCGCGCCTCCAACCCCGGGGGCACGGTGCAGTTCCTGAGCGTGAGCGGCGGGTTCTTCCTGTACGTCAAGATCTCGCTCGTGTTCGGCATCGTCATCGGCCTGCCGATCATCGTGTACGAGGTCTGGCAGTTCGTGTCACCCGGCCTCACCCAGCGGGAGCGGCGTGCGGCGCTGCCCTGGATCCCCGCCGCGATCGTGTTCTTCACGCTCGGCGTGATCGTGGCCTACGTGACCCTGCCCTATGCGGTCCAGTTCCTGACTGGCTTCACGGTGCCGGGATACACCGAGTCGAAGCCCAGCGCCGAGTCGTACTTCGGGTTCGTGACCAACATGTTCCTCATCTTCGGGGCGGTCATGGAGTTCCCCATCGCACTGGTGTTCCTGACCAAGCTGGGCGTCCTCAGCGTGGAGCTGCTCAAGAAGAGCCGGCGCATGGTCATCCTGGGCATCACCGTGTTCGCCGTGGTCATCACGCCGGGCGGCGACCCCATCAGCCCCATCGTCATGGCGGGCGTGATGTACGCCCTGTTCGAGTTCACCATCCACATGCTCTCGCGCGGCCCGCAGCCAGCCGCCGCGGGGGCGGAGACGCCGGATGACGGCTGAGCCCGGACCCATGGACGACGAGTCGGTCGAGGCCGCACCGCGCACCCGGGGCGACCAGCACGTCGCCATCATCACGGGGCTCTCGGGCGCCGGCAAGACGGCCGCCAGCAAGCTGGTGGAGGATCTCGGCTACACGGTCGTGGACAACGTCCCCTCGGAGCTGCTCGCCAACCTCGCCGAACTGGTGGCCAACGACCCCGAGCGGTATCGCCGCGTCGCGCTGGTGCTGGACGTCCGGTCGGGGGACGCGTCGCTCGCGCTGGGCGCCGCCAAGAGCGCCCTCGACGGGCGTGGCATCGAGCCGCAGATCTTCTTCCTCGAGGCATCCGACCAGGCGCTCGTGCGCCGCTTCAGCGAGACGCGCCACCGCCATCCCCTCGAGACCGACCATCGGGGGCTCGCCAACGCCATCGACCGCGAGCGCCGGATGCTCGAGGAGGTGCGAGGCATGGCGCAGGTCATCATCGACACCTCCGACCTGTCCCATCGACAGCTTCGGGAGCGGATCACCAACGCGCTCGACGCGGCGCACGCACCCGACCAGGTGGACCTCCAGGTCATCTCGTTCGGGTTCAAGCACGGGGTGCCGCTGGAGGCGGACCTCGTGTTCGATGTCCGGTTCATGGAGAACCCGTTCTATCGGCCGGAGCTGCGCAGCCTCAACGGCCGTGACGAGCCGGTCCGCGAGTTCGTGCTCCGGCAGCCCGTGACGGAGCGCTTCCTGTCGTTCCTCCATGACTTCTACGCGTTCGCGGTGCCCGCCTACCAGGCGGAGGGCAAGAGCCGGGTCACCACGGCCATCGGCTGCACCGGCGGGGTCCATCGGTCGGTGGCCATCGCGGAGGCGGTGGCGCAGGACTTGCGGGCGCAGGGACTCGGCCAGGTGCGGGTCTGGCATCGGGAGCTGGAGCGGTCGTGAGCCGCCGGGACGATCCCTGGGCGGCGCGGCTGCGGCGATGGCTGCGGCCCACCACCGGGATCTCGGGCTGGCTGCTCGTGGTGTTCGCGGGGCAGCTGCTCATCGCGCTCGCGGGCGGAATCATCCTGCGCCAGCTGGTCCGGGACGTGCCCGCGAACAGCCCCGCCGGGCAGGCGTTCAACGTGGGCACGCTCCAGTTCCTGCCCGACTGGCTGCGGGTGACGCTGGTGCTGGTGCTCGGCATCGGCGTCCTGGTGTACGGCCTGCGGCGGCTCATGGGCGTGCTGCTGGAGCCGTTCCCCGACCGGACCCAGCCGCTCGTGGAGCTGGTGTACAAGAAGCGCTCCCTGGCACGCGGGCCGCGGGTCGTCGCGGTGGGCGGCGGCACCGGCCAGTCGATGCTGCTGCGCGGTCTCAAGCAGCACACCAGCAACATCACCGCGGTCGTGTCGGTGGCCGACGACGGCGGCTCGTCGGGGATGCTCCGGCAGGAGATGGGCATCGCGCCCGTGGGCGACATCCGCAACTGCATCACGGCGCTCGCTGACGCGGAGCCGACCATGACCCGGCTGCTCCAGTACCGCTTCCCCACGGAGCCCGGCGCCGACCCGGGGGTGGGTGGCCATGCCTTTGGCAACCTGCTCATCGCGGCGCTCTCGGACATCGCCCAGGACTTCGAGGAGGGCGTGCGGCTCACCAACCGGGTCCTCGCCGTGCGTGGCCAGGTGCTGCCGGTGACCTCGGTGCCGCTGACGCTCCACGCGGAGCTGGTGGACGGCCGGCAGCTGGTGGGCCAATCGCGGATCATGGGCACGCGCGGCATCCGACGCGTCTGGATCACCCCGGACGTGGTGGTGCCCAACACGGATGCGCTGGAGGCCATCCACGGCGCGGACCTGGTGGTCCTGGGACCCGGCAGCCTCTACACCAGCCTGCTGCCCAACCTGCTGGTGCCGGGAATCGTCGCGGCGCTGGAGCAGACGCGTGCGCTGCGGGTATTCGTGGCCAACGTCGCGACCCAGGTGGGCGAGACCGAGGGCTACACCCTCTCCGAGCACCTCGCGGCGCTCCACGCGCATCACGTCGGCCATGTGGTCGACGTGGTCATCGCCAACACCAACACGCAGGCGCGGCCGCCCCAGCTGCCCTATGTCCAGGAGCCCGTGCGGATCGACCTGCCGGTGGGCGGCGGGCCGCCCCGGGTGGTCATCGCGGACGTGGTCGACGTGGACAACGCCCACAAGCACGACCCGGTCAAGCTCGCGGCGGTCCTCGTGGGGCTGCTCGACGAGCGGCAGGCCCAGCAGCCGCCGCCGGCCGTGGTCGCCCGGACCGCCTGACTCCGCTGGCCGCCACCGACCTGCTGCCGGCGCTGCGCGCCGAGCTCGCCGCGGTCGAGCCCGTCCGACCCTGCTGCCGGGCGTCGCTGCGCGCAGGGCTGGGTGCGGCGGCCGAGGGTCGCGCCCGCTCCCCGGTGGTGGCCCGACTCGCCGTGCGGCTCGAGGACGCGCCGGTGGTGCGGTTCGACTGGGCCAGCGCGCAGCGTCATTGTCGGGAGGCTTGGCTGCGTGGCCGGTTCCTCGCCGCCGGCTCCCTGAGCACCGGGGAGGGGGGTGCCCATCTGGAGCTGTCGGACGCGCCCGAGGCGGCCGAGGCGCTGGCCGCCCACCTCGGGGACATGGGGCTGGCGGCATCCTGGCGGATGCGTCGTGGCCGTGGGGTCGTGACGCTCAAGCGCACCGACGACATCATCACGCTGCTGCGGCTCATGGGCGCATCCGCCACCGTGCTCGACCTCGAGGCGCGGCTCGTCACACGCCAGCTGCAGGGCCACCTCAATCGGGTCATCAACGCCGAGGGCGCCAACCTCCGCCGCTCCGTGCGGGCCGCGCATCGGCAGCTGGAGGCGGTGGGCGCGCTCCGCGACGACGGGCGCCTCGCCGGCCTGCCGGCCCAGGACCGCGAGGTGGCCGTGGCGCGCCTCGAAGCGCCGGAGGCGTCGCTCACCGAGATCTCGGCGATGACCGGCCTGGGTCGCTCGCGCGTGCAGCGCTCGCTGGACCGCATGGTGGGGCTCGCGGAGGGCCCACGGGTCGACGACGGCCCGAACGGCCCGTCCGACTGAGCCGAGCGGCACCCGCGGCCCACCCGGGCGACCGGGATAATGCGGCCATGCGTCCTGTCATCATCGCCGGCAACTGGAAGATGAACGGCCTGCCCTCCGAGGCGGGCCCCCTCGCACTGGCCATCGCGCAGGCGATGCCCTACCCGGAGGTCACCCGCGTCATCTGCCCACCCTTCGTGTCGCTCGCCACGGTGAGCACCGCGCTCGCGGGCAGCGGGGTGGCGGTGGGCGCCCAGGACGTCCACGCGGAGACGGCGGGTGCCTACACGGGCGGCATCTCCGCGGCGATGCTCGCCGGGCTGGCCACGTGGGCCATCATCGGGCACTCGGAGCGGCGACGCGACCAGGGCGAGACCGACGAGCTCATCGGCAAGAAGCTCGTGCGCTGCGTCGGGGGTGGCCTCCGACCGATCCTGTGCGTCGGGGAGCAGCTCGCGGAGCGCGAGGCCGGCCAGGCCGAGTCGACCGTCCAGGCGCAGCTCCGGGGCGCCCTGTCGGTCGCGCTCGCCGCCGGATCGTGGCCCGAGGACCTGGTGGTCGCCTACGAGCCGGTGTGGGCCATCGGCACCGGACGGACGGCGCGTGGCGCCGACGCCGCGGCCATGGCCGATGCCATCCGGGCGACCGCCGCCGAGCTCGGCGCACCCGACGGCGCGGCGTCGCTGCCCGTGCTCTACGGCGGCAGCGTGACCAGCGCCTCGGCCGGCGAGTTCCTCGCGGAGCCGTCCATCGACGGCGCCCTGGTGGGCGGCGCGAGCCTCAAGGCGGACGAGATGGCCGGCATCGTCGCGCGAGCCGCGGTCACCGCCAGGCGCGGCTCGGCTCCGCGGGCGCCGCGTGAGCGGGTCCGAGGCCATCAGCGTCGGGCGTCCTCGCCCCCTCGTCCTCGTCGTCGTGGATGGCTTCGGGGTCGGCCCCGACCCGTCAGTCGATGCCATCGCCCAGGCATCGATGCCCCGTTGGCGGAGCCTCCTCGCCCAGTGGCCCCACGCCCTGCTCGATGCC
The DNA here is from genome assembly GCA_046328155.1 of Chloroflexota bacterium. GTDB lineage: Bacteria > Chloroflexota > Limnocylindria > Limnocylindrales > CSP1-4 > JAFMJV01. The sequence continues at coordinate 114,726 of JAXLXC010000008.1, forward strand.
TCGGGTCCCGCGGTCGGGCTGCCCGAGGGGCAGATGGGCAACAGCGAGGTGGGCCACCTCAACATCGGCGCCGGCCGCCCGGTGCTCCAGGACCTGCCGCGAATCGACGCCGCCATCGCGGACGGCTCCTTCGCGGCCAACCCGGCGCTGCGCGAGGCGATCGACCTGGCGCGCAGCCGCGGCAGCCGCCTGCACCTGGTGAGCCTCGTCGGCCCCGGTGGCGTCCATGCCAACGATCGGCACCTGGTGGCCGTGGCAGCCATGGCGTACGCGTCGGGCGTGGGCGACGTGGCGGTCCACGCGCTGCTCGACGGCCGCGACACCCCGCCCCGCTCGGCCGTGGCCTTCCTGCCGGACCTCGAGGCGCGTCTCGCAGGCGCCCACCCGGGCGCGCGCATCGCGGTCATCGGCGGTCGCTACTACGGCATGGACCGCGACCAGCGCTGGGATCGCGTGGCGCGCTGGTGGGAGGCCATGGTCCACGCGCGCGCCGACGTCGCCATCACGGTCGCGGACGGCCTGTCCGCGGCATACGCGCGTGGTGAGAACGACGAGTTCGTGGCGCCCACGGTCATCGGCGACGGTGCGCTCGTGCAGGACGGGGACGTGGTCATCCACTGCAACTTCCGCGCCGACCGGGCGCGCGAGCTGACGCATGCGCTGGTCGACGGCGATGCGTTCGCCGGCTTCGACCGGGGCGTGCGCCCCCGCGAGCTGCATGTCGTGACCATGACCGAGTACGAGGAGGGGCTGCCGGTGTCGGCGGTCGCCTTCCCGCCCGAGGTCGTGACCAGCCTGGCCGAGCTGGTGTCGAAGCAGGGCTGGGCGCAGTTCCATGTCGCCGAGACCGAGAAGTACGCCCACGTCACCTACTTCCTCAACGGCGGCGTGGAGACGGCCTGGCCGGGCGAGGAGCGGCAGCTGGTGCCCAGTCCGCGCGTCGCGACCTACGACCTCGAGCCCCACATGAGCGCCGACGGGGTCACCGATGCGCTGGTGGGCGCCATCGAGGGTGGTCGGTTCGACGTGATCATGGCCAACTACGCCAACCCGGACATGGTCGGACACACGGGCGTCTGGGATGCCGCCGTGGAGGCGTGCACCTTCCTCGACGGCTGCCTGGGGCGCGTCGCCGACGCGGTGCTGGCCGCCGACGCGGCGTCCGTGGCCGCCGGCGGCCCGGGCGCGCTGCTCGTGGTCACCGCCGACCATGGCAACGCCGACGTCATGCGCGACGCCGAGGGCCAGCCGGTCACGGCGCACTCGCTGAGCCACGTGCCCTTCCTGCTTGCGGGTCACGCCGCCCGCGGCCTCCACCTGCGCGACGGGGTGCTTGCCGACGTGACACCCACGCTCCTGGGGTTCCTGGGGCTGCCGCTGGCACCCGGCATGACCGGTGCCACCCTGGTCCGAGGTCGCGCGCCCGTCTGACGCCATGATCGCCCTGCCAGGCTCCGTCCACCCAGGCTCGCCGTTCGAGGCCCGTCTCGCGACCAGTCGGCTCCGCCTCCGACGGCTGCGCGCCGACGACCTGGACGCGATGGTGGAGCTCGACAGCGACCCCCAGGTCATGCGCTGGCTGTCCGGCGGCACCGCCACGCCCCGGGAGTTCATCGAGGAGGTGGTGCTGCCAGGGTTCCTGTGCATCGACCCCCGACGACCGTGGTTGGGCGTGTGGGCGACCGAGGACCCAGCGGGCGGCTTCCTGGGCTGGGTGAGCCTCCGCGCGGTGCATCCCGAGGCACCCAGATGGGCGTCGCTCGGGTATCGGCTGTGCCGTACGGCGTGGGGGAGGGGGCTGGCGACCGAGGCGGCTGCCGCAGTGCTCCACCAGGCGTTCCATGAGGGGGACCTGGAGCGTGTCGAGGCCACGGTCTACGAGCAGAACCACGCATCCTGCCGAGTGCTCGAGAAGCTCGGCCTGCGCGTGTTCCGACGCCACCGGCTGACCCTCGACGACCTGGCCGTCATCGACAGCTTCGACGGCGGCGCGGGCGAGGTGTGGGAGGGCGACGACCTGACCTACCGCCTGGAGCGCGCCGACTGGCACGGGTAGGCCGCGCTGGTCCGGCGTTGCGCTTCGGGGCGGCCGTGGGCCGCCGAAGCGACACGCGGTTGGGCTGGCCAAGTCTGCAGCGGTTCGATCCAGCTGACCGATCGCCGTGTTCCGACCCCTGCGCGCGCCGAACCGGGCGGCCTCGCGCGCCCGAGTGCCGCAGGCGCGCTGCTCCCGTTCAGGTGGGTTGGACCGCCGTCGGGCGGCGTCGCAGTCGAGGCCAGGTCGGTCCGCCGCTGGGGGTCTCGGGGCCTCGCCCGTCGGAGGGTCTGGTATCCTTTCGACCCGCCTAGTGAACGCCGGAGTCGCCTGCCCGTGAACCCGATCCTTGCCATCGCCGAGATCCTGGTCTCGATCGGCCTCATCGCCGCGATCCTGCTCCAGTCGCGCGGTGCCGGGCTGGGCGCCACGTTCGGCGGCGAGTCGTCCGCCTACCGCAGCCGCCGGGGCGTCGAGAAGACGCTGTTCCAGTTCACGATCCTGCTCGCGGGCCTGTTCGTGGTCATCTGCCTGATCTCGTTCCTGACCGCGCCCTCGACCACCGTCTAGGTCCTCCCGGTCGCGACTGGCACCGACAGGCGCGCCGCGGGGTCACGCCGGTCCTTGTGCTAACATCCACGCTCGCTCGCGGGTCCTCGGGACCCGCCGCTGGCCACGCCGAGGTGGCGGAATAGGCAGACGCGCCAGGTTCAGGACCTGGTGGCCGCAAGGTCGTGTGGGTTCAAGTCCCTCCCTCGGTACCAACCCTCGGCCAGCGACGCATGCGAGCGGTGCCCCTGCCCAGGTGGCGGAATTGGTATACGCGTACGTTTGAGGGGCGTATGAGGCAACTCATCCGGGTTCAAGTCCCGGCCTGGGCACCAACACCCGTCATCGATTGCGGCGGCCGGCGACGGCCGCCGTCGGCATGTTCGGGGTCGCGCGGCCAGAGGCGCCACTCCCGGTACCATGGCTCCCCAGGGCGGTTAGCTCAGTCCGGTTAGAGCACCTCGCTTACACCGAGGGTGTCGGGGGTTCGAGTCCCTCACCGCCCACCACGTTCCTGAGCACGAAACGAGCCCTCCAGCGGTCCCGCGATGGGGTCCCGGAGGGCTCGTTGCTAACCGATCGCGAACCACGTCCTCGCTGACCCCCTCCTAGGGCTGCCCGACGGGCTCCGCGAGCATCTCCTCGAGCTGCTTCGCGGCGCTCGCTCCAAGGCCCGGCAGGACGTGCGAGTAGACCGA
>JAXLXC010000080.1:0-5050 GCA_046328155.1 Chloroflexota bacterium
CCGAGCTGACCCCGGTGAGCCTCCAGCTCCAGTGGGCGCCGCAGGCCCAGTTCGCGGGCTACTTCGCGGCGCGTGACCAGGGCTTCTGGGCGGCGCAGGGTCTGGACGTCCAGATCCTCGATGGCGGCCCGGACGTCATCCCGCAGGTGGTCGGCTCCGACCCCGCCGGGCCCGAGTTCACCATCAGCTGGGTGCCCAAGGTCCTCGAGGTCCGGGACAAGGGCCAGTCGGACCTCGTCAACATCGCCCAGGTGTTCCAGCGCTCGGGCACGCTCTCGGTCTCATGGGCGGACACCGGCATCACGGGTCCCGCCGACTTCGCCGGCAAGAAGGTCGGGGTCTGGGACTTCGGCAACGAGTACGAGGTCACCGCGGCCGCCAAGGCGGCCGGCCTGACCGAGGGCACCGACTACGAGAAGGTCATCCAGCCGTTCGACATGTCGCTCCTGCTCAACAAGGAGATCGACGTCGCCGAGGCGATGATCTACAACGAGTACGCCCAGGTGCTCGAGGCCACCAACCCCGACACCGGCGCGCTCTACCAGCCGAGCGACCTCAACGTCATCAACTACAACGACGTCGGGACCGCGATGCTGCAGGACGCCATCTTCGCGCGCGAGGCATGGCTCGCCGAGGAGGGCAACGAGGACGTCGCCACCCGGTTCCTGGTGGGCGCGTTCCAGGGCTGGCAGTTCTGCCGCGACAACCCGGACGCGTGCATCCAGCACACCGTCGACGCCGGCTCCACGCTGGGCGCGGGCCATCAGGCGTGGATGATGAACGAGATCAACCCCCTCATCTGGCCCTCGGAGGGTGGCATCGGCTCGATGCCCACCGCCACGTGGGACCAGACGGTCCAGATCGCGACCGACGCGGGGATCATCGCCGCGGCCCCGGCCGAGGGCGCCTATCGCACGGACCTGGCCGACGCGGCACGGGCCCAGGTCGAGGGCGACGTCAACGGCGCGGACTTCGTCAAGGGCACCGTCACGGTGACGGCCGGCGGCGAGTAGCCGTCCCACCTGCGACACCAGCGAGGGGCCGGTCCTGCGAGGGACCGGCCCCTTTCTCGTCCTGCCCGCCTATCATGGGGCCCCGCGGGGTGCCCGACCGCGTGCCAGCCGAGCAGGGGTCGTTGGGGGGCGACGCCTGGCCACCAGCAGCGGAGGTGTGGCGGATGTCCGAACCGGAGGAAGGCGCGGTCGCGACCGTCGCGGTCGAGGCGGCTGGGGCCGCGGACGCGGCGGGGGCCGCGGCCACGGCTGGTAGCGCACGTCCCCCCATGGGGCTGCGCTACTGGGAGCGCCGCAAGGACCTGCTGTACTACCAGGTCGTGCGCATCCTGGCCGACGGGCTCTCGGAGGGCGCCCAGTCGGTGCTCGACGTGGGTTCCCACGGCAGCCCCTACCTCGAGTGGTTCGAGGACCTGCCCATCCGGACCTCGCTGGACCTGGCGGAGGCGTACCGCGCGGAGGGCGTCACGTCCATCGTCAGCGACTTCCTGACCTGGCAGCCCGACCGCCGCTACGACCTGGTGCTGTGCCTCCAGGTCCTGGAGCACGTCCCGGACGCGCGCGCGTTCGCGCGCAAGCTGCTCGCGTCGGGGCGCATCGTCATCATCTCGGTGCCCTACCGCTGGCGCCCCGGCAAGAGCAAGAACCACGTCCAGGACCCGGTGACGATGGGCAAGATCGTGGGCTGGTTCGGGCGCAGGCCCAACTACGCGCACCTGGTGGCGGAGCCGGCGATGGGCACCGAGCGGATCGTGTGCGTGTTCGAGGAGGACCCGCGGCCCTGGTCGTCGCTCGCGGTGCGGGCCGGCAAGCGCGGGTTCATGCCCGCCAAGGGGATCCCGCCCTACGGCCAGCAGCCGCTGACCATCCGGCAGAGCGCCAAGGCGCTCGTGGTCGCGGTGCGGCGTCGCGCCCGCGACACGTGGCGGCGCCTGCGTCGCTAGCGCCCACGCGACGGACGACCCGGGAGGCGACGCCTACGCGCCGCCCGTGCCGAACTGCCGGTCCCCGGCGTCGCCCAGGCCGGGCATGATGTAGCCCCGCTCGTTGAGCTGGCGGTCGAGCGCGGCGCAGAAGATGTCCACGTCCGGATGCGCCGAGACCACGGCGCGCACGCCCTCGGGCGCCGCGATGAGGTTGATGAGCTTGATTCGCACGGCGCCCCACTGCTTGAGCACCTCGATGGCCGCCGTGGCGGACCCACCGGTCGCCAGCATGGGGTCGAGGATGAGGCACAGGTCGACCGTCGCCTGGTCGGGCAGCTTGTTGTAGTACTCCACGGGTCGCAGCGTGCGCTCGTCCCGGAACAGGCCCAGGTGCCACACCTGCGCCGTGGGCATCAGCTCCAGCATCGCGTCGACCATGCCCAGGCCCGCCCGCAGGATGGGCACCAGGCCGATCCGGTCGGCCAGCCGGCGGCCCTCGGTCTCCTCCAGGGGCGTCCGAACCGTGACCGGGGCGAGCCGCGCATCGGCGAGCGCCTCGTAGCCCACGAGCCAGCTGATCTCGCGCACCAGCTCCCGGAACTTCTTGTGCTCGGTCGTCACGTCGCGCAGCAGCGCCAGCTTGTGGAGGACCGCGGGATGGTCCGAGACATGGAGCGTGGGATGGTCGGGATGCGTCGGCACGGCCGAATGGTATCGCCGGCGACCGCGCCGCGTCGCCTGCGCGGTACCATCGCGGCGTGCCCAGACCTGCAGGCGTCGCGGCCGCGCGCGCCACCCGACGGAGCTCCTCCGCGGTCCCGCGCTACCCGCGTGCGGCTGCCCCGCCGGTGCTCGTCGAGGTGCGCCGCGGGGGAATCGTGGAGAGCCGTCACCGAGGCCACGTGGTCCAGGTCAGCGCACAGGGCGACATCGAGCGCGCCATCGGCGACCCCACCGTCGAGGTCACGCTCCGGTCGGCGGTCAAGCCGTTCGCGCTGGTGGCGCTCATCGAATCCGGGGCCGCCGACGAGCTGCGTCTGTCGCCCCAGGAGCTGGCGGTGATGGCCGCGTCCCACACTGGCGAGGACCGCCACGTGCGGACGTTGCCAGGCGTGTTCCGGCGCGCCGGCGTGAGCCAGTCGCTGCTGCGCTGCGGCGCGGCCATGCCCAGCGACCGGCGGACGGCCGCACGTCTGGCGCGCGATGGCGAGGAGGCCGGCCCGATCCGGCACCAGTGCTCGGGCTTCCACGCGGCGAGCATCCTGGTGTCGCGGGTCGCCGACTGGTCGCTGGAGGACTACGACCGACCCGAGCATCCCAGCCAGGTGGCGGTCCGGGCCGCTGTGGCGACGGCATTCGGGGTCACGCCGCGGGCGCTCCGCACGGCGACCGACGACTGCGGCCTGCAGACCTACCTGTTCCCGCTGGTCGACGTGGCGCGTGCCTTCGCGCTGCTCGCCGACCCAGCCGGGTCGGTGACCGGGCCGGACGATGGGCGAGCCGCGCTGGTGGCGCCGCTGACGCGTGTCCGGGACGCGATGCTCGGGGCACCCGACATGGTGGGCGGCACCGATGGCGTGCTGGACACGCTGCTGATGCAGACGCTCGCCGGCCGCGCCGTGTCCAAGGGCGGCGCCGAGGGCCTCCGGGGCGTGGGGCTGCTGCCCGCCGCACGGGGCACGGGCAAGCCCGCGGCCGGCGTCGCGGTGCGCATCGACGACGGCGACCTCGGCGCGCGCGCCAACCGCGCAGTCACCCTGGAGGCGCTCGACCAGCTGGGAGTGCTCGACGACCGGGCGAGGCGCCTGCTGGCGCTCCACCACCGTCCCGTCGTGCGGTCACCCGGCGGCGACCTGATCGCGGAGGTCGTGCCGGAGTTCGGACTGGCGCCGATATCGGAGCTGGGATAGCGTTCCGTCGGTGAGCGGCATGCGACAGCCCCCCGACCCGTACCGGGAGCTGGGCGTGCCCCGGGGCGCCACGGACGACCAGATCAAGGCGGCCCATCGCCGGTTGGCGAAGCGGTACCACCCCGATGCCTCCTCGGGCGAGCGAGAGCGGTTCCTCGCCATCCAGGAGGCCTACCTGCTGCTGGCCGACCCGCTGCGACGGCGGGAGTGGGATGCACGTCACGCACCGGGGCCCGTGCGGGCACCGACCGGACCCACCCACGGCGCCCCCATGGCGCGGTCGCGCCGCGGCACGCCACCCCGACCCGATGTCACGAGCACGACCGCACGCGCCTCTCGGGGCACCACGCGCGGCGGCGCGCAGGCTGGCCGGCCCTCTGCACCGCCACCGCGCGAGCCGGGGACCCAGTCGTACACGTGGTCGGCGGCGGGGGTGCCATGGTGGGAGGACTTCCAGCCCAAGGCGGGCCCGGACATGGCCGACCCGGCGGGCCCCACGAGCCCGGCACGCCCATCGGCTGCGTCGGGCGGCCCCGGTGGCGAGGGTCGCCATGACGCCGACCCATACGGCAGGTCCAGCGGCACGGCCTGGTCCAGTGCCGCGCGCCGCTACTTCCGCCAGGGGGACGCGGACCTGCCCCGGGGCGGCCAGTTCCGATACCGGGGCACCCAGGTGGTGACCGGCGCCGAGGCCCGCCGCGTCGCCGACGAGGAGCTCCGACGCGCCCAGGCCCCCGCCACACCCTCACCGCCCCTGCCGCAGTCGGGGCTCCTCGCGCGGCTTCGGAGGCTCCTGGGCGGCTGAGCCCGGCGGCACGCGTGCCTCTGGCACACTGGGTCCATGACCATCCGCTGTCGGATCGCGCCCAGTCCCACGGGACCGCTGCACATCGGCACCGCGCGCACGGCGCTGTTCAACATCCTGTTCGCGCGACGCCACGGTGGCACGTTCGTGCTGCGCCTCGAGGACACGGACGTGGCGCGCTCCACGGTCGCCTACGAGCGCGACATCCTCGAGGGGCTCCACTGGCTGGGCATCGACTGGGACGAGGGGCCGGCCATCGGCGAGCTCGCCGAGCGAGGTCCGTACGGGCCGTACCGCCAGATGGCGCGACTCGCGTCCTATCGGGAGGCCGCCGAGCGGCTGCTGCGAGCCGATCAGGCCTACGAGTGCTTCTGCACCCCCGACGAGCTGGCCGCC
>JAXLXC010000081.1:0-4891 GCA_046328155.1 Chloroflexota bacterium
ACCCACCAGCTGGGCACGATAGCCCACGCCGGTGATCTCGAGGCCCTTGCGGTAGCCCGTGGTGACACCCACGACCATGTTGTTGATGAGGGTGCGGGTGAGCCCGTGCAGCTCGCGCGACTCCTTGGCGTCGTCAGGACGCTCGACGCGCAGCACGCCGTCCTCGCGGACGACGGTCAGCCGAGGTGCGATGTCCCGGCTCAGGGTGCCCTTGGGGCCCTTGACCGAGACCCGGACGCCATCGACGGAGACGTCGACGCCGGCGGGGACGGTGATGGGAAGACGACCGATGCGGGACATGGCGACCTACCAGACGTACGCCAGGATCTCGCCGCCCAGCTGGCCCTTGCGTGCCTGCTGCCCGGTCATGATCCCCTGGCTGGTGCTGACGATGACCACCCCCAGCCCGCCCAGGACGCGCGGGATGTCCGTCTTGGCGGCGTAGACCCGGAGGCCGGGCTTGCTGACGCGCTTGAGGCCGCTGACCACGGGCACCCGGCCCACGTAGCGGAGACGGATCCGCAGCTGGGAGCGAGGGCCCTCCTGGAACTCCGAGAAGTCCTCGATGAAGCCCTCGTCCTTGAGGATGCGCGCGATGGCGAGCTTGGTGCGCGATGCCGGCACGAGCACGTCGTCGTGTCGGGCGCGGCTGGCGTTGCGGATGCGCGTGAGCATGTCCGCGATGGGGTCGGAGACGTTCATGGGGCTACCAGCTCGACTTGGTCACGCCGGGCAGCTGGCCCAGCAGGGCGCGCTCCCGGAAGCAGATTCGGCACAGCGCGAACCGGCGCATGTAGCCACGCGGGCGACCGCACACGGAGCATCGGTGGTACGCCCGGACGGGGAAGCGCTGCTTGCGCTCGGCCTTGGCGATGAGGGACTTCTTGGCCATCCTGCGCTCCTTCTCGTCAGCTGGCGAACGGCATGCCGAGGAGCGCCAGCAGACGCTGGGACTCCTCGTCGTTGGTCGCCGTCGTGACGATGCTCAGCTCGAGCCCGCGCAGGCGGTCGATCCGGTCGTAGTCGATCTCCGGGAACGCGAGCTGCTCGCGCAGCCCGAGCGAGTAGTTGCCACGCCCGTCGAACGAGCGGGACGGCACGCCCCGGAAGTCCCGGATGCGGGGCAGCGCGATTCGCGTCAGCCGCTCCAGGAAGTCCCACATCCGCTCGCCGCGGAGGGTCACCGTGACGCCGATCGCGTTGCCCGTGCGGAGCCGGAACTGCGCGATCGACTTCTTGGCCCGGGTCACCACCGGCTTCTGGCCCGTGATGAGGGTCATGTCGTGGACGGCGGCATCCACCGCCTTCGCGTCGCGCAGGGCCTCGCCGAGGCCGATGTTCACGACGATCTTGGTCAGCCGCGGCACCTGCATCGCGTTGGCGTACTGGAACTCCTTCTGGAGTGCCGGCACGACCTCGGCGTGGTACCGCTCGCGAAGCTCGCTCACGATCGCTTCTTCTCCCGGGTGGTCAGGGCCTCGCCGCAATGGGCGCACGCCCGGACGCTCCGGCCATCGGCCGCCTCGATGTGGCGGATCCGCGTGGGCCGCGAGCACGAGGGGCAGATGACCATCACGTTGCTGATGTCGATGGGCATCGCGATGTCCAGGATGCCGCCTTGCTGGATGCGGGGCTGGCGGTCGGTCCGACCGGCGCTCGAGCGCGGCTTGGTGTGCCGCTTGGCGATGTTGATGCCCTCGATGACCACGGCGGCGCCTGCCAGCGGCGAGTTGCGCTGCCAACCGGCGCCATACCGTGCGGTCGACTTCTTCCAGCCCTGCGGGTTGGTGACCACGCGCTGGACGACGCCCCGCTTGCCGGCGTCCTTGCCGCCAAGCACGAGCACCTGGTCGCCCTGGCGGATGTCCAGGACGCGCGTCCGGCGCTGCTTGGTCGCGACGGGAGGCATCAGAGCACCTCCGGCGCGAGCGAGATGATCTTCATGTAGTTCTTGTCACGCAGCTCGCGCGCCACGGGCCCGAAGATGCGGGTGCCCCGCGGGTTGCCCTGGTTGTTGATGAGCACGGCCGCGTTCTCGTCGAAGCGGATGTAGCTGCCGTCGGGCCGGCCGTACTCCTTGGCGGTCCGAACCACGACCGCCCTGACCACGTCGCCCTTCTTGACGGCGGCGTTGGGGATGGCCTGCTTGACGGCGGCGACGATGACGTCGCCCACGCCCGCCGTGGTCTTCTGGGACCGGCCCAGGATGCGGATGCACTCGATGACCCGGGCACCGGTGTTGTCGGCGACCCGCAGCCTCGTGGAGGTCTGGATCACGCGGGCACCTCGTCCCCGGTCTCGGCGACCTCACGCCCCGGGTGCGCCGCGGCGTGGATGGCCTCCTCGGTGGCGGCCTCGGTGGCCACCACGGGCTCGGTCGAGCCCTCGACGGCCCGCGACACCACCTCCACCAGGCGCCAGCGCTTGGTGGCGGACAGCGGTCGCGACTCCTCGATGCGCACCGTGTCACCGATGCGCGCCTCGTTGCGCTCGTCGTGGGCCTTGAACTTCGTGGTCAGCCGGATGACGCGCTTGTAGAGCCGATGGCGGCTGAGGCGCTCCACCGAGACCACGATGGTCTTGTCCATCTTGTCGGAGACCACGCGGCCGACCTTGACCTTGCGCTTCCCCGCCGCGCGCGTCTGCACCGCGCTCATGCCTTACCTCCACGACGGGCGCCGACACCCGTCCCTGCGCCGAGCTCGCGCTCGGTCTGGACGGTCAGCAGACGGGCGATCGACCGCCGCGTCTGCGCGATCTGGCTGTAGTCCGACAGCTGGCGGGTCGCCAGCTGGAACCGAAGGTCATACAGCTGCCGACGCGCCTGGGCCAGCTCGGCCAGGAGCTCCCGGTCGGACAGCTCGCGCGCCCTACTGATGTCCATCGCCGGCTCCTTCGCGGACCAGGAACTTCACGTCCACGGGCAGCTTGTGGCTGGCGAGGCGCATCGCCTCGGCCGCCTCCGTCACCGGGACGCCCGACATCTCGAACAGCACGCGACCGGGTCGGACGACGGCGACCCAGTGGTCGGGCGCGCCCTTGCCGGAGCCCATGCGGACCTCGGCCGGCTTCTTGGTCACCGGCTTGTCGGGGAAGATCCGGATCCAGATCTTGCCGCCGCGGCGGACGTACCGGGTCATGGCACGTCGGGCTGCCTCGATCTGGCGGCTGGTGATGTAGGCCGGCTCCTCCGTGATCAGCGCGTAGTCGCCGAACGCGATGGTGGTGCCGCCCTTGGCGGGGCCGCTCATGCGGCCGCGCTGCTGCTTGCGGTGCTTGACGCGACGGGGCATCAACATGGTCAGGCCCCTCCCGCCGATGCCGTCGTGGCGGGGATCGCCTCGCGCGGCGTGGTGCGCTCGGGCAGGACGTCGCCGCGATAGACCCACACCTTGACGCCGATGGCGCCGAAGGTCGTGCGCGACAGGACCTGGCCGTAGCTGATGTCGGCGCGCAGGGTGCCCAGCGGGATGCGCCCCTCACGGTCCCACTCGCGCCGCGCCATCTCAGCGCCGCCCAGGCGGCCCGACACGGAGATCTTGACGCCCTTGGCGCCCGCCTTCATGGTCCGCTGGATGGCCTGCTTGATGGCCTTGCGGAACGCGATCCGGCGCGCCAGCTGCTGTGCGATGTTGGCCGCCACGAGGGTGGCGTCCAGCTCGGGCTGGCGGATCTCCTTGATCTCCAGCTTGACCTTCTTGGTGGTCAGCTTGCCGACCGCCTGGCGCAGCGCCTCGACGTTCTGGCCGCCCTTGCCGATGACGATGCCCGGCTTGGCCGTATGGACCGTCACGGTGACGTGGTTGATGCCGCGCTCGATCTCGACCTGGCTGACGCTGGCGTTGGCCAGCCGCTTGCCCACGAGCTGGCGGATCGCCATGTCCTCCTTGAGCAGGTCCGTGTAGTCGCGGTCGGCATACCACTTGGCGTTCCAGGTGCGCGAGACGCCCAGCCGGAAGCCGTTGGGATGGACCTTGTGTCCCATGCCTAGGCCTCCTTGCTCTCGACCACGATGGTCACGTGGGTCATCGGCTTGTGGATGGGGAACGCGCGTCCCTGGGCGCGTGGTCGGAAGCGCTTGATGGTCGGACCCTCGTCGGCGATCGCCGCCACGACCACGAGGTCGTCGGCGGAGAGGTCATGGTTGTTCTCGGCGTTGGCGGTGGCGCTCTTGAGCACCTTGGCCACGTCCTTCGCGGCGCCCTGGGGCATGAACCGCAGGATCGCCGCGGCGTCCTCGACCCGCTTGCCGACGATCGCCTGGGTGACCAGGCGCGTCTTGCGCGTCGAGCGGCGGATGTACTTGGCGGTGGCGGACACGCGCATCGACGGACTCCTACTTGAGCGCCGTCGACCGCTCGGTGTGCTTGCCGTGCCCGCGATAGGTGCGGGTGGGGGCGAACTCGCCGAGGCGGTGGCCGACCATGTTCTCGGTCACGTAGACCGGGATGTGCTTCTTGCCGTTGTACACGGCGATGGTGTGCCCGATGAAGTCCGGGAAGATCACGCTGGCGCGCGACCAGGTCTTGAGGACCTTCTTCTCGTTCTTCTTGTTCATCGTCTGGACGCGGCCAAGGAGCCGCGACTCGACGAACGGTCCCTTCTTGAGGGATCGCGACATCTCGTGCCTCCCTAGCTCTTGCGGTGACGGGACCGGACGATGAGTCGGCCGGTGGTCTTGTTGCGGCGGGTGCGATGACCCATCGCCGGCTGGCCCCACGGGGTCTTGGGCGGCATGCCGGTGGGCGACTTGCCCTCGCCACCGCCATGCGGATGGTCCCGCGGGTTCATGACCACGCCACGCACCTCGGGTCGCTTGCCCATGTGACGTGCGCGGCCGGCCTTGCCATAGCTCTGGTTCTCGTGGTCGAGGTTGCCCACCTGACCGACC
>JAXLXC010000082.1:0-4780 GCA_046328155.1 Chloroflexota bacterium
TCGAACCAGGCGATGGCAAGCTCGCTGTTGGCGACGCACGCCACGTCGGGACGACGCGCGACCTGGTTGACGATGGTCCACTCGCGCTGCCCCTCGATGGAGGACGTCAGGCTGTGGGTGTGCGTGAGGATTCCCCTGGTGGTGGAGTCCATCTGGATGACGTGTGCCGCGACGGCCCGGCCGTCGCACACCGCGGCCGCCGACTCGAGGCGCGGGATCAGGCTGGACGTGATGGTCTCGCCGTCCCAGCCGGAGCTGGCCCCGCCGTCGGTGCTCCAGTGCATCTCGATCACGGGCACGCCACCGACCTCGACGTCGGCGGTCACGACCACCGTCGACCCCCGGGACGCGACGTCGGCGATGCCGCCGGACCAGCCACTCGGGAAGTTGACGACCTCGACCGAGGGCTCGAGGGCCATGGCCGGCAGCGTGGTGACGGCGAGCGAGAGGAGCGCGGTCGGGACGGCCAGACGCAGGGGTCGGAGGTGGGTCATCGGGTCCTCGAGCGTGTTCGGGGCCAGGCTGAACCGTGGCAGTGTCGCATCGACGCGCCGCCCGGCCCATGGCTCGATGCGGCCATGCGCGTCGCCTCCCGGGTACTGGCGACCCGACCCTGACGCCTCCTGACCAGTGCGGTGGGAACATTCGCGCATGAGCACCACCGCCGATCCCGCACGTCCAGTCGTCGCCGCGTTCTACTACCGAATCCGCTGGGGTCATCACGCCGAGTGGCTCGACCTGTTCCGGCGCAACCATTGGCCCGTGCTGCGCGAGCAGGTCCGCGACGGACGGCTGCTGGACGTCCGGCTGTACGAGCCCCGCTTCCATGGCGACGGCCATGCCGACTGGGACGTGATGGTCACCATCACCTACCGCGACTGGGCGACCCTCGAGGCGCACGACGACGCCGACATCAAGCGGCGCCTGTACCCGGACCAGGCCGCCTTCCTCGCGGAGGAGCAGCGCCGCTTCGAGCTGCTCGAGGCGCATTGGGACGTGCCCCTGGTCGACCTGCCGCTCGGGGACGCGTGACCACGGCCCCCACGCCTGACCCGGTCCTGGGGTTCTACGGGCCCCACTCCGTCATGTGGCGGGTCAACCGGGAGGCGCTGCTGCTGGGCGCCGGTCCTGCATCGCTGCTGCTCCAGGTCGCGCATCCGCTCATCGCCGCAGGCGTGGCGCAGCACAGCGACTTCGCGACCGACCCGTTCGGGCGTCTCCGGCGCACCCTCGCCACGACGCTCGACCTGGTGTTCGGCGATGGGCCGACCGCGGAGCGCGCGGTCGCGCGCCTGAACCGGGTCCATGCGGGGGTTCGGGGGCCGAGCGGCGAGGAGGCCGCGCGACTGACCGGGGCCGATGCCTATCGCGCCCTCGACCCGGACCTGCTGCTGTGGGTCCAGGCGACGCTCATCGTCACCAGCGTGCCTGCCTATCGGCGCTGGGTCGGCGAGCTGAGCGAGCTGGAGGCCGGGACGTTCTGGCAGGAGGCCCGTCGCGTCGGGGTGCGGATGGGCATCCCGCTGCGGGCGAGCCCCGCGACGTGGCCCGACCTGCTCGCCTACTGGGACCGGTCGCTGGCACCTGATGGGCCCATCCAGGTGACCGCCGAGGCACGGGCGATGGCCCCGATGCTGGTGCGCCCTCCCTCCCCTGGCGCCCGGCTGGGCGGTCGATCTGCTCGGGCTGCCTGGCCTGGCGCTCCTGCCGCCCCGCATCCGCGATGCGTACGGCATCGCGTGGGGCGCGGGCCGCGAGCGGGCGGCCGGGGTCGTCGCGTCCGCGATGCGGCGGTGGGCCGGCATCGTGCCTGCCGGCGCGCGCTCGATGCCCCAGGCACGCGCAGCGTTCCGGCGCGTCGCCGACTGATGGGCGGTTCGCCTGGCCGACCCGTGCAGACATGCACGGACCTGCGTGCGGGCGCGGCGGGCGGCTACCATACGCGCTGACCCACGCGAGGAGCCCAGTGCCTGACACCGACCTGTCCCGACGCGCCGTCATCACCGGCGTCGGGGCCGTGACCCCCATCGGCAACGACCACCCCACGTTCTGGCGCAACCTCGTCGCCGGCGTGAGCGGCGGCGGCCCCATCACCAGCTTCGACGCCAGCGCCTTCGAGGTGCGCATCGCGGCCGAGGTCAAGGGGTTCGACCCGGCGACCGCCATGGATCGCAAGATGGCCCGGCGCATGAGCCGGTTCATCCAGCTGGGCATGGCCGCCGGCACCGAGGCCGTGCGTGACTCGGGGCTGGACTTCAGCGACTGGAGCCCGGAGCAGCGGGACCGGGCGGCCGTGGCGGTCAACACCAGCGGGGGTGGCCAGGAGCAGGTCATCGATGGCACCGCGGTGCTCCACGAGAAGGGCCCGCGGTTCGTCAGCCCGTTCGCCATCCCGGCACTCTCGGGATCCATGGCCGCCTGCCAGCTGTCCATGGAGTACGGTCTGACCGGGCCGGTCATCACCCAGGTCGCGGCCTGCGCCAGCTCGGTCATCGCGTTCCTCGACGGATTGCGCATGATCCAGCGGGGCGACGTGGACGTCGTGCTCACGGGCGGGTCCGAGGCGCCCCTGCTCCCGGTGGCGTTCGCGGCGCTCGCCAACATGGGCGCGCTCTCCAAGCGCAACGACGACCCGCAGCATGCCTCGCGTCCGTTCGACGCCAACCGCGACGGCTTCCTGTTCGGCGAGGGTGCCGGGGTGGTCGTGCTCGAATCGGCAGAGCACGCGCTCGCGCGCGGCGCGACCATCCACGCCGAGGTCATCGGCGGGGCGCTCACCGCGGATGCGTTCCACATCTCCGCGCCCGAGCCCACCGGGCGCGGCGCGGCGCGGGCCATGACCGAGGCGCTCCGGGACGCGGGCGTCGCGCCCGACGAGGTCGACTACATCGTGGCCCACGGCACCTCGACGCCGCTCAACGATGTGACCGAGACACGCGCCATCAAGCGCACCTTCGGGGACCATGCGCACCAGGCGGCCATCAGCTCCCCCAAGTCGATGGTGGGCCACCTGCTGGGCGCGGCCGGCGTGATGAGCGCGCTGGCGGCCATCGGCGCGATCCGGGACGGCATGATCCCGCCGACCATCAACCTCGACAACCCCGACCTGCCGGAGTGCGACCTGGACTACGTGCCGAACGTGGCACGCCAGCGTCGCGTCGACACCGCGATCATCAACGGCTTCGGATTCGGCGGCCAGAACGCCGTGGCCGTGTTCCGCCGCTTCGAGGCGTAGGGCCGAACACTCCACGCCCCGCGGCGGAGTGGGCGCCGGGGTCACGGGCGGGCCGTCCTCGGGGCCAAGCGGGAGGCAGCCGGGGCCGGATGGCCACCTCATCGTGTATGTCGTTGCCGGCCATCGATTGGGCTGGCAGGCCGGGCGTCGATGGCCGCGGGGGCGTCCGTCGGGGCCCGAGCCCTCCCCGGGCGATGATCGGGACGGGGGCACGGCCGCCGACGCGGGCGCCCGGTCCGGCGAGCGAGACGCCCGGCCGCGGGCCGCATCTCCACGGCTCATGCATGCCGAGTTCACATCACGTGCACATCCGGGCCCCAGAGTCGGTCGCATCGACATCCGATGCATCACGAAAGGAGTCCATCTCGATGCGTCACTTCGGCTGGTTGGGCGCGATCCTGGCCCTCGTCGCGGTCCTGGTCGCGGGCAGCATTGGCTTTGCGATCGGCGCCGCCTCCACGGTCCCGGCTGGCACGGCCGTCACGCACGTGGCGTGGGGCTTCCCGTTCTGGGGCTTCCCGTTCTTCGGGCTGTTCGGGCTGCTGTTCCTGTTCCTGCTGATCGGTCTGGTGGCTCGTGGCGCCCGACGGGCGGCATGGGCCGGCGGACCCGCCGGTCCACGACCCTGGGGCGGCCCCGGATGGCACGGCCAGGCGCCGTGGGCGCCGGGACGGGACGACCCCCGCCGGCAGGTGTTCGAGGAGTGGCATCGCGAGGCGCACGCCAGTCCCTCGCCCGAAGCCATGACGGACGCGGACGCCAGCTAGCACGGGACGGCTCGGCGGTGGCCTTCGGGTCGCCGCCGAGCGCCGCCTCCCCTAGCATCCATCCCGATGCCCACCATCCTGATCGTGGACGACGCCCCTGACATCCGACGCCTCACCTCGGACTACCTGGGCCATGCCGGGTTCCGGGTGCTCACCGCCGGCACCGCCGAGGCTGCCCTGCGCATCGTGCGCACCGAGCGCCCGGACCTGGTGGTGCTCGACCTGGGGCTGCCCGATGGCGACGGCCTGGATGTGGCTCGTGTCATCCGTCGCGCCAGCACCCTGCCCATCATCATGCTCACCGCCCGAAGCGACGAGGCCGACACGCTGGTCGGCCTCGAGCTGGGCGCCGACGACTACGTCACCAAGCCCTTCAGCCCGCGCGAGCTGGTGGCTCGCGTGCGGGCCGTCCTCCGACGTGCGGAGGCGCGCCAGACGCCCGAGGACCTGATCCGCGTGGGCGACCTCGAGCTGGACGTCGGACGCATGCTCGTGACCGTCGCCGGCCGACGCGTGGACCTCACGCCCACCGAGTTCCAGCTGCTCGGCGCCATGGCGCGCCAGCCCGGTCGCGTGTTCACGAGGGCGCAGCTGCTGGACGCCGTCCATGGGGTGGCGTTCGAGTCCTACGAGCGGGCCATCGATGCGCATGTCAAGAACATCCGTCGCAAGCTGGAGCCCGACCCCCACGCCCCGCGGCACCTCGTCACCGTGTTCGGCGTGGGCTATCGACTGGCGGACGACCGATGAGCCCGATGGGTGGGCCTCCCAGCCGCCG
>JAXLXC010000083.1:0-4545 GCA_046328155.1 Chloroflexota bacterium
CATTGCCGGTTCGAGCCTTATGGCGTATGCTTACGTCGTAAGTTCCAGACGGCCCCGGCGTGACCGAGGGACATGGGACCACAGGAGCAGGAGCGGCGCGTGTCCACCATCGAATCACCCATCGTCACCATCCCCGGCTATGTGGCCGGCACCTGGAAGCTCGACCCCATCCACACGCACATCGGGTTCAGCGCCAAGCACATGATGGTGGCCAAGGTGCGCGGCCGGTTCACGGAGTTCGAGGGCACCATCGTGACCGCGCCGGACCCGCTGGCATCCACGGCCGTGGTGACCATCCAGGCGAGCTCCATCGACACCAACCAGGAGTTCCGCGACAACCACATCCGCTCCGCGGACTTCTTCGACGCCGACAACCACCCCACCATCACGTTCGCGCTCCATCGACTGCGGCCACACGACGACGGCTTCGCGGTTGAGGGCGAGCTGACCATGCGCGGAATCACCAAGCCCATCACGCTGACCATGGACACGCCCGCCATCGCCCCGACCGGCGACGGCTCCACCAAGGCCGGCTTCTCCATGACCGGTGACATCGACCGGCACGCGTGGGGCGTGAGCTACGACGGCCCCATCCCGGGTGGCGGCACGATGATCGGCAGCCGCGTGCAGCTGGTGCTGGACGTGGAGGCGGACCTCCAGCCTGCCTGACCGGCGCGCGGGGTCCGCGTGACGATCGCGCTATCATCTGCCGGCTCGGGGCGATAGCTCAGCTGGGAGAGCATCTGCATGGCATGCAGAAGGTCCGGGGTTCGAGCCCCCGTCGCTCCACCAACCCGAGGTCTGACGCGGCCGGCCTGGCCAAGGCCGGCCGTCGTGATTCCCTGACTGGTACCATTCCGCTCCTCATGGTCATCGTGTCGGACGTGCGACGTCGTCGCTCCCGCCTCACCGGCTTGCTTATCTGGGTCGCCGGCGCCTGACGCCGCGCGGCCAGACCCAGACCCGGCCCGACACCCCCGACCATCCGGGAGCCAGCACGTCATGACCAGCACGTCCGAGACGCCCTCGACCGCGACCGCCCCGTCGAGCGAGCGCGAGCGCATCCCCCGCTACGAGCCCACCCAGATCGAGCCGCGCTGGCAGCAGCGCTGGGACGAGCTGGGCCTGTACCGCACGGATCTCACCGACGACACGCGGAAGCGCTTCTACCTGCTGACGATGTACCCCTACCCGTCGGGCGACCTGCACATCGGCCATTGGTACATCAAGACCCCCACCGACGCGATCGCGCGCTATCACCGGATGCTGGGCGAGAACGTGTTCTTCCCGGTGGGCTTCGATGCGTTCGGGCTGCCCGCGGAGAACGCGGCCATCAAGAGCGGCGTCCATCCGGCGACCTGGACCATGCGCAACATCGAGCGCATGCGCCGCCAGCTGCGGACCATGGGCGCCACCTTCGACTGGTCGAGCGAGGTGGTCACCTGCCAGCCCGACTACTACCGCTGGAACCAGTGGATCTTCCTGCGCCTCCTGGAGCGGGGGCTGGCGTATCGCAAGATGCAGGCCGTCGACTGGTGCCCCAAGGACCAGGTGGTGCTCGCGCGCGAGCAGGTCGAGGGCGCCGACCGCGTGTGCTGGCGCTGCGGGACGCCGGTGGTCAAGCGCGACCTGGAGCAGTGGTTCTTCCGGATCACGAAGTACGCGGACGAGCTGCTGGACTTCAGCGGCATCGAGTGGCCCGAGCCCATCCGGGCGATGCAGACCAACTGGATCGGCCGCTCCGAGGGCGCCGAGGTCGTGTTCGTCACGGCCGCGTCCGCCCACCACGAGGGCGGCGAGGAGCTGGGTGTTCACCACGCGCCCGGACACCCTGTTCGGGGCCACCTTCATGGTGCTCGCACCCCGGAGCATCCGCTCGTGGAGCGGCTGACGGCCCCCGACCGGAAGGCCGACGTGGACGCCTACGTCTACGAGACGCGCCGCCGGAGCGGTCGAGGAGGCGGCTGTCCACGGACCGCGAGAAGACCGGCGTGCCCCTCGGCGCGGACGCCATCAACCCCGTCAACGGCGAGCGAATCCCCATCTGGATCGCGGACTACGTGCTGTCGGGGTACGGCACCGGGGCGATCATGGCCGTCCCGGCCCACGACGAGCGCGACTACGAGTTCGCCAAGCGCTTCGGGCTGCCCATCCGGCGGGTCATCGCGCCGGCGGGTGCCGCCGACGACGAGATCGTCGAGGGCGCCTTCATCTCGCACTCCCCCGACGAGCGAATCGTCAACAGCGGCCCGTACAGCGGCATGTCGGCGGACGAGGGCTTCCGACGCATCGTCGCGGACCTCGAGGCGCGGGGCCAGGGGACGGCGACCGTGACCTATCGCATCCGCGACTGGCTGGTCAGCCGACAGCGACCGTGGGGCACGCCCATCCCGGTCGTCTACTGCGAGGCCAGCCCGTCGTGCGGCATCGTGCCGGTCCCCGACGACCAGCTGCCGGTGCTGCTGCCCGACGACTTCCAGTACCGGCCCGAGGGCGGCAACCCGCTGACCTGGACGGACTCGTTCTACCGCACCACCTGTCCGCGCTGCGGCGGCCCCGGCCATCGCGAGACGGACACCATGGACACGTTCGTGGACAGCTCCTGGTACTGGTGGCGCTATCTGTCGCCGCACGACGAGCTGGCGCCCATCGACCCGGAGATGGATGCCGCGTGGTGCCCCGTCGACCAGTACACGGGTGGCGCCGAGCACGCCGTGATGCACCTGCTCTACAGCCGGTTCTTCGCCAAGGCGCTCAACGAGCTGGGGCTGGTCCACGAGCGCGAGCCCTTCAAGCGACTGTTCAACCAGGGGCAGATCCTGGGTGCGGACGGCGAGCGGATGAGCAAGAGCCGCGGCAACGTCCAGGACCCCGACGAGCTGGTGAGCCGCTACGGCGCCGACTCGGTGCGTCTGTTCCTGATGTTCATGGGCCCCTGGGACCAGGGCGGCCCGTGGAGTCCGACCGGGATCGAGGGGGTGCATCGGTTCCTGCGTCGGGTGTGGACCGTGGCGCTCGACCCCACGGGGGTCGAGGGGGAGCCCGAGCGCATCGAGGACGTGGCCGCGGCCGAGCGCGCGCTGCTCATGGCCGCCCACCGGACGCTCCGGGCCGTCACCGACGACCACGCCGGGTTCCGCTGGAACACCATGGTCGCCAAGCTCATGGAGCTCACCAACCTGCTGATGCGCCACCGGGGCACCGCCGTCGCGGGCACCGCGGGCTGGGACGAGGCGACGCGGCTGCTGTTCCTGATGCTGGCGCCCATCGCGCCCCACATCAGCGAGGAGCTGTGGTCACGACGCCTCGAGGCGTCGGGCGTGGAGTGGCGCTCGATCCATCAGGAGCGCTGGCCCGAGTTCGACCCCCGGCTCGTGACGGCCGACACCATCGAGCTGCCGGTCCAGGTCAACGGCAAGCTCCGCGACCTGGTGCCCATGACGCCGGGGCTGGCACCCGCCGAGATCGAGGCCATCGTCATGGCGCGACCCAAGGTCCAGGCCAACCTCGAGGGCGTGTCGGTGGTCAAGGTGGTCCACGTGCCAGGGCGCCTCGTCAACATCGTCGTCCGCTAGCGCCCTCAGGGCCGGGACGTCCACGCCAGGTTGCCGGCGCAGCCGCCGATGGCCACCATCGCGGACGCGCCGACCGCGACCTTCGTCACGCACTCTGCGCGGCCAGCACCCCGCAGGAGGGTGAGCGTCCACGTCGCTCCCCCATCGCCTGACCACATGACGAGGCTTCCCTCGTCGTCTGGTGCGGAGCGGCTCACCAGCAGCACGATGGTGTCGCCGGCGGCCACGACCCCGATCTGGTTGGTCTCCGTGCCCGGTGATGTGGCGACGCGTGACCACGTGAGCCCATCCGCGAAGGCGTCGAGGACACCGATGGCGCGGTCGTCCTCGTGGATCTCGAGGGTCGCCGCGAGGTATCGATCCCGTCGCTCGTCAAAGGCGACGCCCGAAGCGAGGGAAGGCAACTCTCCGATTTCGGTCCAGGTGACGCCGTCTCCAGATGCCCGGAGCACCCAGCGCTCGTCCGGACGAGAGCAGAGGCAGCTGCGCGCGAGGAACCCGCGAGCCCCTGGCACCAGGTCCGCGACGGGGCCGCCAAGACCGCGCGTGGCAGATCGGCTCCACGTCCGGGCGTCGGTGGTCGTCCAGGCGGAATCGGCACCACCATCGCCGCTCCAGGGGCCGGTGAGGATGACCATCCGCTCGTCCGTGGCCGCGGCGCCCACGACCGTACGTCGCCCGCGCGACGGCGCCGTGGAGCTACCCGTGTCCGACGCGTGGCCGATGTCCACGGGTGACCACCGTGTGCCGTCCGGCGAGCGCCACACACGGAGCGTGTGCCCATCCATGCCGACCGCGTAGAGGCGATCGCGGAACGCCACCAGGCGCGAGACGCTCGAATCCGGTCCGACCACGTCCGGGAAGGGCGACCTGACCCGCTGCCAGTGGCGACCGGTCTCCGAGGTCCAGATCGTGGCGACGATCCGTTCGCGCGCCCCCTGATGACGGTTCACGACCCTGCCACCGAGCG
>JAXLXC010000084.1:0-4543 GCA_046328155.1 Chloroflexota bacterium
GCGGACACCTCGCTGACTCGGATCCTCGCCCGTTGGCCCACGTCGCGACGCAGGCGCATCGCGACGGTCCTCGCCCTGGGCGCGATCCTCGTCGCCACCATCATCGCGTCATCGCGGATCCTTCGGCTCCTCCACCAGGAGCTCGATGTCCTCGCCTACGCGGGCTTGTTCGCGGCGTGCTGGATCGGCGCCGGCGGTGCCCTGGTGCCGGTGCCCGGCGTGCGGCCGATCAGCTGGTTCATGATCGTCCAGCAGGGCGCCGCGCTCGACCCGGTCGTCGTGGCGCTGGTCGCCGCGATCGCGATGATGCTGGGCCAGACCTCCTACTTCGTCGCCGCACGAGCCGCGCGTCACCGCGCCGTGGGCCACCTCGCCACGGCGCCGGTGGCCACGCTCGACGTCGATGCTCCCGGCCTGCCAGATCCGTCCGGGTCTCTCGATCCGCCCGATGGTCCACCGTCATCCTCGGTGTCGCACCGTTCCAGCAGGCGGATGGAGCGCGCCCGACGTCGCGTCGCACTGCAGGTCAACACCCACGGTGTGGCCACCGTCGCCGCCGTGTGCGCGATGCCGACACCGCTCACCACGCTCACGACGACCGCCGCCGCTGCCGCCGGCATGGGCTTCGCGCGGTATCTGCCGGCCGCGTTCGGAGGGTTCCTCGTGCTCTCGACGGTGCTCGTGCTCTTCGGCCAGGGCCTGGGCAACGCTCTCGGGTCGCTGGCGCCCTCCCGATGACGGCGCAGCGGGAGGCCGTGGTCCAGGGTGCCCACCAGGCCCTCGGCCAGGTCCGGGAGATGAGCCACCTCGCCCGGTCGGACGACCCGCGCCATTGGCGGGCCCTTGCCGCGTGCACGCTGGCGATCATCGCCACGGCCATCGACCCGCCCATCCTCCAGGCCACCTCGTCCGGGGTCCAGGGCGCGCTGCATGTCGCGCCGGAGGTGGCGGCGAGCGTCGTCGGCCTCTACTACGTGGTCCAGGCCGGCTTCATGGCGGCCGGTGGCGTGCTTGGCGACCTCTACGGCCTGCGCCGGGTGTTGCTGCTCGGACTGGCGGCCCTCATCGTGACGTCGAGCGTCACTGCGTTGGCGGGCTCCGTGCCGGTGCTGCTGGTCGGACACGTTGGCCTCAGCCTGGCGTCCGCGATCGTGATGCCACTCTCGCTGGCCTGTCTCATGCGCATCTTCGACCACCGAGTGATGCCGGTCGCGATCGCGGTCTACCTGATGCTGCAGCTGCTCGCGTCACTCGCCGGGCCGACGATGGCGCAGGCCCTGTACGGCCGGTTCGGGTTCGGGGCGACCCTGGTGCCGTCGCTGCTTGTGGCGGCGATCGCGGTCCCCGCGGTGCGACGCTGGGTCGAGCCGCTCCCGACCGGCGCCCGCATGTCCCGAGTGGACGCGCTCTCCTTGATGCTCTGGGTGGTCGGGATGCTGATGCTCGTCTACGCCATCGTTGCATTCGCCGGTGGGTGGGGCAGCTTCAGGGACCTCGCCGCGTTCGTCGGCATCGGCTGCCTGCTCGCGGCGGGCGTGCGAGCGGCGCGCGGATCGACGCGACTGAGCCTGCCGCACATCCCGTTCCGCTCCTGGGCATCACCCTCAGGACTGGGCGAACTTCATCGGCCTTGCCCAATCGGGGACCCTGCTGCAGCTCTCCAGCTTCCTCAAGGGCGCTGGACTACGGCGAGATCGGGTCGGGCATCGCGCTCGCGCCATTCGCCGTGGGGACGGTCATCGCCGCACTCGTCACGGCATCGCGCTCGCGCGCCGCTACCAGGCGGGCGCCATCGACCTGCGCCTGTTCCGCAAGCCGATGGTCGCGGGCCTCCTGCTCGTCGCCCTCTCGGACGTCCTGTTCGCGACCCTCGACACCAGTGTCGGGTACCCGGTGATTGCATCGCGCTGGGGCTCCTCGGCGTTGGCGCGGCGATCGCCAACGTGCCGCGGACCGACCTCCTGTTCCGCTCCGTGCGGGGCGACATCGCGTCGGTGTGGCAGCCGGGCTCAACGGCTCGTCGTTCCTGCTGGGTGAGGCGCTTGGCAACATCGCGGTCACGGCCATGATCGCGCTCACCGCGGCCGCAGGCCGGGCAGCGCACGATGGTGTCGGCAGGCATGTCCGAGCAGGTTGCCGCGGACGCCTGGGCGCGGCCCAGCGCTCTTCCTCCAGACCGCGCACCTGTTCCTCGAGCCGTCCTTCCTGGACGTCGTGCGCGACCTGCCGGGCTGGGCCGCCACGTTCACCCAGGGATTCACGAGCGCGATGGTGGTGTTCGCGCTGCCGCACTCGCCGGTGCGCTGGACAGCGTTCGTCGGGCTCCGGCGTCTGCTGCCGGGGATGCCGCCGGACCACGCCAGCCGCAGGAGGCGCAGGCCTGATGCCCGTCCGAAGCCTCGCGCTTCATCTCCGCAGGGCAGATGACGCAGATGCCCACGACGGGGGCGCTCGCTCGCCTGCCACGCTGGCTCGCTCCCGCCATGCGCGGCTACCGACGGCCCTGGCTGATGGACGATGCGCGGGCCGCGCTCATCATGTGGACGATGCTGGTGCCCCAGGCGCTGGCCTACGCCCAGACCGCGGGGATGCCGCCCGAGACCGGCCTCTATACAGCCCTCGGCGCGATGGCCGGGTACGCGCTGCTCGGCGCGTCACGGCACATGAACGTGGGGCCGGAGGCGACCGTGGGGCTGCTGTCCGCGACCGTGCTGGCCCCCATCGCGCTCGGCGACCCCGCGCGGTTCGCAACACCTGGGCGCCGCGCTGGCGGTCATGACCGGCATCGTGTGCATCGGCCTCGGCCTGCTGCGCCTGGGGTTCCTGGCGCGGCTCCTCTCGCGGCCCGTGCTGGTGGGCGATCTCGCGGGCACCGGCGTCACCACGATCGCCAGCCAGCTGGACAAGCTGCTGGGCGCTCCATCTGACGCCTACGACGGACGCACCGTGGCAGGCCGTCTCGTCGATGCGTGGCCCCATGCCAACTGACGTCACTCGCCCTCGGTGTGGGTGTCATCGTCCTCATCCTGGCGCTGCGGGCGGTGGGCGCCCGCGATCCCGGCGTACCTCGTGGCCATCGCGGTCGCCACTGGTCTCACGGCACTGCTGTCACTCGACACGACCCGGGGCGTCGCGGTCATGGGGACCTTCCCGTCGGGGCTGCCCGGGTCCAGCCTCCCGGCCGTGGGCGTCGAGGCGATGGGGGAGCTCCTCGTGCCCGCCATCGGCATCGCGTTCCTGACCTTCGCCGATAGCGGCATCACGGCCAGGGCGCTGGGTCGGCGGACCCACGACCACGTGGACCAGGATCAGCACATGCTGGGCATGGGGGCCGCGGGCATCGCATCCGGGCTTCTCCACGGGTTCGCCGTCAATGGCTCGGCCAGCCGTTCGTTCGCGGTGGTCGAGGCGCGGGGCCGGAGCCAGATGACCGGCGTCCTGGGCATCGGCCTCGTCGGGCTCACCGTGGCGTTCCTGGCGCCCGTGTTCGCGCCGATGCCCCTGGCCGCCCTGGGTGGCGTGACGATCGTCGTGGCCATCAGCCTCATCGACATCCCGGAGCTGCGACGCATCGGTCGGTTCGATCGGATGGACCTGGCGCTCGCGCTCGCCACGGCGGCCTTCGTCATCTGGGTCGGCATGCTGGCTGGGATCCTGCTGGTCATCCTGCTGTCGCTGCTCGACGTGGCCCGGCGCTCCGCCATCCCCAGCACCGCCGTGCTCCAGCGGGTACCCGGCACGGACACCTATCGACGTGCGGATCCGGACGCGACGGGTGGCGACCCACGGGTCGCGATCTATCGCTTCGACGCACCCCTGTTCTTCGCCAACGTCGAGGTGTTCACGGCCGAGGTGACCCGGCTCGCTGAGGCCGCGGGCCGTGAGGCGGTGCTGATCAACGCCGAGGCGATCACGGGCCTCGACTCCACCGCCGCCCAGGCGCTCGACGAGCTGCTCGACACGCTCGAAGGCACCGGGGTCCGACTGGCGTTCGCGCGCGTGAAGGCGCCGCTCGGCGCGGCGCTGGACCGCGCCGGTCTCAGCGAGCGCATCGGCGCCGAGCGGTTCTATCTCGAGGTGGACGACGGCGTCGACTCACTGACCGCAGCTGCAGGAGGGACATGAGCCATGCACGACCTGATGGAGGGCGCGGTCACGTTGTTCGAGGCGGCTGGGGTCCTGGTGCTCCTGGTCGGCTCCGCCTGGGCGGTGGTCCAGGCGGGGCGCGCGTTGGGGGACCGGGCGAGCGGGGCCTATGGCCGGTTCAGGCGGGACATCGGTCGCGCAATCCTGCTCGGCCTGGAGCTCCTCATCATCGCGGACATCATCCTGACGGTCACCGTGGAGCAGACGCTGGAGAGCGCCGCGACCCTCGGCGTCATCGTGATCGTGCGGACGTTCCTGAGCTTCTCGCTGGAGGTGGAGCTTGAGGGCGTCCTGCCCTGGCGCAAGCGTGCCGTGGCCGGAGTCGGCGACGGCGAGCGGGTGGTGGATGTCGGCTGACCGGGCGCCCGCTGTGCTCCAGGCACGCGCAGGTCGGGTA
>JAXLXC010000085.1:0-4480 GCA_046328155.1 Chloroflexota bacterium
ATCAGCCGCAAGGGCTCCGAGAAGATCATTCGGTACGCCTTCGAGCTTGCCCGACGCGAGGGCCGCACCAAGGTCACCGTGGCCACCAAGGCCAACATCCTCAAGCTCACCGAAGGCATGTTCAAGCGCATCGGCGAGGAGGTGGCGGCGGAGTACCCGGAGATCGCCCACCAGCACCTGATCATCGACAACGTGGCGCACCAGATGGCCAAGGACCCGGCGCAGTTCGACGTCATCGTCACCACCAACCTGGCCGGCGACATCATCAGCGACCTGGCGAGCGGTCTGGTGGGCGGGCTCGGCTTCGCGGCGTCTGGCAACTATGGCGATGACGTGGCCATCTTCGAGGCGGTCCATGGCTCCGCACCCAAGTACGCCGGCAGGAACGTCATCAACCCGACGGCGCTCATCCTCAGCTCGGTGATGATGCTGCGGCACCTCGGCGAGCATGGCGCCGCGCAGCGGGTGGAGGACGCGGTCAACGTGACCCTCGGCGAAGGGCGGGCGGTGACGCTCGACGTCGCGCGCCAGCAGGGTGACGTGGAGCAGTCGACCTCCACCAGCGGCTTCGCGGATGCGGTCATCGGCAACCTGGGACGCACGCCGGAGCTGAGCTACGCCAAGGAGCGGACCCTCCCCGCGATGCCCCCCGAGCCACGCCCGCGCTGGTCGTATGCCCGCGCGGAGCGCGCCGTCGCGACCCAGACCATCGGCGTGGACGTGTACATCGAGAGCGACCAGGCCCCGGAGACGCTGGGCGGCCATCTCCGGACCGCGGCAGGCGCCGACTTCCATCTCGCCGCGGTGACCAGCCGCGGCACCATCGCGTGGCCGGCCGGCTCGGCGCGAATCGATGGCGTGGGCTGGTGGAGCGCTCGCTTCACGGCGGCGACGCCCGGCGCCAGCGTGACCGACGCCGAGATCCTGGGCCTGCTGGGCCGGGTCTCCGAGCGCTATCGCTGGATGGATGCCCAGAAGCTGACCATGTTCGGGTCCGAGGAGGGCCTCACCCGCGCCCAGGGCGAGTGACATGACCGACCCCGACGACCTCGTGACCGTGGGCCCGGCGCTGGACCGCCAGGAGCGTCCCCAGCGCCTCGACGTCCAGGGTCGCCCGCTCGTCCCCAGCCGGGTCTCCGAGGAGCAGCCCACGCCGCTGCGGGACTCGTTCATCTACGTGTCCATCGTGGCCCTCGTGTGTGGCGTCATCGCCATCATGGCCCTCGAGCTCGGGTCGCCCTTCTCGTCATGGCTCGTGCGCATCCCGGTCCTCGTCGGTGGCGCGTGCCTGCTGGCGGTCACCGTGGATGCCATCGTCCGGATCGCCCGCTCGGTGCGTGCGTGGATGCCGGTGCATGCCGGCACGGCATGGTTTCGGGTGGTGTGGGTCGTGGTGCTCGTGGCAGCTGCTGGGGCCACCGTCGTGGTGATGCTCGCGGCCCTGGTCGCCGGCTGACGTGAGCGATCGGGCCCGGCCGCTCCAGGACCCGGGTGCCGCGCTGCCGCTCGATGGCTTCGTGGACCGGGTGCCGGGATGGGTCCGGTCCATGCTCGGCTATTGCTCCCGATGCGGCTCCCGGCTGGACCTGGGCGAGGTGCCGGGCGAGCATCGTGCGCGGCTCGTGTGCGGCGCCTGCGGCTTCATCGCCTATGTCAACCCGCGGCTGGTGGTCACCACGCTGCCCGTGACCGACACCGGCGAGCTGGTGCTGCTGCGACGCGCCATCGAGCCGGCCTACGGCACCTGGGCGCAGCCGGGCGGCTTCCTCGAGGCCGACGAGACGGCCATCCAGGGGGCCGTCCGAGAGACGCTGGAGGAGACCGGTCTCGACGTGGTCCCCACGTCCATCGTGGGCCTCTACTCCCAGCCCAGCTCGGCGGTCGTCGTGGTGGCCTACGAGGCCATCATCGTGGGCGGCGAGGCGCAGCCCACCGACGAGGCGCTCGAGGTCCGCTCCTTCGCGGCGGATGCCATCCCCTGGGCCTCTGTGGGACTGGACACGACGCGGTGGGCGCTTCGGGACTGGGTCGTGGGCCGGGGTGTCGAACCGCCCGGGGAGCCGTCGCACCCCGGGGCCTGAGCGTCGGACGCTGCTAGAGCGTCATGACGTTCGACATGCCCCCGGCCACGCCCAGGATGATCCCGACGACGAGCACGGCGAAGGCGACGCCCGGGCGCCGCGGCATGAGCAGCGTCGCGGTCGAGGCGAGGAACACGACCGCGGCGGCCTTGACCACGGTCAGACCCACCATCCCCACGGTGCGATGCAGCGTCACCACGATGGGGTTGAGCTCGGCGCCGAGGCCATGGCGTTCGACCATCACCATGAAGGACACGTAGTCGAACAGCTGGGCGGCCCCGAGCAGGGCGACGGCCAGCAGTCGCCAGACGCGAGTGGAGGCGGCGCGGGTCGATGGCACGGCGCGCATGACACCCCGATCGTGACACGACACGGACGGGACCGGGCTCGCCACTGCTCCGCGAGCCCCTCCGGCGACCGAATCGCGGGGCTGCGCCTCATCGCTTCCCGTAGTCGTTTGCATGCCAAGGATACGGCCGACGAGGGCCGGGCGTCGATCGCACTGGTCCGCACACCCGGCTGGCGATCCCATGCCGAGGGATCGGCCCGGCGTCAGGGGTTCCCTGCGGCTGGGAGTCGCATGGGCGGCCACGGACGCAGCACCGGCCAGCGAGCGTCCACCCACTGGGTCAGCCGACCCACCGGGTCGCCGGGCCATCGGACCCGCAGGTCACCCAGGCCCAGCCAGTCGTCCAGATGCCAGCACACGACCGGGGCGAGCGCGGCGAGATACGCGAAGGTCGACCACCACCCGGCGTACAGCGTGACCACGAACACCGCGCACCCCGCGATCACGAAGGAGCGTGCGGTCCGCACCTCGAGCCAGCCGACTGCCGCGACCAGGAGGCCGAGTGCGTAGCGCAGCACCGACCACGCCGTGTCTGGCATCCGCCACAGGTCCTGGGCGACCCAGGCCAGCGAGTAGTAGGGGACGGCGTGCACCCCCTCGGCCTGTGCGAGGCTGTCCAGGATGGGGCGTGGACCCCACGCCAGCACCGCCCAACCCCACGCGATGGCGCTGCCGACGGCGAACGCGGCCAAGGTGCCCCCGACGCCCCCATAGGCCAGCAGCGGCAGCAGCCATGCGACCGCGTAGGGCTTGAACGCGGTGGCGACCGCGAGGAGCATCCCGCCCGCGACCGGCGAGCGCTGGGCGACCAGCAGCGCGACCAGGATGAGGACGCCCGCGCTCGTGTCGTTCGAGCCGTCCGTGGCGGTCACCAGCAGGGGCGGCAGGGTGGCATAGAGGCAGAGGCCCAGCGGGCGGCCGCGGATGGCGAGGACCACCACGACGAGCATCGTCAGCAGCGTCTCCATGCGCCCAGGCCCGCCGAGTGCCGGCAGGTACCACAGCAGGGCGATGGGGCCGTACGCGAACGGCGCGCCGGGTGGGATCGACTCCTGATACCCGATGCCATATGGGGAGGCACCCGCGAGCATCGTGCGGATGGCAGCGTCGGTCACCAGCATCACGTCCGACCAGCCGCCGCCCACCGCTGCGGCGCGCAGCGCGAGCCCCGCGCCCATGAGCACCAGAACCGCCATGGGCTGGATGGCGAAGCGGAGCGAGGCCAGGAGCGTGGCCACGACCACCAGGAGGCACGCCGCGACCATCGTGGGCGGGGTGCCGGTCCAGGTGAGCAGCGCCGCCGCGACCAGGAGCGCCAGCCAGGTCGGCCAGCATCGTGCCGGATCCGGGCGCCGGACGAGCGTGCCGTCGCCCAGGTCGCCCGTCACCCCGCGTCCTTGAGGCTGCCCTCGAGCAGCGCCACCGCCGCGTCCACGATGCGCAGCTGGCCGTCATCGAGCGGTCGGAGCCATCCCGCGACCGCCGCCGCACGAGAGTTGCCGCGGTCGGCGAGGAGCCGCTCGCCGGCTGGCGTGATCCGGACGCCCACCTCGCGCCCGTCGGTCGCGCTGGGCACCCGCTCCACGAGGCCATCCGCCTCCAGCGCATGGACCAGGCGCGTCATCGAGGGCGCCGTCACGCGCTCGCGACGCGCGAGGCCCCCGAGCGTCGTCGGGCCGTCCGTCGACAAGGTGGCGAGGGCCGAGAGCCTGGCGGGCCTGATGCCCGTCACCTGCTCCTCGCGGGCGAGCCTGCGCAGCAGGTGGAGCGTGATGCTGGTCAGCCGCTGCGCGACCAGCGCTGGGTCGGGGGCCGCGTCGGTGGCATCCAGCGGCAGGCGTGGCTCGCCCTCGCCCCTGCCCTTGCGTCCCTTGCCCTTCCCCTTGCCGTCCTTCTTGCCCATGGCGCGCATGGTGCTTGCCGCCGCGAACGATGTCCAGCCCTGTGCGCCGGCGTCCCTCAGGGACGGACGAAGCAGTCCGCGAGATGGTCGTCGACGAGGCCCACCGACTGCATGTAGGCATAGGCGATGACGGGCCCCACGACCCGG
>JAXLXC010000086.1:0-4097 GCA_046328155.1 Chloroflexota bacterium
TACCCGGCTCCGTACAGGTACGGATGTTCCCGGCGGGACGATCCGGGCATCCTGTGGACTGTCAGCGGTGGTCACCGCGGACCGAACGAAGAAGGTTCCCGACTCATTCCGACCCTACACGGCGGGGTCAGGCGATGAGCGATAGAGAGCCGGACCCGCTGGGGCGCGGTCCGGCTCTCGCTTTTCCCGAGGTATCGCGGACGGGTCCTGGACCTGCTCGTGGTGAGGGACGCCACGGGGAGGTGAGTATCATCGAGCGCATGTCGCGCTCCACTGGCGGCTTCGACGGGCTGCGTCCGCGGCGATACGACCTGCTCCTCGTCGGCGTGTTCGTGGCGATGGTCGTCGCGACCATCGTGCTGGTCGCCGACACGGACCTCCGGGTCGTGCTCCTCGACCGGACCCTCGATGTCGCGGTCACCTCGTGGTCCATGCTCATGGCGGGTGGCCTGGCCCTGCTGACGCTCCCCCGGTATCGCGACAGCGGGCGGCTCACGCTGCTGCTCCAGGTGTCGGCGTTCCTCGTGACGGCCGTGTTCAGCGCGTTCTCGGTGGCGGCCGTCATGTTCCGCTTCGACTTCCTGCTGGGGATGACCCGCGGCAACCCGATGCAGATGCCGCTCTACCTGACCGCGGCGGTCCGGCTCACGAGCGCCAACCTGTTCCTGCTCGCCGGGATCGCGGCCATCCGACGGATGCGCACCGGCAACATCCGACCGCGGACGGTGCTCCTGGCGCCCATCGCGGTGATCATCGTCGTCGCCGTCATCGGCTACCCCCTCCAGGACCTGCTGCCTCGCCTCATCGACGAGGAGGGGATCCATCAGCTCGTCAGCGACATCGATGGCACCGGCCGGCTCATCGGGATCACGCCGCTCGCGGTCGCCGTGGCGGTGGGCACCGTGCTGCTCCTGTTCGGGGCGGCGTTCCTGTTCCGGACCGTCTACGTGGGTCGAGGACCGGTGTCCGACGGCTTCCTCGCCGTGGGCCTCGTCGTCCTCGCGTTCGCGGAGCTCCAGGCCGCGTTCTACCCCAGCGTCTACACCGGGCTCATCACCGCGTCGGACCTCATCCGGCTGCTGGCCTATGGCGTGTTCCTGCTGGGCATCGGGGCGGAGCAGCGCTCGGACCTGCGCGCCCTGCGAGAGGCCTACGCGACCCTCGACCGGCTGCGCATCTCGGAGGCGGAGCGCGCCGCGCTCGAGGAACGCTCCCACCTCGCGCGCGAGATCCACGACGGCCTCGCGCAGCATCTCTGGTTCGCCAAGCTCAAGTTCGAGCGGCTCGCCGCGACCGTGCCTGACGAGGACAAGCCGCTCGCCGGCGAGGTGGGTCAGGCCCTGGACTCCGCGATCGTGGAGGCGCGACAGGCGCTCGTCACCATGCGCACCAGCCTCGACACCGACCTGCCGTTGTCGGAGATGCTCAAGCGCACGGTCGATGACTTCGGGCAGCGGTCCGGTCTGCGGGTCACGTTCTCGGTGGGGGCCGGGCTCCCGACCGCGCTCCCGCCCCGCCAGCAGATCGAGGTCCTGCGCGTCGTGCAGGAGGCCCTCACCAACGTCCGGAAGCACGCGGACGCGACCGTCGTCCGGGTCCGCGCCGACACGCACGGGCGGGACCTCATGGTGAGCGTGGCCGACAACGGCAAGGGGTTCGACCCCAACGCGCCGGGCGAGGGCCTCGGGCTCCAGGGCATGGAGGAGCGTGCCCGCCTCCTGGGCGGCATGTTCCGGATCACCTCGGAGCCCCAGGGCGGCACCATCGTGGAGCTCACGGTGCCGATGCTCATCCCCGACTGGCTGCCGACCGTCACCGGTTCGGCCGCCGAGACCGCGGCCGAGGTCGCCGAGGCCGCGATGGCCGAGGCCGGCATCCCCACGAGCGAGACCACGCCGACCATCCCGGTCCCCGAGGCCGCGCGTCCGCCCGACACCCTCCCCGCCCTGAGCCCGGCGGTCGACGCGTCGCGACCCCTGCCGTGACCCACCACGACAAGCACACGGCGGCGCAGCCGGCGGCCCCCCTGCGGGTGATGCTGGTCGATGACCATGCGCTCGTCCGAGCGGCCGTGCGCCAGGCGATCGACGGGGGCGGCGTGGAGCTGGTCGGCGAGGCGGCGACCGCCGAGGACGCCTTCGCGCTCGCCTTGTCCGTGCGTCCCGACGTGCTCCTCCTGGACATCGACCTGCCGGGCATGAGCGGCATCCAGATGGTGGAGGAGCTCGCGCCACGCCTGCCGGACACCCGCATCGTGATGCTCACCGTCTCGGACTCGGAGCGGGACATGCTCGAGTCGATCAGTCGGGGCGCCGCGGGATACCTGACCAAGGACCTCAGCCCCGAGGCGCTCGTGCGCGCGCTGCGTGGCACCCAGCGGGGCGAGCTCGCCATGTCCCGCAGGTTCGCGGCCCGGGCGATCCGCTACTTCGCGGACGCGGCGCGGCGGTCGGGCGTGAGCGGGGGCACCATCGAGGGGCTCAGCCCGCGCGAGAACGACGTCCTGCGGATGCTCGCCGAGGGCCTCACGGACCGCGAGATCGCGGACGCGCTCATCATCTCGCCCCGGACCGTGGAGACCCACGTCTCCAACATCCTCCACAAGCTCAACGTCCGGAACCGCGCCGAGGCGGCCCAGCGGTATCGCCAGAGCGGGTAGCCGCTCGGTGTGGAGCGCCGGCACGCTCGCCGAGGGTCAGAAGCCGCCCACCTCGAGCCATCGGGGGTTCGGACGCGGCCATTGCTGGTCGGGCGCGAGGTCGGTGCTCAGCTCCACCTCCGGATCGCCCACCCCACCCGGGTGGTACACCCGCTCCACGGATGCGGCGACGTCGAACAGGCGCGGCGATCCCAGCGCCTGCCGCCGGACGGTGAAGACCACGCGTCGGCCGGTGACCTCGACCTGGCCCGGGAAGTCGTCGCCCGTGCGGACCTTGCCGGTGCGTCGGTCGAGCAGCGCCAGCGCGAAGCCGGGCTGGCCCTCGACGTCGTTGGCGTACAGGAGTCGGTAGTCGGGCTGTCCGTCACCATCGACATCGATGACCACGACGTAGCGCACGGCCTCGATGTCCGGGTCCATCCGGCTCGGGGGCGCGTTGACCAGCGACAGGTCCACGCGGATGCGACGGTCGTCCACGAGCTCCGCGCTCGCGCGCGTGATGTCGGCATAGCCCGGCGTCGAGGTGACCTGACCCTGCTCATCGACGGCGTCGTCGGTGCCGTCGGTGAACGACGCGCTTCGGGGTCCGGTGTCGGGCGCCCCGGGCGGCGGGATGACGATGGTCTGACCCACCCGGATCCGGTTGGGGTCCGAGATGGTGGGGTTCGCGGCCATCAGCTGTCCGACGGTCAGCCCGAACCGCTGCGCGATGGTCAGGAGCGTGTCACCGGACACCACGACGTACGTCCGGTTCGTGGGCTCCGGCTCGGGGGTCGGCGTGGTGACCGGGGTGGGCGTCGGGACCGGCGTGGCCGGCGGTGGCGCGACGGTGACGCAGGCGCTCGCCACGAACGCGAGCAGGCCCACGAGACACGGCCCGACCCGGGAGGCGGCGCCCATCAGGCGGGCGCGGGCAGGAGGACGCGCCCGCGCCCGAGGCGATACACCGCGAGACCGAGCAGCAGCGATGCCCCAGCGCCCACCACGAAGAACCCGAACGGCCACGAACGCCCCAGGTCCCACAGGAGGCCCGAGGTGATGGTCGCCACGATCAGGCCGATGGTGCCCACGGCGCCGAAGATACCCTGCGCCGTGGAAGAACGGCCCGAAGGTGAACCGAACGCAACCAAGGCGAACAATCCCGGCAACAGGAACGCCTCGCCCACCCCCTCGGCAGGGACCATCGCGGTGGCCGCGAGGGGTTCGGTGGCGAGGGCGTAGACCACCCCCGCGACACAGATCGTGAGACCGCCGCCGATGACGAAGGGGAGCGCGCCGTGGCGGTCGACGAGCCGCCCCGCGATGGGCGAGACCACCATCATCGGCAGCCCAAACAGGGCGAACGTGAGGCCCACCCACTCCACGCTGGCGCCCAGGTCCTGGAGGTACAGCGACCAGATGACCTCGTAGGTCCCGAACGCGAGCGAGAATCCGAAGT
>JAXLXC010000087.1:0-3752 GCA_046328155.1 Chloroflexota bacterium
CGGCTACGAGTACCTCACGGTCAACGCGTACAACCCCTGGGCGCTCGTGGGGCTCGACGGGAACACCGCGCTCGCCTGGGCGATGCCCTACTGGCAGTCGGACCTCGTGCCGCTGGTGGCGGGGGTCGCCGCCGTGACCGTGGGCGCGGCGCTGCTCGTGGGGGGGTTCCTGTACGGCCTCGTCAACCTGTTCCTGCGGGACGAGCGTCGGACCATCCTGCTCACGGCGATCTTCCTGGCGCTCGCGTTCTTCGTGCTCCCGACGCGGGTCCACGAGCGCTACCTGATGCCGGTGTTCGCGCTGCTGCCGCTGCTCGCGGTGACCTCGCGCTCCTGGCTCGCGGTGCTCGTCGCGCTCGGGGTGGCGACGTTCGTCAACCTCCACGCGGTCCTCACCTACGACCTGTGGGGCACCGACAACGTGCTCGGTCTGCCCCTGGGCGAGGCGAGCCGGACCCCGACCTTCGTCGTGGCCGCCGTGCTTCTGGTCCTCGGCAGCTTCCTGTTCGCGGGGTGGCGGCTGTGGCGGGGCGCCGCACGCGAGCAGGACGGCTTCGAACGCCTGTCGAGCGCGGTCGAGGGCACCGTGGTCACGACCGGCGCCACGGGCGCGCTCGCGATCCCGCTCGCCCGGACCGCTGGCGGCGGCTGGCCCCCGACCGGTCCCGTGACGGGTGGTCCCATGGGCGGGGGCCCCACCGCCTGGGACGAGCCCGTGCGGGGGCCTTCGGCGCTCGACTGGATCGCCCACCGGATCACCCCGCGACCCCTGCGCGCCGACCGCTCCGCGACCCTCGTCCGCGAGCCGGCGGGCCGTCTCGACCGGCTCGACCTGCTCATGGTGCTGCTCGTGTTCGTGTCCTCGATGGTCCTGCGGGGCTTCCGGGTCGACGAGCCGTACGACATGTACTTCGACGAGGTCTACCACGCGCGCACCGCCATGGAGTTCCTCCAGGACTGGCGCTACGACGACCCGCACGACATCTACGAGTGGACGCACCCGCACCTCGCCAAGTACGCGATGGCCCTCGGCATCGAGCTGTTCGGCGACCACCGGGTCACGGGCGAGTCGACCCTCGGGGTGCCGGTGACGTCCGCGACCATCGAACGACCATGGCGCGAGGACGACAGCGACTCGACGCGGCACGGCGACCGGCTGTACGTGGCGACGGGCGAGGACGTGCGGGTCTACGACCTCGAGACACGCGCGCAGGTCGCCGCCATCCCGTTCGCGGCCACCGCCCTCGCGCTCGACGACGACGACCATCTGCTGTACATGGCCGAGCCCTCCGGCTCGGTCTCGTCGTTCGACACCACGGTGCTCGACGCGCTGCGCGACCCGCCACCCGACGCGTCCCTCCCGGGCGTGCCGCAGTCGACGCCGTTCGCCCAGGCCGGCCCGGTCGCGACGATGGCCGTCGTCGACGAGTCGCTCGTGGTCGTGGCGCCCGACGGTGCCGTCTCGTCGTTCGATCTGGCGACGGGGGCCCTGACGGGCCAGGCGACCGTGGAGGGGGCGGCCGCGCTCGCGCGTTTCCCCGACGCGCAGCAGCTCGTGGCCAGACCATCGGACGTGGGGGACCCAGCGGCCGTGGCGGACGCTCTCGCCGACGACCTGGGCGAGGACCCCGCGACCATCGAGGACAGACTCCGCTCCGACCAGGAGGTCGTCGCACTCGCCGCGTGGCTCGACGAAGCGACGACCACGGACGTCCAGGCGGGCATCGACGACGGGACGTTGGAGGGCCTGACCCTGACGCCGGGACCGATCGTCGCGGTCGGGGGCGCGGATGGCGTGACCTTCCTCGACGCCGCGAGCCTCGGGACGCTGCGTTTCGTCGGCACCGACGAGCCGGTCACGGGCCTCGCGCGCGTGGACGACGGCGTCGAGTCCGACACGCTCGATGCCGCCGCCGGGTCGGAGGTCCAGCCGATCCGCGACGACTGGGTCAAGAACGAGCACAACGGCCCGGTCGAAGAGGGGGCGCTGGACATGCCAGGGCCGGTCACGGACGTCGCGTTCAATGACGTCGCGGACCTGGTGCACGTGGTCGAGGAACGGGACGGCGCGCCCACTGTCTACGTCATCGGCGTCCACGGCAAGTCGGTGTTCATGGACGTGCCGCTGCCGTTCGCGCCCGCCGCGGTCGTCATGGACACCCAGCCCGACCGGCCGGACGTGGACCGGACCCAGCTGCTCGCGCTCTCGGCCGACGGTCGGGCAGCGAGCGTGGACGTGGGGGGCAACGCCTTCGGCTACCGGCTGCCGGGCGTGCTCATGGGCGCTCTCACGGCGGTGGGCATCTATCTCCTGGCCCGGGTCCTGTTCCGACGCCGGAGCGTGGGCCTGTTCGCGGCCGCGCTCGCGCTGGCCGAGGGCATGCTGTTCGCGAACCCCCGCATCGCCATGAACGACGCCTACGTCACGGGCTTCCTCGTCCTCGCCGCGGCCCTCTTCGCCCCCGTGTGGCTGGGCACCTGGCGCCGCTGGTGGCAGGTCGTGCTGGTCGTGCCGCTGGTGGGCGCGCTCCTGGGCCTCGCGCTCGCGTCCAAGTGGGTGGCGGCCTACGCCATCGGCGGCTTCGTGCTGCTCGTGCTGCTGCGCTCGTCGCTCGGCCGGGTCATCGCGCTGTTCGGCATGATCGCGCTCACCGCGACCCTCGGCGCGCTCGCCGTCCGGCCCGCGGACGTGGCGGAGCCGCATCGGAACTGGCCGTTCCTGACCGTCATGCTGCTGCTCACGCTCGCCCTCGCCGCCGCCATGGTGCGCCGACCGGTCCGCCTCACCCGCGGGGAGGTCCTGAGCGCGGTCGGGTGGTTGCTCCTGGGAGGCGTGCTCCTCGTGACGGGCGCGCTCGTGGCCGGCTCGTCGAACGCCACCGAGGGGATGCTCGGGGGGTCCCGCCTGCTGCTCGCCGGTGGCTCGCTCGTGGCGGTCGCCTCGATCGTGGGGCTCGGGTCGGTGCTCGCCGGGCGCATGGGCCACGGACCCCTGGCCGACGCCGCGGTGGCCGCCTCGCCATCGGTCGCGGCCCCGGCCGACTTGACGCCGGGCTGGCTGTCGCCGGGTCGCTTCGTGGGCGTGCCCTGGCTGCTCGCCCTCGGCTGCCTCGTGGCCATCCCGCTCGTCGTCTACGTCATCAGCTACGCGCCATGGGTGGCGCTCGGCAACCAGTACTGGAAGGGCTTCCCGGCCGACCACACGGGGCAGGACATCTGGGGCCTCACGCTCCAGATGTATCGCTACCACGACGACCTGCGGGTGCCCCATGCCGCCTCGTCGCCGTGGTGGGCGTGGCCACTGAACCTCAAGCCGGTCTGGTACTACCAGGACTCGTTCGCGGGGAACACCACCGGCGAGATCTACGACTCGGGGAACCTGGTCGTCTTCTGGATGAGCATCCCGGCGCTCGTCTTCGCCGCGATCGCGGGCTGGCGACGACGGAGCCTCGCGCTCACGGCCATCGTGCTGCTGTTCCTGGCCATGTGGCTGCCGTGGGCGCGCATCGACCGGGCCACGTTCCAGTACCACTACTACACCGCGGTGCCGTTCCTGGTGATCGCGCTCGCGTACCTGCTCGCGGAGCTGTGGCACGGGCCGGCGAGGCTGGCGTGGCTGCTGGCGCGCGTGGGCGCGGCGCTGTGCATCCTGGGCCCGTCGCTCATGTGGCTCGCGCGGCCGGTGCTGTGCGCGGCCGCGAACACGGAGGCCACCGAGGCCGGCCGTCAGGTGTGCGGCGCGTCCGTGCGGG
>JAXLXC010000088.1:0-3460 GCA_046328155.1 Chloroflexota bacterium
AACAGGTCGAAGTCGTTGCTCCAGTTCGCGGAGTCCGACCCCAGGCCGATGTTGCCGCCGCGTCGCCACAGCTCGGCGTGGCGTCCGTGGAGCGTGCCCCCGTGGCCCCACATCATGCTCGCCGCGGGGGCCCAGGCGAGGCTCGCCCCGGTCTGGATGATCGCCTCGGCCTCGGCGTCGGTGAGGTGGTTCGCGTGGCCCAGCGTGGTCGATCGGTCGATCACCCCGATGTCCACCAGATGCAGCACCGGGTCCATGCCATAGCGGACGCGATCGGCCTCCGTGTCGGCCACGGAGTACGCGTGGTGCATGTTGAGCACCACCCCGGCCTCGCGCGCCAGCCGCTTGGCCTCGACCAATAGCGTCTGGGACGCCGTTCCCAGGCCCATCACCGAGATGTGGCCCCGGACCAGGGCATCCGGGTCGGCGTTGCGGGAGAGCTGGGTGCCCAGGATCGCGAGCGCGGAGTCGAGGTCGTGCGGGGCACGCGTGATGAAGCCCCCTGCCGCAGCGCGCGCCTCCTTTCCCTGCGCGAACCCGCCGGGCTGGTCGTTGATGCACACGTCGCCCAGCAGCGCGCGGATGCCCACCGTGGATGCCGCCGACGCGCCAGCGTCGGGGAACAGGAAGGTGCCTGCCTCCAGGAAGCAGGTCGTGCCGTTGCGCACCATCTCCATCGAGGCGAGCAGGCCCGCGAGCTCCTCGTCCTCCGCCGTGACCACGTCGTAGAACTTCTGCTCGACGGTCGGGAAGGCGTCCACCTCGCGCATCTGGTCGGGGATCACGCTCCGGAACGTCTGGTAGGAGGCATGGAGATGCGTCTCCACCATGCCCGGATGGAGCGGCCCGCCCTTGGCATCGATGGTCCGCGCCGCCGCGACCGCGTTCGCCACGACGTCGTCGGGGCCGACATGGCTGATCCGGTTGCCGGCGACGGCCACCGCGCCGTCCGCGACTTGCGTGCCGGCGTCGTCCATGGTGATCAGGTGCGCGTGGCGGATGAGCAGGTCGACGGGGGTGGGGGGCGTGACACCAGACACGGCGTACCTCGTGGGAGGGGTGGGGAGGGCTCGCGGGCGGCGTCCGCCGCCCGCGAGCCGGGCGTTCAGCTGAGCTTGAACCGCTGCCACGCCTCCTGCCACTTGGCGACGCCCACGATGTCGCCGTCGTCCTCGGTGGGAGGCGACACGACCTGGGTGTCCAGCACCCCGCCCGGCGCCCGCACCTCGTCATAGGGATACAACCCCGCCACCAGCGGGTCGACCAGCGGGAGCGCCGCCTCGATGGTGCAGGCGGAGCCCAGCTCGGACGCGACGGCGGCATTCGCCTCCGGCGACATCATGAAGTCGATGAACGCGTAGGCGTTGTCGATGTTGGGCGCGTCGAGCGCGATGGAGTACGCATCCGACCAGAAGAAGGTCCCATCCGTCGCGGGCGAGGCGGATGCGAGCGTCACCCCCTTGTCCTTGGCGATGAGGATCTGATACGCCCAGCCGCCCACGGCCATGGTCGCATCGCCCCGGATGAGCACGTCGGCCTGGTCGCCCAGCGTGGCGGCGAAGGTCACCACGTTCGGCTTGGTCTTGAGCATCTCGTCGACCGCCTGGTCCAATTGCGCCTGCGTCAGTCGGTTCGGCTGCTCGAAGCCCATCGACTTGGCCCACAGCCAGGTGTTGGCGATGGGGTCGTCCACCAGCACCAGCGCGCCCGCCCACGACGGGTCCGCGAACTCCGTGTACGTCGCTGGCGGGCCATCCCACACGGACGGGTCGAAGACGCACGGCTCGTCGCCCCAGATCAGCGGGATGCCGTAGGTGACCCCGTCCCGGTACAGCCATGACGGGGTCTTGAGGCCCTCGAACAGGCCCGCCGCGTTGGGGATCCGGGTCAGGTCCAAGGGCGTGAAGAGCTCGACGCCGCCGTCGAGGACGGCACGCATGAAGTCCTTGTTGTCGGAGATGATGTCCATCTGGCCACGGCCGCCGGTCTGGAAGCGCGTCAACGGCTCGAACGCGTCCGCGATGAACGTCGGGTTGACCTGGATGCCGTTGGCCTCGAAGAACGGCTTGGCGACGTTCCGCGCGTCCTCGCCGTCGTAGCCGATGAAGTTGAGCTGGCCGCCCAGCGTCTGGGCGCGCACGAGCCGCGGCCCGAGCGCGCTGAGCGCGACGACACCCGTCGTGGCACTGATGAAGGTCCGGCGGCTCAGCCGGGCATCGAGCAACGACCTGATCCGTGCATCCATGGGGCTCTCCTGCTCTCTCGACTCGTGGGGGATCCACCCGTGATCGCGTCCTCCTGGGGCGGCGCCGCGCGCCGCGTCGTCAGCCGTCCATGGTGCCGCTCTCCGACGCGATCCCGGTCGCCCCGCCAGCCCAGATGCTCGCCGAGCCTGGCGCCCAGCGGAGTGACACCCAGTCCCCGATGGCCACCCCCTCGGCCTCGTCCTCGCGCAGGTCCGTCCAGGCCGCGACCCCGTCTGGGGTGACCGCCTCCAGCCGCACGCGCGAGCCGAGATAGACGACCTGGCGGACCTGGCCCAGGAAGCCGTCGACCAGCGCCTCGGCATCGACGGGCGCGGCGGTCCGCGTCAGGCGGATGGCCTCCGGCCGCACCGAGAGCGTCGCTGCCGTGCCCATCGGCAGCGGCTCGCCGGCCCGACCCCGGAGGCGCGTGACCGGCCCCGCCGCGAGGGTCACCGACCCGTCGTCGGCATCCGCCACGACCCCCGGCACGAGGTTGGTCTCGCCGATGAAGTCCGACGCGAAGACGCTCGCGGGCCGGGTGTAGATCTCGCGTGGGGTGCCCAGCTGGACCAGGCGACCGGCGTTCATGATCGCGATGCGGTCCGACATCACGAGCGCCTCGGTCTGGTCGTGGGTCACATAGATGAACGTGGCGCCCAGCTGGCGCTGGAGGGCACGCAGCTCCAGCTGCATGTGCTGGCGCAGCTTCAGGTCCAGCGCCGAGAGGGGCTCGTCGAGCAGCAGCACGGTGGGTTGGGGGGCGAGCGCCCGAGCCAGCGCCGCACGCTGGATCTGGCCGCCGGACAGCTGGGTGGGCCCCCTGCCGCCCAAGCCGTCCATGCGCACCAGCGCGAGCAGCTCCTCCACGCGGGCGTCGATGCGCGCCTTCGGCCAGCCACGCAGCTTGAGGCTGTAGCCGATGTTCTCGGCCACGGTCATGTGGGGGAACAGCGCACCCCGCTGGAACACGAGGTTGGTGGGTCGCTGGTGGGGCGGCATCTCGGTCACGTCCATGCCCGCCACGGCCACGCTCCCGGACGACGCCCGCTCGAAGCCCGCGATGATTCGCAGCAGGGTCGTCTTCCCGCAGCCGCTGGGTCCCAGCAGGGACACGAACTCGTTGGGCGCCACGTCCAGGTCGATGCCGTGCAGCACCACGTGACTCCCGAAGCGCTTCTCGATGCCGACCAGGCGCACCGCAGGTTCCGTCACGC
>JAXLXC010000089.1:0-3001 GCA_046328155.1 Chloroflexota bacterium
GTCGGGTTCGGTGGTCCTCGAGGACGCCGCGTACCGCGGCAGCCGCGTGGCGGTCGGCTGGTCGACGCCGCTCGCGGGCGCGGGCGACACCATCCGGGTGCGCACCAGCAGCAACGGCGGCAGCTCCTTCGGCGCGCCGACGGTGGTCCGGACGCACGCCCGCCAGGCGTCGTTCGCGTGGTGCTCGGACGGTACGCTCGTGTCGGCGTTCGCCCACCACCACGATGGGTCGGGTGCCTACCTGCTCGACGTGTGGGGGATGCCCGGCGGGACCCGCTCCATCACCACGGGTGCCACCACGCCCCGCTGGCCCGACGTGGTGTGCCCCGGGCCGTCCCACGTCGCCTGGGTCGCCTGGGTCGCGGACGACGTGGTCTTCCTCGCGCGGGCGACCACGACGGACCCGGGCCTGCCCGCGACGGTGGTCGTGGGAACCGCGAGCGCGATGTGGTACGGGCCGGTGCTGACGGCGTCGGGCGACGGCGTGCTCGTCGCCTGGGCGGCACCCAGCGGCGACATCATGGGCCGGCATGCGACGGCCACGGCCGGCATCACGCTGGGCAGCCCGTTCGTCATCGGCAACGGGTCCCCCACCCACAGCGGGGCGACCCCCGAGATCGCATCCGGCGGCGCGCGCGTCGTGGCCGCGTGGGACCGATGCGACGTGCGGACCCGGGCGAGCCAGGACGGTGGTGCCACGTGGGGGACGGACCGACGCGTGACCGACATCGGGTGCGACGCCGTCGACGTGTACGTCGCACCGCGGAGCGTCGCCGTGCGCGGCACCAGGATCGCGATCGTCTATGCCATCGGCGGCCTGGGCGGCGGCGAGGAGCGCATCGTCCAGTCGACGGACGCCCTCGCCCATCGCACCAACCGGCGCCTCGCCGGGGAGCTCGACGAGGTGGCCATCGGCTACGCCGAGGTCGGCGGCGCGACGCGTCTGGCGGTGGCCTACGACTCCGGCGCGTACATCCGGTTCCGACGCTGCAGCGCGGCCGCCTGCGGCGGCCTCTGAGACAGGTCAGCCGGCCATGTGGAGCAGGCCGAACGTCCCACCCAGCGGATCCGCCAGGACGGCGAAGGTGCCGCTTGGGAAGGGGGTCGCGGGCATCAGGCTCGCGCCGCCCGCCGCGACCGCCGCGTCGTGCACCGCCGCCACGTCATCCACCGCGAAGTACACCAGCCAGTGGTTGGGCACCTGGGCGGGCATCTGGGGCGTCATCTCGAAGGCGCCCAGCAGGCTCTCCTCGCCATCGAGGAACTCGGTGTAGGTCCGACCCTCGCCCATCGGGCTGGTGCGATGCGTCCAGCCGAACGTCGCCTCGTAGAACGGCACCGCCGATGCGACGCCACGCGCATTGAGCTCACCCCAGCCATAGGCGTTGGTGCCCTGGACGCCAAAGCCCGTCATCTCGCCTGGCTGCCAGATGCCGAGCACGGCGCCAGCGGGTCGGCGACGAACCCCGAGACGCCCAGCGCCCCGATGGGGAACGGCGGCACGACCACCCGCCCACCGGCCGCGGTGGCGGCGGCGACCGTGGCGGCCGCGTCGGGCGTGCCGATGTACAGGTTCCACAGCGACGCCGGCAGGTTGGGGTCCTGGAGGCCACCGAACCCGGCGACGTCGCGGCCA
The DNA here is from genome assembly GCA_046328155.1 of Chloroflexota bacterium. Lineage (GTDB taxonomy): Bacteria > Chloroflexota > Limnocylindria > Limnocylindrales > CSP1-4 > JAFMJV01. The sequence continues at coordinate 1,637 of JAXLXC010000089.1, forward strand.
TCCAGCTGGGCGCGCGAGTAGCCGCCGTACTGCGGGTCGGGGCTGGTGAGGAAGCTCCAGCCGAACAGGCCGCCGTAGAACGCCGTGATGGCGGCCGGGTCACGGCTCGAGTTATCCGCCCAGATGGGGCGATGCGGCGTCGTCATGGGAGCCTCCTGTCAGCGGCAGCTGCGGGCGGCACGAGGTCGGTCGCGCGAGGCGCCACGCACCCTCCATGGTGCCACCCGCCAGCGCCCGAAGCTGTCAGGATCCGAGCCCGATGACCGCCTCCAGCAGGCAGTGGTCGGATGCCGACGCATCGCAGTCCACCGCGGCATCGCCGGGCACCAGGTCGGGCGTGGTCAGGATGTGGTCGATGCGCAGGATCGCCGGGCCATTGGGGTCGGGACCCCAGGTGGCCCCAGCGTCCACGTCCGTGAGCCCCGACGAGAGCGGCCAGAACGCCGGCTCGAAGGCGTTCGTGTTGAGGTCGCCCGCCAGGACCACCGGCAGCCCGGCCGCAGCCTGCTCGTCGATGAGCCCGCGCATCGCGGTCAGCTGCGCGTCCCGGCGGCTGGACCGGAGGGGGTTGATGGCGTGCGCCGCGATGAACGCGACCGGCGTCCCATCCACGTCCACGCGGGTCACGATGACCGGCACCCACGGGTCCGACGCCTGGACCTCCATGGGATACGACGACAGGACCGCCAACCCGCCGTTGGGGGCGTTCGGCCGGTACTCCTGCCACGGGTAGAGCTCGGCCAGCCGCGGGTCGGCGGCCAGCTCGTCGGCGCGGGACTGCGCGACCTCGACCAGCCCCACCACCGCCGGCGCCCGGGCCACGAGTGCCTCGATGAGCCGCTCGGCCGATTCCGTGTCGCTGCCCAGGATGTTGTAGCTCACGAGCCGGAACGTCTGGGCGCTCGCGGCCGGGGACGAGCTGGGCGAGACGGACGTGGGCGACGAGATCGAGGCCGCCCAGCCTGGCAGGGCCGCGAGGGCGATGGCCAGGAGCACGGTGAGCAGGGCCACACGGCTGCGCTGGCGACGGGGCATGGCTGGGACCATCGCGACAGTATCGGGCGGGGCCATGAAGGGTGCCTGAGACGCCGAGGAGCGGACGCCGTACCGTATCGCCATGCCGTACGACGAGGCGCTGGCCATGCGCACCCGGGCGCTGCTGGCCGACCGGGGTCCGCTGCGCGAGCAGCGGATGTTCGGCGGACTCGTGTTCCTGGACCGCGGCAACATGGTGGTGGGCGTCATGGGCGCCGGCCTCCTCGTGCGCGCCGACCCGGACGACACCCAAGGGCTCCTCGCCGAGGCCGGCGTCGCCCCCATGCGCATGGGCGAGCGGACGATGCGCGGCTGGCTGTCGGTCACGGC
>JAXLXC010000009.1:0-104440 GCA_046328155.1 Chloroflexota bacterium
CTGAAGAACAGCCCCACCATGCCCAGCACCCCCTGGACCAAGCCGATGATCCAGGCGCCCCAGTCCAGGTTCGCGAGCGTGCTCTGGAGGGTCGTTCCCACTGCCGTGACCGCCTCCTCCAGCCACGTCGGCAGCTCGAGCGCGTCGAAGTCCGCCTTGAGGTCGGCGAACAGGCTGGGCAGCGACTGGACGAAGGCGGTCCCCTGGTCGATCAGGATGTAGGCGCCGATGAGGAGCGCCGTGAGCGTGATGAGGACGAGCACCACGACCACCAGGATCGAGGCGCCGATGCGGGGGATGCCGTGTCGCACCAGCCAGTTGACGACCGGCACGAGAAAGAACGACAGGGCGATTCCGATGGCGAACACGAACAGCGCCGACGACGCGGCGACCACCAGCACCACCGCCGCGATGCCCGCGATGAGCACCACCCAGAAGGGGGCGCTGGGCAACTGCAGCGGCAGGAACCGGGCAGGCACGACGACGTCGCCCGCCGTAGCGTCCGGCGACGCCACGCCTGGCATCGGCGGCGCGGGCTCCGCGCTCCCGGCGACGGCCGACCCGTCCATGTCCGTCATGAGGCCCCTCCTCGCTCCAGGTCCACTGCGTCCGCCATGGTGGCGTAGATCGGCGGCGTCCGGGTGCCCAACGCGGCAGCCCGGGCCAGCACGTCCTGCACCAGGCGGTGGACGTGCACCAGCCGGAGCTCCGCGCCCTCGTTCCGGAGACGCTCGTCCAGCCGGCCAAGGACGTCCAGGCTGCCGATGTCCAGGTCGGCGCTCATCGACAGGTCCAGGACCACCACGGAGGGTCTGGGGTCCATGCCCGTGGATGCCCGGCTGACCCGATCGTGGAGCGTGCCGGCGTTGAGGAACAGCAGGGGCGCATCGAGGCGCAGCACCAGCACGCCTGGCAGGGTCGCGGCACCCGGGACGCGGGCGAGCGACACGAGCTCCCCTGAGGGGTCCTGGCCCATGACGCTGGCCTCGGGACGCGCGAAGCTCGCGAGCAGCAGCACCAGGGCCAGCAGGACCGTGACGATGAGCCCCGACAGGATGCCCAGCACCAGCGTGGCCCCCAGCGCGACGAGCGCGAGCAGGAAGGCATCGCGGCGCAGCGCCGCGATCCGCCGCAGCTCGGCCACCCTGAGGAAGCCGATGACCGCGCTGATGACGATGGCGCCCAGCACGGGCTGCGGCAGGTCCTGGAACAGCGGCAGCAGCGCCACCGACGTGATGACGGTCAGCGCGGCGACCATCAGCGACACGATCGGGGAGCTGGCCCCGGCGCGCTCGGCGGCAGCGCTCTGGCTCGCCCCGCCGCCCACGATGAACCCCTGGAGCAGCCCCGACACCAGGTTGCCCGCGCCGTTGGCACGCAGCTCCTGGTCGGGGTCGATCTCGTAGCGATGCTCCTCCGCGAACGACTGGGCGACCGTGAGGCTCTCGGCGCTGCCCACCACCGCGATGGCGATCGCCCCGGGCACCAGCGCGAACAGGTCCTGGGGCGCGATGGCCGGGATGGCGGGCAACGGGAACGCGCCGTCCACGAGGCCGATGACGGCCACGCCCTTGTCCGCGAGACCCAGGAGGGCGACCGCCACGATCCCGCCCACGACCACGATGAGCGCCCACGGCAGCCCGGGTGCGCGTCGTGGCCCGCCCAACAGCAACGCGAGCGCGACCACCCCCAGCGCCACCGTCCACAGGTTGGTGTCGCCCAGATCCGCCAGCAGGCCCCGTGTCTGCTCCAGGAACGTGCCGGATGACTCGGGCACCCCCAGGATCTTGGTTAGCTGCCCCACGATGATGGTCATGCCCAGGCCGAACATGAAGCCCACCTGGACCGCCGCAGGGATGAACCGCGACACGAAGCCCAGCCGAAGCAGGCCCAGGAGCACGAACGTGACGCCGCACAGGATGGCCAGCGCCGAGGACAGCGGTGCCAGCTTGGTGACGTCGCCCAGGGCGATCGCACCCACGAGCGAGGCCGAGATCGCGGCGGTCGACGAGGTCGGGCTCACGATGAGCTGCCGGCAGGTGCCCATGAGCCCGTACCCCAGCAGGCCGCCTGCCGCCGCGAACAGACCCTGCTGGGGCGGCAGGCCGGCGATCTGGGCATAGGCGATCGCCTGGGGCACCACGAGCGCCCAGACCGTGATCGCGGCGATGAGGTCCCGTGGCAGCGCGGACCTCCGATAGCGCGGCAGCCACGCGACGATGGGCAGGTATCGCGCGAGGTCGCGGCCGCCGACCGCGGGGAGCGTCGTCACGGTCGCCTCACGGGGGCGGGATCGGCCCCGTCCGCGTGAGCAGCGGCGCCGGGGGTTGGAGCGTCAGGTGCGGGGGCAGCCGCCGGGCGCGACGGAACAGCAGGGCGCTCAGCACCATCAGCCAGATCGGGAACACCAGCGACAACCACGTCTCGAAGGTGGCGCTCAGCAGCAGCAGGGCGCCGAGGACGTAGCCGAGGATGACGAACCAACGCGGCAGCACGTTGGCGCTGGGCGCGATGGACGTGGTCGTGAACATGAACATCGCGGCCATCCGGATGGCGAACACGAACAGCAGCGTGTCCCCGTAGGTGGGCAGCAGGGCGGCCACGGTCGGGTCGATGGGCTCGCCCGCCCATTCGGCAGCCGCGAGGCTCACGCCCGTGGTGGCGGTCGACGCCGCGAACAGCGTCACGAACACGATGCCGGAGACCAGCTGGACGTTGGACAGCAGCACGTTCGCCCGGCGATGCGTCCCCGAGATCCACATCCGGAGCGCCACCTCGAACCAGATGAACGTGATGACCGCGAACGGCAGCAGGTAGAGGCCCACGAGCGCGATGCGACGCCGGTCGGCGTCGCCGTAGAACGCCTCCATCGTCGCCACGTCAGGCGCGTCGGGGACGGTCGACATGAGCAACGCGGCGAGCAGCACGAGCACCGCGTGCGCGAGGCCCAGGGCCGCGGTGATCATGCCCGCCTGGCGCACGGACCGGCCCCCATCGAAGGGCGTCGAACTCGCCGGGGTGTCGAGGGTGGGGCTGACCGTGGGGCCGTCGGCTCCCGGCGCGGGAGCGCCACCCTCGGTCATCCGTCGGCGCCCGTCGTGGTGGTCGTGCCGTCGGCCTGGAGCGCGGCCACCGCATCAGCCACGCTGGGATGCACGTCGGCGACGCTCGCATCGCCCAGCTCGCGGCGCATCAGCTCTCGCACCTGGCCGAGGTTCCGCGCCAGCACCAGCCGGCTCCCCCGCACCTGGAGGTCCTCGCGCAGCTCCGCGAGCATCCGGACCGCGGACACGTCCACGGTGGGCACGGCCTCCAGGTCCAGGATCACGGCGCGCGTGCCCGGCTGGGCGGCCGCCGCTCGCACGGTGCCCCGGACGTGCTCCGCGTTGGCGAAGAAGATCGCCGAGTCCACGCGCAGGATGGTCACGCCAGGCACGAGCGCGTTCTCCGGGTGCCGCGCCACGTCGCCGTACTGGTCTGCCGAGCCGGGCACCAGGCCGAGGGTGGCGATGTGCGGCCGGTACGCCCGGTAGAGCAACAGCACCAGGGACATCCCGATGCCGATGAACAGCCCCGGCAGCGTGTCAAAGACCAGCACGCCCAGCATCGCCGCCATCGCCGCCAGGAAGTCGGGGCGCGCCGTCAGCCCCGTGAGCCTGGCGAGGGGCTCGGTCGACAGGCGGTAGAGACGCTGCAGCGCCCGGACATCCACCAGCTCCCAGACCGCCGCGATGACCACGCCCGCGAGGGTCGCCTCCGGCAGCTGCTCGAACAGCCCGGTGAGGAACAGCAGGGTCACGATGGTCATCGCCGCGACCACCAGCCCCGACACCTGGCTCCTGGCACCCGCGGCCCCGTTGACGGCGGTCTTGGACAGGCTGCCGTTGACGACCATGCCCGAGGTCAGGCCCGCGGCGAGGTTCGCGGCACCCAGACCCAGGACCTCGCGGTCGGGCTCGATGTCGTAGTGCGCTCGGGCGGCATAGGTCTTGGCGGCGCCCAGACCCTCCGCGAGGCCGATGAGCAGCACGCCGATGGCCGGGCCCAGCAGCCGCCCGAACAGGTCGAGCGAGGCATCCGGGATGCCCACCGGGGCGAGGCCTGCGGGGATGGTGCCCACGATGTCCACGCCGTGCTGGTCCAGCTGGAGCAGCTTGACCGACAGGATGCCCACCGCGACCGCGATGAGCGACCCGGGCAGGACGGGCGCCACCTCCTTGAGCCCCAGCACGATGGCCAACGACGCGATGCCCACGATGGTCGTGGGCACGCTGAGCGACCCTAGCTCCCGGAGGACGCCGGCGAGCTTCTCGAAGAAGTCGCCCGAGACCCCCTCGATGCCCAGGAGCCCCGGCACCTGGCCGATGATGATGGTCAGGGCCAGGCCCACGATGAAGCCCTTGAGCACCGGCTCGCTGATGAAGTTGGTCAGGAACCCCAGCCGCAGGAGCGCCGCGACCAGCCCCACGATGCCCACGCAGAGGGCCAGCGTCGTGGTCGCCGCCGTGAAGTCGTCGGCGGGCGTGACGGCGGTCGCCACGATGGACGCGGACAGCGCCGCGGTCGCGGACATGGGTCCCACGATGAGGTGGCGGGAGCTGCCGAACATGGCATACAGCAGCAGCGCACCGGGCGCGGCATACAGTCCCACCACGGGCGACACGCCCGCGATCGAGGCGTACGCCAGCGCCTCGGGGACCAGGACCGCCCAGACCGTGAGGCCCGCGATGATGTCGCCGCGCAGCCAGGTCGGCTGGTAGCCCTTGAGCGACGGGAACAGTCCGGAGGGCATCGAGCGGCGACTCCGGCGCGGTCAGCGGGTGGTGGACCTCATCCGATCAGCCCCCCGAGGCCCTTGCTGGCGAGGGCGACGCCCAAGACGAGGAGGAGCACCGCCATCACCACCGCATTGTGCTCGCCGAGCCACGCCTTCCAGCCGTCCAGCGTCGCCTTGGCCGACTCGCCGCCCACGAGGTAGTAGACCACCGGCACCCCGATGCTCAGCGAGGCGACGAACACGAACACGAGCACAGCGACCAGCGCCTGGACCAGGTCGAGGCCGGCACTGCCGATGACCAGCGCCGCACCGATGGACAGCGTCAGGTTCTTGGGGTTCACCGCGGACAGGGCGACGCCCAGGATGAGCGCCTGGGTGGGCTCCATCCGGTCGACCTGGGCCATCCACTTGGGCACCTCGGGCTCCATGCCTGGGACCGGGCGCCGCTTCCACTGCGCCCACGCGAGCACCAGCAGCAGGATCCCCAACGCCAGCTTGAGCAGCGACGCGAGCGTCGAGGGGCCGCCGCTCGACGCACCCAGCGCGCCCGAGACCGCCGTCACGATGACGACGACCGCGGCGACGCCCGCGACCCAGCCACCCAGGAACGCCGGCCCGTTCTGGCGTGCGCGCCCCGAGAACAGCATCAGGATCACCGCGATGATCGGCACCGGGCTGATCGCGATTCCGATCGCGTACACCAGGCTGTCACCGATGGCTGAGCCCATCCCTCTACCTCTCCCTCATCGTCCGTCGGTGCGCGATGGCTGCGTCACGCACGAGGATAGCGGCCCGATCGATCCCTGACGCGCAGCTCGAACGGGGCACGCAGCCCCTCGAACATCGGAAAGTGACGCACGTTCAGGGTCGCGAGAGCAAGGCCCCTGACGGATGCCGTCCCCGCGACCAGGTAGTCACCCAGCCCGATGGATCCGTGGGAGCGCCGAAAGCGTCGCTGATACTCGCCAGCCCGACGCGCGATCTGCTCATCGACATCGATGACATGGAACGTGCCCAGGAGACGCCCGGCCGCGCCACGCTCGGCGGAGCGCATGCCCCCGGTGACCTCCGCGATGGCGATGACGCTGACCGATGGCCGCCCGTCCCGCTCGCGGACACGTGCCAGCCACCCCTCCGCGGCCGGCAGCCCCCGGAGATGTGCGATGAGCACGTCGGAGTCGACGAGGGTCACCCGCCCGACCGCGCCACGCGCTCCAGATGGCGCCCACGCGCATCCCGCCCGCGGGTGACGGGCTCCATCGACGCGAGCGCTCCGAACGACTCCCCGATCGCTGACAGGTCAGCCTCGAGGTCGACGTGCGGGCCCGCGAGCGCCTCGTCGAGCAGCCGGCGAATCACCTCCGCCCGTGAGATGCCCGCCTCCGCAGCCCGACGGTCGAGCGCCTCGGTCTGTGCTCGTTCCAGATAGATGTTGGTGCGCTGCATACACCACACCATACACCACCTCTGCGGAACCTCAGCCGGCGAAGACCGTGCTCCAGTCGTCCTTGACGCTGATGATGGTCCAGCCATCGGCCCGGGCGCGGTCCAACGCCTGCTCGGCGCCCTTGGTGTAGTCGGCCTCGCGCTCCGCGTCGTCGTGGAGCACGAGCAGGCGCAGCGCGGGTCGATCCGCGGTCCCGGCGAACTCCAGCATCGGGATGTCCCCGTTGGAGTTGCCGCCCGCGACCAGCGGTCGTCGACCCAGCCGGTTCCAGATTCGGACCGGCTTGGCGGGGCCGTCATCGAACGCATCTGGCGCTGCCTGGTAGACGAGCGAGCCGCCCCCGTCCGACGAGTACGCCAGCTGGTTGGCGCTGCCGATGATCCGCTCGGGTGCGAGCCCGTACACGTCCAGGGCGAAGCTACGCATGAAGTCGCGGCTGCCACCGGACGCGATGAGCGTCGTGAACCCGTTGGCCTCCAGGTAGCGCAGCAGCTCCACCATGGGCTGGAACCCGACGCCCGTGAACGGGCGGCCCAGGCTCGGGTGGCTGCCGCCCCGGATGAACTCGGCGGCCTGGCGCGCGTACTCCTCCACGTCGAGCCCCGCATACGCTGCGAAGACGCTGCCCACGACCGTCCGCATGTCGGTGTCGTCGCCCGCGTAGTGGCGGTCCACGACGCCGCCCAGCCATGCGAAGTCCCGCTCCACGGCCGCCTTCCACGGCTGACGGTCGCGCAGGGACGGGTCGGCATCGGCCATCTCCACCCAGCGCCGGAGCACGAACATCAGCTCGATGGGCATGGGCTTCTCGGTCCACAGGGTGCCGTCGTTGTCGAAGGTCGCGATGCGCTCCTCGACGGGCACGAACCCAGGACCGCGCTCCGTCGCCGCCCGCACGAACCCGGTGATGGCGGCCTTCGTGGGCGTCTCGTTCCAGGACTCGAGCAGCGACTCGTTGGCCATCGCGATCCCCTCCAGACGAGGTGCCGGCGTCGGCAGGATTGTCACACCAGCGGGTGCCCGGCATCGTGACACGTTCTGGATGAGCCGGGTCAGGGGGCGGCCTGCGCCTGCTCCGTGGTCGAGGGGATGTAGTCCACCGACACGGTCACCGGGGTGCCCAGACGCGTCGCCAGCGCCTGGGCGAGGTCGGCGGTGGAGCCCGGCGCATCCGGTCCGCGCACGATCACCGCGATGCGCTGGCCATCCACCGACCACGATTCGACGCGCAGGTCACGCTCGCCCAGCCACGCCTGGACCACCGGGGCAGCCTGGTCCTCGTGCAGCCAGTCGGTCGTGCGTTCGATGCCCGTCGCCACCAGCGGGATCGCGATGATGACCAACGCCACCAAGGCCAGCGCGATGCCGATGGTGGCGCGACGCCGGTCACGGGAGCGCTCCTCGCTGGGACGCGCGCCCGCGACCAGGAAGACGACGCAGGCCGACACCGTGATGGCCGCGAAGTTGGTGAGGAACAGCAGGAGCGCGCCGGTGGCATCGTTGGGCCGACCCATCTCGAGACAGATGCCGACGGTGGCGAGCGGCGGCACCAGGGCGACCGCAATCGCCACGCCGGGGAGCGCGTCCGAGCCGGTGCGGCGGACCGCGACATACGCGCCGGCGGCACCGGCGGCGAGCGCGACGCCCAGGTCCAGGATGCCAGGGGACGTGCGTGCGGCCAGGGACGGCGTGAGCACCAGGAGGTGGGGCATGAACACCGAGACCAGGTAGCCGATGGCGATGACCGCGAGCGCCCCCAGCACGACCTGGACGAACGTGATGAGCTGCCAGCGCGGACGGGCCGTGACCAGCGCGCCGCCGAACGCCATGATCGCGCCACCCAGTGGCGCCACCACCATGGCCCCGATGATGGTCGCCACCGAATCCTGGAACAGCCCGAACGACGCGATGAACGCCGCCAGGACGAGCAGCACGGTGAACGTGCGCAACGAGCGACGGAACTCGCGCTGGGGCGGGAACAGGTCGTCCAGCTGCGCCGCGCCCAGCGACATGCGCGCATCGGGGAGCGGCGGGCGCGGCGACTGGTCGACGCTCGGATGGTCGGTCATGGTCGTGTGGAGCGCAGGCTCAGGACGGCCGCGCGATGCAGCGGAAGCCGATGTGCCCGGTGGAGGTGTCGATGGCCTCGCCCTGGCGGGCGGCCGGCCGATATCGATGGCAGTAGTTGGGGGCGCACAGATGCGAGCCTCCCTTGGTCACCCGGCGCGGGATGGTCTCGCCCGGTCGGCCCACCTCGTAGCTGCCGTCGGGCGAGAGGACCCGCGGGTTGCGTGGCGCGCAGCAGCTGTGCTCCGCCTCCTCGGGATGACGCGGCGTGAAGAAGTCGGCGGTCCACTCCCAGACGTTGCCGGCCATGTCATAGAGGCCATACCCGTTGGGCGGGAACGTCCTGACGGGGCTCGTGCCCACGTAGCCGTCGAGCTCCAGGTTCTGCCACGGGAACTCGCCCTGCCAGGTGTTGGCCATCATGCGACCCCTGGGCGCGAACTCGTCCCCCCAGGGGTAGGTCTTCTGGTCGAGGCCCCCGCGGGCGGCGAACTCCCACTCCGCCTCGGTGGGTAGCTCCTTGCCGGCCCACGTGGCATACGCCAGCGCGTCCTCGTACCCCACCTGGGTGACAGGGTGGCGGTCGCGTCCCTGGACGTTGCTGCCCGGGCCCTCCGGGTGGTCCCAGCGGGCACCCGGAACGTACGCCCACCACTGGTGGTAGTCGTTGAGCGGCACGGGCCCCCGGGTGCCCTGGAACACGAGCGCGCCGGGCACCAGCAGCTCCGGGATGGCGCCGGGATAGTCGGCGGGGTCCAGCGGGCGCTCCGCGAGCGTGACATAGCCGGTGGCCGTCACGAACCTGCGGAACTCGGCCACGGTCACCTGATGGTCGTCCATCCAGAAGCCATCGACGGTCACGCTGTGGACGGGCCGCTCCTCGGGGTACCAGCCCTCGGAGCCCATCCGGAACGTGCCACCGGGTACCCAGACCATGTCCAGGCTGGGTGCCGCACTGGGCGGCTGGGATGGACCATCAGGCCCTGGGTCGGTCGCGCTCGTGTGCTCCATGTGCCGGATGATGCCTCACGCGTCCACCCAGCGAGAGCGACCCGTCGCCGGAGCCAGCAGGAGCCCTCGGATCACCGGTTCAGGTCGGCGAGCTCCTCGTCGGTCCCCCCGAACATCGGACGCAGCCGCAGGCCGCCATCGACGACGAGGTCGGTGCCCGTGATGTAGCTCGACAGGCGCTCGGACAGCAGGAACACCGCCGCGGGCGCGACCTCCGCGGGTGTCGCCTCGCGTCGCAGCGGCACCTCCCGCATCGCCCGGTCGCGCTGGGCCCGAGACGCCTCGGCGACGAAGTCCGTGTCGGTGGCGCCCGGCGTCAGCAGGTTGACGCGGATCCGGAACGGGGCCAGCTCGACGGCGGCCACCTCGACGTGCGCCTTGAGTGCCGCCTTGGAGGCGCGATAGGCGGTCTCCCGGGGCTGGGCGCTCAGCACCGCCGTGGAACCCACGACCAGGATCGCGCCGTGTCCCTGGTCGACGAACACGCGGCCCGCCTCGCGGCAGGCCCAGACACAGGCGCCCACGTTGGTGGCGAGCGTCCGCTGCCACCCCTCCGAGGTGACCCTCGTGAGCGGCTCATGCCACGTGCCGGCCGCCACGTTCACGTACAGGTCGAGGCCGCCCAGCCGCTCCCGCGCATCGGCCACCATGCGCACGACTGCCGACTCGCTGGACACGTCGACCCGGAGCCCGTGCGCCCCGACCCCCAGACGCAGCAACTCGCCCACGGTGTCGTCGAGCGGACGGCGTCCGGCGATCGCCACATCGACCCCCTCGCTCGCCAGGGCCAGCGCGATGGCCCGTCCGATCCCGGTGCCCCCGCCCGTGATGAGCGCCCGTCGTCCGGCGAGCCCGGTCTCCAGGCTCATCGGGCGGTCCACCCACCGTCGATGACCTGGGCGGTGCCCGTGATCGAGGCGGCGGCATCGGAGCACAGGAAGCTCACGTAGGCCGCCACCTCGTCGGGTTCGATGAGGCGGCGGATGGCGGACGGCTGGAGCATGACCCGCGTCATCACCTCGTCGCTCTCCATGCCCTCGGTGCGGCCAAGGTCCGCCAGCTGCCGCTCCACCAGGGGTGTCCGCACGAAGGCGGGGCAGACGCAGTTGACGGTCACCCCATGGGGCCCGGCTTCCAGCGCCACGGCCCTGGTCAGACCCAGCAGGCCGTGCTTGGCTGCCACGTATGCCGACTTGTTGGGATGCGCGATCAGGCTGTTGATGCTGCCGATGTTGACGATCCGCCCGGAGCCCGCGGCGTACATCGCGGGCAGGGCGGCCCGGATGAGCATCGCGGGACCCAGGAGGAGCACGCGGAGCAGGTACTCGAACCGGTCGACCGGGAACTCGTGGAGCGGCGACACGTGCTGGAGGCCCGCATCGTTGACGAGGATGTCCAGCTGCCCCTCGGTGCGCAGCACGTCGGCCACCAGCGTGGCGCACGCCTCGGGGTCCGCGACGTCGACGCGACAGGCACGCGCCCGGGGCAGTGCTGCGGCGACGGACGCAGCGCCTGCCTCGTCGATGTCCGCGAGGACCAACCGCGCCCCCGCACCGCCGAGCTTCTGTGCGATGGCCCGGCCGATGCCGCTCGCGGCGCCGGTCACGATCGCGATCCGGCCAGCGAGGTCGACGCTCCCGCCGTCGATCATGCGGGTCGCGCATCCGGGAGCGGCAGACCAGCCGCGCCGGTCGCATCCCGGAGGGCGAGCCACGTCGGTCCGTCCACGAGCAGACGCGTCGTCGAGCGAGCCGCCCGACGCTCCCGGTCCCCGGGGACCTGGACCGGATTGCCGGGATCGATGGGTCGCGTGCTCCGGATGTGCTCGGAGAGACGCGACGCCAGGTCCGCGAACCCGCCTGACGGGGCGATCGCGAGCAACGCGATGTCCGTGCCGACGCGGCTCGCGTCATCGATCGATTCCCCGGACAACGTGGCAGCCAGCACCTCAACCAGCATGGCGAGAGCGGTCCCGCGATAGCCCAGTGGCCCACCCAGCGGCTGGATCGCGCCGCGGGGTGAGTCGTAGAGGGTGTTCGGATCGGTCGTCGCCTGCCCGTCCGCGTCGCGGAGCATGCCGTCGGGCGCCGCGAGCCCGCGGTTGCGCAGGCTGCGCACCACGCCTTCGGCCGTGGCCGCCGTGGAGAAGTCGGCGACCACCGGGTCGTCGCCCGCCACGGGCCACGCGAACGCCAACGGGTTGGTGGAGATCCGGCCGTCGCGTCCGCCGAAGGGTGCGACCCAGTGGCCGGACGGAGGTCCGCTACACGCCGCGATGCCGATCAGGCCCGCCCGGGCGATGGCTTCCGGGTAGGCTCCGACGCGCCCCGTGTGACCCAGGGTGTGCCCGGTGGCGAGCGCCATCCCCTGCTCCCGGGCCATCGGGACGAGCGACTCGACCAGGGCCATCCCGACGACCTGCCCGAAGCCCCGTCGGCCATCGACGACCAGCCTCGTGGGCGACGACCGCTCGATGGCCGGGATCTCCGCGGGCGCGATCTCGCCGAGCCCGATCTCGCGCAGGTACTGCGGGATGCGCATCAGCCCATGCGAGTGGAGACCCATTGCGCTCGCGTCCGCGAGGTGGTCGAGGACCGTCCGTGCGTGCGCAGGCAGAGCGCCCGCACACTCGAGCAGGGCGCACCCGGTGGCCACGATGGCAGCCCGCTCGACCAGCACCGCCTGGGCGTGTCGCTCATGCTCGGACATCGATGACCACCTTTCCGGGGACCGCACGAGCCCGCAGCGCGGCGATCGCGTCGTCGATCTCGGCCAGCGGCCAGCGCGTGACGGATGGGAGCCGGATCCGGCGATCGGCAGCGAGCGCCAGGACGCCCTCGAGGTCGTCGCGCCTGCCCGACCGAACACCCCGGATCAGCAACTCCTTGCGAGCGGCCGGCGCCAGGTCGAATGACTCGACCGGGCCGTAGCCGGCCGCCACGAACGTCCCCTGCGGCGCGAGCGCCTCGACCGCCCAGGGCAGGACCTCCGGCGACCCGGCGGCGTCGATGACCAGGTCCGGTCGCACATCCAGCGCGTCGAGCCGCTCGACCACGCGATGGCCCATCTCCATGAGCGCCGTGCGACGGGTCGGGCTGGTCTGGACGACGTGGACGACGCACCCCTGCATCCGGAGGAGCTCCGCGCAGAGGGCCCCGATCGGGCCGCCACCCACCACCACCGCGGTCGAGCCGCCCACCGCCCCGGCCGTCCTGACGCTGTTCATCGCCGTGGCGCCGGCATCGACCAGGGCCGCGACCTCCGGGTCCGAGAGATCGTCGGGGATCGGCACGGCCTGGGCGACGGGCACGAGCATCCGCTCCGCGAACCCGCCCGGCGCGTCGATGACCCCGATGAGCGCGACCAGGTCCGGACACAGCCGCTCATCTCCGGCCTGGCACCAGGAACACCGCCCACAACCGGTGAACAGGGTCATGGCAATGCGCCTGCCGATCCAGTCGGACGCCGCGCCGGCGCCCACCGCGGCCACTCGCCCGACCGGCTCGTGACCCAGCACGAACGGCACGGTCGGCCGATAGCCGCGCCCCTCCAGGATGTGCAGGTCCGTGCCACAGATGCCGCACATCGCCACGTCCACCAACAGCTCCCCGAGACCCGGCTCGGGATCCGGCACCTCTCTCGGGACCAGGTGTTCGGTGGGAATCGTCTCGAGGCGCGCGACGCGCATCAGCGACCAGCCACAGCGGCGGCGTGCCGTGTGACGAACGCCGCGTACTGGTCCATCCGCTGGGCCATCGCGAATCGTGGCGATGGCCACCCGAACAAGTCCCACGATGTCGCGATGGGTCGCGTGGCGAGCCGCGCTCCGATCGCATCGAGATCGAGCGCCCCCTCCCCCGGCGGGAAGTGGAGCTCCGACGTCTGCGTGTCGGTGTCGGAGTAGTGGACATGGTCGATGGCCGCCAGGACGTCGTCCGTGATCCAGTCGAGGAGGTCCCGGCCGAGCGCCACGCCGAAATGGCAGAAGTCGAGACAGATACCAGCCCCGACGCTCAGGAGCGCCGCCGCGAGCGCTGGCAGGACCCGATGCTGGAGCCCGAAGGTGAACGGATGGAGCTCTGCGGAGACCGGAGGCGGATCGGCGAGGCCCGACCGCTCCTGTGCTTGGCGGATGCAGTCGGTCAGGGTCCGCAACGCGGCGGGGACCGCCGCGGCCGTCGCCACCCGGCCCTCCCAGATGAGCACCCGCGGCGCGCCCATCGCGGCAGCGAGCCGGAGATGGGTGGCGAGCCCGGCCACGGATCGCTCGAACGCCTCTGGGCCGCCGAATGGGTCGAAAGACGGGTCGCCCGCAACGTTGAGCGTGGACACCATGAGCCCGTGACGCCGGATGAGGTCACCGGCGGCCGCCGCGTGGGCCTCGTAGACCGTCACCCCCGGCATGTCCGGTCCGAGGTGGCTGCCATGCACCTCCATCCCCTCGAAGCCGAGGTCCCGGATGGTCTTGGCACACGTCTCCAGGTCATCGCGAAGCATCAGGACCGACATCCCAATCCGCTTGCCGTGGTCCGGCTGGACGATCATCGTAGGGTCCCTCCCGGATGCCGCGCCAAGCTGACGATCCGTTCGCCGATGGTCGCGATGTGCTCCTTGCTGAACCGCCCGGACGGTCCCGACAGCCCGATCGCGCCGACGAGCGAGCGCCCGATGCGGATGGGTGCCGCGACACAGGTGCCGCCGTCGAAGGTCTCGTCGCATTCGAACGCGTAGCCCCGGGCACGGGCGACTTCGAGCCGTTCACGCAGCTCGATGGGGCCCTTGGCTGCCCGCGCGGTGCCCCCCCGGAAGCTCAGCTGTGCGAGCTCGGCATCGAGGGCTGCAGGAGGCAGCGCCGAGAGATACGCCATGCCCAAGGCGGAACAGTGCATCGGTCGGGTGGTACCCAGCCGCTCTCGGACGGCCACGAGATGGACCGATGGGAAGAACGCGAGGTAGACCATCGCGCCATTCGCAGGGACGCCCAGGATGCTCGCCTCCCCGAACTCGTCGCGCAGCTGCGACAGGATCGGATCCACGAGCTCGCTCCAGTCGGCATGGTCCTCGTTGCTCGCGATGAGCGCGTAGAACCGCGTCGTCACGTTCGCATAGCGCTTGGTCGCCGGCTCCCGTCGGACATAGCCGGTCCCCTCGAGCTCGGTCATCAGCCGTAGCGCCGTGCTCCGGTTCACGCCCAGCACGCGCGCGATCTCCGCAGCCGTGGCCGGCCCATCGGCCAGGGCTTCGATCGCCAGGAACGCCCGGGCGAGCTGACCATTGCCGCGGCCCTGCTCCATCGGCTCGCTACGCAGCACCTGTTCCTTCATCCGCGATCCTCGTTCCTCGATGCCGTCGTCGCCCTGCGGTGCGCGCCAGCTGGCGCCGAGCATCGCTTCCGCGAACGTAGCGTGTCCGGTCATTTGTTGCAAGGGCCGCAACGTGCGCAGAATCCATCTTGACACCGACTGGTCCCCACGCTGACACTCCCGGCCATCCGTACGTCGTGGTGCATGATGTTGCATGTACTGCAACACACCTCGACGACGGACGAGCGATGGGCACGTGCCCGAGGAGGAACCGGATGACGGATTCGCGCTGGACCCGCCGGCTGGGGATCGGCCTCGCCGCCGGGGCGCTCGCGCTGGCTTCGCTGGGCGGTGCCGCTGTCGCGCAGGACGCACCCACCGTCTACGTGATCGCGCCGAGCCTGACCGATCCCTTCTGGATCACCCAGCAGAACGGCGCCACACAGGCAGGCAAGGACTTCGGTGTCAACGTGGTCTTCCAGGCGCCGGCCCAGGACACGGGCGACGCGGGCATGGTGCCGCTGGTGCAAGCCGCCGTCGCTGCCCAACCCGCAGGCATCGCGATCGACTACACGTCGAAGACGATGGAGCCGGCCACGGTCGCGGCCCTTGACGCAGGCGTCAACGTGGTCCTCTACAACAACAACCGTTTCGAGAACGAGAATGCCCCCGATGACGCCCGGATCGCACGTTTGGCGTTCGTCGGCCAGGACGAGAGTGTCTCGGGCGAGGTCCTCGGGAATGCGTGGATCCCAAGCCTGCCCGATGCGTCATGCAAGGTGCTGATCGTGAACCCGTTCCCGACCGCGTTCGTGCTCACGCTTCGGGGCGATGGCATGAAGCGAGCGCTCGACGCTGCGGGACACACCTATGAGGACCTCGCGGCCACGGGCGACGAGGCACAGAACCTGTCGCTCATCGGTGCGAAGCTCCAGGAGGATCCCTCGATCTGCGGCATAGTCGGCTTGGGCAATCCCGCCGCCAACCCGGCGTCGCAGTACGTCTCGGACAACGGCCTCAGCCTGCCCATCGCTACGTTCGACGTGGGTGCCAAGGCAGCCGACTGGATCGAGAAGGGCGTGCTCACGATGGCCATCAACCAGCAGCCGTACCTCCAGAGCTACTTCGCGGTCGCGAACCTCGCCAACCAGGCGAAGTACAGCCTCAGCCCCGCGAACGTCGACACGGGCACCTCGATCGTGACCAAGGACAACATCGCGGTCGTCAAGGAGTGCATCGCCGCCGGGCGCTGCTGACCCGTCGTCGTCCTCGTGCGGCCCGGCCCGCGGCTACGGTCGCGGGCCGGGTCGCGCGTACCGGCCCGAGGTGATGGAGGTGATCATGGAGCAGGGAGCCGGCCAGGCCGCCCCGTCGGCGCCCGCGCCGGCCGCCCCTCGGCGAGCCCCCGCTGGCGCGTGGCGTGCCCGGTTGCGCGAGTACGGGCCGTTCCTTGGCCTCGTCGCGGTGATCGCCATGTTCACGCTGATGTCACCCAACTTCTGGTCGGCGCAGACACAGACGGCGATCAGCACCATCACCTCGACAGTAGGCATCGTCGCCATCGGGGTCACGATGCTCATGATCGCCGGCGAGTTCGACCTCTCGGTCGGCCAGAACTTCGCGTTCACGCCCATCGTGTGGGCGACCCTCTTCGTCGCGCACGACATGAACGAGTGGCTCGCCCTCGCCATCGCCCTGGGCTGCGCGATTGCCGTCGGCGCGGTCAACGGCCTCATCACCACGTGGTTCCGCATCCCCTCGTTCATCACCACGCTTGGGATGTTCTTCGTGCTCCAAGGCCTCAACAACTTGTTGATCTCCGGCAATCAGCTGGTCGCCTTCGACCATTTCGACTCGATGGCCCTGCTGGGTGAGCGCATCGGCAAGACGCCCTTCTACATGCCGCTGGTCTGGATGCTCGTCATCACCGCGGTCCTGTGGTTCGTCCTCACCCGCCTGCGGTACGGTAACTGGACCTTCGCCACAGGCGGCAAGGCCGGTCCGGCGAAAGCGATGGGCGTTCCCACCGATCGTGTCAAGCGTCTCAACTTCATCCTCTGCGCGTTCCTCGCCGGGCTCGCCGGATGCATGCAGTTCGCATACCTCAAGGGCGTCACCCAGGCACAGGGCGACAAGTACGAGCTGTTCGCAATCACCGCCGCCGTGCTCGGAGGTACGTCGCTCTTCGGCGGCACGGGCACCATCGTCGGGGCCGTCATCGGCGCACTGCTCCTGTCGAGCATCCAGATCGGACTGGTGCTGGTCGGTGCCCCTGGCTCGTTCTACGTCACGTTCATCGGCCTGATGCTGGTGATCGTCGTCATCGCCAACGTCCGGCTGGGTCGGTTCGGAGGCGCCCAGGCATGACCGAGCCCAGCGGACATCTCGCCCCACTCGATACGCCGATTCCTCTCTCCGCTGATGCCGCGCAGCACGCACGTCAGGTGGACCGGTCCGTGGAGCCGATCTTCGAGCTGCGCAAGGTCTGCCACAGCTATGGGCCGAACCGGGTGATCTTCGATGTCGACCTGGCCGTCTGGCCGGGGGAGGTCGTCGCGCTCATCGGCGACAACGGCGCTGGCAAGTCGACGCTGCTCAAGATCTTCGCGGGCTATCAGCGGCCGACTGCGGGGATGCTTCGGTTCGCCGGTCGGGATGTTCGATTCGGCTCGCCCGCCGACGCACGTGCATTGGGCATCGAGGCCGTGTACCAGGACCTGGCGATCATCGATCAGCTCAGCCTGTGGAGGAACTTCTTCCTGGGCAAGGAGCTGGTGCGTGCGATCGGACCGCTGCGGATCATGCAGCGGTCCCAGATGCGCGAGGCCTGCGAGTCGGCGTTGGCCGAGCTGGGCCTGACCCGGATCCGGTCCGCCGAGGATCCGCCTGGGCACTGTCAGGCGGCGAGCGTCAATCCGTCGCGATCGCCCGCGCCTGGCACTTCGGTGCGCGGCTGCTGCTCCTCGATGAGCCGACCGCGGCACTGTCGGTCCGAGAGACGCGGAATGTGCTCGCGTCGATCGGCAAGGCTCGGGATGCCGGTCTGGGGGTCCTGTACATCGATCACAACATGAGCCACGTCTTGCCGGTCGCTGACCGGATCGTGCTGCTGGAGCTGGGCCGTGTCGTCCGGGTCATCGACCGGGGTGGCATCAGCGTGGAGGAGCTCCAGGATCTTGTCGCGCGGCGCGCACAACCGTTCAGCTGAAAGGACACGACCATCGTGGACAAGCTCGTCATCACCGTCACCTGCGACTCCTCGATGTCGTACCCCGGCAACCCCCACATGCCGCCCATCGAAGACGTGCAGGCGATGTCGCGGCAGTACATCGATGCCGTGAACGCGGGGGCGAGCCTGATCCACCATCACGGCGTGCACCACCTCGAGAAGGAGATCCAAGCAGACGGCAAGAAGCTCTCGAAGATCGACTTCGACGGATGGCTTCGCCTGACCGAGCTGATCCTCGATGAGGTCGATCCGATCGTGCAGTTCGGCATCGCCAGCGCGCGCCTGGACGAGAAGATCCGACTCATGCGACTCGGGCCGGACATGATGTCGTACGCGTTCAATGTCCACGACGAGTACTTCCAGCCCGATCCCGCGTACCCGGCCAACGAGATGTACTCGCTCCACCCGCGCGATGAGCTGGAGGCATTCAGCCGTGCCGCCCTCGAGCACGGCGTGAAGCCCGAGGTCGAATCCTTCTACACCGGGGCCTTCTGGAACCTCGAGTTCATCCGGAGGCAGGGGCTACTCCAGGACCCGGTCTGGACCACCCTGTTCCTCGGCTGGCAAGGGGGTGCCTGGACCCCGCCGACGCACGAGTCGTTGCTCTACCTGGTCCACCACCTGCCCCCTCGGGTCAACTGGAACCTGAGCGTGATGGACGCCGCGACCCAGTGGGGTCTGCTACCCCTCGCCATCGCGATGGGTGGCCACGTCCGGGTGGGCTGGGAGGACAACCCGTACCTGCCCGACGGTACGCTCTCCACGCACAACGCCCAGCTCGTGGAGGTGGTCGTGCGAATGGCGCGCGAGATCGGGCGCGAGGTCGCGACGCCCCAGGAGGCGCGGGCCATCGTGGGCGTCCCGAAGCGGCGCTGGCTCGGGCGGTCCGGAGCGTCGGGCGGCGCGTGACCGAGGACGAGGTCCTCGCCCTCTTCGACCGCTGCTCCAACGTCGGGCGGTGGGGTGTCGACGATGAGCTCGGCACCCTCAACCACATCACACCGGGGGTCCGGCTCGACGCGTTGGCCGAGGTGCGAGACGGCGACGTGGTGCCATTCGGGCATCCCCTGCGGGTCGGCCGCTCTCGGGAGAGCCCGCCGAGCGCACGCATGACGGCCCGCAGGGACGCCGGCAGTGCCTTCGACGAACTGACGCTCGACGTCCATGGCTACGAAGCGACGCACCTCGACGCACTGGGGCACGTGTTCCATCGGGAGCGTGCCTGGAACGGCCGCACCGCCGCCCAGGTGATGGATCCGCTCGGTCTGCGCTTCGCCTCCATCGCCGCGATCGGCCACACCGGCATCGTGACCCGCGGTGTGCTGCTCGATGTCGCGGCGGCCCGGGGAGTGCCGACCCTGCCCGCCGGTACCGGCATCACCGCCGCCGACCTGGAGGCAGCGGAGCGGCTCACGGGCGAGCACGTACGGACGGGTGACGCCATCGTGGTGCGCTCGGGGCACGACCTGCGCGCCCTGGAGGAAGGTGACAGCCACGACGACACGGCTCCGCACGAAGGCGTCATGGCGGACGTCCTGCCGTGGCTCCACGAGCGTTCGGTGGCCATCTATACGGGCGACTGCATCGAGCAGCGGCCATCGGGCTACACGAGCGTGCCGATGCCGCTCCACGAGATCGGCCTGGTGGCGATGGGCCTGTGCCTCCTCGACGCCCCGGATGTGGAACGGCTCACGGCTGCATGCAGGAGCCGCGGACGATCGACCTTCGCCCTCGTGATCGCACCGCTCATCGTGCCGGGTGGGACCGCGAGCCCTGTCAACCCCCTGGCCATCTTCTGAGGTCCCCGATGCCCGACCGCCTTTCCTCCGTCCATCGAACCGCCCGACTCGGTGGCTGGCTGATGATCCCGGAACCCCTCATCGTGGAGGCCGCCGCCCAGGCGGGCTTCGACTGGATCGGCATCGACCTCCAACACGGCACGTGGGATGTCAACCTGGCGTTCCGAGGCATCCAGCTCCTCGACGCGTACCGCATCCCGGTGCTGGTCCGGGTCTCGGAGCTCGAGCTGCCACTCATCCCCCGGGTGCTCGATCACGGTGCGTCCGGTGTCGTCATCGCGATGGCTTCGTCGCCGGAGCTCGTCGCGCACGCGGTATCGATGGCGCGCTACGCACCGGAGGGGTCGCGGTCATATGGTGGCCAGCGGTACGGGCTGCGTGCCGAGCCGGAGGATGTCGCGGACGTCCGGCCCGCGGTCCATCCCATGCTCGAGGATGCTCGCGGAGTGGCGGCGGCGCGGGAGATCGCTGCGGTGCCTGGTGTCGCAGGCCTCCATATCGGACCCGCTGACCTTGCGTTGGGTCTGGGGCTCGGGCGGGGGCGCGACCATCCCAGCGCACAGGCGGCGTTCGACGCCATCAGGGATGCGGCCCACGAACATGGCCTACCGGTCGCGATGCACGCCGTGCGCGGCGAGCAGGCCGCCGACTGGATCGCGCGCGGATTCGACGAGGTCGTGCTGACCGCCGACATCGAGGTCGTCCGCGGCGCGCTGCAGGAGCTGGTCGCCACCGCTCGGGGAGAGGCACCGCCCACCCCGACGGGACCATACGGTGCGCCCCGATGAGCGGACCCGAGTCGGCGGAACCGGGCGGATGAGCGACCGGGCGCGCTGATCGCTAGGGCGCCATGTCCGTGGGCGGGAGCGGGATGTCCGGTGCGATGACCTTCACCACGGCCCTCGCACGGGCCGTGACCTCCTGGGGTGCCGGCGCGTCGTCGTCGTGCACCGTCGCCGTGATGGTGTTGCGATGCCGGGTGCCGGACTTGCCGGTGACGTCGGCCTTGAACGAGCAGCGATAGGTGCCGCCCGGCGGGATGACCACGCTGCCGTCTGCCACGCAGCTCCCTCGCCCGTTCAGGTCGCCATACACGGAGTCGACCAGCGAGTCCAGCGTGACCGACTCGAACGTGGACTCGTTGGTGATCGTCACGCGGAAGCGCACGCTGCCGCCGGGGGCGACCACGGTCGTGGGCTTGGGCGTCTTGGTCATGCTGATGACCGGTGAGACCTCCGTCAGGCTGACCGTGGCGTCGTCGTCGTCGGACGCGGGGTTGCCCTCGTCGTCCTGGGCGGCCGCGGTCACCACGTCGGTCTGGGTGTCGCCGGCGTTGCCCGTGAAGTCGCCCGGGAAGCTGCATCGATAGGCCTCGCCGGCCTGGATGGTCTGGGGCACCGAGCAGTCCCCCTGGCCCTCCAGGTCGCCGTAGACGTCGTCGACCAGGCTGGTCAGCGTCACCGGCTCCACGGAGTCGTTGGTGACCTCGATCCGGAAGGTGAACTCGCCACCAGGCTCGGGGAGCGTGGTGGGGTCGGCCGTCTTGTCCACCGTGATGGCGGGCAGGGTGTCGGTCACCTCGACCGAGGCGTCGTCGTCGTCGGTGGCCTCGTTCCCCTCGTCGTCGGTGGCCGTCCCGGTCACCGTGTCGGTGAACGGCGAGTCGGACGCCGACCCGAGCACGGGCGCGATGAAGGAGCAGCTGTAGCTGTCGCCGATGGCGATGGTCTGGGGCAGCGAGCAGGTGGTGGACACGATGTCCCCGGCCGTGCTCGTGATGTCGCCGTACACGTCGTCATCCAGCGTCGTCAGCTCGACCGACTCGGCGGTCGAGTCGTTCGTGACGCTGACGCTGAAGGTCACGTCACCACCGGGCTCCGGCAGGGTCAGTGGGTCGGCGGTCTTGTCGACCGTGATGGCCGGCAGCACGTCCGTCAGCTCGACCGTGGCGTCATCGGCATCGGTGGCCTCGTTGCCCTCGTCGTCCTCGGCGGTCGCGGTGATGGTGTCGGTCTGGCTGTCGCCGGCGTTGGCGGCATATGCCCCCGGGAACGAGCACGAGTAGCTATCGCCGATGGCGATGGTCTGGGGCACGGCGCAGTCGCCCTGCCCATCCAGGTCCCCATAGACGTCGTCGGTCAGGGTGGTCAGGGTCACCGGCTCCACCGAGTCGTTGGTGACCGTCACGCCGAACGTGAAGTCGCCGCCCGGCTCGGGGAGCGTCAGGGGTGCCGCGGTCTTGGCCACCGTGATGACGGGCAGCACGTCCAGCACCGTCACGGAGGCGTCGTCGTCGTCGGACACGTCGGTGCCATCGTCATCGACGCCCGATGCCGTGACGGTGTCCGTCTCGACGTAGCCCGCGTTGCCGGTGACGTCTGCCGTGAACGAGCATGAGTAGCTCTCGTCGGGCGCCAGGTCGAACGGCACGGCGCAGTCGCCCTGGCCGTTGAGGCCGCCATGGACGTCGTCATCGAGGGTGTCGATGGTGACCACGTCCACCGCACTGGTGTTGTGGACCGTGACGCTGAAGGTCACCGTGCCGCCTGGCTCGTCCACCTCGGCCGGGTCGGCGGTCTTGGTGACCTCGATCGACGACGGGACGTCGGTCAGCTCGACCGTGGCGTCATCGTCGTCGACGGCCAGGTTGCCCTCGTCGTCCTCGGCGGTCGCCGTGATGGTGTCGGTCTGGGTGTCGCCGGCGTTGCCCGTGAACGAGCCCGTGAACTCGCAGGAGTAGCTGTCACCCACGTCGATGGTCTGTGGCACGTCGCAGTCGCCCTGGCCGTCCAGGTCCCCGTAGACGTCATCCACGAGGCTCGTGAGCTCGATCGGCTCCACCGAATCGTTGGTGATGGTCACGCCGAACGTGAAGTCGCCGCCCCGTTCGGGCATGGTCGTGGGCGTGGCGGTCTTGTCCACCGTGATCCCTGGCAGGACGTCCGCCAGGCTGACCGTGGCGTCATCGTCGTCGGTCGCCAGGTTGCCCTCGTCGTCGGTGGCGCTCGCGGTGACCACGTCCGTCTGGCTGTCGCCGTCCGTGCCGGTGAAGTCGCCCGGGAACGAGCACGAGTACGAGTCACCTACCGCGATGGTCTGAGGCACGGCGCAGTCGCCCTGGCCGTCGAGGTCGCCATAGACGTCGTCGGTGAGGCTGTCGAGGGTCACCGGCTCGACCGAGTCGTTGGTCACGGTCACGCTGAAGGTGAACGTGCCGCCCGGCTCGAGCATCACCACGGGGTCGGCGGTCTTGTCCAGCGTGATGGCGGGCAGCACGTCGGTCAGCTCGACCGTGGCGTCGTCGTCCTCGGTGGTGGCGTTGCCCTCGTCGTCCTCCGCGGTGGCGACGACCACATCCGTCTGTGCGTCGCCCGCGTTCCCCTCGAAGGTCCCCACGAACGAGCAGTCGTAGGAGTCGCCCACGGCGATGGTCTGGGGCACCGCGCAGGTGGTGGACGTGATGTCGCCCGCCACGACGGTGACGTCACCATAGACGTCGTCCTCGAGGTTGGTGAGCGTCACCGGCTCCACGGAGTCGTTGGTCACGCTCAGGCTGAACGTGAAGTCGCCGCCCGGCTCGGCCATGGTGAGCGGCGCCGCGGTCTTGTCGAGCGTGACGGCGGGCAGCACGTCGAGCACGGTGACGGACGCGTCATCGTCGTCGGACACGGGCAGGCCGTCGTCGTCCGTGCCGGATGCTGTGACCGTGTCGGTCTCCACGTCGCCCGCGTTGCCGGCGACGTCCGCCGTGAAGGCGCAGGAGACGCTCTCGTCGGGCGCGAGGTCGAACGGGACGACGCAGTCGCCCTGGCCGTCCAGGTCGCCATGGATGTCATCGGCGAGGCTGTCGATGGTGACCGTGTCCACGGTGCTCGTGTTGTGGACCGTCACGCTGAAGGTGACGGTGTCGCCCGGCTCGTCCACCTCCACGGGGTCCGCCGTCTTGGTCACCTCGATGGACGAGGGCACGTCCTCGAGGGTCACGATGGCGTCGTCGTCCTCGGTGGCCGTGTTGCCGTCGTCGTCGATGGCGGAGGCGGTGATGGTGTCGGTCTGCGAGTCGCCGGCGTTGCCGGTGAAGTCACCCGTGAACGAGCACGAGTAGCTCGCCCCGATGGCGAGGGTCTGGGGCACGTCGCAGTCGCCCTGGCCGTCGAGGTCGCCATACACGTCATCGACGAGGCTGGTGAGCGTCACCGGCTCGACCGAGCGGTTGGTCACCGTGACTCCGAACGTGAACGTGCCGCCGGGCTCCGGGAGGACCAGCGGGGTCGCGGCCTTGTCGACCGCGATCACGGGCAGCACATCCGTGATGCGGACCGTGGCGTCGTCCGTGTCCGTGGCCGGGTTGCCCTCGTCGTCCCGGGCCGTGGCGGTCACCACGTCCGTCTGGACGGCACCGGCGTTGCCCACGAACCTGCCCACGAACGAGCAGTTGTAGCTGGCGCCCACCGCGATGGTCTGGGGGACCGCGCAGGTGGTCGAGACCACGTTGCCGTGCACGGACGTGATCCCGCCGTAGACGTCGTCCGTCAGGGTGGTCAGGGTGATCGGCTCGACCGAGGTGTTGGTGACGCGGATGGCGAACGTGAAGTTGCCACCCGGCTCGCCCAGGGTCAGGGGCGTCGCGGTCTTGTCGACGACGACCGAGGGCAGCACGTCCGTGAGCCTGACCGTCGCGTCGTCCAGGGCGCTGACCCGGTTGTTCTCGTCGTCCCGCGCCGTGGCCGTGACCACGTCCGTCTGGACGGCGCCCGCGTTGCCGGTGAACCGCCCCACGAACGAGCAGGTGTAGCTGGCCCCGACCGCGATCGTCCGCGTCACGGTGCACGTGGTGGACACCACGTTCCCATGGACCGACGTGATGCTGCCGTAGATGTTGTCGGTCAGCGTGAGCAGGATCACCGGCTCGACCGAGGTGTTGGTGACCCGGACGCTGAACGTGAAGCTGCCGCCCGGCTCGCCCATGGTGAGCGGCGACGCCGTCTTGTCCACGGTGATGCTGGGCAGGACGTCGGTGAGCGCCACGGCCGCGGCCGCGGTCGCCTGCACCGTGTTGCCGTCGTCGTCGCGGGCGGTGCCGGTGATGGTGTCGCGATACGGCGAGGATGCCGCGGTCCCGGTCACCTGGCCCACGAAGGAGCAGCTGTAGGTGGCGCCGATGGCGATGGTCTGGGGCACGACGCACGTGGTGGACAGCACGCTGCCGTGGACGCTGGTGATGCTGCCGTAGACGTTGTCGGTCAGCGTCGTGAGCACGACGGGCTCGGCCACCGACGTGTTGGTGATGGTCACGCTGAACGTGACCGGGCCCCCGGGCTCGGGGAGCGTGGTCGGGGTGGGCGTCTTGGTGGCGCTGATGGTGGGCAGCACGTCCGTGAGCCGGACCGTCGCGGTGTCCGTGGCCCGGGCGACGGTCCCCTCGTCGTCCACCCCCGTGACGGTGACCGTGTCGGTCTGGGTGGCGTTGGCGTTGCCCGTGAAGACGGCCTGGAACGAGCAGGAGTAGGTGCCGTTGGGCGCCAGCACCACGGCCGGGGTCAGCGAGCAGGTCGTGCTCACGATGGCCGGGTTGCCAGGGTTCGCCACGTTCCCATAGGGAGCGTCCACGAGGCTGGTGATCGTGACGCTGTCGACGGTGCTCGTGTTGCGGACCGTGATGGGGAACGTGAACACGCCACCCGGCTCCGGCCGCGTCGTGGGCGTGGCGTCCTTGGTCACGGCCAGGGTGGGCGCCACGTCGGTCAGGGTCACGCTCGCGGACGCCGACGGCCGGACGATGTTGCCGTCGTTGTCATGGACGGTCAGGGTCACGACGTCCGTGTACGGTGACGCTGCCGCGGTCCCGTTGACCGGCCCGGTGAACGTGCACACGTATCCCTGGCCCGGCAGCAGGGTGCGCGTGATGCCAGCGCACGTGCCGAGGGAGTTGAGCGGCCCGTACACGTTGTCGACGGCCGCCGTGATGATGATCGGCTCGGGGGTCGTGTTGATGACGCGGACCGTGAAGGTCACGTTGCCGCCCGGCTCGGGCATGCTCGTCGGGTTGGCCGTCTTGGTGAGGAGGACCGTGGGCAGCACGTCGGAGATGACGGTGTCCTCTTGGTCGGACACCTGGATGACGTTGCCCTCGTTGTCGTGCGCGATGACCGTGGCGATGTTGGAGCGGACGTCGCCCACGTCACCCAGCACTGTGCCGTTCCAGGTGCACTGGAAGGTGCCGCCGACGGGGACCCGCCCGCCATTGGTCAGGGGGCAGCGACCCGGGATCAGCTGACCCGCCACGTCGTCGTAGATGGTGGTGACGAAGATCGGCTCTGGCGACGTGTTGGTGACCGTGACCGTGTAGGTGACAAGGCCGCCTGGCTCCCGGATCGGATTGGGCGAGGCCGTCTTGAGCACGGTCATGGTCGGCAGCACGTCACCCACCCGCACGGTCGCGGAGGCCGCGCCGGCGGCAGGGGTGCCATCGTCGTCGACGCCGGACGCGCGGAAGGTGTCGGTGGTGCTGGCCCCGGCGTCGCCGGTCACGGTGCCGGTGAAGGCGCACCGAGCGCTCTGCCCAGAGGTCAGCACGAAGGGGGCGATCACGGGCACGCCAGCCACGACGCACGCGAGGTCGGCGGGCGTGGTGGCCGGGCCGCCCGCGACCGAATCGGTGAGGGTCTGGATGGTGACCGGGTCGGAGGCGACCGAGGTGTTGGTGATCATCACGGCGTAGGTCACGGTGCCGCCAGGCTCCGGCACCGGGTTGGGCGACCCGGACTTGGAGAGCTGCAGCGAGGGCACGGCGTTGGTGACCTGCACCTGCGCATCCGCCGTCCGATCGACGGACGTGCCCTCGTCGTCCTGACCCGTTGCGGTCACCCTGTCGGCCACCACGTCGCCAGCGTCACCGGTGACGGTCCGCTGGAAGGAGCAGGTGTACATGCCGCCCGCCGGGATGGTCTGCGGCACGAGGCAGCTGCCCAGGCCGTCGAGGTCGATGGCGGAGCCGCCCTGGTCGTCCGACAGGGACGTGATGCGGACCGGCTCCGGCGCGTCGTTGTAGAACCGGACCGTGAACGTGACGGGCCCGCCCGCCTCGGGGATGGTGGTGCGGCTGGGCGTCTTGGTCACGCGGAAGTCGGGCGGCACGTCGGTGACGGTCACGGTCGCCCAGTCGAACACGGAGACCGGGTTCCCCTCGTTGTCCGCGCCGGTGCCCAGGACGTAGTCCGTCTCCGTGTCGCCAGCGTTGCCATCGACCCGCGCCGTGAACGAGCACTGGTACAAGCCGCTCGCCGGGATCGACTGCGGCACGCTGCACGTGGTGGACAACAGGTTCGGGTTGCCGGCATCGGCGACGTCGCCACGTGCGTCGTCGAGGAGTTGCGTCAGGTTCAGCGCCTCGGCATCGGAGTCGTTGCTGACCGTGATGTCGAACCGGACCGACCCGCCGGGCTCATCGATGGACAGGGGGTCGGCCGTCTTGGTCAGGGTGGCCGCGGGCAGCACGTCGGTGATGGTCACCGTGGCGTCGTCCCGGAGGGTGGCCACGGACGTGGTGACGGTCACCTCGTCCCGGTACTGGCCCGGCTCACCGGTCACGTCCACCTGGAAGGTGCACACATAGGTCGCACCCGCCGCCACGGTCTGCGGGACGGCGCAGGTCGTGCCCACCAGCGCGGGGTTGCCCGCATCGGTCACGTCACCGTACGGCGCATCGACGATCGACAGGACCTGGAACGCCGACGCCGAATCGTTGTCCACGCTGACCGTGTACGTGACCGTCCCGCCTGGCTCCGGCATCGTGGCCGGGGAGGCGCCCTTCGTCATGGTCACGCCAGGAGCGCCCGGGCCAACGGTGGCACCGTCGGTGTCGCTCGTGGTGTTGCCGTCGTCGTCCTCGCCTGTGGCGGTCACGGTGTCGGTCGAGCCACCCGCGGACCAGGGCACGTACACCGTGAAGGCGCATTCGTAGGCGCCACCCGGGGGGATCGTCTGGGGCAGCACGCAGGTGGTGCCCACGAGCTGGGGGTTGGAGGCATCGGCGACGTCGCCGTACGGCGCATCCACGAGGCTGGTCAGCGTCAGGTCCTCGATGGCCGAGAGGTTGCGGACCGTGACGCCGAAGCTCACGTTGCCACCTGGGGCTGCCACGCTGCTGGGCGTGGCGGACTTGTCCACGGCCAGCTGCGGCAGCACGTCGGTGAGGGTCACCGAGGCATCGGCGGTGTCGGACGCCTCGTTGCCGTCGTCATCGGTCGCCGTGGCGGTGACCGTGTCTGCGATCACATCACCGGCATTGCCGCTGACCGTCTGCAGGAACGTGCAGGCGTAGACCCCGCCCGCGGGGATGGTCCGTGGCACCGAGCAGCCGCCGACGCCGTCGAGGTCGCCGTACTGGTCATCCACCAGATCGGTGATGGTGATCGGCTCGTCGCCGGTGTTGACCACGCGCACCATGATCGCCACGGTGCCGCCCGGCTCGGGGAGCGTGGTGGGCCGGATCGTCTTGCTCACGTCGAACTGCGGCGGCAGGTCGGTGATGGTGACCGTGGCGGTGTCGCTTCCCTCGACGACGTTGCCCTCGTCGTCCTGGCCGGTGGCGGTGACGATGTCGAGCTGCGACTCGCCCGAGTCGCCGGTGATGGTGCGGGTGAACGAGCAGGTGTAGGAATCCCCCGCCTGCCCGATGGGCGCCAGCACGACCGGCGTGACGCAGCTCCCCTGCCCGTTCAGGTCGCCGAACACGTCGTCATCGATGGTCAGCTGGGTGACCTGCTCGGGCGAGTCGTTGGTGATGGTGACCGAGAACGTGACCGGGCCGCCCGGCTCGGCGACGCTGGACGGGTTGGCCGTCTTGTCGACGGTGATCTCCGGGACGAGGTCCGTCACCGTGAACGTCGCGGTGTCCGAGCCGGTGATCACGTTGCCTTCGTTGTCCTGGGCCGTCACGGTGACCGTGTCGGTCTCCGACGCGCCGGCGTTTCCGATGAGCGACTCCGGCAGCGTGCAGGTGTAGCTGCCCCCTGGGGCGATGGTCTGTGGCACGGTGCAGCCGCTCTGGCCGTTGAGGTTCCCGTGGGGCACATCGACGATCGAGGTGACGAGCAGGGCATCGACCGTCGAGGTGTTCCGGATGGTCACCACGACGTCGTAGGCCCCACCCGGCTCGGGCAGGCTGGACGGCACCGCCTGCTTGTCGACGGTCATGGTCGGCAGCACGTCGACGATGGTCACGGTCGCATCGTCCGAGGCCGTGACGGGGTTGTTCTCGTTGTCGTGGGCCGCCGCGGTGACGGTGTCGGTCTCGCTGTAGCCCGGCTCGCCGGTCACGGTCACGTACAGGGAGCAGGTGTAGGTGCCGCCATTGGCGCGGACCGTGGTGGGCAGCACGCAGGTCCCCTGACCGCCGAGGCTGCCATGGATGCTGTCGGTCAGGCTGCTGACGATCACGTCCTCGTTGGAGGGGTTGGTGATCTCGACCCGGATCTGGGTCTGGCCACCAGGCTCGGGTAGCTGGGCGGGTGTCGCCTGCTTGTCCAGCGTGATGCTGGGGATGGTGTCGGTCAGGGTGACCGTCGCATCGTCCTGGGCCGTGATGGTGTGGCTCTCGTCGTCGTTGGCGGTCGCGGTGACCCGGTCCACGTGCGCATCCCCGGCGTCGCCGAACACATCCCCGGGGAACGTGCAGGTGTACGAGCCGCCCTGGGGGATGACCTGGGGCACCGAGCAGGTGCCCTGACCGTTGACGCTCCCGTACTGGTTGTCGACGAGGGAGCTGAGCGTGATCGGCTCCGCCGAGGTGTTGCTGACCACGACGGTGAAGCCCACCGAGCCACCAGGCTCCGGCAGCGTCGTGGTGTTGGGGGTCTTGGAGACGGTCATCGATGGCAGCACGTCGGTGAAGGTCACGCTCGCGCTGCCGGTGGTGGAGACCGCGATGCCGTCGTCGTCCGTGCCGGACGCCGTGATGATGTCGGTGACCACCTGGCCGGCGTTGCCGGACACGGTCGCGGTGAAGGAGCAGGCGTAGGTGCCGTTGACCGCGATCGTCTGCGGAACGGAGCACGTCCCCTGGCCGGCGAGGTTGCCGTGCTGGTCGTCGGTCAGGCTCGCGATCGTGACGGCATCGGTGGCGCTCGTGTTCCGGACGAGCACGCTGAACGTCACGCTGCCGCTCGACTCGGGCAGCGTCGTGGGGCTGGCGGTCTTGGTGAGGGTCATGGACGACGGGACGTCCGTGATGGTCACCTCGGCGTCGTCGCTGCCGGACACGGCCACGCCGTCATCGTCGGTGCCGGAGGCCGTCACGGTGTCGCTGACGACGTCGCCGGGGTCGCCGCTGACGGCGGCCGTGAAGGTGCAGCTGTAGGCGGAGCCCGCGGCGATGGTCTGCGGCACGACGCAGGTGCCCCGGCCCGCCAGGCTGCCGTAGGGCACGTCCACCAGGCTGGTGATGGTGACCGCGTCGGCCGCGCTCGTGTTGCCGATGCGCACGGTGTAGGTGGCGGTGCTCCCGGGCTCGGGGAGCGTCAGCGGCGAGGCGGTCTTGGTGACGACGATGGACGACGGCACGTCGGTGATGGTCACGATGGCGATGTCGCTCCCATCGGCCGTGGTGTCGTCCACCTGGTCGGTGAGCAGGGCGCTGACCTGATGCGACGCCTGGTCGCCCGGGCCGCCGGTGACGTCGATGCCGTAGGCGCAGCCGTAGCTGTCACCGGGGGCGATGGTGACCCCGGTGGCACACGTACCCTCGCCATCGAGGTTGCCCAGGACGTCGTCCTCGAGGGTGGTCAGGCTCGCCGGGTTGGTCGACGTGTTGTTGACCGTGACCGAGACGGTCGCGCTGCCGCCGGGCTCGTCGATGGTGGCCGGCGATGCGCTGGCCGTGAGCGTCAGGGCCGCGAGGAAGATGCTGATGCCCGGTCCGTCATCGGGCAGGCCGAAGCTGGGCTCGGCCGATGGGCCGGGGGAGGCCTCGGCGCCAGGGGCAGGGCTCGGCAGGGCCGAGGGCTCGGCACTGGGCTCGGCCGATGGGCCGGCGCTGGGCTGCGCGCTCGACTGGGCCGAGGGCTCGGGGCTCGGCTGGGCCGAGGGCGCGGCGCTGGGCTGCGCGCTCGGCTGGGCCGACGGCGCTGCCGTTGGCTGGGCGCTCGGCTCCGCAGTCGGCGGGGGCGAAGGCTCCGCGGTCGGCTCCGCCGTCGGCTCGGCGGTCGGCTGGGTGGTGGCCTGCTCCGTTGCCTCGGGCTCCGCGGTCGGCTGGGCGGTGGCCCGCTCCGTGGCCTCGGGCTCCGCCGTCGGCTCGGCGGTGGCCCGCTCGGTGGGGTCGGGCGCCGGGCGGTCCGTGGGGTCGGGGGCCGGGCGGTCCGTGGGGTCGGGCGTGGGTTCGGTCGATGCCACCGGCGCCGGCGAGGACTCGTCCTGCGCGACGACCGCCACGGGCGGCACGAGGGCCACGATGAGCACCAGGATCTGCAGCAATGCGAACAGGCGCACAGGCATGCCCAGCGGCTGTCGTCGACTCATCGTGTGCGCATACCTCGAGCGGCGTCCCAAGCGTGGCCGGTCGAAGGGAGACGACGTCGACGCGACCCGGTGTCGAGTCTGGTGCAGCCTAGCACCAGCGGACAACCATGACGAACGTCATATGGCGCCCAGACATCTCGCCACTGCACCAATCCTCTCCTGTCCGCCCGGCGAGCGGCGCTGCCCCGACGCGTGCCGGCGCCGCAGGCCCCGAGGTCAAGCGATCGTGCTCCGAACCACCTCGCCTCCCTTGACGATGACCACGAACGCGGTGTCCGGGCGGCCGATCAGCTCGAGGTCCTGGAGTGGGTCGCCATCCACCAGGATGAGGTCCGCGATCGCCCCTTCGTCCACGACTCCAAGACGACCGGCATACGGCGAGCGTGGACCGGACAGCGCGAGCAGCTCCGCGTTCGTGGAGGTTGCCATCCGCAGCACCTCGGCTGGCGACAGCCACCGCTGAAGCTTGGCCAGCTGAGCGCCCTGTCGGGCGGCCAACGCGGCGCTGCCAAGCGTGTCCGTGCCGAACGCGGTGCGGATGCCGAACCGCGTGGCGAACTCGAATGCTGCCTCCGTACCACGCGCCACCATCTCCTGCTTGGCCCTGCCGAGTGGGTCGGACTTGGGGTTGGCGTCGTCGTCGCCGAGGAATGGCTGGAGGCACAGCCACGTCCCCGTGTCCGCGATGAGCCTCGCCGTGTCCTCGTCCATCAGCTGGCCATGGTCGATGCAGCGGACGCCGGCGGCGATCGCGTTCCTGATGGCGGTCGGCGTATAGGCATGCACCATCACGTACGTGCCCCATGCGGATGCCGCCTCGACGCCGCTCGGAGTTCCAGCAAGTGTACTGGGTCGCATCCAGCGGGTCGTAGTGGGACGAGACCCCTCCGCCGGCCATCGGCAGGCTGGCTGGCTCCCTGCCGGAGCTTCTCCCTGGACGATCGAAGGACCTCATCCTCGCCGTCTGCGGTGACGGCGAGCCCGACCCCGTTCCGCGTAGCTGAGGTCGCCATCCGCACGAAGGGACCTCGAACGGGAGCCGAAAGTCGCCGTGGCCGCTGGTCTGCGAGATCATCGCGCCCGACGGCCAGGTCAAGGTCCCGAAGTGGTCCCGTCGTCGATGGCGCGCTTGCGATGCCGAACACCGGGCCGCCAGCGTCGCAACGCACCGAGGTGAAGCCGCGGAGCAGCGTCCGCTCGGCCTCGGGTGGCGTGCGCATACGAATGGCCCAGGTCCGCGGTCATCGCCACGGCATGGGCATCGCCGCCATGAACGCGTGCCGATGAGCGTCGATGGACCAGGCATCCAGCGTGCGCCCCTGCCCCTCGATGACCGGCAACCCGCCAGCCCTGCCGAGCGTCCGGGCTGACCTGGTGCCGACGCGCTCGATGACCGACCCCGACACCAGCACCGACGTCGATGGCATCAGCACGTCCAGCTGTCCCGTCGAACACGCACATCGCGGAACACAATCT
The DNA here is from genome assembly GCA_046328155.1 of Chloroflexota bacterium. Taxonomy (GTDB): domain Bacteria; phylum Chloroflexota; class Limnocylindria; order Limnocylindrales; family CSP1-4; genus JAFMJV01. The sequence goes on from JAXLXC010000009.1 coordinate 32,627, forward strand.
GATCGTCGTCGTAGGTCCCCTGAGGGCTGCATCTCGGGCCGCTCGGCTCCATGACGACGGTGGCGGCCGCGCTGCCCGGCTGTCAAACCCTCGGCGCCGTCGAGGCACAGGCGTCACGGCCAGAGCCCGCCCGCCACGGCGATGGAGAAGACCCAGTGAGCGCGAGGATGCATGCGACAGGCATCGGCATCGTGGCCAGCCCCAGGGCGAACTCGACGGCATGGTCCCTTGGCGGCGCGCCGCAGCCGCCGATGGCCTCGAACAGCTGTCTGGCCTCCACCTCGACGCTGAGTCGGATCCGCCGGCGCGCCGCTGCCGCCCCCATCAGGCAGCACCAGCTGAAGGCAAGCAGGCCACCGACCAGTACCACCGCGGCCAGCACGGCTTCGATCTCGCGCCGCGGCGCGGGCGACGGCAACGCCACCGACGCAAGCGTGCTCACGACCACGCCGCCCGCGATCAGTGCCAGCACCCCTCGCCCGCCGCCGCGCAACTCGGCCGACACCGCCTGGACGTCACGGCTCGCACGACGGAGCTCGGCACGCTCCGGGGATCCGAGTGGGGCGCCAGCCACCCGGAAGAGATAGAGCGCCTGGATTCGGCCGATGAGCATCATCACGTAGTTCCGCGCGATGGCCCGCGTCAGCGCGGCCACGACCGCCACCGCAATCGGCGTGAGCGGCCCCAGGCCACGGATCGCTGGGGGCCTGCCGGCGTTGCGTTCGAGCACCTCGAGCGAGCGCATCGTCGCGCGATGCGCCGCGGGGAACGCAGCCACGTCGCGGAGGATCGCGAGGTGCCCCTCGCGCACCTGGTCGACGATGTCTTGTTCGACAGGCCCTCGGTCGCCGACCCGCTCCAGGAGCTCCTCGCGCTGCACCTGGTTGCCTCGCACCAGGCCGATGGACTCGATGTGGTCGGCGACGAGCTCGCTGGTGTCGGCCCTCGTCCCGTGGTCGTCCGTCGAGCCAGGACGGCCCTGCTCGGACGGCATGTCGAGACCCATCGCCGACCACGGCGGCTTGGCAGCCTCCGAGCTGGGCGACCCGCCCGAGGATGCACTGGCGCGATCTGGTTGGCGGCCGCAAGCACAAGCGCCGCCGACGCCGCAGGCGTCAGGCAGCGCGGAAGGCTACCGTGCCGGCGGTCAGGCCGGGGCTTCGCCTTGGCGGCCGAGAACTCCTCGTCGGTCAGGATGCCCTGCGAGTGGAGCGTGGCGAGCTGCTGGGCTTGGCCATGGTGTCGTCACCCGCGGCGGGGCGGCGGCCGGCGCGACCCGCGGCGCGGCCTGCGCACCTGCTGCCTGCATGTCGGCCATCTGCTGCTGCATGTCGGCCATCTGCTGGGCGTTCGCATCGGACTGGGCCATGGCCTGCTGCTGTGCCGCCTGCCCGGCGTACTTCTGCTGCTGGCGGTGCGACACGGCATTCGCCGTGCCCACCACCGCGGCCGTGGTCGCCATCGCGCCCACGACACCCATGCCAGGTCGCATCATGCGTCGTCGCATCATGGTTCGGTTCTCCTTGCGTCCGTGTGAGTTGGCCAGGCGATGGAGGTCGGCGCCTGCCGACGTCGTCGCATCGACAGCAGCGGGGATGCGCTCGCTGAGGACCATCTCGCCGCCAGCGCCCAGCACGGCGTCGCGGAAGCGGGTGGCCCACACGTTCTCGAACAGCATCACGGCACCGGACGAGTTCGGCCCGAGGCTGCTGGCGAGACTGCGGGCATCGTCATGGGTGAGCAGGCCGGTCTGGTCAGGTGACGACCGGCGCGAACTCGCCGAACGCGGAGTCCTCCAGGTCGCTCAGCTCCACCACCGCGATGTTGCCCTGCTGGTCGGTGATCGCGAACAGCAGGTCGATGACCCGGATCATGCCGGTGTTGACCAGGTCCTGGAGCGCTGGCCCGACCTCGCCCGTGAACTGGTTGCCAGGGAACTTCACCACCAGCAGTTCGACTGGTCCGATGGACATGGGTCTGGATCCTCTCGGGATGTGGACGCGTCAACGGTTCGACAGGCAGACTCTAGCGCCGTCTCGTCAGGGCTGCCTCCCCGATCCAGGTGACCCGGCGAACGTCGGCACCATCGTCCACCTCGGTACATGGTCCTGGCCGATGCGCGCTGCAGGCCTGCGCGCTCCAGCGCCGCACGGAGCGGCGCCTTGACCGCGCGAAGGCGAGCAGGACATGATCTCCTCGAGGGTGTCCAGCAGCTCATCCGGCCTGTGCGCGGTGGAGTCGAAGGCCCGTGATGGCCTCGGCGTTGACCAGGACCGCCGTGCGGCGCCGTCGGCGCTGCCAGCCGCTCGACCTCGCCCGTGAAGACCTCGACGTTGGCGAGCAGCGGCGCGTCGAAGCGATAGACGGCGACGCGCGAGTCGATGCCCTCGGTGATCGAGGGTCGGCGCGCCGATGCGTGTCGGTGCCCGCGCCGCTCCAGCACGGCCGTGCTGGGCACCGCGGAACGACGCACCACGTCGAGCAGGGACAGGAGGATGACCAGCAGGATCCCGGCCAGCATCCCCACCCAGATGACGAAGGCGGCCGTGGCCAGCGCGAGGGCCAGGTCCATACGATCGAGCCGATGATCGCGCCAGCTCGGCGAGGTCGATGGCCACGACCAGCCCCCACGATGGTCACGCCGCCAGCGCCAGCCGCGCCCATCGGCGCGACAGCGAGGCCGACGAGCAGCGTGAGGGCGACCAGGCCGATGCCGCCGACGCCGTCGCGTCTGGCCGACCCCGCCTCCGCGACCGCAGGTAGCCGGCTGGCGGAGCCATTGACGGCGAAGCCCTGGACCAGCCCCGCGGCGATGCCCGACGGCGCCCATGCCCAGCATGTGCTGGTCCTGTCCCGCACGGTCGTGGAGTCCGGCGGCCCAGGGCCCCGCGCCGTAGTCCGCTGTCCGCGAAGCTCAGGAACGCGATGCCGATGGCAGGTACCGGCGGTCGCCCATGGACTGGAGACCCACCGCCGGGATGCCGGCGCCGGCGGGCCAGCGCCAGGAACGACCCCACCACCGCCACGCCCTGCTGGCTGTCCAGCGACAGCAGGGCGGTCGAACCCATGCCCAATAGCCACCGATGGCCACGAGGTAGGCATTGGCACCGCGGGCGCCCAGCGTCGGTGCGAAGGTGATGGTGACGATGACGCCCAGTCCCAGCGCAGCGAGACCAGGTTGGCGCGGTACAGTCGATAGGCCGGCCGACCAGGGTCAGGGCGTCGTACGAGTCGAGGTCGACCCCAGCAGCTTGTCCAGCTGGCTCGGTGTTGATCACGCCGGTCCCCGCCAGATAGCCCACCAGCACCGGTCGCGGCCGCCCAGCGCCGCGCCAGGAGCCCAGGCGCAGCAGGCCCAGCCCCAGGCACACGACCCCAGGGTCGGGATGGCGACGCCGAGCTGAGCACCATGAACCGCGACAGGTCCGCCATGGCGACCGGCGCCAGCACCGACGCCGACAGCAGGCCGGCTGTGGCCTCGGACCCGTTGTACGCGGCCCCGCGCAGCAGGGCGTACCCGGCCATGGCGCCGAGAGCCGTGTAGGCCCGGTCTCGGGCGGCGTACTCCTCATCACCAGGGCGTACGCCAGCGCCTGCGGCTGAGCAGCGTCCAGAGGATGACCAGCTGCGCGCAGGTCCACCAGCAGCCATGCCGGGGCATACCCGCGGAACGTGAGCACAGCCACGCAGGCGGGCGTCCGGATGGGCGGGAGTCCGCAGCCGCGGTCATGGCCGCGTATCGTGGCACGCCGATCCGGGCCATCGCTGCCCCCAGGCCAGCGCGCGTCGCTTCGCGCCCCAGCCGACACGGCGACCGGCGCCGGCGCGCTGGGCGGAACGTCGCCGGCGGCCGGTCCCGGCACCGGGCGTGCTCTCGAGCCTGGCGGGCCAAGGCAGGCGCAGGCCTCCAGCGCCGCGTCGACGACGCCTAGAAGGTCGCGACCACGCGGTCGACCAAAGCCGTCCTCCGCATGCGCCTCGCACACGAACCGGCTCGCGGAGTCGAGCTCGGGCATCGCGCCCCGGCGGATGATGCCCTGGGCCACCGCGTCATACAGCTCGTGGTCCGTATCCGCCAGCCCGCGAGCAGGTCGTCGGGCGGCTGGTCGGTGAACATGACCCCGAACATGTGAGGATGCTGCCCGTAGACTTCGCCGAGCAGGCCGCGTCGGGCGATCGCCTGCGACAGCCCCGCCTGCATCTCGAGCCGGTGCGCTGGATGATCCCGGTCGAGCGCATCGGTATTCGAGGATAGAGCACGATGTAGTCGCGGCGGCTGCGGCGACGGTTGCACCGGCGTAGGTCCCGCCGTGGCTCACCTTGTCTGGCAGCATCTCCAGCGGCCTCACGCCGACCACCGAGGCGCGGCGGGATAGCCGTGCCCATGGCCTTGGCATACGTCGCGAGGGCCGGGGTGACACCGAACAGCTCCGCGGCGCCACCGCGCGCGGCGCGGAAGCCGGTCTTGACCTCATCGAAGATGAGCAGCGCGTCGAACTCGCGGGTGATCTCGCGGACGCCCTGGTGGAAGCCAGGGCGAGGCAGGACTCCCCTGCGCGTTGCCCAGGAGCGGCTCGATGAGCACCGCCGCGATACGGTCGCCGTCCCGTTCGAAGATGCGTCGGAGGCCGTCGAGGTCGTTGTAGAGGGCCGGGATGACGGTCTGCGTCACTGCCTCCGGGATGCCCCTCCCCCAGGCCAGCCGGACGGGCTCGTCCCGATCGCCGAGCTGCGTGGTGTCGTTGGGCAGCACGCTGATGAGGGCGTAGTCGTGGACGCCGTGGTACTGACCCTCGAACTTGACGATGAGGTCACGCCCCGTGTAGCCACGCGCGACGCGGATGGCGTGCATCGTCGCCTCGGTGCCCGAGACGGTGAGCCGCGCCATATCGCAGAAGGTCAGCTCGCACACCAGCTCCGCGGCGGTGACCTCGTCCTCGGAGGTGAGGCTGAAGCTGACGCCGTCGCGCATCCGCTGCGCGACGTGCGAATCCACCCGGGGATCGGCGTGGCCCAGGATCGCCGGCCCATAGCCCATGCGCAGGTCGATGAACTCGTTGCCGTCGATGTCCCAGACCCGGCCGCCCTTGCCCCGGTCGACATAGACGGTGTCCTCGCCCCAGGCACGGAAGTTGGAGTCCGTGCCGCCAGGCAAGGTGCGTGTGGCCCTCCGGTACATCTCCAGCTGGCGGTCTCGAGACCGGACCGGGACCGTGACGGCCGCTGCGGTCCGGGCTCGGGAACGCGAGCTCGGGGTGGTGGGGAGGGTGGCCGAGGCAGGCGCTGGCCTGTGGCTCGACGTGGGTCGGGGGCTTTGGAGCGCCACGACAGACCTCTGCTGCGATTTCCGCGGCTGCACGTGACCCGACGGTGCGGATCCGTGCGCCAATGCGGCATGCTAGCACGAAGGTCGCGCCCAAAGCGAGCTGGTTTTGCGACATTCGCGGATCTCGTCAGTGGCGGACGGGCTGCGAGCGCCTTGGCACGCGTGGGTCTCCAGGCGCCGTGGCGCGTGGTCGGCCAGACTCGGCGGCGCGCGGTGGGCCAGGCTCGGCGGCGGGTGATGGGCCGACACCCAGGCAGGTCGCGCGCCAAGTTGCCTTCAGGGTTCGGACGCGAGTGCCTCCGCGATGGCCGCGGCATGGACCCGGAGCTCGGGCACGGCCGTGGACTCCCACTCCGCGCCCCTGCGCAGCGACCCCACGGTCCAGACGTGCGCCAGGGATGCCCCGTCGGGTCGTCGCGCACGCCCCAGGTCGTCCACGTCGAGACCGAGCCCCAGCGGGTGGCGGGCGATCGCACCGTCGCTCAGCATGCCCGCCAGCAGCGGATCGTGGCGCGGGTCCGCGCTCGGGCCGACGCACGCGATGACGACATCCGCGGCCACGGTCGCACCGGACCCACCCGTCTCGATGCGGACCGCCAGCTGGCCACCCACGTCGTCGACACCCCGCACCCGGCCGCGCACCAACGCCAGTCGTCCGGCCGCACGCTCGGCGGTCAGCACCGCCGCCACCTCGGGTGCCATCCGATGGCGTCGGACCTCCCACTGCCGGAAGGCGTGGCGCAGCGCGCGCCGACGCTCGGACATCGGCAGCGCCTGCCACGTCGCCACCGTGACCGGCCGCACCCCATCCACCGTCTGCCGCCAGTCGTCCGCGAGCTCGGCGTCCGCGCGCAGCGCCCGCACGAGGGCGCGCGCACCAATCGTCGCGCTCGGCTCGAACGCGGCCGTGCGCATCGGCAGCACGTCCGTGCGATGCGGCTCGGGCAGCAGGCCGTGAGACGAGATCATCGTGACCGGGCCTGCGTGCGCCCGGTCGCGGAGCGACAGCACGACATCCACGGCACTCAGCCCGCTGCCCACGATGACCACCCGGGCATCTGGCGGGATGCCACCGAGGGCGCCCGGCACCCACGCATCCCGGATGACCCGGGGCGTATCCGGCAGCCACGCCAGCGGCGCGAGTCCGTTGCCCGTCGCCAGGACGACCTCGTCCGCATCGAGCCCGGTGCCGTCCGACAGGCTGACTCGAGCGACAGGCCCATCGACCGACAGCCCGACCGCACGCGCGTGCACGTGTCGGACCGCCTCGGGCGCATCCGCGGTCGCCGCGGCCAGCGAATCGCGGAGGTATCGCGGGTACAGCATCCGAGGCAGGAACTCGGCGCCCCCGACCTCGCTCCCCGTGGCACGCGCCCACGCCGTGAAGTGGGTCGCCACGTCGGGGAAGGCGCTCATGCCATCCGCGCGCACGTTGAGCAGGTGCGCCGACGACGTGGTGCCGTAGGCGACGCCCTCCCCCAGCCGCTCCGCGGGATCGACCACCACCACCTCGCCGAGGGGGCTCCCGGGTCGCCCGGCGCCCCGTGCCGCGAGATGGAGCGCCACGAGCGTCCCGGCCGCGCCCCCGCCGACGATGACGACCGTGCGCACCCCTACTCCGTGACCGGCTGGACCCAGCCCGGCAGCTCCTCGCGCAGCGTGGACAGCGGCAGCGTCCCGTGGCCGATGACCTGGTCGTGGAAGCCACGGCGGTCGAACCGGTCGCCGTCACGCGCCTCGAGCCGTCGTCGCAGCGCCAGGATCTCGCGCTGCCCGGTCATGTACGCCAGTGCCTGGCCCGGCCACGTGATGTACCGGTCAGTCTCGGTCTCGGCCTCCACCTGCGAGAGGCCCGCCCCCTGCCGCAGCAGGTCGATGCTCTGCTGGCGCGTCCATCGGAACGCATGCATGCCGGTGTCCACGATGAGCCGCACCGCTCGCCAGAGCCTCGGAGTCAAGCGCCCGAAGCGCTCCCGGTCGTCCGCGTACAGCCCCATCTCGTCGGCCAGGCCCTCGGCATACAGCCCCCAGCCCTCGGCATAGGCCATGCCCGCCAGCCGCGAGCCCAGGCGTCGGAACCGGTTGAGCCCCGGCAGCTCGGCCTCCAGCGCGATCTGGAAGTGGTGGCCGGGAGTCGCCTCGTGGAACGTGGTCGCCGCGAGTCGATGGAGCGGCCGCTGCTCGGGCTGGTAGGTGTTGATGTAGTAGCGCCCCGGTCGGCGCCATCCTCGCTGGGCGAGAAGTAGAACGCAGGCGGCGCGTCCAGCTGCCTGGTGCGCCTCCACCGCCACTGACCTCGCACGCCGCGCGGAGCAGCAGCCCGAACCACGCGGGCGCGGCCTCGAAGGCGCTGGCCACCCAGCCCTCGGCCATGCGCACGATCTGCGCGGGGTCGTGGGTCACGTTGGCGGGGTCGGTCTCCAGGAAGGCGCGGTAGGCCGCCGAATCCGCGTAGCCCATCCGACGGGCGATCGGTCGCGCTCCTCCGACAGGTCCTCGAGCCGGGCGAGCCCGTGGTCATGGAGTCCTGCGCGGTCTCGGGCAGGGTGGTGGTGGCCAGGATCGAGGAGCGGTAGACCTCCTCGCCGTCAGGCAGCCAGCACAGCCCGTCGCCGGCGCGCGCGTGGGGCAGATACGCCTCGAGCGCCTCGACGAAGCCGGCGAGCGCCGGACGCACCCACCGCCGGACCGCCGTCTCGAGCCGCTCCCGATTGGCCGAGGCGAGCTCGGGGTGGGCGGCGAGCAGGGGCGACGCCTCCAGCGGCCCATCGACGAGGCCACGCGTCTGGGCGATGGTGCGCTCGATGGGCACGCGTGCGGCGGTGCGACCGGAGCGAATCCCGGCCGCCAGGTTGGCCGCATGCGCCTGGAGGAGCCCGGGGTAGGCCTCGAGGCGCGCCAGCAGCCGCGCGAACCGCTCGGGCGTGTCGATGCGCTGGAACCGCGCCAGCTCCGTGGTCAGCGTCTGCGGCCCATTCATCTGGTCCAGGCCGTCCATCTCCCACAGCCGGAGCCGATGCGACTCGCGCCGGGTCTGCGCCACGACCCGCAGGATGCCCAGCGTGATGCGGTCCTCGGCCGGCAGGTCGGGCGTGTCCAGGCTCGCGATGCCGCGCTCGAGCTCCTCGATGGCCGCCAGGTCGCTCGCGCGGCCCGCCTCGGTGGGGTCGTCCCAGCGATCGTCCCAGCGCTCGTCGCCCAGCACCGTCGCCCACAGCGGGTTGCGCTCCAGGAACCCGTCGAAGAAGCGTTCGGCGAGGGTGTCGACCGCGGTCGGGCCTTGGCTGGTCAGGGTGGTCATGGCTCCTCCGGTGTCCCGAACAGCGGCAGCTGCCCACCCAGGGACTCGATCGCCGGATCGAGACCCAGGAGCGGCCCCAGGTCGTCCAGCGTGGGCGCCTCGGCCGCCATCAGGGTGCGCAGGTGCTCCGCCTTCAGGATGTGCCAGTTGTCGATGTCCAGCCGCTCTCGCAGGACCGGCGACCGGGCCAGCTTGAGGCGGATGAGCTCGGTCCGGGCCGCTGGGACGACCAGGAACCGCACGACGGTATCACCCGACGGGATGGCCGTGCCCCGCTTGAGCACGGGGTCGCCCAGCATGGCCGTCCACTCCACCTCGAACAGGAAGGTCGCCTTCCCGCGCAGGTACCAGATGCAGTCCATCCGCTCCAGCGCCTCCACGGGTCCCGGCGTGACGAGCGGCAGATAGGCCCGCCGCTCCGCGTCGGACAGCAGCTCGCCCGCGGGCCGCCCCTCGTGCAGCCGCCGCTGCTCGTGGGGCGACATCCAGGCGCGCAGCCCCAGGCGATGGCCCAGCTCCGTGATGCCCGCGACCAGCTCGCCGTGCTCGCGGAAGCGGTCCTGGAGCGTGCCCTGTGCCTGGAGCAGCCCGTCGGTGTCGGGGATCGTGGTCCGATAGCTCTCGACGCACGCCCGGATGAGCTCCTCGTCAGGGGTGTCGTGCCCCCGGAACATGGACGTGATCCGCCCTGAGAACGCATCCCCGGCGATGCCCCCGCGCGTCGACAGCAGGGAGTAGACCGCCCATTCCACGCGGTCGGAGAGCGGTGTCCGGGCGCCCGCGATGTCGCGGGTCGCGCAGCCAGCGACCGGGCTCCACCTCGCCCAGGTGCGGGTTGGCCACGATGCAGCCCGCGGTGACCGCGTCCAGCACCGTCCGGATGGGGTCGGCGATGCTGGCAGCCAGCGCCCCGGTGGATGCGGTGGCCACGACGATGGCGACGCTCGCCACCGCGCGGCGCCGGCTCGCCCGCGGCATCGCCCTGGCCGCCCTCGTCATCGGCCGAGCCGGGCTCCTCCGTCGGGTCCTGGGCGGTGCGCGGTCGTCCGCGCTGGCGCGCGGCCCATCACCGGGCCGGCCAGGCAGCGGGGGGACATCCACGGCGAAGGTGGGGGCCGCCGTCCAGGCGTCGGATGCGCCGGGCAGTGCGCTCGGCTCCGCGAGTGCCCTGGGGGATCCAAGGAAGCCGGTCGTGGCAGGGCTCGGCGCGGCGACAGCACGATGGGGCCGTCCAGCCACGCACCGGGCGGTCGGGGTCGCGCCATGAGCGCGTCACGGGCCGGGAGGCGGTCGACGTGCCGGTCTCGTCGGACGCGCCGGTTCGTCGCCGGACGCGCCGCCACCGACACCGGCCAGGGGTGGCGTCCGGCCGGACAGGGGATGCGGGCGGTCGGCGGTCGGGTCGCCCTGGTCGGCACCGCCCGCCGGGAGCTCCGTGGTGGGTGCAGGCCCTGGTGGAGGTCGCGGGCAGCGGTCTCCGGGTCATCGGCAAGGCTATCGCCGGCCTCGGGCGGCAGCCTGGCCGCGCGCTCGCTCGGCGGCTGCCCAGTCGGCGGTCACGCCACGCAGGTGCCCCGAGCTGGTCGAGCGCAAGGAGGACCTCGCCCAGCAGCCGCCTTCGTAGCGGGTTGGCTCGCCGCGCGCCTGGAGGATGGACACGGCATGCGCGGTGATGGCTCGGCGAAGGACGTCGTCCGGCGTGCCCTCGACCAGCGGTGCCGGCGAGCGGGGGCAGCACCAGCGCCGGCTGGGGCAGGTCGCGCCCACGGGAGGCGTCCGCCGGGCAGCGTCAGCTCGATGGCCCCGTGATGTCCTGGCCGCTCTCCCGGAACGTGACGTCCCGCAAGGTGCCGGTGCAATCGGTGCGCGACCGCACCCACCACGCTCGCCACCATCGCGCCTGCCGGCTGTCGGTCGAGCAGCAGCACGCCCGCGCCGTCGAGCCGAGCGCCAGCGCGGAGCGCCGCGAGCGACCGGTACAGCTCGGACGCGTCGCGCGCCCACTCGCTCCGACCTCGGGCCGGCCGGTCTCGAACACCGCGTCGAGCGGCAGGGTCATGGCGGCGTGCAGCCCCAGCGCCAGCGAGCTGGCGAGATAGGCGAAGGCCAGGTTCTCGGCGGACCAATGGACGGGCGGTTGGGGTGAGCACCAGGTCGCATGGCCCCACGCTCGTCGGGGGGCGCCGCCTGGAACTCGGGCGGCAGCAGCGAGCCTCGACGCACGACCACGTTGGCGGCGCCCTCGCGGAGCGCCTTGAGGTCCGGCCTCGAAGCGCGCCTTGAACGCCCCGTATCGACTCACCTCCAGCCGCTGCACGAAGCCCCGGATGGTGCGATAGCCGTCCTCGAGCAGGAGCCACGGGTTGCGCTCGCGCCACTGGCGGTCCCCCACCGGCCGCAGCCTGCCGCCCACGACGCGTGGCCGCGCGACCCGACCCGGGAAGCTGTTGAGCTTGCTGGCGGGCAGCAGCATCCCCATTGCAGCAGCAAAGCCGCAGCGCGGCCTCGATGCCTGCCCGGAGGTCGCCCTCGATGTGGCCGATGACGCCGACGATGGCGTCGAGCTGGCGAGCGGTGTACAGGTCCAGCAGCTGGTCGGGCAGCTCGTGGTCGGGGTCCGGCACCGGGAAGCGCTCGATGACCCGGTCGCGCGCGGGCCACGGGTCCATGCGCCGCGCGGCGATGATGTCCTCTCGCGCATCCACCGGCACGGTCCAGGCCGCCGGCGCGGTCTCCTCGACAGTGCCCGCAGCGATAGGAGCGACGCATCGGCGCGTCGGCGTCGTCGTCCCACACGAATCCCCGACGACCACGGGTCCGCCGCAGTTGCCGCAGCGACGTAGAACGCGCTCACCGACTCGCGGAGCGTCATGCCCTGCGCCGCTGGTCTGCGAACGCGGTGAAGGCAGCATCCAGGTGCCGGAGGTCGGGGGTCAGCAGCACCAGCTCGTCATTGCCGGGTGAGGGCGGTCGACTCCAGGTCGTAGCCCCGTCGGAGGTCCTCGGCCGCGGCCCTCGATCCAGCCGCCGCGACCGTGCAGCTCGACCACGATGTCGGAGCCCGCGGAGCGCGACCAGCGCCGCACCTGGTCCTCCGGCGGCGCGGGCGCGAAACCGGGCTGGTCGAGCACCGGCAACGATGATCTGCGCGAGGCCCCTGCGGGGCGTGCCTCGACCGGGCCATCACCTATGCCCGGGGCCACCGGCGCGCGCACCGGCGTGCGCCCGGGTCACGGCCGCGCGACGGTCGTGGTGCGCGCGTGGTGCCGGGCGTCACGCGCGGGTGGCGCGGTGCGCCGCCCTGGACTAGTCCTCCTCGTCCTCGTCCGACGCCTCGGCCTCGAACGCCTCGTCCTCGGTGACGTCGGCGGGGAGCACGGAGCCGATGTCCTCGATCTCGTCCTCCTCCTCGTCCAGCTCCAGGTCGTCCTCCAGGTCCATCTCCTCGCGGACGAGGGTGCCCTTGGTGTATGGGCGGAGGTCGGAGACCTTGGCCGCGGTCGGGAACGACACCTTGCCGTAGTTGTTGGGGTCCTGGTAGGTCTCCCGGATGATGATCCGGACGTCCTTGTCGCCGAGGCTGGTGACGCCGGCCGCGTACTGGTTGCCTTCCGCGATGAGCTTGAGCAGGCGAGCGGCGACGCGGGGCTCCACCACGCCGATCTCGACGCCGTTGGAGATCGCCTTGAGGCGCGGGCCAGCGGGGATCAGCTCCACCGAGTCACCCGGGTTCACCTGGGCCAGCTCGCGAGAGGTGGCCAGGTCCGTGAGATGCGCGAAGCCCGTCTTGCCGGTCTCCTCGACGAAGATGCCCACGGGCGCCTTGCTGCCCGGCTTGGCGGGCACGGTCTTTCTGCCCGCCTCGGCGAGCAGCGTCCGCAGCCGGTTGATGTTCCGCTCGGCGATGCGGTTGGTGGGGTCGAGCGCGAGGGCGGCCTGGTAGTGCTCGCGGGCGTTGGCCAGCTCGCCCAGCTCCCAGTAGGCCTTGGCGAGGCGGTTCTCGGCCTCGCTGTCGGCCCCCAGCTCCAGGAGCCGCTCGTTGGTGCGTGCGGCCTCCTCCCAGTCCGCAGCGGTGGCCGCCGCGATGGCCTGCTCGACCAGCTGTCGCTTGAGGCGGGTGGTGGTGAGGGCGTTCGACGGGGCAGGGCCGTCCGTCAGGCTGTTGAAGCTCATGGACTCCTCTGGTCCGGCCGTGCCGGCAGATGGGCGCGCGAAGGCGCGGTGCGGTTCGGGGTGACATCGGATGGTATCACGCAGGGCCACGGGGCGGCGCACCCGCAGCCGGGGGCCGGCGGGCGGGGCGGCCTGGGGGGGGCGGGGCGACGCCCGGCGGCCGGCGGGCGGTGCCCAACCAGCGGGACGATCTCCCAACCAGCGGGACGATCTCCCAACCAGCAGGAGATCGCAGCCGCGGTCGGCGGGAGATCGCAGCCGGGGGGCCGGCGGGCGGGGCGGCCACGGGGCGGTGCACCCGCAGCCGGGGGGCCGGCGGGCGGTGTGGTGACCCGATCTCCCAACCAGCGGGACGATCTCCCAACCAGCGGGAGATCCGCAGCGGCGGCCGGCGGGGCGACGCCCGGCGCCCGGCTCGGGGGCGGACGGGGCGTGCAGGGACCCGGCGGTCGCTCGATCGCTCCCGCGCCAGGCGCCTACGCCGCCGGGCGCCGCTCCCGCTCCCTGGGCGCCGCTCCCGCGCCAGGCGCCTACGCCCCGGGCGTCCGCGCCCCCGCCGCCGCGCCGACCGGCGGATGGATGGACTACGACGAGCGCCCCGAGCAGCTCGTCCAGCTGCTCGTACCCCTCGCGGATGCCCGTGTCCATGCCGCTCGCCATCATGCCGTCGCGCGCCTCGAACGAGTCCACCAGCGACGTCGCTGTCAACCGGGTGCGCCCGCCGCCCAGGTCCTCGAGCTCCAGCCGCTCGAGGGCGACGCCATCGGGCATCCCCTCCCAGGTGAAGGTCTGCACGATCGTCTCGGATGGGCGCACCTCGTGGAAGCAGCCTCGGAAGGCCTGCGGGTTGCCGTCGGAGTCGATGGCCAGGTAGCGATAGGAGCCGCCGGTGCGGCAGTCCCAGGTGTCGATGCTCATGCGCGCGGCGCGCGGGCCCAGCCACTGGACCACCAGCACCGGGTCGGTGTGGGCCCGGAAGACCTTGTCCCGGGGCGCGTCGAACTCGCGGCTGATGCGGACGAGCGGGACGCGCGGGTCGGCGACGATGCTGACCTCGTGGGTGGCGCTGCCGGTCATCGGGGTGCTCCTTCCGTGGGCGGGTTGGCGGGTGGCGTCGGGGTGGCGTCGTCGGGCAGTCGGTGGAGCAGTTCGTCCAGTCGACGGTATCGCTCCTCGGCTCCCTGCCGATGGCGCTCGAGCCACGTGGTCGCGAGGTCGAGTCGCTCGGCCTCGAGATGCGCCGGCCGGCGCTGCGCGTCCCGCGAGCGTGTGACCAGGCCAGCGTCCTGGAGCACGCGGAGGTGCTTGGACACGGCCTGGAGGCTCACGTCATAGGGGGCGGCAAGCTCGTTGAGGGTGGCGTCGCCTGCCGCGAGCCTCGCCACGATGTCCCGCCGGGTCGGGTCGGCGAGCGCCGCGAACACCCGGGACAGCGGATCGACGGACATGGGGCCGGATGTGCTCCTCTCGTACTCAACCATTTGGTTGAGCAACCATAGGCGGCCTCAGGGTCATTGTCAACCATCTGGTTGAACTAGAGCCACCAGCGCCACCAGCGTCACCAATGGCTCGGCGGCCCCGACGCGCAGCCTCAGACGCGGTGCGGCTTGTCCGCCATCAGCGCCAGGAAGGCGTCGCGCGGCAGCGTGTTGGCGACATGGGCGGCCTCCAGCCAGCCCCGGCGCGCGATGTTGGTGCCCCAGATGACGTTGTCCCACTCCGAGAGGTAGTGGGCATCCGAGTCGATGGTGAACCGACAGCCCGCGTCCAGCGCCGCCCGGACCCGGCGATCGTCCAGGTCCAGCCGCTCGTCGGAGCCGTTGACCTCCAGCAGCGTGCCGGTCTCCGCGGCCAGCGCATAGAAGCGGTCCCAGTCGAGGTCGAGGTCCGGCCGCTGGTCGATCTTGCGCCCCGATGGGTGGGCGATGACGTCCACGTGCGGGTTCCGGAGCGCGGTCTCGTACCGCGCCATGAGCTGCGCGCGCGGCTGCCGCCGACCCACGTGGAGCGACGCCACCACGACGTCGAACCGGGACAGCACCGCGTCGTCGTAGTCCAGCCGCCCGTCGATCCGGATCTCCATCTCGCAGCCGTGGAGCAGTCGGAACCCGTCCGGGTGCGAGCCCTCCGGCGCCTCCCCTGCCGCCTCCTCGCGTGCGAACCGCTCGTTGAGCTCGCCGATGAGCCGATGCTGCTGCTCCACCTGGGTGGGCGACAGCCCGTTGGCGATGGTCAGGCTCCACGAGTGGTCGGTCAGGACCTGGTAGGCATAGCCGCGGGCACGGGCGGCGAGCGCCATGGTCTCGACCGATTCCTTGCCGTCGGACCACTCCGAGTGGGTGTGGCAGTCCCCCTGGAGGTCCTCCACCCGCACCAGTCGGGGGAGCCGACCCTCCAGCGCCGCCTCGATCTCGCCCCGGTCCTCGCGCATGGCCGGCTCGATCCAGGGGAGCCCCAGGAAGCCATAGACCTCCTCCTCCGAGGCGAAGATCCGCAGCTCCGACCCTGGGCCCTCGGCCACCTGCCCATGGTCGTCGAGCTTGGCGAACCCGTGCTCCGAGAGGCTCCAGCCCAGGTCCCGGGCACGTTCCCGGAGACGCACGTTGTGCGCCGCCGATCCCGTGAAGTGGATGAGGTACGCGCCCGACTGCCCCGGCGGCATGGTCATGACATCGACCTGGGGCCCACGCAGCAGCTGGACCGACGTCCGATAGCCCCCGCCTCGCACGCCTGCCACCACGCGCTCCACGCCGGGCGCGACCTGGACCTCGGCGAGCACGCCTGCCTGGTCATGGGTGGCCACCAGCAGGTCGAGGTCGCCCACCGTCTCGCGGCCCCGGCGCACGGAACCGCACGCGGTCACGCCCGTGACACCCGGCAGCGTCGCGAGCAGCTCGCCGAGCCGCTCGGCGAGGGCATGGGCCTCGGCCATGTGAAGACGGCGCGGCGGATGCGACCCCAGCTCGGCGAGGCCGGCCAGCACGCGCTCCTCGGTCCGGGCGGAGATGCCCTTGACCGTCCGCAGGCGTCCCTCACGGGCCGCCAACTCCAGCTCCTCGAGGGTGGAGATGCCCAGCGCCCGCCAGATGTCGCCGGCGGTCCGCGGGCCGATCCCCGGCACCTGGAGGAAGCTCACGAGCGAGGGCGGCACCGTTGCCACGAGCCGCTCGTGATAGGCCATGCGACCGGTGGTCGCGAGCTCCGCGAGCTTCTCGTCGATGGCCTTGCCCACCCCCTCCAGCCGGGGCGGCCTGCCTGCGCGATAGGCGGCCAGGACATCGGTTGGGCTGTGGGCGATGGAGTCGGCGGCGCGCCGGTAGGCGCCCACCTTGAAGGGCAGCTCCCCGGTGATCTCCAGCACGTCGGCGATCTCGTGGAACAGCGCGGCCACGGCCGTGTTGGTGAGTGACGGGGCCGTCGCCGGCTCCTCGCTGCTCATCGATGCGCACCTCCACCCGATCCTGCCGCCGCTTCGCGCCACCGTAGCGGACCGGCGTGACGTTCGCCCCGGGCGACGGGGTTGCGCCGCAGGGCGACGGTTGGGCGACGGGGCTGCGGTCGCGGTGCAGCGTTTCGGTCCCACCGAACACCAACCGGCCGACTCGCGAGGTTGCCCACCCGTGAGGAACGCCCGATGAGTCGCACAGCGGACTCACCGGCACCGATGTCCGGCGTCACCGAACGATGTCGTTGGGTTGTGCCCGCGAGGCCGCCCGCACGACGCGCCGATGGCCTCCGGACTGCGCGATTGGGCCTGTCGGTGTTCGGCCAGACCGAACTCGTGCAGAGAACGGCGGCGCCGGGCCGTACACGCGACGAGCGGCCGCGCCGGGCGGCACACGCTTGGACCGAGCGGCGCCCGGACCAAGCGGCGCCGGGCCAGCGCCCGGACTACATCATCACGAGGCCGCCGTCGACGGCCAGCACCTGTCCCGTGATGTAGCCCGCCTCGTCCGAGGCGAGGAAGGCGACCGCGTCGGCGACCTCCTGGGTGGTCCCGAAGCGGCCCAGCGGCGTGCGCTCGGTGATCTGCGCCTGCAGGGCCTCCGGGAGGTCCTGGGTCAGCTCGGTGAGCACGAAGCCCGGCGCCACCGCGTTGACGGTGATGCCCCGGCTGGCCAGTTCGCGGGCGGCCGCCTTGGTCAGGCCGATGAGGCCCGCCTTCGCCGACGAGTAGTTGGCCTGCCCCATCTGGCCCGCCTGGCCCGACACGCTGGTGATGTTGATGATTCGCCCGCTGCGCGCCTTGAGCATCGGGCGGGTGACCGCCTTGAGGGTGTAGAAGGCACCGAACAGGTTGGTCTCCAGCACCTCGCGCCAGGCGTCGATGCCCATGCGCATGATGAGGTCGTCCCGCGTGATGCCCGCGTTGTTGACCAGGATGTCGACCTTGCCCAGACCCTCGAGCGCGCCCTTGATGAGCGCCTCGGCGGACTCCGGCTGTGTCACGTCGGCGGCGATCGGCAGTGCCATGCGTCCGAGCGCTCGGACCTCCTCCGCGGTGGCCTCCGCAGCCGCGACGTTGCCGCGATAGCTGAACGCCACGTCCGCGCCCTGCGTGGCGAGCCGGAGGACGATGGCCCTGCCGATCCCCCGCGAGCCGCCGGTCACCACCGCGGCCTTGCCGGACAGGTCGATCATGGGGTGACCTCCATTCGCTGCTTGCGTGCCAGGACGCGCCGGATGGGCTCGGGCACCGGGTCGCCAGCGTCCCAGCCCCCAGGCTGATGGATCGGCGCCGCGGCGGGCGCGTCCGCGGCCCGGGCGCCGTCGGCGGGATCGGCCGTCCAGGTCACCGCGGCCGCGCCGCTCGTGAAGCCGGCGCCGAACGCCACGAACAGGATCCGGTGGCCGGGCCGCACCCGTCCCTGGTCCACGGCCTCCGCGAGTGCGATGGGCACGGAGGCCGCCGAGGTGTTCCCGTATCGGTCCAGGTCGAGGTAGATGCGCTCCATGGGGATGCCCAGCCCCGTCGCGACCGATTCGATGATCCGCATGTTGGCCTGGTGGGGGACGAACAGGTCCACCTGGTCGGCAGTCCAGCCGGCCTGCGCGATCGCCGCGAGGGCCGTGGAGGCGATGGTCTTGGTCGCGTACCGGTACGTGTCGCGGCCGTTCATGCGCAGGTACTGCTCGGCACCCGCGAGGCTCTCGGGGGTCGACGGTCGTCGCGCGCCACCGGCCGGGATCCAGATGCTCCACGCGCCGGCAGGGTCGGCGGTCAGCTCCAGGCCGCTCATCCCGCCGCCGGCCTCGTCGGATGCGGAGACCACCACCGCGCCGGCACCATCGCCGAACAGGACGCACGTGTTGCGGTCGGTCCAGTCGAGGAACCGGGTGAGCAGCTCGGAGCCGATGACCAGCGCGTGCCGGGCGATGCCGCTCATGACGTACGCATGGGCGGTCGCATACGCGTACACGAAGCCGGAGCACGCGGCGCCCACGTCGAACGCCGCCGCCCGGGTGAGGCCCATGGCCTCCTTGACCAGCACCGAGGTGGCGGGCGTCAGATGGTCGGGCGTCAGCGTGGCGACGATGACCACGTCGATGTCCTCGGGTCGGAGGCCCGCGACCGCGACGGCACGCAGCCCGGCGGCGGCGGCCATGGTGGCCGTGGACTCGCCGGGACCCGCGACGCGACGCTCGCGATCCCGGTCCGGCTCGCGATCCACTCGTCGGAGGTGTCCACGATCTCCGACAGGTCGTCGTTGGTGAGCACGTCCGGGGCGTGTGGGCGCCCCAGGCCCGCGATCCTGGCGCTGCGCGGCGGTCTCACGTCGGCTCCACCTCGATGAGCGCCTGGTGGGTCTTCACCAACGCCCCGTCCTCCGCCAGGATCCGACGCACCACGCCGGTCACGTCGCTCTCGATCTCGTTGAACAGCTTCATGGCCTCCAGCAGCCCGATGACCTGACCGGCGATCACCTCGCCGCCCACCTTCACATAGGGCGCGGCGCCTGGCGAGGGCGACAGGTAGAACATGCCCGTGAGCGGTGCGGCCACGGCCCGCAGGCCGCCCTCGGACGCGGGCGGCGTCGCCGTGCCTGGGGCGACGCCCGCCGACGCGGGCACGGCGGGGGTCGGGGGTTAGGGCGCCATCGCCGGCACGCCCCGGAGCGGCGCGAGCGGCGCGCGGAGCACGAGCGTCGTGGCGCCCGACGAGACCTCGATCTCGTCGAGACCCGAGGCTCCCAGCATGGGCTCCAGACGGTCGATGAGCGCGATCAGCTCGGCCACGCCGGCGGCCTCGCTGGGCCGCGGGTCGGGCTCGTCGGGCGCGCGACGCCCGTCCGAGCCGGGCACGTCGGTCATCCCTCGTCCCAGCGCCGGACCACGATGGCCGAGTTCTGGCCGCCGAACCCGAACGCGTTGACGAGCGCCACCCGCACGTCACGCCGGCGGGACACGAGAGGCGTCAGGTCCATGTCCCGCACGCCCGGGTCCGGCTCGGTGAGGTTGAGCGTCGGGGGCACGACCCCATCGCGCATCGCCAGCAGCATCGAGACCAGGGCGATCCCGCCCGCCGCGCCGAGGGTGTGGCCGATGGCGCTCTTGGCGGCGGTCACCGACACCTGCGGGGCGCGCTCGCCGAGCAGGGACCGGATCGCCGCGAGCTCCTCCATGTCGCCCGCCGGGGTGCTCGTCGCATGCGCCGAGACCACGTCGATCTCGTCCGCGCCGATGCCCGCCTTCTGGAGCGCCCGGCGCGATGCCCGCAGGGCGCCCTCGCCGCCCGGGGCGGGCGCCGTGATGTGGCTGGCATCGGCCGACGCGGCATAGCCGCATAGCTCGGCCAAGATTCGCGCGCCACGCGCCCGGGCGTGGCCCAGCTCCTCCAGGACCACGATCCCGGCGCCCTCGGCGAGCACGAAGCCATCGCGCCCGGAGTCGAAGGGCCTGCTCGCGCCGGCGGGATCGTCGTTGCGGGTGGACAGGGCGCGCATCGCGGCGAAGCCACCCACGGTGGCCTCGTAGACGGTCGCCTCGGCGCCGCCCGCCCAGGCCATCTCGGCGTCACCCCGCAGGATCGTCTCGGTCGCCTCGCCGATGGCGTGCCCCCCGCTGGCGCAGGCGCTCGTGGTCGAGAAGTTCGGCCCTCGGGCGTTGAAGCTGATGCCCACCTGGCCCGCCGCCATGTTGCCGATGGCCATGGGGATGAAGAACGGCGAGAGGCGGTCCGGCCCACGCGTGGCATTGGTGGAGATCTGCTCGATGAGCGTGCCCGTGCCGCCCAGCCCCGAGCCGACGACGACCGCCGTGTCCAGCGAATCGGCGTCATTGAGACGCGCCGGCAGCCCGGCCATGTCCATCGCGGCGCGGGTGGCCACCAGCGCGAACTGGGTGGTCCGGTCGTTGCGTCGGATCTCCTTGCGATCGAGCACCCCGGACGCGTCGAAGTCCGGCACCTCGCCCGCGATGCGCGACGGGACGCGCGACGCGTCGAACGCGGCGATGGGCCGGATCCCGGACTGGCCGGCCACCAGGGCCGCCCAGAAGGTCTCGGCATCCGCACCCAGGGGCGTGATGGCGCCGAACCCGGTGATGACCACGCGCCGGCGCTCGGTCATCGCACGAACCGTCCCGTGCGCACGGTGGCGGCGCGGTACACGTCCCCGGCGAGGCCCCGGGACGAGACCTCCTCGGCCACCGTCTGGGCGTCGTAGGTGGTGCGGTGGAGCGTGGCGTCGGGCGCGCCGTCCTCGGGCAGCTCCACGAGCGCCCAGCCCGCGGCGGGGTCCCCGTCGTGGGCGAAGCCGCACGACCCGGGGTTGACGATGAGCTTGCGACCCAGCTCCCGGACGTCGGCGACATGGGTGTGGCCGCAGCAGATGACGCGCGCGTCGGTCCGGGTGACGCGCTCCACCGTGGTCGACGGGTCGAGGTCGGCGGGCAGCCCCGCGGTCTGGCTGCCCGGCGAGCCATGGACCAGCAGCGCGAGGGTCTCGCCCGACCACACGCGTCGCTCGATGGGCAGCCGCCGGACCCAGTCCAGCTGGTCGTCATCGAGCTGGTCGCGCGCCCAGTCGGCCGCGTCACGGTGCGAGGCGGGGACCTCGTCGAGCCACGGGAACGCCGCGGCGTAGTCGGCGTCGGTCACGGCCACGTCGGTGTTCCCGGCCACGATGTGCGCCCCGGCGCGTTCGAGGTCCTGGAGGCGTGCCACTACCTCGGCGGGGCGCGGGCCCCCCAGCAGCAGGTCGCCCGCCACCCACAGGCGGCTGGGTCGATGGGTCGCGATGTCGGCCAGGACGGCATCCAGCGCGGCGACGTTGCCGTGGATGTCGCTCAGCACGGCGATCGTGAGGGTCATCAGCGGAGTGCTCCTTCCGGGGGGATGATGAACGACAGGATCCCCTCGCAGGCGACCTCGCCGTCGACCGATGCGACGGCGCGCCCCCGGCCCATGCGCCGGCCGAGCTTCTCCATGGTGACCTCGAGCGACAGCCGGTCGCCCGGCTGCACGATGCGCTTGAAGCGGACCTCGTCGATGGCCGCGAACAGCCCCATGCGGTTGCCGAAGCCCTCGGTCCGCGCCACGTACACGGCCATGGTCTGGGCGAGCGCCTCCACCTGGAGCACGCCGGGCATCACGGGCAGCCCCGGGAAATGGCCCTGGAAGAACCACTCCGTGGCGGTGACGCCCTTCTCGCCCCGGATGTAGCCGCGGTCGCGGTCCTCCTCCACGATCCGGTCGACCAGCAGGAAGGGCCAGCGATGCGGGATGAGCTGCTCGATCTGGCTGGTCGTCAGCAGCACGGCGGGCTGCGGCTGGTCGTTCATGGGTCCCTCGTGGCAGGTCGGCCGGCGCGTCAGCTGGCGGGGGGCAGGAAGGCCGCGCTGCCCACCCGGTCGATGAGGTTCGTGGTGAACACGCCGTCCAGGAACGGCCGGCTGTCCATGAGCGCCCGATGGAAGTCGACGTTGGTCACGACGCCCTCGAGGACCAGCTCGTCGAGCGCGACGCGCGCCCGCTCGATGGCGGTGGCGCGATCCTCGCCCCACACCACGAGCTTGCCCAGGAGCGAATCGTAGTACGGCGGCACCTCGTAGCCGGCATACATGTGCGAATCCATCCGGACCCACGGGCCGCCAGGCGCGAGATAGCGCTCCACGGTGCCCGCGCCCGGTCGGAAGTCGTGGCGCACGTCCTCCGCGTTGATCCGGAACTCGATGGCGTGGCCCTGCAGCCGGATGTCCGCCTGGGTGTAGCCCAGCGGCTCGCCCGCCGCGATGCGGATCTGCTCCGCCACGAGGTCCAGGCCCGACAGCATCTCGGTCACCGGATGCTCCACCTGGATGCGGCAGTTGATCTCGATGAAGTAGTGGTTGCCGTCCTGGTCCACCAGGAACTCGAGGGTGCCCAGGTTCTCGTAGCCCGCCGCCACGACCGCGCGGACCGCCTGCTCCGCGAACGCCTGGCGGGTCGGGCCGTCGAGCGCCGGCGTGGGCGCCTCCTCCACGATCTTCTGATGGCGTCGCTGGACCGAGCAGTCGCGGTCGCCCACGTGGACCCCGTTGCCATAGCGGTCCACGATCACCTGGACCTCAACATGGCGGTTGTCCTGGAGCCACTTCTCGAGGTACAGCGAGTCGTCGCCGAACGCCGCGCGCGCCTCGGAGCGGCACACCGTGATGGCCTGCTGGAGCTCGCGCGGGGTGCGCACCATGCGCATCCCCTTGCCGCCGCCGCCCGCGGACGGCTTGATGAGCACGGGATAGCCGATGCGCTCGGCCTCGGCGAGGGCATGGGCGTCATCCCGGAGCATCCCCTGGGAGCCCGGGATGGTGGGCAGCCCGTGGCGCGCCAGCAGCTCGCGCGTGCCCGCCTTGGATGCGAAGCGCTCCAGCACCTCGGGCGGCGGGCCGATGAACGTCAGGCCATGCGCCCGCGTCATCTCCGCGAAGGCGTCGTCCTCGGACAGGAAGCCATAGCCCGGATGGATCGCCTCGCAGCCCGTGACCAGCGCGGCGGACAGGATCGACGCGGCGGAGAGGTAGCTCCGGCGCGACTCCGCAGGGCCCACGCAGATCGCCTCGTCCGCCAGCTGGACGGCGCGGCTGTCGCGGTCGGCCTCGCTGTACGCGACCACCGCGGAGATGCCCATGCGCTGGCAGGCGCGCAGGATGCGCAGCGCGATCTCCCCCCGGTTGGCGATGAGGACGCGTCCGAACATCAGGCCTCCGCCTCGTCCCGGCCCGCGCGCGTCGGCGACGCGCCACCGGGCACCAGCTGGGCCAGCTCCTGGCCGTACTCGACGGGGTCGCCCGGGGCCACCAGCCACTTGCCCACGAGGCCATCCACCGGCGCCACCACCTCGTGGCGGATGCCCAGCACGTCGACCCAGCCGATGATGTCGCCCTGCCCGGTCCGGGCGCCCACCCCCAGGTCGGTGCGGGACACGAAGTAGCCCACGCCGGGCGAGGTGGCGACGGTCGAGGCACGCGACGTCTGGGCCGACGGCGCCGGCTGCGCGGCGTCCGTCGCAGCGCCGGGGGCGGTCTCGATTGCGGCGCCATGCGGCTGCGCCGGGTCGCCGGTGGCCGGCGACCGGCGGACGCGGATTCGCCAGTCCCCATGCCGAACCTCCAGCTCGCCCAGACCGCTCACGGCGAGCCGCGCCACGATCGAGGGCAGCACCTCGTCGGCGACCCGACCCACGGCCGCGAGGGCATCGCCATCGATGGATGGGCCCTCCCAGCCGCCAGGCGCGAGACCGCCCTCGACGGCCTCGGCCAGGGGGTCAGGGACCCGCTCGACGTGGATGACGTCACGCATCGGTCACACCTCCTCCTGGAGCGGCAGTCGCTCCTGCACCGGCCCGGCCTCCTCGGCCGGCGCGGTCCCAGGCGATGCCGGGGCGGGCTGGGCCGTCGGGCCGTCGCGTCGCGGCGGGGCCAGCAGGTCACGGAGCCGCTCGGTCACCCGTCGTCGCTCGCGTGGCTCGCGGCGGGACCGTCGCACGGGTGCCAGCGAGGCCACCTCGCCCATCCGCCGATAGCGGGCGTGTCGCTCCACGAGCAGCACCTCGGGGTCGCGTCCGGCGAGCAGGTCGAGGTGGCGCGCGATGGCGTCGCGAAGTGCGCGAGCGGTGCCCTCCGCGTCGGTGTGGGCGCCCTCGCCGGGCTCCGGGATGACCTCGTCGACCACGCCCAGCTGGTGCTGGTCGCTGGCGGTCAGGCGCATCGCCACGGCCGCGTCCTGCGCCGCCTCCGGCGTCCGCCACAGGATGCTGGCGCAGCCCTCCGGGGAGATGACCGAGTAGATGGCGTTCTCCAGCGCCAGCACCACGTCGCCCACGGCGATGGCCAGCGCGCCACCCGAGCCACCCTCGCCGGTGATGACCGTGACGATGGGCACCCGCAGCGTGGTCATGGTCATGATCGAGCGTGCGATGGCCTCGGCCTGGCCGCGCTCCTCCGAGCTCGCGTCGGGGGACGCCCCAGGGGTGTCGACGAAGGTCACGATGGGCAGGCCCAGCCGCTCCGCGAGACGCATCAGCCGCATCGCCTTGCGATAGCCCTCGGGGTGGGGCATCCCGAAGGAGCGCCGGATGTTCTCCTCCACCTCGGCGCCCTTCTGGTGGCCCACGAACAGCACCCGGTGGCCCGCGATGGTCGCGAAGCCGGCGGCGATGGCCTGGTCGTCGCCATACGTCCGGTCGCCGTGCAGCTCGACCACGTCCGTGGACATGAGGCCCACCAGCTCAAGGGTGTGCGGTCGACGCACGTTGCGGGCCAGCTGGACGCGCGCCCAGACGAGTGCCTTGAGCGCCGCCGGGTCCGTGGCCGACTCCGGCGAGGGTGTCGTCGTGGCGACCGTCTCAGCCACGGCCAACCCCCTCGAGGTCGGCCGAGTCGCCGACACGTCGCTGGGGCGACCACGCGTCGTCCGGCGCGGATGCCCGGCCGTTGGCATGCGCCGCCGCCAGCGCGGTCGGGTCGCCCGCCGAGAGTGCCTCGGCCACGGGTGGCCGACGGCGCTCGACCGGCTTGAGGTACTGGAGCAGCGTCACCAGCTCGTCACGCAGGTGCGCCCGGGGCACCACCCGGTCCACGAAGCCGTGGCGGAACAGGAACTCGGCGCGCTGGAAGCCCTCCGGCAGCGTCTCCCCGGTGGTGCCCGCCGCGACGCGCGTGCCCGCGAACCCGATGAGCGCCCCGGGTTCGGCCAGGTTGACGTCGCCCAGGGCGGCGTACGAGGCGAACACGCCGCCCGTCGTGGGGTCCGTGAGCAGGCTGACGTAGGGGACGCCCGCGTCGTGGAGCTGGGCGATCGCGCCGCAGGTCCGGACCAGCTGCATCAGGGCCAGCGTGCCCTCCTGCATCCGTGCGCCGCCGGAGGCGCTCACCACGAGCAGGGTCATCCGCTCGCGCAGCGCGTCCTCCGCGGCGCGCGTGACCTTCTCGCCGACCACCGCGCCCATGGACCCACCCATGAACGCGAAGTCCATGACGCACACGGACACCGGCTCGCCGCCGATGCGACCCACGCCCCGCACCGCGGCATCTCGCGCGCCCGTCGACAGCCGCGCCGCCTCGAGGCGGTCGGGATAGGGCTTCTTGTCCACGAAGCCCAGCACGTCCACGGACACCAGGTCCGCGTCGCGCTCCTCCCAGGTGTTCGGGTCGAGCAGCAGCGCGAGACGGGCGTCGGCGCGCAGCCGGAAGTGATGGCCGCAGCGTCCGCAGACCCGGAGGCCCTTCTCCAGCTGCTTGTTGTAGAGCATCTCCCCGCACGAGGGGCACTGGGTCCACAGGTCCGCCGGGAAGGAGTCCCTGCGAGGTCGGAAGGGCAGGTTGACGGGCATCACACGAACCGCTCCCAGCGACCGTCCCCGCGCCCCCGACGACGGGCGACCAGCGCCCCGGCGGCGATCGACGCGAGCGAGACGCCCGCCGAGATGGCACCACCGATGAGGGCGCCGTTGACGCGCCGCGAGCGCCCTCGTGGTCGACCGGGGGCCACGAACGGGATGACGACGGCCGGTCCGGCGTCGGTGGGCGCGGGCACCTCGGGCGCGCCGGCCTGGGCGGCGGCGCGCAGCCGGGCCGCCAGGCGCTCCTCGAACCGGAACGAGGGGTGGAACCGCGGGAGCGCCACATCGGCCACCCTCGCGGCTCGTGCCAGGTCCGCGTCCACCATGGCGGCATCGTCCGCCAGGGGCGTCGGCCGTCCGGGTCGCCCCCCGAGGAGGTCGTCGAGGTAGCCGTCGAGCTCGAGGGCTGCCTGGTCGCGGTCGTCCCGCCCGAGCGTCATGCGCGGGCCACGGCCAGCTCGTCCGCGACGGCACGGAGGGCGCGGTGGATGAGCACCCGCACGGCGCCCTCGCTGCGCCCCATGACCTCGCCGATCTCCCGGGCGCTCATCTCATCCACGAAGCGCAGCACCAGCGCCTGGCGCCGCTCGTCGGGGAGCGCGTCCACGGCGCGCCACGCGCGCGCCAGCTCGTCGCGGGTGACCACGGCCGCCTCGGGGTCCTCGGGCGCCGCCACCTCGGCGGCCTGGTCCAGGGGCGCGGTGGGATGGCGCCGGCCGTACCGGCGCTCGTTGGCGATGGCGTTGCGGCAGATCCGGAACAGCCAGGCGCGGAACGTGGAGCCATCGTCCGCGGCGCGCTCCGTGAACGTGGGCAGCCCACGCAGGGCCTGGAGGAAGACCTGCTCGGTCACGTCCTCGGCCGCATGGTGGTCGCGGGTCTCGTAGAGGGCGAAGCTGTACACCTGTGCCACGTACTTGCGATAGAGCGGTTCGAACCGGAGCGGATCGCGACGGGCGGCGTCCACGGCCACGCGGTCCACGTCGAGCGGCTCCGGTCGGGTCTCCGACCGTGCCTCCCTCCCCTTCATCAACACCGCGGCAGTCTATCCGTTACAGCCCGCCCATCGCCGTGGCGCACCATATCGGGATGCAGCCACACGAGCCGCCCGCCGGTGGCGGGAGCCCCGTCATCGGGGCGGAGCGACCCGAGGACGTCCCCATCATCCGCGCCCTGCACGAGGCGGCGTTCGGGACGCCCCTGGAGGCGGCGCTGGTGGATGCGCTGCGCGCCTCCGACCACTGGATCGAGGGGGCGTCGCTGGTCGCCCGGGACGACGCCGGGCGAATCGTGGGGCATGTGCTGCTGAGCGTCGGCTGGCTCATCGCCGAGGACGGGTCCGCGCGACCCATCTGGATGCTGGGCCCGCTGGGCGTGGATCCCACCCACCAGGGCCAGGGCGTCGGCAGCGCCCTGATGCACGCGGCGATCGCCCTGGCGACCGAGCATCGGCAGCCGGTCGTGTGCCTGCTGGGCCACGACACCTACTACCCGCGCTTCGGCTTCGAGCCGGCGCGCGCCCTGGGCATCCTGCCGCCCAACCCGGACTGGGCGGACGCGCACTGGATGGCCCTCCGCCTGCCGGCGTGGACCCCCGACATCCGGGGCGTCGCGAGGTACGCGCCGCCCTTCCCAACCTGATCGGGCCGCGCCAGCCACGGGCTCAGCCGGGTGCGCGGCGACCGGGCAGGGTCACGAGCCGGGTCCGGGTGACGTCCCCCGTGTCGATGGACCGGGTCGCGCCGTCTGGCCCCGCCACCAGCAGCGCGCCGGTCTCCGGGTCCACACCCACGGCCTGCGCGGTCCGTCGGCCGTCGGGCGAATCCAGCTCGACCACGTGGCCCGTGGTCCGCTGGCGGGCCGACCAGCCACCGGAGTCGAACCGACCCAGCCGGAGGGCCTCCGAGCGGGGCTCCAGGCGCGCCAGCCAGGCATCGAGCAGGGCGTCGCGGTCGATGGGCCGGCCGCCCGACAGCTCCCGGAGGCTGGTCATGGACGGCGCGAGGTCCGCCGGGAACAGCTCCAGCGGCCAGTCGGCGTTGACGCCGATGCCCACCACGGCGGTCTCGACCCGGTCGTCGTCCAGGCTGGCCTCGCCCAGGACGCCCGCCACCTTGCGCAGCAGGCCGTCGGGCCCGTCGGCGACGATGTCGTTGGGCCACTTGAGCCCCAGCGTGCCGTCCCGCAGCCCGGCGACGTCCTCCGCCGCATACAGCATCGCGAGCGACACCGTGTCGGCCAGCCGCCAGGCATGGCGCGCCGGGAGGTCGACGGGCCGGAAGCCGGCCGACACCAGCAGCGCGGCGCCGGACGGTGCGGCCCAGCTCCGGCCCAGCCGACCGCGCCCGGCCGTCTGCTCGTCCGCGACCGCGATGGCGACCTCGGACACACCCTCCTCCAGCCAGCCACGCACGATGGGTTGCGTGGATGGGACGCTGGCGAACCGCTCCAGCCGAGACACGAAGGAACTCATCTGACCAGTATACTGACCATATGACCACTCGGATGACCGTCACGAACGCCAAGGCGAGGCTCCTCGGGCTCATCGACCAGGTGGAGCAGGGCGAGGAGGTCGAGTTGACCCGGCACGGCCGCGTGGTGGCACGGCTCGTGCCAGCCAAGAGCCCACGTGGTCTGCGCGGGCTGATGGTCGGGCAGGCGGTCAGCGTCGCCACTGACGAGGAGCTGTTCGGCACGGGCGAGGAATGGGACGTGGTGCGGTGAGCGAGGCGCGCGATGTCGGGTCGCGGCCCGCGCGCACGGTCCTCCTCGATACGCATGTCATGATCTGGTGGACCTCGGACCCCGACCAGGTCAGCCCGGCGGCGGCGCTCGCGCTCTCGGCGGCTGACGAGCTGGCCGTGGCCTCGATCACGTGGTACGAGCTCGCATGGCTCGCCGAGCACGGGCGCCTCGCGATGACGATCTCGCCGCGGACGTGGCTGGACGGCATGGCTCAGCACGTACGGACGGTCGCACTGACGCCTGCCATCGCGGCCGCCGCCGCGGCGCTCCCCGACACGTTCCCTGGGGACCCGGCCGATCGGATCATCTACGCAACGGCCATGGAGCTGGGCTGCCAGGTGGTGACCAAGGACCGCCGACTGCGCGACCACCCAGCCCCCAGGCCCATCGCCATCTGGTAGCCAAACGGCCTGCGCGCGCGGACGGGCCGTTTGGCACTTGCCAGACGCCCGAGCGGCAGGGGATCGTGATGGGTCGACAGGTCCAGAGGGGTCGGTGTCGCGTCACCGGCGGGCCAGGGCGATGCCACGCAGGACGCGCGTCGGTGCGTGGCGGAGGGCTCGACACATGTCCAGCTCGGACGGCACCTCGATCCGGGCGGCCTCCCATGCGCGGCGACATCATCTGACGAGGACCCTGGTGGCATCCGGGTTCCTGGTCGCGGCGGTCCTCGGCGTAGCCGGCACGCCCGTGCGTGCCCAGTCGGCGGATGCCCCTGTCCGGGACATCGACACCCGCGGCGCGTCGTCGGTGCCACGCGGGTTCGTGGATGTGGATGGCGTGCCCTTCTTCGTGGCCTGCGACTCCTCGGACGACCTGTTCCTGTGGCGAGCCACGGACGACGGCAGCGGAGTGGGGCAGCTCGCCCGGGTCGCACGCGACCGCCGGAGCACGTGCCCCGAGGACGGGTCGTCCGTGCGCCTCGAGAGCGCGGTCCTGGACGGTCGGCTCTACCTCGTGGTGGACCGTGGCGACCTGTGGGTCAGCGACGGCACCTCGGAGGGCACCGGCACCGCCGCCCTCGCCCCGGATGAGTCGTGGTTCGCGTCCCCCACCACCGTGGGCGACCGCCTGTTCTTCGTCACGCTGGACGGCGTCGGCGACCCCGAGGCGCTGTGGGTCAGCGACGGCACGCAGGACGGCACGCACCGGGTGCGCTCCGTCCCGGCACGAGACCTGGTCGCGTTCGGTGACCGGCTGCTGTTCTGGGGCCACGACGCGAGCCACGGCTGGGAGCCCTGGGTCAGCGACGGCACCAAGGCCGGCACGCACCTGGTCCGCGACCTCGTCGCCGGCCGTGACAGCTCCCGGCTGCGGTCGGCGGCCCAGTTGGGGTCCCGAGTGTACGCAGCGATCACGCGTGGGTCTGCCGGGACGGAGCTGTGGCGCACCAACGGCGCGGCGAGCGGCACCACGCGGCTCCGGGACTTCCGGCCGGGCCCTCGCCCCGGATGAGTCGTGGTTCGCGTCCCCCACCACCGTGGGCGACCGCCTGTTCTTCGTCACGCTGGACGGCGTCGGCGACCCCGAGGCGCTGTGGGTCAGCGACGGCACGCAGGACGGCACGCACCGGGTGCGCTCCGTCCCGGCACGAGACCTGGTCGCGTTCGGTGACCGGCTGCTGTTCTGGGGCCACGACGCGAGCCACGGCTGGGAGCCCTGGGTCAGCGACGGCACCAAGGCCGGCACCACGGAGGTCCTGGCGGACGCCTGGCTGGCTGCGGCGCGGCCGGCCGCGGCCGTCCTGGGCGACCGGCTCCTGTTCGCCGCCTCGACGTCGACCTCCAAGGGCGACGTGCTGTGGACGACCGACGGGACCGCCGGGGGGACCCATCGGGTCGTGGGCGGCAGCGTCGTCCGCGATGTCGCCGGCCTGGTCGAATCGGGCGACCGGGTGGTCTTCGCCGGCTCGTCCGCGCAGGGACTCGAGCCGTGGGTCACCGATGGCAGCCGCGCCGGGACCTCGATGCTGGCGGACCTGAACACGGACACGCTGGGATCCCTGCCCACCTGGGACTCCTCCCTGGAGGACGCCGACGCCGCCACCGGCTTCGTGGCGCTCGGCAGCAGGCGGTACTTCGTCGCTGACGATGGGGTCCACGGGCGCGAGCTGTGGCGGACGGATGGCACCAGCGACCGGACGCGTCTCGTCGCGGACATCCGTGCCGGGTCGGCAGGCTCGTCACCGTCCCTGCCCGTCGTGGCGGGTGACCGGCTGTACTTCAGCGCGGACGATGGCACCCACGGCCGCGAGCTGTGGGTGAGCGATGGCACGGCCGGCGGCACGCGCCTGGTCCGCGACATCCGGTCCGGCGCCTCGGACAGCTCGCCGTACCAGCTCACCGCGGTCGGCGACCGGGTCGTGTTCGAGACCGGCGACCAGTCGCTGTGGGTCAGCGATGGCACGGCCGCGGGCACGCTGCGGCTCAAGCGAGCGGCAGACGCCCACGGTGGGTCCACGGGCGTCGCGGCGATGGTCAGCACCGGACCAGTCGCGTACCTGGTGTGGGACACCATGCGCCCCGACTGCGACGAGTTCGCCGAGATCTGCACGGTCGAGCATCTGTGGGTCACGGACGGCACGACCGGCGGCACCCGACAGGTGTCCGCGACGGATGTGTCCCCGATCCAGGAGATGGTCCCGTTCGGGCCGGGTGTCGCGTTCGTGAGCGGCACCCAGCTCTGGGCCAGCGACGGCACGAGCGACGGCACGCGCGCGGTCCGGTCGTTCCAGCGGCTGGGGGCCCTCGCGTCGCTGGGTGACCGGCTGGTGTTCCATGGCTGCCGGGCGTCGACGGGCTGCGAGCCGTGGGTCAGCGACGGGACCACCGCGGGCACCCACCTGCTCGCGGACGTCGTGCCTGGCACGGAGGGCTCCGAGCCGCGGCAGTTCGTCGTGGTCGGCGACCGGGTCTTCCTCAGCGCATTCGCCGAAGGCGCCGACCGACTCTCCCTGTGGGTCACCGACGGCACGGCCGATGGCACCAGCCAGGTGCTGGACCTCGCGCCCGCACGGGCGGCCGCGGTGGGCGACCGGCTGGTGTTCGCGGCCGATGACGGCGATGCCGGCTGGGAGCCGTGGGTCAGCGACGGGACGCCCGATGGCACCCGGATGCTCGCCGACCTCCACCCGTATCGGGACTCGGACCCGTATGGCTTCGCACCCCTCGGGTCCGGGGTCCTGATGGCCGCGGACGACGGCGACCACGGCACCGAGCCCTGGTACCTGGCCCTGCCCTGACGCACGGGCGAGGCGCCCGAGGCTGGGGCCGACGCGTCAGTCGACCACGTCCTGGAGCACGCCAGCGCGGGCCTGGTCGATGGATGCCGCCCTGCCCGTCGCCGACGACATGCGCGCCGACACCACCACGTTGCTGGCCACGATGAGCCCGATGCCCAGCCACTCGTGGAGGTCGAGGACCTGGCCCAGCAGCAGCCAGCCCGCGAGCGCCGCGAGCACCGGGTTGATGCTCTGGAACGTGCCAAAGACCTGCGTCGGCACGCGTCGCAGCGCCAGCAGGTCGGCGGCGTAGGGCACCACCGAGGACATCACGCCGCACACCACAGCCGCCAGAATCGCCGGGCCGGTCGGCGCGTGGCCCGCGAACCAGACGAGGCCGATGGGCGTCCACACGATCGCCGACAGGAGGCTCGCCAGCGAGGTGCCGTGAAGCCCGGGGAGGCGTCGGCCCAGGCTTCGGTTGAGCAGGATGTAGGAGCCCCAGGCCACCGCCGCCAGGAGCGCCAGGCTCACGCCCAGGATGTCGGTCGTGGGTCCTGGGTCGGTGAGCACCACGACGCCCACCCCGGCGACCACGGCGCATGCCGCATCCAGCGGCCGGCGCGACCCTGCGATCGCCACCACGAGCGGTCCCAGGAACTCCAGGGTCACCGCGAGCCCAAGCCCGATCCGGTCGATCGCGGAGTACAGGCTCAGGTTCATGACGCCGAACACGATGGCCAGGCCGATGATGGGCGCCCACTGGCCCCGACGCAGGCCGCGGACCCGTGGGCGGACCAGCGGCACCAGCACCGCGGCCGTGACCAGCTGACGGATGGCGACCACGCCCACGGGACCGATGACCGGGAACGCCGTGGCGCCGGTCGCCGCACCCACCTGGTTGGACGACGCGCTGGTGAGCATCAGCGCGATGCCAGCGCCACGTCCACGCAGCGCGCCCGGGACGCCCTCGGGCGGCACCGGGGTCAGCTCGCGACGCGCGCCGTCTGCGGCTCGGTGTCGGGCTCCTCGAGGCGGAAGGCTCGGTGGAGGGCGCGCGCGGCCTCGTCCACCTGGTCCTCCGCGATGATGCAGGTGATCCGGATCTCCGAGGTGGAGATCATCTCGATGTTGACGCCGGCATCCGCCAGGGCCCCGAACATCTTGGCCGCATAGCCGGGCGTGGTGCCGATGCCCGCCCCGATGACCGACACCTTGGCCACGGCGGCATCGGTGGTCATGTCCGCGAAGCCCAGGTCGCGCACGATGGGATCGAGCAGCCGGCGCACCTTGGCCAGGTCCACGGCCGGCACCGTGAACGACAGGTCGGTGGCGCCCGCGTGGCCCACGTTCTGGACGATGAGGTCGATGTTGATGCCCGACTCGGCGAGCGGGTCGAACACGGCGCGCGCGATGCCGGGTCGGTCCGGGACGCCCACCAGGGTCACCTTGGCGACCTTGCGGTCGAGGGCCAGACCGCGGACCTTGTCGCGGATCTCCATGGGGTCAGCCTCCTGGATGAGCGTGCCGGGATGGTCGGAGAAGGTGGAGCGCACCGCGATGACGACGTGGTTGACCCAGCCCAGCTCCACGGCGCGGGTCTGCATCACCTGGGCGCCCTGGTGGGCCAGCTCCAGCATCTCCTCGTAGCCGATGGTGGGCAGGAGGCGAGCATCCGGGACCACGCGCGGGTCGGCGGTGAAGATGCCCTCCACGTCGGTGTAGATCTCGCAGCGGTCCGCCTGGAGCCGTGCGGCGAGGGCGACCGCGGTGGTGTCGGAGCCACCCCGCCCCAGGGTCGTCACCTCGCCGGTCCGGTAGGACTCGTCGGTGGCGCCCTGGAAGCCCGCCACGATGACCACCTTGCCCGCCGCGATCTCGTCCTGGACGCGTGCCGGGTCCACGTTGGCGATTCGCGCGCGGCCATGGGCGGAATCCGTGCGAATGCCCGCCTGCGCGCCGGTGAGGCTGATGGCGGGCACGCCGATGGCCTGGAGCGCCATCGCCACGAGCGTGCCGCTCATGTGCTCGCCAGTCGCCAGCAGCACGTCCATCTCCCGCGGGTCGGGGTCGTCGGTGATGTTGGCAGCCAGCTCCAGGAGATGGTCGGTGGTGTCGCCCATGGCGGACACCACCACGCACAGGTCGGAGCCGGCGGCCCGCTCTCGCGCGATTCGCCTGGCGACGTGACGGATTCGGTCGGCGTCCGCGAGTGACGAGCCGCCGTACTTCTGGACGACGAGTTGGGACATGTCCCGATCATACCGAAGGAGCCGGGGATGCCCGAGGGCCAGTGGCCGGGTTGTTGGAAGCGCGGTCCATGCGGTATCATTGGGGATACCGCAGATGGAGCACATGGAACGCATGGACGTGGAGCGGCTGTACTACACGCCCCGTGAGGTGTCGGAGATCCTGGGCATCAGCGACGACGCCGTGCTGCGTCTCGTGCGCACGGGCGACCTGCCCGCGCTCCGGGTGTCGGCTCGCGTCATCCGCATCCCCATCATCGCCTTTGACCGCTGGCGCGAGGGCTTCCGGCCGCGGCGTCGGCGCGTTGTCCACGTCAACGCGGCCGACGATCATCGCATCGGAGCCGATGAGCGACTCCCCGAGGCGTCGGCGACGAGGCCGAGGTGACCTCGCTCACCGTTCGAGACCTCGAGTTCGCCCTCGCCAAGCTCATCGACCTGATGGAACGGTTCGGTGCCGTCGTCATGTCACCCGATGGAGGGGACGACGTGGTCGTGGCACATGAGCCATCGGGCCGCCTTCGGATCAGGCTCCAAGCTCGCCTATCGGCGTCTCGGTCGGGTGATGCCGGGATCGACGTCATCGAGCTGTGGGGGCCGGCCAGCCCGGGCATGTGGGATCGAGTGGAGTATGCGTACGAGCTGCGCGATCACCGTCTCGGCTACCGACGTGCGCTCCACAAGCACGACGTCGGTTGCTTCGTCCGACGATATGACGTGGTCACCCACGAGCACTGTGAGTCGACAATCGGCGTGGCCCTGTGCCCCCACTTCACCGGCGAGCCGGTGAGGGACGCCGCCGATGGCTTTCTCCGTCTGTATGGCCAATGGCTCGAGAACAGCCCTCCAGACTGCACTGCGCTGCGGTGCCTCGATACCTCATAGCAGACACCGCTTGGGGTTCGGCCCGGCGCCAGGGCGCCGGGCCGCGCCGTTCTGGTTGACATGACTCGAACCGCGGGCTATGGTTCATGTCGCTGTGACACGAACCACCGGACGACACCAACCGCCAACCGCCTCGCCTGCCCCGGCAGCGCCTGAGGGCTATGACCCGCGCGCCTTCCCTGCGTTCGCGGTCACCGTGGACGTGGTCATCCTCGTGGTCCGTGACGGCGCGCTCCAGGTCCTGCTCGTGCAGCGCGGCGAGGAGCCGTTCCGCGGCCGATGGGCGCTCCCGGGCGGGTTCAAGCGCCCCGCGGAGACGCTCGACCAGGCCGCCGCCCGCGAGGTCGTGGAGGAGACGGGCGTGGACGCCCGCTATCGGCTGCGCCAGTTCGGCGCCTATGGCGACCCGGGTCGGGACCCACGGCTCAACGTGGTCACGGTGGGCTATCTCGCGGCCATGGCGCAGGTCCCCCAGCCGGTCGCGGGCACCGATGCCGCGGCGGCCGCGCTCGTGCCGGCGCGGGAGGTGCTGGACGGCGACCGCGCGCTCGCGTTCGACCACGCCCGGATCGTGGGCGACGCCATCGACCGGGTGCGGCTGGAGCTCGACCTGTCGGGGCTCGCCATCGCCTTCCTGGGTCCCACGTTCACGCTCGCGGAGCTGCGCTCGGTCTACGAGGCGGTCTGGGACGCGCGCCTGGACCCCGCCAACTTCCGACGCAGCGTCGCGGATGGCGCATGGGTCATCCCCACCGGCGAGCGCACCACGCCGGGTCCCATCGGCGGCCGCCCGGCAGAGCGGTTCCGAGCCGGCGACGCATGGCTGACGGGCAGCCCCATCCGCCGATGGGCGGGCACCAGCGAACGGAGGTCGACCACATGAGGGCAGCCATCCACGACCGATACGGCGGCCCCGAGGTGCTGCGCATCGAGACCGTCGCCGATCCGGTGCCAGGGCCTGGCGACGTGCTCGTGCGGGTGCATCGGTCCACGGTCAATCGGACCGACTGTGGCTTCCGCGCCGCCGACCCGGTCATCGTCCGGGCGTTCTCGGGGCTCCGGACGCCCAAGCATCGAGTGCTGGGCAACGAGTTCGCGGGCGTCGTGGAATCGGTTGGTGCGGGCGTGACGCGCTATGCGCCCGGCGACCGGGTGTTTGGCGTGGACCAGGCGCGCTTCGGCGCCAACGCGGAGCTGATGCTGACCCGCGAGGATGCGCCCATGGCCACCATGCCCGAGGGGATGTCCTTCGATGACGGCGCAGCGATGTGCGATGGCTTCGTGCTCGCCCACACCTGTCTCCGGGGCGGTGGGGTCGGCGCGGGGACCCGCGTGCTGGTGTACGGCGCGACGGGCTCGATCGGGACCGCGGGCGTGCAGCTGGCGCATGCGTGGGGCGCGCACGTGACGGCGGTCGCGGACACACCGAACCTGGGGCTGGTCGCGTCGCTGGGCGCGGACGAGGTGCTCGACCGACGGGAGGTCGACTTCGCGCGGCTGGGCCGCACCTGGGACGTGGTGTTCGACGCGGTGGGCAGGCGCTCGTTCTGGGACTCTCGTCGTGCGATCGTCCCGGGCGGGCCGTATGTGACGACCGACCTGGGACGCTTCTGGCATGCGCCGCTGGTGGTGCTGGCGACCAAGCTGACCGGGCGGCTGGGCACGCGTCGGGCGCTCATCCCGCTGCCCACGTATCGCCGCTCGCACGTGGAGGAGCTGCGTCAGCTCTGGGTGGAGGGCCGCTTCCGGGCGGTCATCGACAGGCACTACCCGCTCGATCACATCGTCGAAGCGACCCGCTACGTGGCCTCGGGCCGGAAGGTCGGCAACGTGGTCATCGACGTCACCGACTGAGGGCTTGGCGCCGGTGGGCCACCGCGGGCTTGGCGCCTTGACTACCAGTCATGAGATTGCCGGGGCTGGCCCCCTCAGGCCGGGAATCGGGCGCCGGGGGTGGGCGCCGTGACTACCAGTCATGAGATCTGGGCTGCGCACCCGAACCAAGGCCCCGAGACGCCTCGCAGCGACCACGTCATGACTACCAGTCATGAGATGGGCGCCGAGGCGGCGTGCCTAGAGTGTCCTGAGCACCCGGACCGCGATTCTCGTGACTACCAGTCAAGCCGGGCGGCGGCCAGGGCCCAGGAGGCCGCCCAGACCAGCCGGAACGTGATTCTCGTGACTACGAGTCAAGCCGGGTGGCGGTCAGAGTGCGGCAGATGGGCTCGCGGCCGGCGACGCTGAGACGGTCGGTGGCAGGAGGGCGTACAGCCGCTGGAAGGTCGCCTGGTCGGCTGCCTGGATCCCCACGAGCGTGTCGCCCTGCGCCCAGAACCACAGGTTGGGGATGGGGTTGTTGGGCATCGAGACCCACACCACCTCCTGATCGCCCACGGGGATCCGCTGGGCGACGGCGTCGACCTCGCTCTGGGGCACGAGCGTCTCGTACGCCTCCACCAGCTGCTCGCCCGTGATGCCAGCGGCTCGGAAGGCCAGGAAGTTGAACGCCGCAGAGGTCGGGTCGTTGGCGACCGCCAGCTCGAGGTCGCCCCGCTCGATGCCCAGCGCTGCAACGAGGGCGTCGAAGTCGCCGAGGCTGGCATCGCCCAGGGCCTCCAGGGTCGGGCGACCCATGCTCAGCTTGAACAGGGTCGTGCCATCGATGGCGTCCGGGAACAGCGCCTCGAGGTCCGGTACGTCATGGGGGATCGAGGGGTCGACAGCCTGCGTCGCAGCTGGTGAGGACGCGGGTGACGGGCTCTGAGCCGTCGTGGGCACCGCGCCACCGACGACGACCGCCGCGGCGATGACCGTGATGCTCGCGATATGGCGGAGCCGTCCCAGGTGGCTGCTGATCATGCCTGTTCCTCCTGACTGGGGTTCGAATCACCGACGACGAACGCCCCCTGGGCGCGGGGGTGCGCCAGACGCGCCCGACCTGGCAGGCCGTTCGCGGCGGCCCAGCGGGACATGGCCGCGCCCACCTCGGCGGCTCGCTCCGCGTCGTCGGCGAACGCGATGACCGACGACCCGGCGCCCGACATCGCGGCACCCAGCGCGCCGGCGTCCCGCGCCGCCGCGATCACCCCCGGCAGTTCGGGATACACGGCGCGCGCGCGGTACGACTCGTGGAGTCGGTCCTCCATGGCGCCACGCAGCAGGTCCAGCCGACCGGTCGCGAACGCGGCCACGATGGTCGCCGCTGCCCCAACGTTGTGGACGGCATCGCGGAACGGCACCGTGTCAGGCAGCGCCGCGCGCATCGCGGCGGTAGACAGCGGCCGGTCGGGGATGTAGAGCGCCGCGACCAGGTCCGCGGGCGGCTCGAGGCGGACCGCAGTGCGCTCCCCGTCGACATGGCTCACGACCACGAAGCCGCCATGGACCGCCGCGGCGGCGTTGTCCGGGTGCCCCTCCGCCTGGCACGCCAGCACGAGCATCCGATGCGGGTCGATGGGGACGCCCACCAGGGCCCCCGCCGCCACCAACCCCGCGACGGTCGCCGATGCGGACGACCCCAGCCCACGCGACAGCGGCACGTGGTTGCGCATGGAGACCCGGAACGCGAGGGTCGCCGGGTCCACCCCCAGCTCGGCCAGGCCCAGCCGCAGCCCGGTCGTGAACCGGTCGGTGCCGGTGGGCTCGAGGATTCCTGCCCCCTCCCCCACGACCTCCAGCTCGAGGCCCCCGGCCGGGCCATCGATCACCTCGACCGTCATCTCGTTCGAGAGGTCGAGCGCCATGGCCAGGGCATCGAAGCCGGCGCCCAGGTTGGCGGTCGTGGCTGGCGTGTCGACCGTGACGCTCGTGCGCGCGAGTCCGCCGACGCGCTCGGTGGCGTCCACGGCCTCGGTCCCCAGGCTCACCACCCGAGCACCCGACGCACGTCCGTGGCGCTGGGCTCGGCCGACAGCGGGGGCTCCACCATGCGCTGGGCCGTGTCGGGGTCCTTGAGGCCATGGCCCGTGAGCACGCACACGATGGTCGCGCCCGGGTCGATGGCGCCGGCCGCCGTCAGGGTGCGGACGCCCGCGACGGAGGCGGCCGAGGCCGGCTCGCAGAACACGCCCTCCATCCGGGCGAGGTCCCGGTGCGCTGCCAGGATCTGGTCGTCCGTCACGGTGTCGATGCGGCCACCGGACTCATCGCGGGCGCGGAGCGCCTTGTCCGCGCTCGCGGGCGCCCCGATGCGGATGGCCGTGGCAACCGTCTCCGGGTTGGGCACCGGGAGCCCCGTGGCAAGCGGGGCCGCACCCGCGGCCTGGAAGCCCAGCAGCACCGGCGTGGTCTCCACGAAGCCTGCGTCGCGGTACTCCGTGAAGCCCTTCCAGTAGGCGCTGATGTTGCCCGCGTTGCCCACCGGGATGGCCAGGTAGTCGGGGGCGCCGCCCAGGTCCTCGCAGACCTCGAACGCGGCGGTCTTCTGGCCCTCCAGCCGATACGGGTTGACGGAGTTGACGAGCACCACCGGGTGCGCCGGGTCCGGCGTCTGGGTCAGCTCCCGCACGATGCGCAGGGCATCGTCGAAGTTGCCCGCGATCTGGAGCACCCGGGCGCCGGCGACCTGCGCCTGGAGCAGCTTGCCGGCGGCGATCTTGCCCTCGGGCAGCACGACCACGACCTCGAGGCCGGCCGCCGCGCCATACGCAGCGGCGGATGCCGAGGTGTTGCCGGTGGACGCGCAGATGATCGACCGAGCGCCCTGCTCCATGGCCTTGGCCACGGCGACCACCATGCCCCGGTCCTTGAACGAGCCGGTGGGGTTGGCGCCCTCGAACTTGAGGTAGAGGCTGGGGCAGCCGATGGCACGCCCCAGGTTGCGGGCATGGATGAGGGGCGTGAAGCCCTCGCCCAGCGACAGCCGTGGCGTGTCCGTGGTGATCGGCAGGAATGGCGCGTAGCGCTGCATCAGCCGCGGGCGGGGGCCGTGCCGCGCCTCCTCCTCGCGAAGCCGCTGGAGCACCTGGCTCATGCGCATCGGGTCAGGCCTCCGCCAGCACGGGATACAGGGTGGTCTCGATGCCCAGCGCCTCCAGCCGGCTGCGGATGCCGCCCAGGGACATAGGGCGCACCACGACCGCATCGTCGTCGCGGGCCAGGACATGC
This sequence comes from Chloroflexota bacterium, assembly GCA_046328155.1. Classification (GTDB taxonomy): domain Bacteria; phylum Chloroflexota; class Limnocylindria; order Limnocylindrales; family CSP1-4; genus JAFMJV01. Next base: position 72,450 of record JAXLXC010000009.1, read on the forward strand.
TGCTCCAGGTCGCCCAGGCCGCGGGTGATGGCGGCGTCCGGCGCCACGAACAGCCAGGAGTGGTCGGCAGCCAGGTCGTCGGCCACCGCCAGCCGCTCCCTCGGCGCGGGCAGCAGCCCATCCCACGTCGAGCCCTGGCCGCGCGACAGGGCCAGCAGGTCGCCCAGGACCGCGCTCGCCGTCGCGGGCCCACCAGCCCCGGGGCCTCGGAACGACACCCGGCCCACCGGGTCGGCGACCACCTCCACCAGGTTGGTCACGCCATCGGTGGTGCCCAGCGGCGAGGTGGCACGCACCGCCATGGGCGTCACGGCCGCTCGCACCGTGCCGTCCGCGTCACGCTGGGCGCGCGCCACGAGCTTGATGGCGAGGCCCAGACGCGCCGCGCCCGACAGGTCGATGGAGCGCACGCCCGTGATGCCCGGCGCGGCATCGCCCCCGGTCCCCACGGTGGAGCGCCGGATCCTGGCTACGTCCGGCCAGGCACCGAACGCCAGGCGGACCAGCACGGCCAGCTTGTGGGCCGCATCGCTGCCCTCGACGTCGCCGGTGGGGTCCGCCTCCGCATAGCCCCGTGCCTGGGCCTCCGCGAGCACGTCGGCGTAGGGCCGCGCGTCGCGCGCCATGGCCGTGAGGATGTGGTTGGTGGTGCCGTTGACGATGCCCCGCACCGCGGCGATGCGGTCGGCGGCGAGGTCGCGCACCAGCGGACCGAGCACGGGGATGCCGCCGCCCACGGCCGCCTCGAAGCGCACCCGCGAGCCGCGGGCGCGCGCCGTGACCTCCACCGCCGGGCCGTATGCCGCGAGCAGCGCCTTGTTGGCCGTCACCAGCGCCCGGCCGGCCTCCACGGTCGCCCGGGTCACCTCGAGCGCGAGGTCGGTGCCACCGATGAGCTCCACCACCACGTCGATGTCCGGGTCGCGCACGAGCGCCGCGAGGTCGTCGGTGCGGCGCACGGGATCCGGGAGATCCACGCCACGCGCGCGCTCCGGGTCGCGCACGCCGACCGCCACCAGTTCGGGCGGGGTGATTCCGCGCTCGGCGAGGCCAGCGCGCCACGCGGGATCGAGGAGATGCGCCGCGACCGGTCGGGCCACGGTGCCCAGACCGAGCAGCGCGACGCGCAGGGCTCGCTGGGCGGAGGCGCCGGCGGGCGCCGGCGTGGGGGCGTCGAGGGGTTCGATCACCCGGCGATCATACGAGAGCGGTAGACTCGGGCGCCGTGACCACAGTTCTCAAGGACCCCGTCCAGCCTGCCCTGCGTCGCGACCCCGCTCCCCTGGAGCGGGTGTTCAGCGGCGTCCAGCCCTCTGGGCTGCCCCATGTGGGCAACTACCTGGGCGCCTTCCGCAACTACATCTCGATGCAGGAGGGCCACGACGCGGTCTACTGCATCGTGGACTACCACGCGCTCACCTCCACCCATGATGGCGAGCGGATCCGACGCAACACGTTCGAGATGGCGCTGGGGCTGCTGGCGCTGGGGCTGGACCCCGAGCGCGCGGTCCTGTTCCGCCAGTCGGACCGCCCCGAGCACATGGAGCTCATGTGGCTGTTCGCGTCGGTCACGCCCGTGTCGTGGGTCGAGCGCACGCCGTCCTTCAAGGAGAAGAAGCGCAACCAGCCCGAGGACGTCAACCACGCGCTGCTGACGTATCCCATCCTCCAGGCGGCCGACATCGCAATCTACAACGCGCGGTACGTGCCCGTGGGCAAGGACCAGGCAGCGCATCTGGAGCTGGCGCGCGAAATCGTGCGGGCGTTCGACACGCGCTACGGCGACATCTTCGTGGAGCCCCAGGCGGTGTTCACCGACTCCCCCATCGTCCGGGGCACCGATGGCGGCGCCAAGATGTCCAAGTCGCTGGGCAACACCATCGACATCTTTGGTGACGAGGCCGGGATCCGGAAGCAGGTCATGTCCATGGTCACCGACACGCAGCGGATCAAGCGCACCGACCCGGGTCGCCCCGAGGTCTGCAACGTGTGCCAGATGCACCGCTTCTTCAGCCCGGCCGACTACGAGGACATCTGGGACGGCGAGCGGACCGCGCGCACCGGGTGCGTCGACACCAAGCGGCTGCTGGCCGACCGGATGCTCGACTTCTTTGCCGAGGCACGCGAGCGGCGACGCGAGCTGGAGGCCCGGCCGGGCTACGTGGAGGAGGTCCTCCAAGCGGGTGCCGCGCGGCTGGCGCCGGTCGCCGCCGAGACGATGCGCATCTGCCACGAGGTCACGGGGCTGGGTCCGCGCCGGTAGGGCGCACGCGTGGAGGCGGCAGACGCGGCTGGTCGCTCGCCGGCGCAGCACGTCTGCGACCCTGGGGCATGGCGAGTCCTGGCACCCAATGACGTCGAGTCGTCGATCGGCGAGCGGTTCCGGGCGCAGGTCGAGGCCCACCCAGGCTGCCTCGCGGTCAAGGACGGCGACGAGGCGCTGACCTACGCCGAACTGGACGACTGGACGGTCGCCATCGCGGGGCGGCTCGAGGGCATGGGCGTCACCGACGGCGGACGGGTGGTCCAGCTGCTCCACCAAGGGGCAAGTTCCGTGGCCGCGACCCTGGGCACGCTCGTCATGGGCGCGATCCATGTGCCGCTGGACCCCGGCGAGCCGGAGGCGCGGCTCCGGGCACTCCTGGGACGCGTGCGTCCGAGCGCCCTCGTCACCGACGAGGCGGGGGCCGCCCGGCTCGCCAGGCTGGGCGTGGAGGTCCCGGTCATCCTCGCGGATGACCGGCACTCGCCGCAGCCACCGGTGCCACGCGCGGTGGCACCCGAGGCGCTGGCCACCATCTACCTCACCTCGGGCTCGACCGGTGCCCCGAAGGGGGTCGTGGACAGCCACCGCAACATCGTCCACAACGCCCTGCGGTACACGGTCGGGCTGGGCGTCACGCCCGCCGACCGCCTGTCGCTCGTCCAGTCGCCCTCGTCGAGCGCGGTCATGTCCAGCATCTTCGCGGCGCTCCTCAACGGCGCGGCGCTGTTCCCGTATCGGCTCGACGTCGTGGGGATCGGCGCGCTGGCCTCGTGGGTGCGGGACGAGCGGATCACGGTCTATCACTCGGTCCCCTCGATCCTGCGACGTGCGCTCGCCTTCGGTGGCCTGCTCCCCGACGTGCGGGTCGTGCGTCTGGAGGGCGACCGGTCGCTGGGCCAGGACATGGCGACCTGGCGGCGGCACTTCCCGCCGGGCGCCCGGGTCGCGAACGGCCTGGGCACCACCGAGACCGGCTTGTGCCGCCAGCTCGTGGTGCCGGTCGAGACGCCGATGGCGGACGGGATCATGCCCGTGGGCTACGCCGTCACCGACATGGAGGCGAGCGTCGTGGACGGGACCGGCGCGCCGGTCGCGACCGGCGAGGTCGGGGAGATCGCCATCGCGAGCCGCTACCTCGCGATCGGCTATCTGGATGACGAAACGCTGACCGCGGCCGCGTTCGGGGCGGCCGACCCGGAGGGCGTTCGGACCTATCGGACCGGCGACCTGGGACGACTCCGCGAGGATGGCTGCCTGGAGTACCTTGGCCGGTCGGACGCGCAGTCGAAGGTGCTGGGCCATCGGGTGGAGCCAGCCGAGGTGGAGGCGGCGCTCGCGGCCATCCAGGGTGTCGAGGCCGTCGCGATCCGGGTGGTGGACGACGGGGCGGGCGAGGGCCGGGTCGTCGCGTGGGTCGTGGCCGGTTCGGGGACGGACGACGCGACCTTGCGCGCGGGCGCAGCGGCCCGCCTCCCCGCCCACATGCGGCCGGTCCGATACGTGCGCGTGGCTACGCTGCCGGTCGCCGCCAGCGGCAAGGTCGATCGCGCGGCGCTCGCGGAGCCGACGGCGCCGGAGCTCACCGCCAGCCCGGGACCCACCGACCCGCTCGAGGCGCAGGTCCTGACGGTCGTGCGGCAGGTCCTGGGCCACGCCGTGGGCAGGGACGACGACTTCTTCGCGTCGGGTGGCGACTCGCTCGGGGCGCTGGATGTGGTGCTGTCGCTCGAGGGCGTGGTGGGCCGGCGTCTGCCGCCGTCGCTGCTGCTGGGGGCGCCGACGGTGGCGAGGCTCGCTGAGGTTCTCGGCCAGGACCAGTCGCATGGCGCGCCCATCCATGGTGCGCCGTCTTATGGCGCGCCGGACGGCGCGCCGGCTCAGGGCGCGCCGGCTCAGGGCGCGCCGACCCTCGTGATGCTCGCCGCCTCCGGCGCGGGGACGCCGCTGGTGCTGGTGCCCAGCCACCACGGCCACCCACTCGCGTACGCGGCGCTGGCGCGGCATCTCGATGGCGTCCGGCCAGTGCTTGCCACTGACGTCAGCACGACCGACGGCTCGGTCGCTGGGTTCGACGAGATCGCCGCCCGCCACGTGGAGGCGATCCTGGCCGCCCGGCTGCGCGGCCCGTACCTGCTCGGCGGGTTCTGCTTCGGCGGCGCGATGGCCTGCGAGCTGGCGCGCCGACTCGCCGATGTCGGCGACCCACCCGCGGGCATCTACCTGCTGGGGGTCTCGCCCTACGACCTGCCGGACCTGGTGCCGGCCGCCGACCTCGGGCGCTGGGAGCGCTCCGTGACCCGACGTGGCATGGCACGGCGGGCGATCCGCTTCGGCGCCGAGCTCGTCGGGCCCGTCGGTCGCCAGTACCTGGCCGATCGTGCCCGGCATGAGGCGCTGTCGCTGCGGGAGCTGGCGTCCGGGGACGGCCGCCAGCGTCGTGGTGCGCGTCGTCGACGCGACGCTGAGACGCCCCCGGCGAGCGGGCGCTATCGGGGTCCGGCGCTGGCCCTCCCGGTCGCGCTCATCCTCCCGGCACGGTCGGCCGCCGCATACACCGACGATCCGGGGTCGACGTTCGCGGATGTCGCAAGATCGGTGGCGGTGCACGTGGTCCCGGGCGTGGAGCGGATGCTGCTCCGCGAGCCCGTGGTCTCGGAAGTGGCGCGGCTCATGGCCATCGACCCCGGCTGAGGACGCCCCCAGACCGTAGCGGGATGTCGCCGCCTCCGTTGGGCTCGACCTCGCAGATGTTCGGCGCGGCCGAACGCCAGCCGGCGGGTCGTCGAGGTTGCGGCCCTGCGGTGCCGTCAGCGGGCTGTGCCGAGCGCTCCAGTCGTGGCCACCGTTCGGCTCAACCGAACGTGTGCATCGGTCGGGGCCACGGGCAGCGCCCGAAGGGGCGTCGACACGCCCGCTGGCGGGTCGACCTCGGCCCAAACGGTCGCGATCGGCCCGGTGTCCGTTCGGTGCGATCGAACATCTGCAACGAACGGGGTGCCCATCCCCAAGGCGGTGCCCATCCCCAAGGCGGTGCCCATCCCCAAGGCGGTGCCCATCCCCAAGGCGGTGCCCATCCCCAAGGCGGTGCCCATCCCCAGCGGCGGTGCCCACCCCGGGGCGGTGCGAAGCCCAGCGGCGGTGCGCCGCGCCCCTGGCGTGCTCGCGTCAGCCGGCCACCTGGGAGGCTGGGGCCGGCTGACGGGCGTGTTGCCGCAGCGACGACATCGCCGGCGCGGCGGAGTGTCAGGAAGCGGTGGGGAGCAGCACCTCGATGTCGGTCGCGCCGTCTGCGGCGTGCTGGCATCGGTGTTCTGGCCACGCCCGAAGCCACCCGCGGTGGTGACCCGGATCGACACGCCGGGCACGACGGCGTCCGCGGTCGCGTCAGCCTGGCTGGTCCAGGTCGTGTCCGCATCGGTCGTCACGTCGAGCGTCTGGCCATCTGCGGTCGAGATGCTGATGGAGCCGTCAGCGATGGCCGTCACGGTCCCGGTCAGGCCTCCCCGACCGAAGCCTCGGCCGCCTCCCCTGGTGGTCGTGGCGTCGGTCGCGGGGACGATCTCCACGTTCGACGCGGTGAGGCTCAGGCCGTTGGCTCCGCCGCCCGGGAAGCCACCCGGCGCACCGCTCGCGGTGGCGCTCGGCCGCCTTGACCTCGGCAGGCCACCGCCGAAGCCGCCGGCGGTGGCGATCCGCACGGTCGTGCCCAGGGTCGTCCGCGGCGGTGGCGGCCTGCTGCTGGTGGTAGGTCGTGTCCGCGGTGGTCGCGACCTGGACGGTCTGCCCGTCGGCCGAGGTGTAGCTGACCGTGCCATCGGCGACGGCCGTCACGGTGCCGGTCAGGCCCGCTCCAAGCCCTGGGAAGCCGCCGCCCTGTTGACCGGTGCCGCCCTGGGCGCGGCGCTGGCTGCTGGCCGGTCCCGGGTGCCGTGGTGCTGTCCGGGATGGCCGGCGCGCCGCTGGGGCCGCAACCTGCCCGGTGTTGCCGGTCGTGCCCGTGGTGCCGTTGCCGGTCGTGCCGTTGCCGGTCGTGCCGTTGCCGGTGGTGCCGCTGCCGTCCCCGAACCCAGAGAAACCGTTGAGGTTCGGGAATCCGTTCGCCGTGGACTGCGCGGGGGCCGTCTGCCGCCCGACGGCGTAGCCCACGCCTCCGGCGGCGGCGACCAGGCTCAGGACGAGCAGGCCGTTCACGAGGCGGTTCGCGGTGCCGGAGCGCTTGACGGGGCTCCGCCACCGTGTTTTCGGGAGCGGCTGCGGCGTCGAGGGTTGGGCGGTCGCCGGCGCGACGGCCGGGATGGGCGCCACCACCTGGGGATACATCGAGGGCTGCGACATGGGGGTACGCGAGCTGGCCTGGGGGTACATCGAGGCCTGCTGCGGATACGCCGACGTGGTGGTCACGGCCGACGCCTGGGGCTGGGGCTGGCAGCCGGCGGCTCCGGCGTGAACCCGGTCTCACCCTGCGGGTAGGGCGGCTGGCCAGGCGGGTAGGACGGCTGGACCTGCGGGTGGTACTGCTGGCCCTCCGGGTAGGACGGCGGGCCAAACGGGTACGCCTGCTGGCCCCGCTGGTAGGACGGCTGGGATGCCTGCACCGTTGGCGCGGCAGGCTCGGGGAGCCCGTGTCTGGCCCCACGCGGGAGCAGGTCCCCAGGCGGTCGACACCCAGCCGGTCGACTGGTTGGGCGCGGCGTCGCCCGAGGTCTGGGTCGCCGGCGGCTGGTTCGAGGGTTGCGTCGGCGTGACGGGGCTCGCTGGCTGGCTGGGGCCGACCCGACCCTCGACGGCAAGAAGCCGCGCCCACACGCTGCTGGTCGGGGCCTCCGGCTGTGGCAGCCCGTCGGCCGCATGCACCCCGTTCTGGGTGGCGGTCGGGAGGACGGTGGACATGGGGATTCTCCTGGGGGTATGGGGGCTGGGAGCCACGGGCCTGGCCCATGGACCAGGGGTCACTCATAGCGGAGGGCCACGATGGGGTCGAGGCGGGCCGCCTGGCGCGCGGGCCAGACGCCGAACACGACACCCACGAGGAGGCTGAAGCCGACGGCCATGAGCACGGTCGTGGGCTGGAACTGGAAGCCCCAGCCGGCCACCTGGCCCACGACCACGGAGACGCCGACGCCCAGCACCACGCCGATGAGGCCGCCCAGCACCGAGAGCGTGAGCGCCTCGACGAGGAACTGGGCGAGGATGTCCCGCCCCCGCGCCCCGATGGCCTTCCGGATGCCGATCTCGCGGGTCCGCTCGCGGACCGAGACCAGCATGATGTTCATGATGCCGATGCCGCCCACCACGAGCGAGATCGAGGCGATGCCGGCCAGCAGGATGGTGAGCAGCGAGCTGATGGAGTCGACCGACTCCAGGAGCTGCGCCTGGTCGGCGATGGAGAAGTCGTCGGTGCCGCCGCTCGCGATGCTGTGGCGCTCGCGCAGGAGGGCCGTGGCCGAGGCCTTGACGGCGTCCATCTGCTCCGCGGTCGCCACGCTCAGGGCGATGGAGCGCACCGAGTCGGTGTCGTTGAAGTAGTGCTGCACCGCGGTGATGGGCACCAGCACGATGTCGTCGTTGCTCGATGCGCCGGACGTGCCCTTGGCCTGGAGGATGCCCACCAGCTGGAACGGGATGCCCCCGATGCTGATGTCGCTGCCGACGTCCGAGGCGGTGATGCTCCAGGTTGGTCGCCGTCTCCGACTCCGATGACCACGGTCCGCAGCCCTGAGTCGACCGACACGCCGTTGAGGAACGAGCCCTGCCAGATGTCGTAGTTGCGGACCTGGGCGTAGTCCTCGTTGGTGCCGATGATGTTCGCCGTCTCGTTCTCGTCGCCGAACACGACCAGCGCGTTGGTGGACAGCCAGGCGCCAGCGCGGCGACCTCGTCGAGCTGCGCGAGGGCGTCCGCGTCATCGACGGTGAGCGTGGTCGCGGAGCCGAACGCACCACGCGTGAAGCCGCTGGTGGACGCGCCCGCGTTCACCGTCAGCAGGTTGGTGCCCAGCGATTGCAGGTTGCTGGTGATGCCGGACGTCGCGCCCTGCCCCACCGCGACCAGGGCCACCACCGACCCGACGCCGATGATGATGCCGAGCATGGTCAGGAGCGCCCGCATCCGCGACGAGGCGAGCCGGGAGAGCGCGAGTCGGATGAGCTCGCGGATGCTCACACCAGCTGCCCGTCCCGCACGTGGACCTGACGGGGCGCCTGTGCGGCGACCTCGTGGTCGTGGGTGATGAGCACGATGGTGCGACCCTGGCGATGGAGCTCGTGAACTCGCCATGACCTCCACGCCCGAGGCGCTGTCGAGGTTGCCCGTGGGCTCGTCGGCGAGGACGACCGCGGGGCTGGTCACCAACGCACGGGCGATGGCGACGCGCTGCTGCTGGCCGCCCGACAGCTCGCTCGGCAGGTGGTCCAGCCGATCGCCCAGGCCAAGCGCCTTGAGTGCCGCGGTCGATCGATCCATGCGGTCCTTGCGGCTGACGCCCTGGTACAGCAGGGGCGTCGCGACGTTGTCGATGGCCGACGTTCGGGAGAGCAGGTTGTAGCTCTGGAACACGAAGCCGATCTCGCGGCTGCGGAGGTGGGCCAGCTCGTCGTCACCCAGACCGTCGACGGAGGTGCCGGCGAGGATGTAGGTGCCCGACGACGGGCGGTCCAGACAGCCGATGATGTTCATGAGCGTCGACTTGCCGGAGCCTGAGGGTCCGATGATGGCCACGAACTCGCCTTGGCGGACCTGCAGGCTGACCCCCCGGAGCGCCTGCACCTCGACGGTGCCGAGGCAGCACGCGCCGCAGGTCACGGATGTCGATGAGGACCTCACCCAGCGGCGGCGTCACGGCCGACGTCGGGTACGGGGACGGAGCCAGGCGGAGCCGGGCGGGAGCATCGCGGCGCTCATCAGTTGCCGCCTCGGCTCGAGCCGCCGCCGGGGAAGCCGCCGCCGGGGGAAGCCACCGCTGAGGCCCCCGAGGCCGCCGAGGCCGCCGAGGCCGCCCTGGGTCGTCGTGCTGCCGGAGCCGCTGGCCTGGTCGCTGGCGGTGCCCGTGATGACGGTCGTGCCGTCGCCGATCCCGCTGGTGATGGCGAGCGTGTCCGTGACGAGGCCCACCTCGACCGAGACCATCTGCTCGGTGCCATCGCTGCCCAGCGTGCGCACCAGGTAGTTGCCGTTGCGACCCACGAGCGAGGCCACAGGCACCGCGACCACGTTCGTCTGGCTGGCCGTGACCACGGACACGTCCGCGGACATGCCGGTCCGGATGGTGTCCGGCGCGTCCTCGAGGGTGATGGTGGCGGGATAGCTCACCACGGACGAGCTGCCGGAGCTCGAGGCGACCGGATCGATGGACGTGAGCGTGCCGCTCAGCTCGTCGTCGATGGCATCGACCGTGACCGTGGCGGGCTGGCCCACGGCCAGCGACAGCAGGTCGGTCTCGGTGAAGTCGGCCGTGACCACCATGGGCCCGGCCTCCATGGTGATGGCATCGCCGCTGGGCGCCGTGGCGCCGACCACGAGGTCCACGCTGGTGATGAGACCGTCGGCCGGGGCCGTGATGGTCGCCGCATCGGCCGCGTCCTGTGCGGCATCGAGGGCCTGCTGCGCGTTCTCCACGGCCGCCTGGTCGGCAGCCAGGGTGGCCTCCTCCGTCGGGGCGACGGCGGTGGCGTGGTCGCGCTGCGCTGCCGCGAGCGCGAGCTTGGCCGCGACGCTGTCCTCGGCGTTGGCGAGGCTGCTGGCGTTGTTGCGCTTGGTGGTCAGCAGGCTGCGCTTGGCGTCCCGGAGGCTGCGCTTGTCCTGCTGGATGACGGTGCTGTCAGCGTCGTCATCCACGTCGTTGTCGTACTGGGTCTCGTCGTCGACGTTGGTCTGCGCCTGGAGCAGCGACATGGAGTTCGACCGCTTGGTCTCGCTGTAGTTGCGCTGCGCCTGCTCTCGAGCGACATCTGCGCCTTGGCGAGCGCCTCGTCAGCGGCGGCCACATCGTCGGCGGTGGGCTTGGCGGTGTCGCCGGCCAGCTGCTGCTGCGCGGTCGCGGCATCCGCCTGCGCCGAGGTGAGCTTCGCCTGGGCATCGTCGTTGGTGGCCGTGGCGAGGATGTCGCCCGCCGTCACGCGGTCGCCCACGGTCGCGGTCACGCTGTCCACGGTCCAGGTCAGGCCGGTGGCACCGCCCGAGCTGGTCGCGCCCGACGCGATGGCCGCCGCGGCACGCTCCGAAGCCCAGGCCATGGCCGAATCGCTGGCGGCGATGGACCCCAGGCCACGGCCTCCCGGGTGACGTCGGTCGTGGTCGCGGTGGCGGTGAGGTAGGTGGAGGTGGCCGCGCCCGCCGAGCTCGGGGCGAACAGCACATAGCCGACGGCACCGAACCCGATCGCGAACATGGCGACCGCCACGAGCAGCTTCAGCTTCACGTGTGGTCCCCTTGGTGAGCGGATGTTGGAGGCCGGCGCTCGCCGACCGCTGCCCACGATGGCCCGTCGAATGGTATCCCCCTGAGATCGGCCGATCTGGGGAGGGGTGGGGTGCGGAGGGGTACCAACGGGTCGGGGGACGCTCGCACGCCGGCGCTAGACTGCGCGCATGCTCAAGGGACTGATCCAGTCCGAGGGGCGCTTTGGATCCACGCACTGCTCGTGCCCTCAGCACGATGACCGTCGCGCGGGTGCTCACGGGTCTGGTGTCCAACTGCTCGTCTACTTCAGCGACATCCTGCTCATCCTGGTGATGGCGTGGCTGTTCGCGTTCATCCTGTCGCCCCTGGCGAGCTGGATCGAGCGGCGGCTGCCCGTGCTGCCACGCGTGGTGGTGGTGGGCGTCATCTACACCCTGCTACCTTGCCTGGCCGCGCTCGTGGTCGCCCTGTCGGTCACGGTGGCGGACAATCCCAGGCCTCATCAGTGACCCGCGCTGGCAGCCCGACAACCTGCCGGCGAGATCCCTGCGCTGCTCCAGGAGCAGCTCCTGTCGCTGGGAATCAAGGCCGACCTCGTCAAGGCCGTCAACCAGGCCGCCTCGTCCCTCCGGGACATCGCCGGGGACCAGCTGGGTGCGGTCACCAACCTCGCGGTCGCCAGCCTCGGCATCATCGGCAACCTGGTGGTCGTGGTGTTCCTGTCGGTGTTCATCCTCATCGACAAGGACCGCATCCTGGCCTTCTTCATCCGGCTGGCGCCCGAGCGCTACGCGGACGAGGTGCGGCTGCTCCAGACCAGCGTCTCGTCCTCGTTCGGTGGGTTCCTGCGGGGCCAGGCCATCCAGGGCGTGGTGCTGGGCCTCGTCGCCAGCCGCCGGTGCTGGTGGCTGGACATCGACTACCGGCCCGCGCTCGCGGTCATCGTCGGCCTGCTCCAGATGATCCCGTTCTTCGGGCCGCTCAGGTCCTGGGCGCCACCCGTGGTGGTGGCCGCGCTCACGGGCGGGCCGGTGGTGGCCATCCTGGCCATCATGGTGGCGGGCTGGTTCGTGGTCGGCGAACATCATCCAGCCGCGGGTCATGGCGGACTCCGTGGGCATCCACCCGGTGGTGGTGCTGCTGTCGGTGCTCATCGGCCTCAAGCTCCAGGGCGTCGTGGGCGCGGTGTTCGGGCATCCCCGTGGCAGCCGCCGTCATCTCCGCGTTCTCTTCTATCTGGAGCGCTCGCCTGCCGGTGGCCCACGCGACGTGGCCAGCTGCGCGGCGCGGCGGCTCGAGGCACGCGCCGGGCGGCCGGTCCGGGTGCCCACCGCGCCCGTCGTGGTCCCCGGCGGCCCGGCGGACATCCGGAGCGCCTCCAAGGCGAAGCCACCGGTCGGGCCTGGCGCACCCAGCGACGAGCCCGCGGCATCCTGACCTCCCCGGCGACGAGGCACGCGACGCGATGACGGACCAGCGTCCACCCGGACGGCAGCAGGGCCGCACGCCCGGCCGGTCGGCCCCCGGCGACGGGCTCCGCGAGGGCTTATCGAAGCGAGCGCCGGGCGATCGACCGCGACCGTGGCGAGCCGCTGGCCGCGGGCGAGCGGCGCACCTCGCGCGCACGCGCGATGCGCGACCCCCGGCCGCTCGCGGCGTGGACGACCCGACCGCGATCCTGGTCACCAACGACGACGGCGTGGAGTCGCGAGGGCTGCTCGCGCTCAAGCAGGCGCTCGAGCCGCTGGGCGACGTGTACGTGGTGGCGCCGGAGACCAACCAGTCGGCGGTGTGCGCTGGTGGTCACCAGAAGACCTTCATGCGCCTGCTGCGCGTCCGCGAGCGCACCCTGGCCGACGGCAGCCGGGCATGGTCCGTCGACGGGTCGCCCACCGACGCGGTCAGCCTCGCCTTCCTGGGCTACTTCGACGTGGTGTTCGACGTGGTCGCGTCGGGCATCAACTACGGCGCCAACCTGGGCGATGACGTGACCTACTCCGGGACGGTGAGCGCGGCGATGGAGGCGGTCATCAACGAGTGCCTCTGCCTTCGCCATGTCGCAGGAGTACGACATCCGACTTCACCTGCCGGCCGGGTGGCGCAGCGGGTCGCCGTCAACATCCTCGAGCACGGCCTCTCGCCGGGCCAGCTGCTCAACGTCAACGTGCCGGCGAACGTCCAGGCCCCGACGGCGAGCCGGTCATCGAGGTCACCCGGATGCGCGCATCTACCAGGACCAGCTCATCGAGCGGCTCGACCCTCGCGGCGTCCCCTACTACTTGGATCGGGGCTCGGCCCCCAGCGGCCGCCGAGCGCGGCACCGACTTCCACTCGGTGGTCAACGGCCGGGTCGCCATCACGCCCATCCAGCTCGACCTCACCGCGGGGCGCGTCCTGCGCAGGATCCGCGGCTGGGACTGGGGCACCTGGGGCCCGTCACCGCGGCCGGGCAGGAGGTCGCCGAGACGCTCGACCGCCCGTGACGGCGCGCCATGCGCGTCGGCCGGCCCCGGCGGGGTCAGGGTCGCTGCTGCATCACCGAGATGTCGCCGTTCGACGTACATGATCACGGTCACCGACGAGATGCTCCAGGTGCCCCGGATCGACGTGTCCTGGATGACCAGGCGCGGGTTTCGTCCGGACGCTGGCGTTGTTCGTGGTGCCCGCGACGGTGAACGCGGCGTCGCCCGAGCAGCGTGAGCGCCACGGCCCGTTCGAGGTCTCCAGCGTGTGGGCGCCAGGTGCGAGCGAGCCGCTGAAGGTGAGTGGCGCATTGGACGTCTCGGCGGTCACTGACACATCGCGCGCGTTGTTGATGTCGAGCGCGCCGTTGCTCGTCCGGACCACCAGGTCCCCGGTGGGGCCGTTGACCGACACCTCGCCGTTGCTGGTGTCGAGGTCCAGGTCGTCGCCGCCGCGGGTGGCGATCCGTTGCTGGTGCGCGCGAGCACGGGACCCGTGACGTTGGTGGCCTCCACGCGGGCGTTGGAGGTGCGCAGCTCCAGCCGCGCGTCGGGGGGCACGTAGAGCTCCACGTCCGCGCCGCTGTCGCCGGTGGCCACCTGGCCATCCCGGCGGCGGGCCGTGATGGTCACCCGGTCGCCCACCTGGGCGATGTCCACCTCCACGCTGGTCGCGGTCGGCCTCCGCCTGGTCGCTGCCCGAGCCACGGTTATTGTTGACCCGCATCTCCACCTGCTCCGACCCCGCCGCGATGGCGGCATCCGGCCGTTGAAGGTGTCCACCACGACGATGGGCGTGGAGGTCACGGGCACGTCCTGCCGGTCTTGGCGGCGGGCGCACACGGTCCCGGTGACCGTGCAGCCGGCGAGCAGGACGCCCGCGGCCAGGATGCCTGCCAGCAGGAGCGTGACCGCCCGCATCCCCGTCGTCGCCCCCGTCAGCCGCCGGTCCGTCAGCGGGTCGGCCGTCAGCCGCGCCTGCCACGTCGAGATTACCGGCCACGACCTCGCGCGCGGCGTTGCGTCCGGGCAGACCCGTCACGCCGCCACCGGGGTGGGCGCCCGCTGCGCACGGTGTACAGCCCGTCGACCGGCATCCGGTAGCGGGCGAAGCCGAGCATGGGTCGCCACGCTGAATCCACTGGTCCAGCGATGGCTCGCCGTGGGTGGGTGGCCGGTCATGCCCAGGTCGCGCTCGAGGTCGACCGGCGTGACCACCTGGCGCGCCACGACCAGCCCGCCGATGCCCGGCGCCACCGACTCCAGCACGGACATCGCCCGATGGGCCAGCACCTCGCGGGCGACCTCCCAGTCGCCTCCCGCAGCGTGTGCGGCGCCGACTGCACCAGCACGTCGGCGACGTGCCGGACCTGGCGGCGGCGCCACCGTCGACCAGCAGGGGTCGACCAGGCTGCGGGGATGGTGGCCTCCAGCCACGGCTGCTCGCTGATCTGGCCGTACTCGCGGCATCCGCGGCCACGTCCAGGTAGCGCAGCGAGGGCGCGACCACGATCCGGCCTCGCAGTCGCTCCGTGCCGTCGGCACCCTCCAGCCCCGGAAGCGCAGGTCGGCCAGCGGCCAGGTCGAGCTTCGCGGTGACCCCGCCGAGCCGCAGGTTGCCGACCTGCCAGCCCATGCGTGGCCCGAGGACCTCTGGGCCGACCAGCTGGAGCAGCGTCCGCTAGTCGAGCCCGGGCCACGATGGACGCCGTCAGCTCCTCGCCGGACGCGAGCACCACGCCGGTCGCGCGGTCGTCGCGCGTGTGCACGCGGACACGGCGGCCCCGGTCCGGATGGCGGACACCCACGCGTCGCGCCGCAGAGGCGAGCGCCGACGCGAGCGCGCCGGGGCCACCGCGGGCATACACCGTCTCGCCGGCGGCGCCGCCGTCGTTGCCCGCGGCATCTTGGAGCAGCACCTGCGTGGTGCCGGCGGAGAGCGGCCCCATCGATGTCAGGCGCATGCCGCGCACGGCCAGCAGCGCCCGGAGCGCCTCGGTCTCCAGTCGGTCGGTCACGAAGTCCGCGACGGGCTGCGGCAGGGGCAC
Source organism: Chloroflexota bacterium (assembly GCA_046328155.1). GTDB lineage: Bacteria > Chloroflexota > Limnocylindria > Limnocylindrales > CSP1-4 > JAFMJV01. The sequence goes on from JAXLXC010000009.1 coordinate 87,623, forward strand.
GGGTCAGCTCGCGCATGTGGCGCGCGTCCATGCCCCGCAGATGGAGGCCCAGACGCAGCAGCTCGAGGCGTCGCCCGCCATGGGCGTCGACGGGTCGGGCGGCGTGATGGCGGCCAGCCGCGGAGAGCGGCCGCCCGACAGCGTCCGCACCTCCGCGCTCGGAGGGCGACCCAGGCGTCCGCGTCATGCCGCGACACGGCCGCGAGGCTCTTCGCCGTGGCCGCGGCGTCACCCCAGAGCGCCATCGCCGCACCCTCCGGGCGCACGGAGGTCACCTCCGCGCCCGTGGCTGGACCAGCCGCAGCCCGTTGGCCGCGAGCGCGAGGTCCCGGGCGATGGAGCCGCGGAGGCGGCCCACCGTGTGGGCGTACGTGGGCACCCGCACCCCGGGTAGCAGCTCGCTGGTGGCGACCGCGCCTCCGACCGCGTCGCGAGCCTCGAGCACCAGGGTCCGCAACCCCGCGCGCCCGAGGTAGGCGGCGCACACCAGGCCGTTGTGGCCGCCACCGACCACGATGGCGTCCCAGGGCCCGCGCACCACGCCTGCCGAGGCGCTGGCCGCGGTCATGCCGCTCGCCCCTGCTCGCGCAGCACCTCGAGCGCCGCGATGCGACCCGGGGCGCCCATGATGCCGCCGCCCGGATGCGCCGACGAGCCGCACAGCCAGAGATCGCGGACCGGGGTCCGGAAGCGCGCCCAGCCGGGCGCCGGGCGGTTGAGGAACAGCTGCTCCAGCGACAGCTCGCCCTGGAAGATGTTGCCCTCCGTGAGCCCCATGGTCCGCTCGATGTCGAGCGGCGTCAGGACCTGCCGGCCCACGATGAGGCTCCGGATGTTGGGCGCCCGTTCGGCGATGGTGTCGATGACCGCGTCACCGAACGCCTCGCGCTGGTCGTCCCAGGTGCCCTCGGCCAGGTGGTACGGGGCGTACTGGACGAAGCAGCTGATGATGTGCTTGCCGGGGGGCGCCATGCGCGGGTCGACGAGTGTGGGGATGATCATGTCCACATACGGCCGACGGCTGAAGCGGCCGGCCTTGGCATCGTCGTAGGCCTGCTCCATGTAGTCCAGCGACGGGCTGAAGCTGATGGCGCCCCGCAGGTGCTCGCCCACGCCCGGCAGGCAGGTGAAGTCGGGCAGCCCATCCAGCGCCAGGTTGACCTTGCCGGACGAGCCCCGGAAGCGGAAGCGGCGGATGGCGTCGGTGAAGTCGTCCTCCAGGACTCCCGGCTCGATGAGGTCAAGGAAGGTGACCTTGGCATCGGTCGAGGCGAGCACGCGGTCCGCCACGATCTCCTCGCCCGACTCCAGCACGACCCCCGTGGCGCGGCCGTCTCGGACGGCGATCCGCGCGACCGGCGCCTCGGTGCGGATCTCCGCGCCGAACGCGCGCGCGGCGCTGGCGATCGACTCGCTGACCCCGCCCGTGCCGCCCTTGGGGATGCCCCAGGCCCGGAACGCGCCGTCGATCTCGCCCATGTAGTGATGCAGCAGCACGTACGCCGTGCCCGGTGACCGGACGCCCTGGAACGTGCCGATGATGCCGGACGCGGACATGGTGCCCTTGAGGGGCTGCGTCTCGAACCACTGGTCCAGGAAGTCCGCGGCGCTCATGGTCATGAGCTGGACGAACGCGGTCTGCTGGCGCCGCGGGAGCTTGGAGAAGTCGCGCAGCAGGCTGCCCAGGGGCATCGCGTCCCGCGGGTCGGGCTTGCGCGGGTCGAGCGGCGTGATTCCCAGGATGGGCTTGATGAAGCGTGCCATCTCGACCATCAGCAGGCCGTACTCGGCATACGCCTCGGCGTCGGTCGCGCTCCAGCGGCGCAGCTCGCGCACGGTCTGGGCGTGGTCATCCGTGCGCCACAGGTAGTCGCCCTCGAGCGGCGTGAACGTGCCGTCGAGGGGCAGGATCCGCAGGCCATGCCCCGGCAGGTCCAGGTCCCGGATGATCTCGGGCCGCAGCAGGCTCACCACATAGCTCGCCACGCTGAAGCGGTACCCGGGGACGATCTCCTCGGTCACCGCGGCGCCACCCAGGACGTGGCGCCGCTCGAGCACCAGGGTCCTGAGGCCCGCCCGGGCGAGGTATGCCGCGCTCACCAGCCCGTTGTGGCCGCCGCCGATGACGACGGCGTCGTAGCGCTGGGGCACGCTCCCTCCTGTCACTCCTCCGATGGCAACGCCATGGTACCCGGGCGTCGTCCGAGGGGCGTGGCCGGCCGTTGACGTACCCATGGCGCCTCGACATACTCATAGGTGCCAGATACGTATGCAGGGTCATGATATGGCGAACGTCGTGGGCGAGCGGTTCCAGATCACCATCGACAAGCAGGTGCGCGAGCAGCTGGGCATCCAGCCGGGCGACCAGGCGATCGAGTTCGTCGAGGACGGGCGGCTGGTCGTCTACTTCATGCCCAAGCCACACAACCGGTCGCTGCTGGGCATCCTGCACCGTCCGGGCATGGAGCCCATCACGGACTGGGGGGCGGTCAAGGAACGCGCCTGGGCACAGCGGACGGCAGAGATCATGGAGGTTCTGGAAGCCGACAGCCGCCGACATCGGGAGCGCGCACAGGATGAGTGAGCGGGTGTTCCTGGACACGAGCGTGCTGCTCCGCTATCTCGGGGAGGACGACCCGCCTCGCGCGTTCGCCGCCGCCGGGCTCATCGACGGCGACCGGACGCTGGTCCTCTCCGGCGTGGTCATCATGGAGGCCATCCATTCGCTCCGAACGACGTTTGGCATGTCGAACCCGGACGTGGCGCGGGTGCTTGCCGCCTTCCTGTCGAAGGCCAACGTGGAACTGGTGGATGCGGACAAGGCACACGTGGTCGGCGCGCTCCAGTGGAGCGTCCGTTGGTCCGCGCGACGCATCGCGGACGCCATCATCGCCTCGACCGCGGAGCAGGCCAAGTGCGACTGGATCGCCACGTTCGACGAGGGCTTCCGCTCCCCCTCGGTGCCCTCGCGGCTGATCTGAGACCATCGGTCCATGCGATCCTCCCTGCTGACCCTTGCACTGGTCCTCGTCCTGCCCGCTGCGGCGCTCGCGCAGTCGCCATCGACGACGCCGGCCGTCGGCGCCGACCATCTGCGGGAGGCGGTCGGCTTCCTGCCACCGGACACCTACTGGCTGGGCTTCACGGACTGGTCGCGTATCCGCGCGTCACTGGGTGCCCAAGACGTCAACGGGGAGAGCCCGCTCGACGACAAGATGGCCGTGGTGATGTCCACTGTCCAGCAGGAAGGCGCGGCCGCTGGCTTCGGAGTGGCGCATCTCCAGGGACACCACAAGACCTGGGGATGGGACACGCTCGACGTGGACTGGGAGGCGACGTATTCCGGCGATGGGCCGCCGGTCAGTCTGGTGCGCCTCCGGGAGGGCGTGGACGTCGACGCAATCGCGGCGCACTACGACGACTACGGCTTCGCCACCGAGCAGGTGAGCGACGCCACGCTCCGGACGCACGACTTCGGCGAGGATTGGATTCGCTTCTCCGACCTGGGGGTCGTCAACACCGCGTTCTTCGATGATGGCCGCACCCTGATGTTCTCGAGCAGCCTCGAGGAGCTCCGTGACGCGGTCCGGCGTGTCGTCAGGACGCCGCTCCCGGGGCAACCCCAGGTCGTCGACGCGCTCGAGGGCGCCTCTGCCGCGTGGCTCGTGCTGGCGCCCGACTGCGGCGCCTTCACGCCGCTGCCCTTCGACCCACTGGACCCGGACGCGTCGATCCGGCCGCTCCGGTCGGGTGAGCCTCTCCATCCCTGGACCGCGCTGGGGATCGGCTACGCGCGGCCCGACTGGGACCCGGTGGGCCGCATCGCGATGGGCTTCCTCGAGCCCGCGCACGCAGAGGCCGACCTCGAACCGCGGGCCACGATGGCTCGCGACGGCACCAGTCTGGTCTCGCAGCGACCGTATGCGGACGCCGTGTTCGCCCTCGATGGCGGCCGGGTCGAGGACACGACGCTCCTGCTTGAGGTGAGCCCCGTCGGGGAGATGCCGCGTCGGCTGTTCGGCATGCTGCAGGCGCGCGACATGGCCTTCGCGCGGTGCTGAGCGATGGCCGCTCCGGAGCGCCTATCCTGTGACGCCATGACCATCGGCTCCCCATTCGACGAGCGCGCCCTCCCGCTCAACGTCAAGCGCCAGTGGCGCGAGTGGGGCGGACGGTTCGCGTCCAGCGCATACGCCGCGCATCACGACATCGAGGTCAACGCCATCCGCAACGCGGCGGCGCTCATCGACGTCTCGCCGCTCTACAAGTACCGCGTGTCAGGCCCGGACGCGCAGCGACTCGTGGACCGGGTCATCACCCGCGACGCCACCAAGCTCCAGCGGGGCCAGGTGTTCTACACGCCGTGGTGCGACGAGCACGGCAAGGTGCTCGACGACGGCACCATCCATCGCCTCGACGACGACAGCTATCGCTGGACCGCCGCCGACCCCCAGGTGCGCTGGCTCAGGCTCAACGCCCGCGGGCTCGACGTCTCGATCGAGGAGCAGACCGACGACGTCGCCTCGCTGGCGCTCCAGGGCCCCCTCTCCCGCGACGTCCTCGAGATGCTGACCGGCGAATCGTTCGCGGACCTGCGCTACTTCCGGCGCCGCACGGCGCACGTCGGCGATCTGTCCGTGGACGTCAGCCGCACCGGCTACACCGGGGACCTGGGCTATGAGCTGTGGGTCGCCGCCGACCGTGCGGTCGCACTCTGGGACGCGCTCCTGGAGGCCGGCAGCGCCTACGCGCTGCGTCCTGCGGGGATGCTGGCGCTCGACGTGGTGCGCATCGAGGCCGGGCTCATCATGCTCGAGGTCGACTACACCTCGTCGGCCCACGCGCTGGTGCCCGAGCAGAGCTACTCGCCCTTCGAGCTGGGGCTGGGCCGGCTGGTCGACTTCGACAAGGCCGCGCCGTTCGTTGGCCGGGCAGCACTGCGACGCGAGGCAGATGCGGGTGGCCCCGCGCGGCGGCTGGTGGGGCTGGACCTGGACTGGGGTGACCTCGAGCGGCTGTACGCGGCGCAGGAGCTGTCGCCGGCGCTGTCGGCGGCCGCGTGGCGCCAGCAGGTGCCGGTGTACGCCGCCGACCGCCAGGTGGGTCGCGCCACGAGCGGCACGTGGAGCCCGGGGCTCAAGCGCAACCTCGCGCTCGCCTCGGTCGAGGCGCGCTACGAGGCGGTGGGCACGCTGCTCGACATGGAGTGGACGGTCGAGGGTCGTCGCGGCCGCGTCGGCGCGACGGTGGTGCCGCTCCCCTTCTTCGACCCGCCCCACAAGCGCGCCTGACCCGCGTGGCGACGCCCGCGGAGCTCCCGTTCCGGGTCGGTCGGTGGTCCAGGTTCGTGCTCCTGCCGTGGGGCGTCCGCGACGGTCATCGGTCGGTGCTCGTCAGCGACGACGCGATCGAGGTCCGGTTCGGCTGGCTGACCACCACCATCCCGGTCGCGGACATCGCGCGCTGGGACATCACCGGCCCGTACCGCTGGTACCGCGCCATCGGGATCCGCCACACCCTGTTCAGCCACGACATCAGCTGCTGCGGGGATGCCTCGGGGGCCATCCGACTCTGGTTGCGCACCCCGCGCCGAATCCTGTTCGTGCGAGGCGCGACCGAGGTGTTCCTGGGCATCGAGGACCCGGTGGCCCTGGGCGCGTGGCTGGCGGAGCGAGGCGTCAGCGGCGAGGACCTGCGGGCTCGCTGACCGGGTCGAGCCGCGTCACCCGCCGGCCGCGCAGCTCCACGGTCGACGGCGTCTGTCATCGTGTCGACGACGATGGACAAGGCTGCCCTCATCCTGCGGCGCACCAGCCCGTGGACCGAGAGCACGCTCCAGCGGCGACAGCGACTCACCACCCGTTGCTCGGTCCGGCATGGGTCTCGTCGCTCGAAGACCTCGTCCTCGCCAAGCTGATGTGGTCGGAAGGCACCTCCGAGCTCCAGTTGCGTGACTGAGGCATCCTGCTGCGTGTGAACAGCGGGCGGGTGGACGACGCGTACCTCGATCGATGGGCGCCAGCCCTCGGTGTCGCGGGATTGCTGGACCAGGTGCGACATGCGGATTGACCCGGGTAGGGACATCCAAGAGGCGCTCATCGCGGTCGCCCCGATCGAGCAGCGTGTGGCAATCGTCCACAGATCGCGCCAGGCGGGGCTCCTGCTCGCGTGGCAGCAGTCGGACGAGGCGGGTCTCGCCGACGAGCTCGAGCGCGCGTTCCTGCTCGACCGCGTCTACCCGGACATGCCCGCGGCGCATCGGGAGAGCACGCGTGCCCAGCTGCGGGCGCGCTGGGAGGCGGGCACGTGGCACGGCTTCCGGCGCCCCGAGCCCCTGCGACCGGCCGACGAGTGAGCACCCCGCCGAAGCGGGTCGTTCGCGAGCGCATCGACCCACGGCTCACCGCCTCGCTGTTCGCGAACTATCGCTCGGCGATCGATGCGCTCCTAGAGCGACCATCCCTCGTCCATAGGGTCGTGCTCACCACGAGCATCGCCCTCGGCTGCCTCGCGGGCAGCAGCGCCGCCGAGCCAGTAGCCGCCGAGTGCACCAGGGTGTCGCCCTGGCCCTCGTTCCGCGAGACCGCCGACAGTGCGGATACGGTGTTCATCGGCACGGTGTCGCATACAGCGCTCCAGGATCCGGACGCCTACTCCCCGACCTTCACGCTCGTGGTCGACGACGTACTGCGGGGGGCTGTTGGGGGCGAGACGCTCGCGTTCCGCAGGCTCCATTCGGGCGCCCCAGAGCCCTACTGCCCGGAGGACTCGGTGCTGCGCGTGCAGACCGGCGACCGCCTCGCGTTCGCGGACGGCGCGGAACTCGAAGGGCAGCCGATCACCGCGGTCGCCTTCGTCGCACCGAGCGAGCCCGACCCCGGGCTGATGCCCGGCATGGAGCAGCTCACCGAAGCCGAGATCCGGGCGATCGTCGGTGCACCGACGTCAAGCACGAGTCCGTCGGAATCGGCCCAGGCCGACAATCCGCAGCCGACTGGCTCGCATGTGCCGCCGGTGGACTGCCGCGACGAGTTCCCGGACGTCACCGGCGGTCGTGACGTGACCGATGCCGAGCTCGCGCAGCTGTGCCGCGACGCCTATCTCAGCACAGGCACCGACCCCGTCGCCTCCTACGCGATGACACAGCCCGACTTCGCCGGTCTCATCACCCGGCGGGGCACGGATCCGGGCTGGACGATCTGGTTCACGATGGATCTCGCCCGCCACGAGGCGGCTCTCGCGCCGCTCACGCCCGACGGTTGGACGGTCACCCTGCTGCCAGCTGAGCTGACGTTGATGCAGCTCGAGGACATCCAGGCGCGCATCAGTGCCGACCTCACCGAGCTGCTGGCGATGGGCATGGAGATCGAAGAGGTCGGCGTCGACCCGGCACGTAACGCGGTCGTGGTCGGGCTCCGCGAGGAGTCGCCGGGTGCGGCGCTGATCCTGCAGCAACGCTATGGACCGCACGTGGTCACCGAGGCGGTCGGTGCCACCTGATCCTCAAGTGCCGAACCGGAAGCCTGAGGACGGCGTCCGGCGCGGCACGGTGCCTCCCAGCGGGCTGTAGGCCTCAGGCGACCGAACCGGCGAAGCGCGGCTCGACGCCGTAGACCTCGCGGACGCGGTCGGCGGTGAGCACCGCGGCAGGCGGCCCATCCGCGAGCAGCCGGCCGCCATCGAGTAGCGCGAGGCGCGGGAACGACTCGCGCGCCAGCGCGAGGTCGTGCAGCACGGCGAGGACGGTCATCCCCTCCTCGTCCGAGAGCCGCGCCAGCAACTCCATCACGGCGACCTGATGACGCAGGTCGAGATGGACCGTCGGCTCGTCCAGCACCAGGATCCTGCCGCCCTGGCCCAGGGCGGTCGCGATGAGCACCAGCTGTCGCTCGCCCAGCGAGAGGGTCCGCATGTCGCGGTCACGGAGCGTCGCGATGCCCACGCGGCGCATCGCGGCGTCCACGGCCGCGTCGTCCGCGGCGGTCGAGCCACGCCACGGATGGAGCCATGGCGTCCGGCCCAGGGCGACCACCTCCCCCACCGTCATCGCGAATGGGACCCGGGCCTGCCCAAGCACGACGGCCAGACGCCGCGCGAGCGCCGACCGGTCGACCGATGCCGCCTCCTCCGCGCCCACCAGCGCCTGTCCGGTCGTGGGCGCCTGGACGCCCGTCAGGCATCGGACCAGGGTCGACTTGCCAGCGCCGTTGGGCCCGATGAGGCACACCCGCTCGCCGGGTCGGACGACGAGGTCGACGTCCCGGAGCACCCAGCGATCGCCGAACCGGACACCGAGGCCGCGCGCCTCGAGGTCGGGAGCCACGAGCGTCGTCGCGACCTCAGAGCTCATATGCGCCTCGGACGCGGCGGAGGAGCACCAAGAACACCGGGACGCCCACGATGGCCGTGACGATGCCCACCGGGAGTTCGCCCGGGATGCGCGCGATGAGGTCCGCGACGACCATGAACGCCGCCCCGACCAGCGCGGACAGGGGCAGCACCGTTCGAGCGGTGGGCCCCACGACCAGACGCACCATATGCGGCACGACGAGGCCCACGAAGCCGATGAGACCGGCCATGGCAACCGAGGCCGCCGTCACGAGCGCCGCGAGCCCCAGCAGGATGCGTCGCTCGCGTCGCACGTCGACGCCCAGATGGGCGGCCGCCTCGTCGCCGAGGAGCAGCGCATCCAGCGACCGCGCGCGAGCCACGATGAGCAGTGTGCCCATGAGCACGATGGGCAGGCCGATGGCCACCTGGGGCCACGACGCGTTCGCGAAGCTGCCCAGGAGCCAGGCGACGATGCGTCGGAGGTCGTCGCCCGACAGGTACATGGCGAGCGCGAGGCCCGCCGCGAGCACGGACCCGACCGCATAGCCCACGAGCAGCACCGACGCGCGCGAGTCCCCGCCAGACCCCGACATCCGGACGACGAGGGCCACCGCGACCAGCGCGCCGGCGAAGGCGAGCACGTTGGCGATGCCAAAGCCCAGGAGAACGGCCTGGACCGGCAGCAGCACGCCCACGGCCGCGCCGAGCGCGGCGCCGCTGGCCGTGCCCAAGACATACGGGTCGGCGAGCGGGTTGCGCAGCAGCCCCTGGAGCACGGCACCGCTGATGCCCAGCCCGGCGCCCACGGTCAGGGCCGCGAGCACGCGTGGCAGCCGCAACTCCATCACGATGGTCTCGGTCGAGGCCGCCCAGGTGCCCGCCGGCAGCCCCAGGAGCCGGTGTCCCAGCACGCCCAGCGTATCGCCAAGCGGCAGCGACACGTTCCCCAGCAGCAGCCCGGCCACCATCGCCACGGCCAGGGCAACAAGCCCCGCGACGGCGACGATGCGCACGGGTCGTCGACGTGCTCCAGGGAGCGTGGTCGGCGCGGCGTGCTCTGCGGTCAGGCTGCGCATCGTGGGCGCCGCGACGGTGCCGTCAGGGCGCGATGGCGGCCGCCGAGGCCGAGGGCGCGGGCAGCTGGCACATGGTCGGGTCGGCCGGGAAGTCGGCCAGCTCGTCCGCAAGCTCTGGATGGATGGCCCGGGCGACGGACGCCAGACCATCGGCGATGCGCGGCCCCGGTCGCGTGACCACGACGTCGTTGACGGGGTGGATGTCGCCATCCTTGACCGCGTCGATGTCACCCCAGCCCGGCCGCTGCGCCACGATGTCCGGGCACACGCCATACGCCGCGTCGCCCAGGAGGATGACCTCCGGGTCGGCGGCCACGAGCTGCTCGAGGGGCATGCTCCAGACGTTGGGGTCGCCGGTCGTGATGGCCTCGCCACCGGCCCGCTTGATGATGTCCGCCGCGAACGAGCCGGGTGCCACGCCGTACAGCTCGGGCTGGTCGCCGGTCTCGTAGAAGGTGCGGGGGTCCGTGCCGGTGGCCGCGGCCAGCTCCGCGATCCGGCCGAGGTCCGCGGCCATGTCGGTGGTCAGCGTCGTCGCCGCGGCGCTCGCGTCCTCGCCCAGCGCCGTGCCGATGAGGCGGATGTCCGTGAGGACGTCATCGATGCTGGTCGAGTAGGTGACCACCGGGTAGCCCAGCTCCCGCATCCGGGCGATGTCGGCGTCGGGCGTGAGACCCATGCCCGATGCAAGACCAGGTCCGGGTCGAGCGCCACCAGCTGCTCCATGAGCACGCCCTGATAGGTCGCCACGTCAGGAGCGCGGAAGTCCCGGCCGGGTAGTCGTCGAAGTCGGTGCCGCCCACCAGACGGTCGCCGGCGCCCAGCGCGAACACGATCTCCGTGATGGCAGGCGACAGGCTGACGACACGCTGGGGCGTGGCGGCGATGGCGACCACGGTCCCGGTGTCGTCGGTGACGTCCCAGCCTGCCGTCGCCGGCGCCGATGGCGACTGTGCGGCGGCGCCCCCGGCGGCTGCCACGAGCAGGGCGCCGGCGAGGCCGACGGCGGCCCGGGCATGACGAAGCCCCTCGCGGGACGTCCCGGAAGGGGCCTGGGAGACGGTGTGGTGGTGCATGGGTGCCATCCCTCTCGCTCGAAGGTACGTGCACGACCCGAGCGTTCGGCGACCGGACTTCCAGCCTTGCGGCTGGTCACCGTAGCGGCACTGTGCCGGAATCCCACCGGCTTCGCGAAGCGCCAGGTCCGTGTGTTCGACTGTGCGGACAGCATAGCAGCCGTCCCCGCGGCGCCGCGCCCGTCCAGGGCGTCGCCGGGCGCTGGTCATCCCCAGGACACGGCCCCGGGCACATAAGCCGCAGATAAGAGCCGATGCGGATACTGCCGGCCTCCGCCTCCCACCGCCGGGAACCCACCCGCCGGATGGAGGTCTCGCATGACGCGGGAGGTTCGACATGGGCGACGTTCGGCCCTGCTGGTCGCCGTGGCGCTGCTGACGGTCACGGCCCCTGGGCCGTCCGTGGCGGCCGAGCCACTGCCGGACGGGCTGCTGCGCTGCCCGACGGTCCAGCGGCCTGGGCGCACGACCATCACGCCGCGTGCCATCGACTGGTCCGGTGACGTGGACGCGAGCGGCACGCTCAAGGGACAGACCCTCCGGTTCGCCGGCGGGCGGACGTGGCGCGCCGGGCCACGAGGATTCGCGGACGGGCCGTTCCGGGAACGCGTGGTGACCGGCGAGCGCGACGACCGCGGCACCACGCTGCGGGTGCTGGACGCGGGTGATGGGTGCGTGAGCCGGTCGCTGCGGCTCGACGACCTGGTCTATGGGACCGTCGCGGCATCGGACGGCACCCTGTACGTCTCCCTCGTGGCGGCCTCCGACCGTCGGGAGCTGGGCGTGTTCGAGGTGCCCACGGACGGCGGCGCCCCGCGGCTGGTGATCCGGCCCCCGGCTGGCGCCCTGTCACGGTCGGTGCCGCGGTCGCTCGACCTGACCCTGGCCGACGGCCACGTGCGGGCGACCTGGTGCGACGAGGCGTCCTGCGTCGCCGGCGAGACGCGCACCGACCATGGGGCGCTCGCGGTCGACCTCGACCCAGCGGCCGTGGTCGCCAGCGACCTGCCGATGCGGGATCCGACGCCGGTCCCGATCTACGCCCGCTGGGGCTCGTGGCAGGTCCTCGACTTCCGCTTCCACTCCACGGACGCCTCACCGTCCTGGATGCGCGACGCGATCCGTGCCGCGGCCGAGGACGCCACGACCACGTCCAAGGCGTTGTCACCCATCTTCTACGAGACGAGCGGGGAGGCCAACGGCACCATCCGCTACACCACCTCGTTCCCCAGCGGCTGCAGCACCTCCATCGCCTGCGCCAGCCATGACGCCGACGCCTGGACGCTGCGCATGCGCCCGCATGGATACGACTTTCGATGGGGGACCTTGCGCTGGTGTGAGAAGAGCGCCGGCGACGGCTGCTTCGACGCCGAGCACGTGGCGCTCCACGAGTTCGGTCATGCCATGGGCCTCGACCACCCCGAGGAGGTCGGCTTCCACCTGCCCGCCGCCTCGACGGTGATGCACCAGGTGACCCCGGCCAAGCCCGACTCGGCGTGGAACCGGCACGCGTTCGGCTCGTGCGACGTGGCCAGCCTCCAGGAGCAGTACGGGGTGCCCACCATGGCCACCACGATCGCCAGCTGCAACGACGTCCAGACCACGGTCACCCTGACCGCGTCCACGACCAGCCTGGCCTCGGGCAGCCGGGTGACCTTCAAGGCGACGCTGCGGGTCAAGGGCAGCTCCGCCTACGGGCAGCTGAGCGGGATCCGCCTCAATGGCCGGACGGTCCAGCTGCGGCGCCGGACCGCGGGCACCAGCGGCGACTGGACCATCAGCACCATGCGACCAACGGACACGCCAGGCGTCTACAGCCTGTCGCTCGCGCCCAGCCGCTCCTACGAGCTCAAGGCCGTGTTCCCCACGCCGGACCTCGAGGGACTCCGGAGCTCCTCGTCGGACCCGGTCGTGGTCCGGGTGACGGGCGGCACCACCACCAGCTGCACCAGCGCGTGCCCCAACGAGGAGGTCGACGATCCCGCATGACCACGTCCGCAGGGGGCCGCGTGCGCGCGGCCTCCCACCCACGCATCACCCTCGCCCGGCTGCCGGTCGCGTGCCTGGCGCTGATCCTCGCGGCGGGCGCCACGGCGGTCGCCGCCGAGCCCAGCGCCAGTCCGAGCCCGGCGGTCCTGGGGCTCACGGCGACCGGCCCGTTCGGGACCGTCGGCGGCGAGCAGGCACCCGCGCCTCCCGACCCAGCCAGCCTGCCCGTGCTGGACGGATGGGCCAGAGGCGCCTCGGTGCTCATCCGCGCCACGGATGGGACCCTCTCGCCATGGCGTGCGATGGCACTGGCGGAGCCCGACCTCGACCCGGCCCAGGCGACCGACCTGGGGACCGGCGAGGGCGACGCGTCCCTCGTCCTCTCGGACACCGGGATGTTCCTGCTCCGCGTCGATGCCACCGTCCGACCTGACGGCGATGCCGTCGAGGGCACCTGGTGGTGGCGCGTGGCGGTGCCGGACCGCGAGCGACCGGAGGACGAGTACGGACCGCCCGTGCCGGCCATCGGCCTGGCATCCGGGGACGACACCCAGACGCTGGAGCAGGGCAGCAGCTGCTATGTGGGCACGTGTGGCGACATCGGGCGCGTCAGCCCGCCCGACCTCCTGCCCACGGTCCGGACGACCGAGGGCGCGCCGCTCGAGGTGTCGCTCGCCGATGGTTCTGGCATGGCCTCCTGGTCGGTGTCGGCGACGCCGGTGGGAGGGGCCGACTCGGACGCGGTCGTCCTGGGCCGCTCCGACCGTGCCACCACGACACGAGCGTGGGTGCTGTCGCCTGCCGAGGGCGACTGGGTCGTCACCGTCTCCGTCGAGTTCGACCGGGAGCGCGGCTCTGCCGATGGCTATGGGCGGCTGGTCGTCGGGCCGGCGGCCGACGGCTGAGCCGACCCGACACTCCCCCGAGACACGAAGGGAGCCGGCCATCCGGCCGGCTCCCTCCCCGCGTGGCCTGCGGCATGGGCCCACGGAGGCCCATCGACGATGGGTCAGGCAGTGAGCGGCTCCCCCATGGGCCCCGGGGGCGAACTGACCAGTGACGCCGCATGGTCCTCGGGCAGCATCCGGTCCAGCACCTTCTGGAGCGCCAGGACGTGGGCGCAGTCACCCATGGTCTCGAACGCGTGGCATGCGCACTGCCAACCATCGGGATCGAGGCGGACGCGGTGGCTGTCGTTGTCGCCGCGCACGGTCACGCTCAGACGCTCGACCTGGAACCGGTCCAGCTCGCGAGCGTAGCGGTTCGCCTTCTCGATCTTGCCGATGACGCTGGAGTGCATCGCGTCGGACCTCCTGACGGGCCCGACCGGGCAGGCTGGGCCCCTATCGGGCGCCGGGCGGTGACCACCGGAGCCGCCGCGACCGGGCGCCGATCGATGCCATCAACATACACCCCTCGACCGGGGCGGGCCAGACGGAAGATGGTCCGGGATCGGTGGGTCGGAGGGCCCGCAGGCCATGGGCCATCTGGGCCTAGCACGCGCGCGGAAGAGGCTCAGGCGTCCTCGTCGCCAGCGTCGGCAGGCTCGTCGGCGAGTGCCATCGCGGCCTTGAGCATCGAGATCGACTCCACGGGCGTGGGGTCGAGGCCATACAGCGCCGCGAGATAGGTGCTCGCGAAGTCCCCCCGCACGATGGCGTCGAGGGCCTGGCCAAACCGGCCCTCACCCGTCACCGGGACGACCTCGCTGGAGATGCCCGCGGACTCCAGCAGCTCGCGCGACAGGCGCGCCCGCAGCCGGTTGCGCTCATGGTCCTGGTCGCCCTCCAGGAACACCACCACGAGGTGGTCCTTGAGGGTGTCCGGCTGCGGATAGCCCACCACCGCGTTGTGGGTGGCCTCGGGCAGCTCCTCCCACGCGGCGGTCGTCTTGCCGTTCTCGTTGAGCTGCGTCTTCCAGCGGCGCGCGACGGGCGCCAGGAACCCGGACGCCTCGATGATGGGCAGCCTGTCGACGATGGTCCACGCCAGGCGCTTGGCCTCGTTGTCGGCGGTCGGGACCTCTGGCGCGGACGCCGCGACCCGAGCGTCCGCGGACCTCGCCGCGGCCTCGACCTCGTCGTCCGTGACGTCGAGCAGCCCCGCCCGCTCGAGCAACCCGGCCAGCAGCGTCACGCCATGGCCCACGGACGCGCGTGGCTGGCCGCCGCCCGGGAAGGCGAGATTCGGCAGGCTCGCCCGCCGCGCCACCTCGAGCAGGGTGCCACCCGTGCTGATGATCGCGGACGGCGCCTTGCGCGCCGCCGCCTGCCCGAAGGCGCTGATGGTCTCCTCCGTGGAGCCGCTGTACGAGCTGGCGACGACGAGGGTCGTGGGGCCGACCCACGCCGGCAGGTCGTAGCCGCGCACCACCTCGACAGGGACGCGGATCCGGTCGGACCAGATGCCCCGCACCAGGTCGCCGCCGATGGCCGAGCCACCCATGCCCAGGACCGCGACGGCGGTCACGCCCCGGTGCGTCTCCGGCAGGGTCAGCGACCGCGAGATCGCCCACGCGTCGCGCACCTGCGCGGGCAGCGTCGCGGCGGCGCCCAGCATGTCGCCTCGATCGAGCCGGCGGAGCGCCTCGAGGTCGTCGAGGATGCCGCCCGGGACGTGGCCCGCCGCGCTCACGCCGCGTTCACGAACCTGCCGCCCTCGGCCAGCAGCTGGTCGCGGAGCTCGGGGGTGCTGGCCTCGGCGTACACCCGCACCAGCGGCTCGGTGCCGCTGAACCGGACCAGCAGCCACGAGCCATCCTCGACCCAGAACTTGAAGCCGTCGTTGGTCGAGAGCGCGTCAGTCCGCACCACCCTCTGTCCGGCCAGGCTCGCCGGGGCCTGCGCCCGCAGCTCGGCCATCAGCTTGTCCTTGAGGGCCGGGTAGGTCGCGCGGTCGGCATGGACGTCGGTGCGCAGGTAGAACGAGGGGCCCGCGATGTCGTGGAGGTGCTGGACCGCCGCGGAGACGGGCCATCGGCCGGCCTCGCGCTCGCGCACGAACAGGTCGAGCAGCAGCAGGTCGGCATAGATGCCGTCCCGCTCCGGCAGGTGCATCCCGAAGCCGTAGCCACCGGACTCCTCGCCGCCCATCATCGCGCCGGTCTCGATCATCTTGGGCCCGACGTACTTGAAGCCCACCGGCGTCTCGAACACCTGCACGCCGTAGCGCTCGCCCAGACGCTGGACCATGGAGGTCTCGTTGATGGTCGAGACCACTGGCTGGCGCATCCCGCGATGCTCGACGAG
This sequence comes from Chloroflexota bacterium, assembly GCA_046328155.1. GTDB lineage: Bacteria > Chloroflexota > Limnocylindria > Limnocylindrales > CSP1-4 > JAFMJV01. Next base: position 103,343 of record JAXLXC010000009.1, read on the forward strand.
GTAGTACATCAACAGCCCCATGACCTGGAGCTGGTGGATGAAGGTGCCCTGCTCGTCGGCAGCGCCCGCGCGGTCCGCATCGCCATCGAGCAGCAGCCCCAGGTCGTAGCCGCCCTTCGCCAGGATCCCCAGCGCCTCGTCCACGTTGGGCCGGATCGGCTCGGGGTTGACGCCGCCGAACCAGGGGTTGCGCTCGCTGTGGATCTCGGTCACCCGGATCCGGCCGCCGGCCAGCAGCCGCGGGATCCAGCCGGCGCCGCTGCCCCACAGCGGGTCCACGAGGACGGACATGTCGGCGGCCTTGAGCCGCTCGAGGTCGAGGCTGCGGCCGACGTAGTCGACATAGCCCGGATAGGGATCGAACCGCTGGACGAGGCCGGCGGCCTCGCCATCCGCGAGCGGTCGCGTGGCGGGGGCGTTCCCGGCGTTGTCGCGGATCACCTGCTCGACGACCGCCAGGATGTCCGGGCTGGCTGCGGACCCCGTGGGCGACTTGATCTTGAAGCCGTTGTCGGTCCAGGGGTTGTGGGACGCGGTGATCATCACGCCGCACGCGAAGCCGTGCTCCACCACCTCGTACGAGGTCATCTGGGTGGGGATCGCCTGGCTGGCCAGCGCCACCGGCACGTCATGCGCCAGCAGCACCTCGGCCGCGGCCTGCGCGAAGTACTCGCTGGAGAACCGCCGGTCGTAGCCGATGACCACGCCCTTGCTGGCGGTCCCGGCGCCACGCACCCATTCCGCGACGCCCTGGGCGCAGCGACGCACGTTCTCGTAGGTGTAGTCCTCACCGATGCGGGCCCGCCACCCGTCGGTGCCAAACACGATGGGCGGCAGCGGGGCCTCCGTCTGGCTCACGGCACGGATGGTAGCCGAGCGATCGGTGACGCGGATGACCGCTATGCTCCCGACCGAATGACGGACGAGACGGGGACGACGGACCAGACGGCGGCCGAGCGCGGTCCCATCCTCATCATCGGCTCCGCGCGCTCCGGGACCACGATGCTGCGGCTCATCCTCGACTCGCACCCGCGCATCTCGTGCGGCGAGGAGACCCATCTGCTCCAGACCATGGAGCCCGCGCTTGGTCGGCACTGG
>JAXLXC010000090.1:0-2997 GCA_046328155.1 Chloroflexota bacterium
GCACGACCTGGGACTCCGAGAGGCCCTTGGCACGCGCGGTCGTGACGTAGTCCTCCTTGAGCGTCTCGACCATGGAGCTGCGCATGATCAGCGCGTTGCCGGCGATGAGCCCCAAGGCGAGCGTCGTGGCTGGCAGCACGAGGTGGCGGAGCACGTCCACCCAGTAGGCCACCGGGTCGGCGTATCGGGCGCCGGGCGTGACCATCTGCTGGCCTGGGAAGAGCGGCACGCCGTTGGGTGTCGCGAAGAAGTAGAACAGGAGCATCCCCAGCCAGAACAGGGGCACGGCATACAGCACGATCGAGCCGTTGATGCTCAGCGAGTCGAAGCGGCTGCCGCGCTTCCAGCCGGCCCGGATGCCGATGGCGAGGCCGATGGCGAGCGCCGACACCTCGTCCGTCCCCACCAGCAGCACCGTGGGCCAGAGGTGGTCCAGGATCACGTCGCTCACCGGCTTGCGCTCGGCGAACGACAGCCCCAGGTCGAACGTGGCCAGGTTGCCCATGCTGGTCACGAACTGGTTGTGGACCAGGCTGTCGGGGAGGGTGGACAGGTCGATCGCGATGTCACCCGACGGGGTGCGCACCACGGCCGGGAGGATGGGCTGGTCGAGACCCAGCCGGGCGCGCAGCGCGTCCTTCTGGGCCGCGCTCACGTTGCGGGGCAGCAGCTTGGTGATGGGGTCGCCCGGCAGCAGCCGGAACAGCACGAAGTTGAGGACCGCGATGGCGACCAGCGTCACCAGCGCCCCGCCGAGCTTGCGCAGCAGGAACGTCCCGCCCATGCCTGGGTGCGCTCCGGCGCCTGTCGGGAGCCCGGGCCAGCCCCGGGTCAGCCGTGGCTCAGCCCTGGGTCAGGAGGCCGCATCCACCGGCTGCACCGTGGTCCGGCTGCCATACGGCCCGAAGCCATACGTGGACCACAGCGCACCACCCGTGGGCGTCGCCTGGAAGCCGGTCCAGCGGTCGGAGCGGTAGGCCTCGAGCGTGTTGGCATACCACAGCACCGCATACGGGGACTCGTGATACAGCTTGTCCTGGAGGTCCAGGACGGTCGCCGCCCGTTCGGCGAGGTCCACCTGCGAGCGCTGGGCGCGGTACTCCGCGTCATACGCCGGGTCGCACGTGTTGGCGTCGCCCCAGTTGTTGATCTGGGCGCACGTGAACACGCCCAGGATGAAGTCCGGGTCGGGGTCCGGGCCCCAGCCCCAGATGAACAGGTCCGTGTCGGCGTTGCTGGCGTAGGGATAGACCGCGTCGGTCAGGGCGTCCTCGCTGATGGGCTGGTAGTCGATGTCGATCCCGGCGGCCTCGAACCACTGCTCCATGAGCTCGGCCGCCAGCTTGTCCTCCTCGTCGTCCTCGCGCACGAACAGCCGCAGGCTCCAGTTGGCGCCCGCCCCCTCCGGGTCGAAGGCCACCGATGCGTCATCGGAGGGGACGTTGAGGATGCCGTCGCCGTCGGTGTCCGTGAAGCCGATGGCGGCCATGGCATCGCGGAACCGCTGCTCGGCGGTGGCGCGCGCCGCGTCCTGGCTGGCCTCGTCCGTGTAGGCGGGGAAGCTGACCGGGTCATCGGCGGGTGGCGTGTACCCGAACGTGGCGTTCAGGTATGGCGAGACCACGGACACGCCCGGGTCGGCGAACCCGGACTGCGCGAACTGGACCAGGGCGGGCTTGTCGATGAGCCCCGCGACCGCGGCGCGGACGTCGGGGCGGGTCAGCCATGGGTCGCCCAGGGACCCCGTGGTGGGGCCCTTGGGGCAGTCGGCGCAGCCCTCGAGCTCGAATCGCTCGGGCGTGGGCGCCCAGGAGTTGAAGCCCAGCTCGCCGAAGTCGGAGCTGGCGGCGATGTTGGTGGTGACGCCCTGGGCGCCCTGGAGGCGGCTGGCGAGCGTGGCGGGGAAGTTGTCGAGGAAGTCGACCTCGCCGGAGATCAGCGCGTTGACCTGTGCCTCGTCGTTGTCGAAGAACTGGTAGACCAGCTCGTCGACCTTGGGCGCCCCGCCCCAGTAGTCGTCGCGCGCCTCGAGCACCACGGCCTGCTTGGGGTCGAACTGGACCAGCTTGAAGGGACCGGTGCCCACGGACTGCTCGAGCGTGATGGGGTCCTGCGCCTGGAGGAAGGTGATGCCCTCCCAGACGTGCTTGGGCAGCATCGGGATGAACATCTGTGCCAGCGTGGCGATGGGCTCCGAGGTGGTGATGACCAGCGTGGCGTCGTCAGGCGCCGTGACGCTGGTGATTCGCATCGAGTCGAAGCCGCCGTCGAGGTCGAGGTAGGAGTCGAAGAGCGACAGCGGGTTGTCGGCGACGCCGTCGACCTCGCCCGTGCTCTCGTCCGGCAGGTCGTTGCCGTCCGGGGCCTGCGGGCCCACGTAGGCCGGGTCGTGGCTGTCGATGATGTACTGGATCTGGAAGCGTGCATCCTCGGCCGTGAACGGCTGGCCGTCCGACCACGTGACGCCGGGTCGGATGTGCCAGGTCCACGTGAGCCCGTCCTCGCTCACCTCCCACGACTCGGCGAGCCCGGGGGCGGGCTCCAAGTTGGGGCCGAACTCGACCAGCAGGTCGTACTGGTCGGTGTAGAGCGTGTAGTCGGAGGCGAGGACCGCCTGGTACGGGTTGAGGCCGCTCTCGCTGGGCGCCTGGGTGATACCGACCCGGAACGTCACCGGGTCCTGCGCGGCAGCAGCGCTGCCCGTGAGCGCGGAGGCCAGCACGATGCCGGCCAGCACGGCGAGCGACCGGTGGCCGGCGCCCACCATGGTGCCGATGCGACGTGAGCTGCCCATGTGACCCGCCTCCTCCAGCGTCGTCTCGCGCTGCCGCGAGGGCCGAGTATCACACAGGCAGGCACCCCGCCGACCGCCCGGGACGACCGGTGCCGGGATCGCGGGTCCCGGTTTCCCTATGCTTCGCCGCATGCAGGGGGAAGAGCACGCGGACGTCCTGTTCACGGGCGGCCATGTGTGGACCGGGCTCGACCGCCGCGATC
>JAXLXC010000091.1:0-2787 GCA_046328155.1 Chloroflexota bacterium
GCGGACATCGAGCGCTACTACCTGGTGCCCATCCTGGTGACGGTGGTGTGGGCGGCGCTCGCGGTGGACTTCGCGTGGGACCTCGCGATCGAGGTGTGGCGACGCGTCGGCGCGTCCGCGACGCCGGCCCGATGGGTCCGGGCGACGGTCACCCTGGTCGTCGCGGTCGTGCTGCTCGTCGGGGCGCTCGCGCCGGTCCCCGACCGCTACGCGAAGGCGGACGCCTCCGACGACACGTGGGCGCGGGAGTGGGTCGACGCGCTCCTGCCACAGCTCGAGCCGGACCCCGTGGTCGTCAGCTGGTGGAGCTTCTCGACGCCCCTGTGGTACGCCCGCTGGGCCGAGGGCGAGCGCCCGGACATGACCGTCATCGACGACCGCGACGTGCTCGACGACGGGCTCGGTGACCTGCGTGACGTCATCGACGGCTACCTCGACGAGGGCCGACCCGTGTACCTCATCCGGCTCGAGGACGACATGGCGCCCTACCACGAGCGATACGAGCTCGAGGAGGTCCCGGACATCCCGGGGGCCACGGTCTGGCACGTGCTCGGCCGACGCTGAGGCCGGCCGGACCCCGGTCCGGGGCGCATCGGGGTCGCCCGTGTAGGATGGCCCCGTGGCCCTCCCGACACCGACCATGGCGGCCGACGCGCCGTCCCGGACCCCCGCGCCCCGCTGCCCCAGCCTCAGCTGGTTCTTCCCTGCCCACAACGAGGCGGAGAACATCGAGCCGCTCGTCGAGGAGGCGCTGCGCGAGCTGCCCCGCCTCGCGGAGCGCTTCGAGATCATCTGCGTCGACGACGGTTCGCGTGACGGCACCGGCGCCATCGCCGACCGCCTCGCGGCGGAGCACCCCGACGTCGTGCGCGTGGTGCATCACCCGGTCAACCGGGGCTACGGCGCAGCGCTCCGGAGCGGGTTCGGCGCCGCGCGCTATCCGCTCGTGTGCTTCACCGACGGTGACCGGCAGTTCCGGATCGCGGACCTGGGGATGCTCCTCGAGCGGATGGACCAGCCGGTCGACCGTCCGGCCGGTGCCGCGGCAGCGCGGCCCGACGTCGTGGTCGGCTACCGGATCAAGCGCGCCGACCCGGCCATCCGGCTCGCCTACGCACGGACCTATCGCGCCTGCCTGCGGCTGTTCTTCGGGCTCCGGCTCCGGGACGTCGACTGCGCCTGCAAGCTGTTCCGGCGCGAGGCGCTCGAGGGGATCCGCCTGGCGTCGGGTGGCGCCTTCCTGAGCGCGGAGCTGCTCATCAAGCTGCGGGCCAGCCATCGGAGCGTGGTCGAGGTGGGCGTGCCGCACCACCCTCGGCCGGCAGGGCGTGCGTCGGGTGCGGACCCGCGGGTCGTGCTGCGCGCGGTCCGGGACTTCTGGCGACTGCGCATCGCGCTGTGGGTCCGACCCAAGGAGGCGCTCGCGACGGGCGAGCCCGCGCTCGGCGGCGACGGCGCCTAGGAGTCCCGCTCGGGTCCGCCGCCCAGGTCGAACTCGAGCGAGTTGACGAACTCCCGGAACATCGACAGGCGACGCTCCTGCTCGGCGCCCGGCAAGAGCCCGACGCGGTCGAGCACCGCGTCCGCGACGAAGATGGGCGCGTCGGCGCGCAGCGCGATCGCGATGGCGTCCGAGGGCCGCGCGTCGATGTCGTACTCGGTGCCGCCCTGCTCGACCAGGATGCGCGCCCGATACGTGTCGTCGGTGAGGTCGCTCACCGTGACGCGCCGGACGCGGACCCCGAGCTCCACGAGCGTGCGGGTGAACAGGTCGTGGGTCAGGGGACGCTCCGGGAACACCCCCTGGAGCCGCGAGGCGATGGCGCCGGCCTCCGACTGCCCGATCCAGATGGGGAGGTAGCGTTCGCCCTCCCGCTCCCGCAGCAACACCACGTGCTGCGCCGAGTCGGCGTGGACGTGGACGCTCTCGACCGTGACCTCGGTGACCCCTGACGTCATGTCATCGCCTCCCCGGTCCCGATGTCCTACTCGTCCGCCCCCGGCGAGGGCTCGGGCGCAGGCGTCGCCGACAGGTCGGCCGTGGTCTGGATGAGCGTGCTGCGATAGATGCCGTCGGGGGTCGCCCAGACCACCTGCGGCGTCTTGGGCGACTGCGACGTCCCGGCCTGCGACACGTACATCCCGCGCACGTCCTCCATGGAGGGCTGCGGACCGGCGGACGACCACTGCTCGACATAGGAGCCGTCGCTCTTGAGGAACACCAGGAACCGCTGCCATTCCTCGTCGTACACGAACAGGCGTGCGGAGGGCCCGGTCCCGTCGATGAGCCGATAGCGATGACCCGGTCGCAGGTCGCCGGCGTCGGGCGGGTCGTCGAGCCGCCAGTCGACCTTGCGGCCCGCCGAATGCTTGACCACGTTGTCCCCGGTGAGGGTGTACAGGTTGCCGTCGATGAACAGCTTGAGGTAGTCCGCGACGCTCTCGTCCTTGGTCGCGAGGTAGTTGGACGGCGCGTCGAACCGGTTGCCGTCGAGGGTGGGCGCGTACTTGAGGATCTGGTCGACGTCCGGGTCGAGCACGTACACGTTGTACGTCCCCTGCGAGGTCTGCGCGAGCGTGTTGATGTCGCGCACGTCCTCGCCCCAGACGCTGTCGCCACCGACGCGTCGGAAGGACAGGGTGCCATCGGCCTTGTCGTTGTACTGGATCCAGCGCCACAGCGCACCGTTGTCGTCGACGACGAGCAGCGTGGTCGTGCCGAGCGCGGTCATCGCGAGGAGGCGCGGTCGACCCATCTCCCGGCCGCTCGCGGTGTCGCCGGTCTTG
>JAXLXC010000092.1:0-2648 GCA_046328155.1 Chloroflexota bacterium
CTCGTGGACGTCACGGGCCAGACCACGACCGAGCCGCTCGGGCCGTGGCTGGCGGACGCCATCGCACGCACGGAGGCGTCGCTCGACGACGTCCTCGCGACAGGGGGCGCCGAGGATGCCTGACACCTGGAACGTGCGGCGAATCGGCTGGTCCGACCTGGGTGGCTCGGGTGACGGGATGCACGTCCAGCTCCACGACGGCCACGCCTTCGTGGGCCACATGGGCGAGGCCGGGACGAGCATCCTCGACGTCCGGGACCCGAGCGCACCACGGTTCGTGACCCGGATCCCGGCCGCACCCAACACGCACGCCCACAAGACGCAGGTCCAGGGCGACGTCCTGCTCACCAACCGCGAGCTGATGCCCCGCCGCAGCGGCCCGCACGAGGCGGGCCTCGTCGTCCACGACATCAGCGACCCGGCCCACCCGCGCGAGATCGCGCGCTGGCAGGTGGCTGGCAAGGGCGTCCATCGGATGACCTGGTGGGAGGGCCCGCTGGCCTATGTGACCGCCAGCGATGCCGGCCATCTCGACCAGTTCCTGGTCATCCTCGACCTGTCCGACCCGGCGCATCCGGTCGAGGTCGGCCGATGGTGGCATCCGGGGCAGCGCGACGACGAGCCCCGCGACTACGACGAGAGCTGGCGCGTCCGGCTCCACCACGCCATCGTCCGGGACGGCCTCGCCTACTGCGGCTGGTGGGACAAGGGCGCCGTCATCCTGGACGTCCGCGACCCCTCCTCGCCGTCGCTGGTGGGCCGGCTCGACCTCGGCCACGACGTGGCCCGCGCGACGCACACCCTGTGCCCCCTCCCCGGCCGCGACGTCGCGGTCACCACCGAGGAGCGAATCGCCGAGGGCTGCGTGGGCGTGGCGCCCAACGCGCGGCTGGTGGACATCAGCGACCCGGCGCGACCGCGGGTCATCAGCGAGCTCCCGGTGCCCCAGGGCGACTTCTGCACGCGCGGCGGCCGGTTCGGGCCCCACAACGTCCACGAGCCCAAGCCCGGCTCGCTCATCGACGGTGACACGATCTACCTCACCTACTTTAACGGGGGTCTCCGGGTGCTCGACGTGTCGGATGCGGCACACCCCCAGGAGATCGCGTGGTACGTGCCGGAACCCCCGCCTGGCCAGGCCTCCTGCCAGCTCAACGACGTCACGGTCGGCGAGGACGGGCTCATCTGGGTCACCTAACGGCTGGGCGGCGGCCTCCACGTCCTGGAGCTGACCGCGGGCGCCGAGGCCGCCCGTCGCGCCGCACGGGATGCACGACCATCGGTGGCGGGGGCATGAGCGGACCCAGCCTGCCCGACCGCGGCCGGCTGCTGGTGCGGGGTGGCCACGTGCTCACCATGGACCCAGGGGTGGCCGACCTCCCGCGCGGCGACGTGCTGGTGGAGGATGGCGTCATCCGGGCGGTCGGCACGGACCTCGCGGCGGTGGCCGGCGACGCGGAGGTCATCGTCGCCGAGCGGATGGTCGTGATGCCCGGCATGGTGGGCGCCCACGAGCATCCGTGGGCAGCCCTGTTCCGGGGCGTCATGGGCGATCGCGACGGACGCGACAGCTGGTCCACCAAGGAGCGGCTGGCGCCCCACATGGATGCCGCGGCGACCGAGGCGAGCGTGCTGCTCGCGTGCGCCGAGTCGATCCACGCCGGTGTCGCGACCATCGTCGACTTCGCGCATGACTGGATGACGCCCGAGGAGCCCGCCGCCCATCTGCGGGCGCTCGTCGCGAGCGGCATCCGGGCCCGCTTCGCACCCGGGGCGCCGTCCACCAAGTGGGGGCTGTCGCTCGACCAGATGGTGGCCATCATGGCGCGCGTGGGGTTGCCGGTCGACCAGCCCATGGACCTCGGGGTGCTGGCCGACATCCAGCGCCAGTGGTTCGGGGCGGGACGCGTGGACGGCCGCATCCGGCTGGGCGCGTCGGTGCGTGGCCCGGCGCGCTCGACCATGGGCGTGGTGTGCACGGAGTTCGAGGGGGCCCGGGCCCTCGGGCTGCCCATCGTGATGCACTGCGCCGGCACGAGAGCCGAGGTGGCGCGCATCCATCAGCTGACGGTGCTCGACGAGGCCGGCCTGCTGGGCCCGGACCTGTCCTTGGCGCATGGCATGCAGCTCACCGACCACGAGATCGGGCGGATGGGCGAGACCGGGGTGGCGCTCGCCGTGACGCCCATGAGCGAGCTCCACCGGGAGCTCGGCCAGGCGCGCCTGACGGAGCTGCGGGCGGCGGGCGTCGTCGTGGGGCTCGGCTTCGACAACCCGGCGTACGCGGCGTCCATGGACATGTTCGCCCAGATGCGGCTGGCGCTGGGTCTCGAGCGAGCGCGACTGGGCAGCGAGGACGTCCTGGGCGTCGGGGACGTGCTGCGCATGGCGACCATCGACGGCGCCCGCACGGCCGGCCTCGATGACCTGTGCGGCTCGCTGACGCCGGGCAAGCGCGCCGACCTCGTGCTCGTCCGGCGCGATGACCTCAACATGGGTCCCATGGGTCTTGCCGAGGAGCTCGTGGTGTACGCGGCACAGCCCGCCAACGTGGACACGGTCATCGCGGACGGCCGGGTGCTCCAGCGCCACGGACGCCTCACCCATCTGGACCCGGGCGCCCTGCTCGCGGACGCGACCGACGCGCT
>JAXLXC010000093.1:0-2592 GCA_046328155.1 Chloroflexota bacterium
TCATGGTGGGACACGCCATGACGCAGGGCTACCCGTTCCGGACGACGGTCCGACCCGGCGAGGAGCTGCTGGTCGTGGACCGCCTCACCTACCCCGAGTGCCGCGAGCCCGTGTCGCTGACGCTCCACACGGGGGAGATCCTCGGCGTGGCCGGGCTGGTCGGCTCGGGTCGTACCGAGGCGATGCGCGCCATCTTCGGGGCCGATCGCGCGACGGGCGGCAGCATCCGGGTCCGTGGCCGCGAGGTCTCCATCCGCTCCCCCCGCGACGCCGTGGCTGCCGGTCTGTGCCTCCTCACCGAGGATCGCAAGTCCCAGGGCCTGATGCTGGACATGACGTGCGCCGAGAACACGACCATCACGCGCCTCGACGCGGTGTCCCGACACGGCCTCATCCGGCGACAGCGGGAGGCCGCGGAGACCCAGCGGCTCATCGATGCCCTCAGCATCCGCGCGCAGTCCCCCACGCAGGTCGTGCGGTTCCTGTCGGGCGGCAACCAGCAGAAGGTCGTCGTCGCCAAGTGGTTGTTCGCGGAGGCCGACGCCCTCATCTTCGACGAGCCGACGCGGGGCATCGACGTGGGGGCCAGGTTCGAGATCTACAACCTCATCTGGGACCTCGCGGAGCGTGGCAAGGGCGTCCTGGTGGTGTCGTCGGACCTGCCGGAACTGCTGGGAATCTGCCATCGCATCGTCGTCTTCAGCCGGGGGGCCATCGTCGGTGAGCTGCCCCGGGACCGGTTCAGCGAGCGCGCCGTGCTGGAGCTCGCGTACCGCAACTACCTCGAGACCGGTGGCACGACGGCGGCGACCGGGACGCACGGACAGGGGATGGTCCAATGAGCCAACAGCCGGCGACCACGCGACCCGGGGCCTCGATGCCGCTCGCCAATCGAATCGTGCTCATCTCGCTGCGCGAGGCGGGCGTCGGCATCGCCCTGGTCATCCTGTTCCTCATCTTCTGCGTCACCGCCCCCTACTTCGCGACCACCGACAACGTCACGCGGATGCTGGGTCAGGTGGCCATGAACACCGTGCTCGCGGTGGGCATGACGTTCGTGATCCTCATCGGCGGCATCGACCTGTCCGTGGGCTCGGTGCTGGCGCTCGCCTCGGTCGCGGGTGGCATCGTGCTGGTCCAGCAGCCGCTGCCGGGGATCCTGTCGTTCGGCCTCGACCCCGTGGTGTCGATCCCGCTCGCCATCGTCGTGTGCCTGGGCGTGGGCGCCCTGTGCGGGTTCATCAACGGCTTCGTGTCGGAGCGCTGGCGGGTGCCCTCGTTCATCGTCACGCTGGGGATGATGAGCATGGCTCGAGGGGCGGCCCAGGTCGGCAGCAACAACTCGACCATCAACGGCCTTGCCAAGCCGTTCATCGACTTCGGCAACTGGATCGTGGCGGGTCTCGTGCCGGTGTACTTCATCATCGCCATCGCCACCGTGTTCGTCGCGTGGTTCGTGTTGCGGTTCACGGTCTTCGGGCGCTTTATCTATGCCATCGGCAACAACGAGGAGGCCGTCCGGCTCTCGGGGCATGACCCGCGGCCCTACAAGGTCGCGGCGTTCGTCATCTGCGGCCTGCTGGCCGGCCTGGGTGGCGTGGTCTGGCTGCTGCGTCTCCAGGTCGGCAGCCCGATCGCCGCGGTGGGCTACGAGCTGACGGCCATCGCCGCGGTCATCATCGGCGGCTCCAGCTTCACCGGTGGCAAGGGCTCCGTGATCGGCACGTTCTTCGGCGTGTGCCTGCTCCAGGTGCTCAATACGGGGCTCATCCTGCTGGGCGTCGCGGACAACTGGCGGGTGATCATCACGGGACTCGTGGTCGTCCTCGCCGCGATCTTCGACACGTACCGGTCTCGGATCATGTTCTCGCTGCGACCGAAGGGGGCATGACCATGATCGGCGAGGGCCGGGTCGTGGTCATCGGCTCGGCCAACGTGGACCATGTCATCGACGTCGATCGACTGCCGCTCCCCGGCGAGACGGTCATCGGTCGCGGGCTGGCCATCACGGGCGGCGGCAAGGGCGCCAACCAGGCGGTCGCCGCGGCGCGCGACGGGGGGCGCGTGGCGTTCGTGGGGTCCGTGGGCGCGGACACGGTCGGGACCACCGTGCTTCGGGAGCTGCGCGCCGAGGGCATCGAGGGCCGCGCGGTCCAGCGGCGCACGGGCGAACCCACGGGTGCCGCGTTCATCACCGTCGATGCCCGAGGTCAGAACACCATCGTCGTGGCGAGCGGCGCCAACGCGTCGCTGGACGCGACGACCACGACCGCCGCGCTCGATGCGCTGGAGATCCGACCGACCGACGTCTGCCTGCTGAGCTTCGAGCTGCCGCTCGACACCGTGGTGGCCGCGGCAGTCCGGGTCCGCGCCCGCCGTGGCACCCTCATCGTGAACCCGGCGCCCGCCATGCCACTGCCGGACGCGCTCGTCGGCGCGCGACCCGTGCTCACCCCGAACGAGCTCGAGGCCATGGCGCTGACCGGGGAACCCGACCACGCACGCGCGGCCGTGCGCCTCGCGTCGCTCACGGGCACGTGGGTCGCGGTGACGCTGGGCGCCGAGGGCGTGCTCCTGGCGGGGGGAGGCGAG
>JAXLXC010000094.1:0-2441 GCA_046328155.1 Chloroflexota bacterium
CGGCGCCTTCGCGAGCACCGCGGAGCTGGCCGCGCTGACGGGCGAGGCCGCGCGTCTCGGGGGCATCTATCACACGCACGTGCGCTACGCGCTCGGCGACGGCTTCCTCGACCCGTTCCGGGAGGCCATCGAGATCGGGCGGCTCGGTGGCGGCCCGGTCCACATCACCCACTTCTATCGCCGAGCCACGGCCCCCGGGCCTGCGGAGCAGATGATCGGGCTGGTCGAGGACGCGCGTGCCCGCGGCCAGGACGTGACCTGGGACACCTATCCGTACGAGTGGGCCAGCACCCGGCTGCTCATCATGCTGCCGCCGTGGGTCCAGGCGGGCGGCCCGGCGCCGCTCATGGAGCGGCTGGCCGACCCGGCTGTCCGGGACCGGCTGCGCAACGAGATCGGCGCACGGGGCACCGCGTACGCGGGCGCCACGCCCTGGGACGACCTGCGCCTGGGTGCCCTGCGCACCGACGCCTACCGGGAGTGGGAAGGCCGCACGCTCGGCGACCTCATGCGCGCATCGGGCGTCGATGTCGTGGATGCAGCCTGCGACCTGCTCCTCGCCGAGGACCTGCGCACCAACCAGGTAACGCCCGGTCCCGCGCACGGCAGCCTCGGCCCGTTCCTCCGCCACCCGGTGTCCATGGTCGGCACCGACTCGACGTTCGTCGGGGCGAAGCCGTCCCCGCGGACCTGGGGCTCCTTCCCGCGGGTGCTCGGGGAGTTCGTGCGCGACCAGCGGCTGATGGGCCTCGAGGAGGCCGTCCGCAAGGTCACGTCGGCGCCCGCCGCGCGGCTGGGCATCCCCGACCGCGGCCTGCTGCGCGACGGGATACGGGCGGACGTCACGGTGTTCGACCCGGCGACGATCGCGTCCACCGCGACCTACGAGGCGCCCCGCTCCTACCCGGTGGGCATCCCGTACGTCGTCGTCAACGGCATCGTGGTGGTGGACGGTGGTGAGCACACGGGGGCGCTGCCGGGGCGGGCGCTCCGCAGGGGTCGCATGGAGGGAGAGCCATGAGCGTCACACCGGTCGTGGCACCGGTCGCCGATCCCGTGTTCGGCGACGATTGGTGGCAGCGCGGCGTCGTCTACCAGGTCTACCCACGCAGCCTCCAGGACGCCGACGGCGACGGCGTCGGCGACCTCCGGGGCATCATCGAGCGCCTGGGCCACCTGCGCTCGCTGGGCGTGGACGCCGTGTGGCTGTCGCCCATCTATCCGTCGCCCGGTCTGGACGTGGGCTACGACGTGTCCGACCACGCGGCGGTGGACCCGCAGTACGGGACCATGGCCGACTTCGACGCGCTCGTCGCCACGGCGCATGGCCTGGGCCTGCGGGTGATGCTCGACCTGGTCATGAACCACACCAGCGACCAGCATCGCTGGTTCGTGGACTCGCGACGGTCGAGGACCGGCGAGCACGCCGACTGGTACATCTGGCGCGACCCGGCAGGCATGGACCGACGCGGCCGACCCCGGCCGCCCAACAACTGGCAGTCGTTCTTCGGCGGCTCGGCGTGGACCTGGGAGCCGGCCCGCGAGCAGTTCTACATGCACACGTTCCTGGTCCAGCAGCCCGAGCTCAACTGGCGCTCGCCCGAGGTGCGCGATGCCCAGATGGCGATGATCCGGGGCTGGCTCGACCGGGGCGTGGACGGCTTCCGACTGGACGTGTTCAACGCGTTCTTCAAGGCGGTCGACCTGCCCGACAACCCACGCATCCGGGACCCGCGACGGTGGCAGGGACGAGGCGCCTACTTCCGGCAGGAGCACCTGTACGACAAGGAGCAGCCCGAGCTGCTCGACTGGCTCCGTGAGTTCCGGGCGGTCGTGGACGAGCAGCCCGGCCGCATGACCGTGGGCGAGCAGTTCAGCGGCACGGGGGTCCCGGGAGCCCTGCCGTATGTCGAGCCGAGGCATCTGGTGTTCGACTTCCGGACCATCGAGACCCCATGGTCGGCGTCGGCGTGGGCCGAGTCCCAGTCGGTCCAGGACGCCGGCTACGTGGGCGACCTGTGGCCGACGCTGGTGCTCTCGAACCACGATCGCTCGCGCCAGGTGACCCGGCTGCGCGACGCCAAGGGACTGCACGACCTGGACCAGGACGCCCTGGCCAAGGCGGCCGCGGTCCTGCTGCTGGCATCGCGTGGCACGCCGTTCCTGTACTACGGCGAGGAGATCGGCCTGGGTGACAGCGTCATCCCGCGGCGTGACATCGTCGACCCGCCGGCCCGTCAGTCGCTCCTCCAGCGCCTGTGGGCGCCCTGGTGGAACCGCGACCAGTGCCGTGGGCCGATGCCCTGGACCGGGGGCACCGGCCGTGGCTTCACCACGGGCCGGCCGTGGCTCCCCTTCGCGCCCGACTCGGGGACGCGGAACGTGGCGGCGCAGGCCGGGGACCCGCGCTCCGTGCTGGCCACCTATCGCGAGCTCCTGGC
>JAXLXC010000095.1:0-2263 GCA_046328155.1 Chloroflexota bacterium
CGAGAACATCACCTGGAGAGCATACCGTGTATTCCATCCTGTACATCATCGGCGCCATCGTCGTCATCATCGTCGTCCTCAAACTGCTCGGCCTGTACTAAAGATCCAGGCTGGCACGCCGATGAGCAGCCCATAGGAGGCCGTGTCCAGGAAGCTGGAGCGGCCTCCTGACACGTCCAGAGGGGATGTGACCGAGGCGAGATGACCGGAGCGCCCGAGACGGTGTCCGGGTCGGCTACGCTTCGACCGTGCGAGCGTATCGAGGGCCAGATCGGCAGTGGAGCGAAGTTCGCCGCAGCCCGGGGCGGAGGAGCGATCCCCACGTCCGCCCGGGGCCGTGGGTTGAAACGGGTGCGACCAAACGGCGTGGGGGCGGAGGGAGCGGTGTGGACATCACCGTGATCTCGGGGCTACGGTCAGGAGAACCACCACCATCCCGGCGCCGGAGGCCCGCGATGACGTCCACGACCGATGCCATTATCGCCGAGGTGCGCGCTGAAGTAGAGGGGCTGTTGGGGATCGTGACGGGTCCGGCGAGCGAGCGGCAGAGTGCCGGGGAGGTCGAGCTGGCGCTCTTTCGGCGGCTGCTGCGCTTGGGGGCGATGCTGCTGGGGCTGTTCTTCGCGGCGCGCGGGGCGGAGCGGCCGGCGGGGCCGGTCGTGAGCGAGGACGGCACCGAGCTGCGGTACCACGATCGGCGTCGGACCAGCTACTTCTCGATCTTTGGCAAGCTGCGGATCTGGCGGCACGCGTTCACGGCGCCGGGGCAGCCGGTGGTGTGCCCGCTGGACGCGGCGCTGGGCCTGCCCGCGCGGTGCTACTCGGACGTGCTGCGGGAGTGGGCGACGTACGGGGCGACCGACGGGGCGTATCGGGAAAGCCAGACGATGCTGGAGCGGGTGCTCGGGCTGCGGCTGAGCGTGCAGGCGATCGAGACGGCGATGGCGGAGGACGCCGCCGACGTGGCCGCCTTCCTGGCCGAGCCACGCGCGGCCAGCCCGGAGCCGCCTGGGCGTCTGCTGGTGGTCCAGGCCGACGGCAAGGGGGTGCCGATGGTGCCGGCCGAGACGGGTGCCCCGGTCGGGCAGCGGGAAGTCCGGCGGAAGCGGGGGCAGCCGCGTGGGATCATGCGGGAGGCGATCGTGACGGCGGTGTACACGCTCGACCCGACGCCCCGCCGGCCGGCCGACGTGCTGGCGAGCTTACTGCCCCTGGACCCGCATGCGCCGTCCGCCCCCGCCGAGCGGGCGGACCGCGCGCGGCCGGTCGGCAAGGAGCTGCGGGCGACGCTGGACGGTAAGACGGCGGCGCTGACCCGGCTGGCGGCACGGGCTGCCCAGGATGACGGGCCGCACATCCGGCAGCGGGTGGCGCTGACCGACGGCGCCGACGCCCTCCAGCGCGCGCTCCGCGCCGCGCTGCCAGAGTACCCGCTGGTGCTCGACATCATCCATGCGCTCGAGCACCTGTGGGAGGCCGCCACCGGCCTGCTCGGCGAGCGCCACCCCGAGCGCACCGCCTGGGTCCGCGACCGCCTGGCCTTGCTCCTGGAGGGCCACGTGCTCGACGTCGTCGCCGACCTCCGCACGCTCGCCGACGGGCCCACGCTCAGCCCCACCATCCGCGCGCTCCTCACCCGCACCGCCAGCTACTACGAGCGCAACGCCCCCCACATGCGCTACGACGCCTACCTCGCCGCAGGCTGGCCCATCGGCACCGGCGTCGTCGAGGGTGCCTGCCGCCACCTCGTCAAGGACCGCATCGAACAGGCCGGCATGCGCTGGACCCGCTCGGGTGCCCAGGCCCTCCTCGACCTCCGCGCCGTCCGCCTCAACGGCCAGTGGGATGCCTACTGGCACTTCCACCGCCAGCAACAACACCGACGCCGCCATCCCTTCGCCCCGGCCGCCGACACCCCCATCGACCTCCAGATCCTGGACGCTGCCGCTTGATGCCCCTTCCCACTCGTCTTGGTCGCACCCGGTTGAAACCCACGTCTACCATTGGACCGTCGCTACGCGACGGGAGCAGCGCCTGGGGGATCGCTCCACGACCCAGGGTGGAAATCGGCTTCGACCCAAGGCCGCAGACGGCGGTTCGGACTGGTCGTGATAATGGGGACTAGCACGACCAGTCAAGCCGAAAAGCGACCTCGGTCCAACAGCGCCGTCGAGCGTGCCGGGGCAACGCCGGCTCACCAGCGCACGTCCACAGACACTGGCGTCTCGCTCGCAGATGCGCGCCAGTCGTTCATGAGCGCGCT
>JAXLXC010000096.1:0-2198 GCA_046328155.1 Chloroflexota bacterium
GGGCGTCGATGCCAGGCTGCCAGCCGCCTGGCGCATCGTGACCGCCTCGCCGGCGAGGTCGAGGGTCAGCTTGGTGGGGTCCTCGCGGTCGACCAGGACCGACACCGTGGAGCCGACGGGGATGGACGCGATGGCGAAGATCGGGACGAGCTGCCGATGCTCCACCTGGTATGGCTGGCGCCCGGGGACCGAGACCATCAGCTGGAACGTCATCAGGTAGTTGATGTTGTTGACGACCATGCGGCCGCCGCCGATCGAGAGGATCGTCGCCTGGCCGGCGATGCCCTCCCGGAGGAGTCGCTGCCGGCCTGCCGTGAGTCGCCCGAACCAGACCCCGATGACCGTGAACACGAGGCCCATGGGGATGAGCGTGAGGGCCGCGATGCCCGCGCCCTGGTTCCGGAACTCGTCCCAGAACGAGCCACCGGCGGGCAGCATCGAGGCGACGGCGAGGCCCACGCCCACGACCAGGAGGATGACGCCGAGGATGGTGAACAGTCGCATCGACGCACTGTGCCATGCGCGTGGGACGTCGGAAACCGGTACCTGCGGCTGCGGCGATACCATCGCTGGTCGTGACGTCCGTCGGTGAGCCCCGCGAGCCCGTGATCCGCGTCCGCGGCCTGCGCAAGTCGTACGCCGACCGCGAGGTCGTCCGAGGCATCGACCTCGACGTGCTGCCCGGCGAGGTGGTCGCGCTGCTGGGGCCCAACGGCGCCGGGAAGACCACCACCATCGAGATCCTCGAGGGGTATCGGGCCCGGACCGCGGGCGAGGTGCGGGTGCTGGGCGGCGACCCAGCGGCACGCGACCCGGCGACCGTGGCGCGAATCGGGATTTGCCTCCAGGCGAGCGGCATCGAGCGATACCTGACCACGGCCGAGGTGGTCGACCTCTACGCCGGGTACTACCCGCGACCGCGGGAGGCCGCCGAGCTGCTGGGTCTGGTGGGGCTCGCCGAGCAGGCAGGGACGCGCGTGCGACGCCTGTCCGGTGGCCAGCGACGACGTCTCGACCTCGCCCTCGCGCTGGTGGGCGACCCTGACCTGCTGTTCCTCGACGAGCCGACGACGGGCTTCGACCCGGAGGCCCGGCGCCAGGCCTGGGAGCTGGTGCGATCGCTGGTGGGCGTGGGGCGCACCGTGCTGCTGTCGACCCACTTCATGGACGAGGCACGCGCCCTGGCCGACCGCGTGGTGGTCATCGTCGATGGCTCGATCGTGGCCCAGGGGACGCCGGACCAGGTCATCGGCGACCGCGCGGGCGGGTCGGTGGTGCGCTTCCGGCCCGCCGATGGGTCGCCCACCCTGCCGGCCGCCATCGCGGCGATGGCCCGACGCGGGCCCGACGGGACGACCGAGGTCCAGACCCACGAGCCCACGACCCTGCTGCATGCGCTGACGGGCTGGTCGATCGAGACGGGCGTGGACCTGGCCGACCTGAGCGTGACGCGGCCCAGCCTCGAGGATGCCTATCTGGCGCTCGTGGCCGAGCATGCCGGGTCGGCCGAGCACGTGTCGCCGGCTGGTTCCGACGGCGCCGTGGGGCCTCGCGCGTGAGCACGCTGCGCCTGGTCGCCCGCCAGGTGCGCTACGAGAACCTCGCGTTCTGGCGTAGCCCGGTGGCGGCCGTGTTCACGTTCGCGTTCCCGCTCATCTTCATGGTCCTCGCCCAGCTCGTGTTCGCGGGGCGCGTGGACACGGGCGGCGCGGGCGCCGTGTTCTACACCCCGGCCATCGTCGCCTTCTCGGTGGTCAACGTGTGCTTCGTCTCGATCGCCATGACGGTGAGCCCGTCGCGCGACCAGGGCGTCCTCAAGCGGATCCGCGGCACGCCGCTGTCGCTGGCCGCCTACCTCGCCGGGCGGGTGATCCACGCCGTGCTGGTGACGCTGCTGCTGACGCTCATCGTGGTCGTGTGCGGCGCGCTGCTGTTCGGGGCGCCGCTGCCGCCGGGGCAGGTGCCGCTGCTGGTGCTGGTGGTGGCCGTGGGTGCCGCCGCCTTCGCCGCGCTCGGGCTCGCCATGGCCGGGCTGATCCCGGACGCGCACGCCGCGCCCGCGCTGGTCAATGCGATCGTGCTGCCGCTGTACTTCGTGTCCGACGTGTTCGTGCCCGTCGCGGAGGGATCCGTGGTGGCGATCGTGGGCGACCTGTTCCCGGTCCGTCACCTGGCCAACGCGCTGCAGGCGGTGTGGC
>JAXLXC010000097.1:0-2188 GCA_046328155.1 Chloroflexota bacterium
TGGCCGACTGCTCGCCGCCGGTGGTGCCCGCCGGAGGCCTGGAGCAGTTCGGCCGCACCGAACGCCGCACGCCCCGATCGCCGGCTTCGAGCCCGCCATGTTCGTCCCGCCGCTGCCGGGCGGCCGTCGCGGCGCCCGATTGCGACAGGAGCGTCCGGTGGCACCGAACATCCGTCGCGCCACGGGGCCCGGAGGTGCCGCGAAGCCGTGGTGGCGGTGCCACACCTCGCGATCGACCCCCGACCCGTTCGGCCACACCGAATGCAGGCGCACATCAGCCGGCGCCCCGCTCAGCCTCGATCGAGGGTCCTCGCCGCTGCCTCGCACTCGGCGATCGCCTCGTTCGCCCACGTGACCTGCTGTTGCGTGCCATCGCGGAGCGCAGCGTCCAGCGCCGCGCGGAAGGCCATCAGCGCGCCATCCAGATCGCCGGCGTCGAAGCGCGTCCAGCCCAGGTTGTTGCGGAGCGAGACCGCCCATCGGCGGGTGCGCGCGTCGGGCTCGCCGACGAGGAGCGCCAGGGCACGCTCGGTCCACGCCTCGGCAGCGGCGACATCGGTGCCACTGGCGATGGCCAGCATGTGGAGGGCATCGACGCGGAGGAACCGCAGGCCGGCCTGCGTCGAGAGGGCCGCGGCCTCCTCGAACAACGGCAACCGGCAGCCCGAGCTCGTCCAGCAGGGCGTCGGCCACCCCCAACCGATCCTGGTTGCCCAACGCGCGGGCGACCTGGGTCAGGAGCTCGGCGCGGCGACCGAGGTCGGGCTCCGCCAGCGCGGCATCGCGGAACCGGTGCTCGCTGGCCATCGCGTCATCGAAGTCCCAGAGCGCATCGAGCTCCTCCTGACGCAGCGGCATCGGCGCATCGTGCCACCGCCAGCGCCTGGCGTGTCCGCTCAGCCGGACGGCAGGTCGAGCCACCCCTCGCGCACCGCGCGTGTGGCCAGCTCCGTGCGCGACTGCGTCCCCGAGCGCTCGAACAGTCGCGTCAGGTGTGCCTCCACGGTGCGCGTCGTGATGCCCAGCTCGCCGCCGATGGCATCGTTGGACATGCCGTCCACGACCAGCCGCAGCACCTCCGGCTCCCGCGGCGT
Source organism: Chloroflexota bacterium (assembly GCA_046328155.1). GTDB lineage: Bacteria > Chloroflexota > Limnocylindria > Limnocylindrales > CSP1-4 > JAFMJV01. Next base: position 1,095 of record JAXLXC010000097.1, read on the forward strand.
GATGGGCGTCACACCCAGGTCGGCGTGCGTCCCGAAGTGCGTGCCACCCGCGGCGACCGTCCGGATCGCCCCGACGAGCTCCGCCACGGGCGCCGTCTTGACCACGAAGCCCGACGCCCCCGCACGACGCGCGTAGGCGGCGTACTGGGGGTAGTCGTAGGCGGTCCACAGGATGATCCGCGGACCCGCGGCGGCCACCGGATGCTCCCCGTGCGACGCGCCCTCCCCGGCCAGCATCCGCAGGCCACTCTCCTCCCCCAGCCGGATGTCCTGGACGACCACGTCCGGCGGCTCGGGACCAGCTATCAGGGCCCGGATCTCGGCCAGCGTGCCCACCAGCGCCACGACCTCGATGTCGGGCTCCCGGTCGAGCAGCGTCGCGGTGCCTTCGCGGAGCGCCGGGTGATCGTCGACGATGGCGACCCGGGTCATGGTCGGGCCTGCACGACCCCCATCGGCCCGGGTGTGGCCGACGCGCCTGCCGTGGCCGACGAGACCGCCGTTGCCACCGCGGGCGCACGCCAGACGAGCTGCACCCGCGTGCCACCATCCGGCCAGCTGCCAACGCCCAGCCGCGCGCCGATGGCCTCCGCACGCTGGGCCATCGATGGCAGCCCGAGGCTCCCATCGTGGTCGGCCCTGGCGATGGCGCCTGGCTGGATGCCAAGCCCCGAGTCATCGACGACCAGCTCGGCGGCGTCGGACGAGGCTCGGTAGGTCACCGCGATGGGCGGCAGCCCATGCTTGAGGGCGTTGACGAGGGCCTCCTGGGCGACCCGGTACATCGCCAGCTCCACATCCGCCGGTGGCCGGGCGGCCGTCCGCTGGTCGAGCGCGATGGCGGCGCCCGACCGACCTGCCAGCCGACCCACCAGCCACTCGAGCGCCGGCCCGACCCCCAGGTCGTCGAGCACCGGCAGCCGAAGCTCGCTGCCGATGGCCCGCAGCTCCGCGGCGACGGACCGGGCGATGGCCGCGGAGTCCGCGTCGCCCCGCTCGTCCAGACGCTGGATGAGCAGCGTGACGTCCGCGAGCGGCCCGTCGTGGAGCACCGAGGCCAGCCGCATGCGCTCGGCGTCAGCCGCCGCGACGAC
>JAXLXC010000098.1:0-2138 GCA_046328155.1 Chloroflexota bacterium
CCAACATCACGTTCGACGTGGTGCCCTTCGGCGACTTCGTGTCCGCCGCCACCACGCGCGCCCGCGCCGGCACCCTGGGCGACGTCGTGGAGATGCTGCCCGGCCTCAACCACGCCCCCGTGTTCGACGCCCTGACCCCCACCACCACGGCGGACTGGGGCTCGCTCGGTGACGAGCTCACGGGCTGGAGCGGCGGCGTCATCGACCCCGCCGACCCGGACACCTACGCGGGCGTGCCCATCGGCGGCCAGGGCGTCATCTGGTACTACAACAAGGCCCTGTTCACGCAGGCCGGCCTCGATCCGGAGACGCCGCCCACGACCTGGGCCGAGTTCACCGCCGCGGCTGACGCCCTCAAGGCGGCCGGCATCGTCCCTGTCGCCGCATCGGGTGCGGACTCCGTGCTCGCGTGGTGGGCGTGGTCGTCCTTCTCGCCGCAGTACTTCAGCGCGGACGACGTCCTGGGCATCCGTGCCGGGACGATCGCGCTGGATGACCCGCGCGTGCTGGCATCGCTCCAGCCCATCGCGGACATGTACGCCGCGGGCTACTGGCCCGAGGACTACGCGGACAAGAAGTTCACCGACGAGGCCGCCCTGTTCGGCGACGGCAAGGTCGCGATGATCCCGGGCGTCATCACCTCGGTCGCCAACTGGAAGCAGTGGGACGGCGCGGCCATCGGCCCTGACGGCTATGGCGTGTTCGGCGCTCCCAAGCGCGACGACGCCACGACCGACGGTCAGTTCTTCAACCCGACCCTCATCTACGGCATCAGCGCCGACTCCAAGAACCCCGACCTGGCCAAGGCGTTCGTGTCCTTCCTGGCGGGCACGGAGGGCCAGTCCATCCTGCTGGCGCAGAGCGGCCAGTTCCCCAACCGCAGCGACGTGGACCTCGCGCAGTACGCGAGCCCCGGCGCCGTGGCCATCCAGGGCGTCATCGACGCGCGGGGCGCGTCGGACGTCATCCAGAACCAGTTCAGCGCGGCTGCCCAGGGTGACGCGCTCCAGAAGCTGAGCCAGGCCGTGGTGTCCGGCGACCTCGCCGGGTTCCTCAGCGGCCTCCAGGCGCAGCAGGGCAGCTGATCGGGGGCCCATCCGGGCCTTCGTCCATGACGCTCCAGGCAGGGCCGGTCACTCCCCCGAGTGACCGGCCCTTCCCACGCCGCACGCGGTGGCGCCCGACCCTGGAGGCGCTGCTGTTCGTGACGCCCCTCGCGGTCCTGGTGCTGGCGTTCGTCTACGCGCCCATCGTCCGCCTGGGGTTCTACTCCTTCACGGAGTACAACGGCCTCCGGCCCGCCGAGTGGGTGGGGCTCGACAACTTCGCGTTCCTGGTCGACTGGCCGGACTTCCATCGGGCCATCGGCAACACCTTCGTGCTCACGCTCGGCCTGTTCCTCTGGGTGGGCCTGCCATTCCTGCTCGCGGTGATCATCCACGGGCGGCGCTCGGCCAACCTGGTGCGCGCCATCCTGTTCCTGCCCGCGCTGCTGCCCGCGCTCATCGTGGGGCGGGCGTTCCGCCTCGTGCTCGCGGACGGCGGTCCCGTCAACGAGGGGCTGCGGGCCATCGGGCTGGGCGTCCTTGCGCAGCCGTGGCTGTCATCGGACGTGTGGGTCCTGCCCACCATCATCGTGGTCATCGGCTGGGCGACCATGGGCACCGGGGTCCTCCTGTACACCGCCGGCCTCTCCTCGCTGTCCCGGGACTACGTGGAGGCGGCGCTCGTCGATGGCGCCCGCTGGCGCCAGCTGGTGTGGCACATCTACCGCCCGGCACTGGCGCCCGTGACGCGCTTCTGGCTGCTGCTGCTGACCATCGGCACCGTGACCTCGTTCTTCCCGTGGATCCTGGGGCTGACCCAGGGCGGCCCCGGCACCGCGTCGGTGACGCTCGACTACCAGGTGTATCGCTCGGGCGTCCAGACCAGCCGGCTGGGCCTCGCGTCGGCGATGGCCGTGGTGGGCGTGCTGGTGGTGTGCCTGCTGCTGTCCGTCCAGTTGCTCCTGCGGCGCTTCCGGGGCACGGACGAGTGGTGAGGCGCGGACGACCCATGAGGCGATCGCGATGAGGGAGAGCGCGGGCATGCGCTGGGCGGCCCGGGTCGTGATGATCGTGGCCTGCCTCGCGGTCCTG
>JAXLXC010000099.1:0-2126 GCA_046328155.1 Chloroflexota bacterium
CCTGCTGCTCGGCTCGGACCGGGTCCAGCCGCTCGACTTCTGGTGGGGCCCGTTCGACGTCTGGGTGGCGGCGGCCTACGCGATCATCCTCACGGGCGGCATCCTCATCACCCGCCGGCTCCACCTGCTGACCATCGCCGCCGCGTTCTGGGTGAGCCTCGCGGTGGGTCTCGGCATCCTCGCCGCGTCAGGGCACTGCATGACCGCCGACTGGGCGTTCGGCGGGGTCTGCGGCACGGACTTCTGGCGGGTCATCGTGACCTCGCCCGAGGTGCTCATCTTCCTGTTCTTCATGATCACGGACCCCAAGACCATCCCCGGCGGCCGCGTCGCGCGCATCGCGTTCGGGATCTCCGTGGGGGTGCTGGCGTCGCTGCTCATCGCGCCCCAGACCAACGAGTGGTGGACCAAGGTGATGCTGCTGACCGCGCTCGTGGTGATGTGCGCGGCCCGCCCGGTGTTCGAGCGGGTGATGCCCCGGGCGGGCAGCGAGGAGGACCGGACGGTGCCCTTCCTGGTGGGCCAGCCGCAGCCAGGCCGGGCATCCATCGACCTGCGCCGGCTGGGCGCCACGCTGGCCATCGCGGGGGTGCTCGTGGTCACCGTGGGCGCCGGCATCGTGCTCGCCGGCGGTCCTGCCCGGCTCCAGCCACCCGCCGGCGGCACGGTCCTGCTGGGTGACGCCATCGAGGTGGACCCAGCGTCGCTCCCGCCGGTCACCATCGACCCGGACGTCAGCGGCTGGAACGTGGACCGTGTCCGCGCGGACGCCCAGGGCCTCGCGCTCACCCTCGCGCGGCTGCTGGCGGTGGAGGACCAGGCGATGCTGTCGGGCGACCGGGCGCTGCTCGAGCAGGTCGACCATGGCGACCGACTGGACGAGATGACGGCGCGCCTGGCCCAGGCGCAGGGGATCGGGCAGCCCACGACCATCGACTACGACTTCGACAGCCTGTTCCTGACCCAGAGGCTCCTGGGTCGGCAGTCGGGCATGGGCATGGCCTTCGAGGCCACGGGCACCCAGACCGAGTCGACCTACGATGGCGCAGGTTCGGTGGTCAGCCGGCAGGAGTCGCCGTTCGCCCAGACCTTCGTGATCCGACAGGTGTTTGGCGACGACCGCTGGTTCATCGTGGGCGTCCTGCCCACCGAGTGAGGAGGCGGCCGGCGCGACGCCCGACCGTCGGAGGAGGAGACCGAGATGGCACGCGAGGACGAGCGTCTGGCACGGGCGCAGGAGCGACCCATCGTGGGCAGCCTGCCGGAGGTGCCAGGGATCATCGTGGCGATGAGCCTGACCCCGCAGCTGGGGCTCCACATGCGAGGTCTCGCGGATGCCCTGCTGGTGGACGACTACCCAGGTGCCACCATCGGTCGTGCCGAGCGCGAGATGATCGCGACGGCGGTCTCGGCGGGCAACGACTGCTTCTTCTGCATGGACTCGCATGCGGCGCACGCCATCGCCGTCCTCGAGCGCGAGGGCCGCGCGGCGGACGTGCCGGTCATCGAGCCCATCATCATCGGCGACACCTCGGCGCTGGATGCCCGGATGCAGGCGCTCATCGCCATCGCCCTGGTCGTGCGCCGCGACCCGCGCGCCCTGACGGAGGCGGACGTCCGCGCCGCCCTGCACGCCGGCGCCACCGACGCGGACGTCCAGCTCGCGGTGCTCATCGCAGCGGGCTTCTCCATGTACAACCGCATGGTCGATGGCTTCCGGGCCATGACCCCGCCCGCCGTCGAGATGTACCGGGAGCGCGCCGGGGAGATCGCGGAGCACGGCTATGGCAGGCCGTCCGAGCGGGTCGCGGCGACCGCCCGCAGCTGACGACCGGTTCGCGCCGCCTCGGATGACGCGCCCTCGCGGTCGGGTGCTCGCCGCCCTCGGCGTCGGGGCGGCGGTGCTCGCGATCGGTGTCGTGGCCGTCGCCGTGCTCACGGGTGGCTCGTCCGCGCCCAGCCTCGTGGCCCTGGGCCCGCCGCGCTTCGTGGACGTCAGCTCGAGCGCCGGCCTCGACCATCGGTACCAGGGCGACTTCCTGTACTTCGTGGGCGGTGGCGTCGCGACCTTCGACTGCGACGGCGACCAGCGCCCGGAGCTGTACCTCGCGGGGGGTGCCGCGCCG